>NZ_JBFBOP010000001.1:0-652089 GCF_040686395.1 Microbacterium sp. NPDC080220
CGCCCTCTTCGAGGAGAAGGGCCTGGGTGCGCCCTCGACCGCGTCGAACCGCCACGACCGCGACCGGCGCAAGAGCCGCGTGGCGGCGTGGGGGGTCTTCGCAATCGTCCTCGCGATCCTCGGCGGTCTCGTCGCCGGCGGCTTCTACGTCTGGAACACCTACGAGGACCAGATCCGTGCGGTCATGGGGTGGGAGGAGCCGAAGGACTTCGACGCCGGACTCGCCGAGGGCGAGGCGAGTGTCACGATCGTCTCGGGTCAGACGGGCGCCGACATCTCTCAGACGCTCTTCGACGCCGGTGTCACCAAGACTTCGGACGCGTTCTACTCGTACCTGATCGACAGCGGCGAGGACCCGAACGTCCTGAAGCCCGGCGTCTACTCGCTGCAGCAGAAGATGACCTCGGAGGCGGCGTTCACGGCGCTCCTCGATCCCGCGAACAAGCAGGAGTACACGGCGCAGCTGCGCGAGGGGCTCACCGTCGCCCAGTCGGTGCCCCGTATCGCCGAGGGCATCGGTCTGCCCATCGAGGACGTCGAGGCCGCCGTGAAGGACCCCGCCGCCTACGGTGTCAAGGCGCAGAGCCTCGAGGGCTGGCTGTTCCCGGCGACCTACACCTTCGACCCCGACGTCACGGCGACGCAGGTGATCCAGGCGATGGTTGACCGGACGGTGACAGCCCTCGACGATGCCGGCGTCCCGGCCGACCAGCGGGAGCGCATCCTCACCGTCGCCTCGATCATCGAGAAGGAAGCCCGCTACGAGGACGACTTCTACAAGGTCTCGCGCGTCATCGAGAATCGGCTTGACCCGTCGATCAGCGACACGAATGGCAAGCTGCAGATGGATTCGACCGCGCAGTACCCCTTCGCCGATCGGGAGGGTGGCACGAGCTCGCGCGCGGAGGAGCTCGAGGACGACAACCCGTGGAACACCTACGTCAACCCCGGCCTGCCGGTGACGCCCATCGCCAACCCCGGTGAACTCGCCATCAAGGCGGCGCTGGAGCCTGCCGAAGGGCCGTGGCAGTACTTCGTCACCGTCAACCTCGACACCGGCGAGACCGTGTTCTCCGCGACCTTCGCCGAGCACGAGAAGGCCGTCGCGCAATACCAGCAGTGGTGCCGGGACAACCCCGACGGAGGCTGCTCCTGATGACGACCGCCCTGGAGGTCTGGGGCGATCCGATCGGGCACAGCCTGTCGCCGGCGATGCACACGGCCGCCTACGCGCTGCTGGGGTGGGACTGGACCTACGGTCGGCGGCGGGTCGACGAGGCCTCCTTCGCCGATGAGCTCGCCTCGCTCGGCCCCGAGCACCGCGGGCTCTCGCTCACGATGCCCCTCAAGCACGTCGCCTACGCCGCCGCCGGGCAGCACGACGCCCGCGCGGCACTGACCGGCGCGGCGAACACGCTCGTCCGGTCCGGCTCCGGGTGGCATGCCTTCAACACGGATGCCGGGGGCATCGTCGCCGCGTTGGCGGAGGCCGGTGTCGTGGCCGCCGACCGGGCGCGCATCGTCGGTGCGGGGGCGACGGCATCCGCTGCGCTCGTCGCGCTGTCGGAGATCGGCGTGCAGCGGGTGTGGATCGCGGCACGCCGTCCCGCCGCGGCCGCCTCGCTGCAGGACCTGGGGGAGCGGCTCCGGCTCCGCGTCGACGCGGTGCCGCTCGACTCGACGACTCACGCGTCCGTGGACGTCACGATCGCGACGCTCCCCGGCGGCGTCTCGGTGGACGAGTCCGTCGCGGATCGTCTCGCCGCCGCCGGTGGCGCACTCCTCGACGTCGTCTACGGCCACTGGCCGACGGATCTGTCGCGGGCGTGGGACCGCATCGGCGCGCCCGCGCAGGGCGGGGCGGGGATGCTGCTGCATCAGGCCGTGCTGCAGATCCGCGCGTTCGCCTCGGGGGGCGTCGATCAGCCGCTCCCGCGCGAGGACGAGGTGGTGGCCGTCATGCGCCGCGCGCTCGTGGGAGACTAGAGCAATGCTCCGCGTGCTCACCGCCGGCGAATCCCACGGCCCCGAACTCGTCGCCATCATGGAGGGTCTGCCCTCCGGCGTGCCCGTCTCGCTCGACGCGATCCGCGCCGACCTCGCCCGCCGCAAGCTCGGCTACGGACGCGGGTCGCGGATGAAGTTCGAGGAGGACGAGCTGAACCTCTCCGGAGGCGTGCGGCACGGCCTCTCGCTGGGCAGCCCGATCGCCCTGCGCATCGGCAACACCGAGTGGCCGAAGTGGGTCGAGGTCATGAACCCCGAGCCGGTCGAGATGACCGAGCGCTCGCGCGGGCGCGGCGCCGCTCTGACGCGCCCCCGTCCCGGCCACGCCGACCTCGTCGGCATGCAGAAGTACGACTTCGACGAGGCCCGCCCCATCCTCGAGCGCGCCAGCGCCCGCGAGACCGCGGCGCGCGTCGCGCTCGGCGCGATCGCCCGCGAATTCCTCTCGGAGCTCGGCATCCGCCTCGTCAGCCACACCCTGTCGATCGGTCCCGTGCAGGTGCCCGAGGGTTCCGCGCTCCCCGGTCCGGACGACGTCGCGACGCTCGATGCCGATCCGCTGCGCTGCTTCGACCCGCAGACGTCCGAGCGCATGGTCGCCGAGGTGGATGCCGCCAAGAAGGACGGTGACACCCTCGGCGGCATCGTCGAGGTACTCGCCTACGGACTGCCGCCGGGGCTCGGCTCGCACGTGCACTGGGATCGCCGCCTCGACGGCAAGCTCGCCCAGGCGCTCATGAGCATCCATGCGATCAAGGGCGTCGAGGTCGGCGACGGGTTCGAGACCACGCGCCGCCGCGGATCCGCGGCCCACGACGAGCTCTTCGCGACGGCGGACGGCATCACCCGCGCGTCCGACCGCGCCGGCGGCACCGAGGGCGGCATGTCGACGGGCACCGTCCTGCGCGTCCGCGCGGGCATGAAGCCGATCGCGACGGTCCCGCACGCGCTGCGCACCGTCGACGTCGCCACCGGCGACACCGCAGCCGCGCACCACCAGCGCTCGGACGTCTGCGCGGTCCCCGCGGCCGGCGTCGTCGCCGAGGCGATGGTCGCGATCGTCCTGGCCGATGCCGTCCTCGAGAAGTTCGGCGGCGACAGCGTGCGCGAGACGCGGCGGAACCTCGAGACCTACCTCGCGGCGATCCCCGAGACGCTGAAGACGACCCCTGCGTCAGAGGCGGCGCTGCTCGCGCATGACCTCGCCTGAGCGCCAGGCGATCGTCCTCATCGGCCCCATGGGGGCCGGCAAGACGAGCGTCGGCAAGCGCGTCGCGAAGCGCTTGGGCCGCAGCTTCACCGACACCGACGCCGCGATCGTCCGTCAGCACGGCCCGATCGCCGACATCTTCGCGACGCACGGCGAGAGTCACTTCCGCGTGCTCGAGCGCGACGCCGTCGCGGCGGCACTCGAGACCGGGGGCGTCGTGTCGCTCGGCGGGGGCGCGGTGCTCGACGAGACCACCCGGCAGCGGCTGCAGGCGCACCGGGTCGCCCTCCTGACGGTCGCCCCGCGCGTCGTCGCGCGTCGGCTCGGCGAGGCGGCGACCCGGCCCCTGCTCACCGCGGGCGACGAGACCCCGATCGCCCGCTGGGAGCGGATCTACGCCGAGCGGCGTCCCGTCTACGAGGCGGTCGCCGATGCGACCTTCGACACCTCGTCGGGCCCGCTCGAGAACATCGTGACCGCCATCGCGGAGTGGGCAGCCCCCTCCGCCGACCCCCTCGGAGCACACGAATGAGCCACACCACCATCAGCGTCACGGGAGCGACGCCCTACGACATCCACGTCGGACGCGGGCTGCTCGCCGGTGTCCGCGAGCACCTCGCGCCCACGGTGAAGAAGGTGCTCGTCGTGCACACGCCGCGGCTCGGCGCGAAGGCCGCCGACCTGCGCGAGACGCTCCTCGCCGACGGCACCCTCGAGGTCCTGACCGCCGAGGTGCCCGATGCCGAGGACGGCAAGCGCATCGAGGTGGCCGCCTTCTGCTGGCAGGTCATGGGCCAGGCCGACTTCACCCGCTCGGACGCGGTCATCGGCTTCGGCGGCGGTGCGGTCACCGATCTCGCCGGGTTCGTCGCGGCATCCTGGCTGCGGGGCGTGCAGATCGTGCAGATCCCGACCACCGTCCTCGGCATGGTGGACGCCGCCGTCGGCGGCAAGACCGGGGTCAACACGGCCGAGGGGAAGAACCTCGTCGGCGCTTTCTGGGCGCCGAGGTCGGTGATCTGCGACCTCGACGTGCTCGACACCCTGCCCCGCAACGAGACCGTGGCGGGCTTCGCGGAAGTGGTCAAGGCGGGCTTCATCTGGTTCCCCGAGATCCTCGACATCGTCGAGCGCGACCCCGAGGCCGCGGTCGACCCGACGACGGCGGAGTTCCGTCGCTGCATCGAGCTCGCCATCGAGATGAAGGCGCGCGTCGTGAGCGAGGACTTCCGCGAGGCGGGCCTGCGCGAGATCCTCAACTACGGCCACACGCTCGGACACGCCATCGAGCACGCCGAGCGCTACCGCTGGCGTCACGGCGCGGCCATCTCGATCGGCATGATGTACGCCGCGGAGCTCTCGCGCCTCGCCGGCCGCCTCTCCGACGAGGACGTCGCCCGGCACCGCCGCATCTTCGATCTGCTCGGGCTCCCCGTGAGCTACCGCATGGACGGGTGGCAGCACCTGCTCGGCGTCATGCAGCGCGACAAGAAAGCCCGCGGCGGGATGCTGCGCTTCATCGTCCTCGACGCGATCGGCAAGCCCACCGTCATGCAGGCGCCCGACGAGTCGATCCTGTTCGCGGCGTACCAGGAGGTCGCCGGGTGACGGATGCCGTCGTCCGGCGGGTGCGCCTGCAGGAGTGGCGGCAGGTCCGCGATCTCCGCCTCCGCGCGCTGCGGGACCCGGTGGCATCGATCGCCTTCCTCTCCACCGCCGAGGAGGCGCTCGCCCAGGCCGACGACTTCTGGCAGCAGCGCACCGCGGATGCCGCGATGGGCGAAGACGCCGCGCAGTTCGTCGCCGTCGCGGGGGAGCGGTGGGTGGGCTCGGTGACCGTGCTGCTGCGCGCGGCGGGCTCGACCGACACCCTCGGCCGGGCAGTCGACGCGCCCCAGGCCGACCTCGTCGGGGTCTTCGTCGACGCCGATCACCGCGGCCGCGGCATCCTCGACGCACTCGTGGAGGTGGCCGCGGCGTGGGCGGAGGAAGCGGGCGCAAACGGACTGACGCTCGACGTCCACACCGACAACGCGCGGGCGCAGGCGGCCTACCGCCGGCTCGCGTTCACGCCGACGGGGCTCGGCGTCGACACCGCAGCGGGGTTCGAGATCCAGATGCACAGGGCCGCCCGATAGGGTGCTGACGTGTCGACCCGCCGCCTCCTGCTCGTCAACGGACCGAACCTGAACCTGCTCGGCATCCGCGAACCCGAGGTCTACGGCACCGAGACGCTCGCCGACGTCGAATCCCTGGTCGCAAGGACCGCGGCGGAGTCCGGCTACGAGGTGCGCGCCGTGCAGAGCAACCACGAAGGTGTGCTGATCGACGCGATCCACGCGGCCCGCACGGACTGCGCCGGCATCGTCATCAACCCGGGCGGCCTCACCCACACCTCCGTCGTCCTGCGCGACGCCCTCGCGGGTGTCGCCCTGCCCGTCGCCGAGGTGCACATCTCCGACGTGATGGCGCGCGAGGCGTTCCGCCACCACTCCTACGTCGCCGACGTCGCGGTGGTCCATGTCGTCGGGCGTGGCGTCGCGGGGTACGCGGAGGCCACGCGCGCGCTCGTCGCGCGGCTCGGGGACTGACCGCTTCCCGGGGCGGATGCCGCGGCATCCCGTAGAATCGATCGTCGGCCGCTCTGGCCCCTGAACTCATCGAACGGAAAACCGCACTCTCATGGCATCCACTGCAGACATCAAGAACGGCGTCGTCCTGTCCATCGACGGACAGCTCTGGAGCGTCGTCGAGTTCCAGCACGTGAAGCCCGGCAAGGGCGGTGCCTTCGTCCGCACCAAGCTCAAGAACGTCGTCTCGGGCAAGGTCGTCGACCGCACCTACAACGCGGGCGCGAAGATCGAGATCGAGAACGTCGACCGCCGCGACTTCACCTACCTCTACAACGACGGTGACAGCTACGTCTTCATGGACGTGTCGGACTACGACCAGCTGAGCGTGTCCCCGACGGTCGTCGGTGACGCCGCGAACTACTTGCTCGAGAACCAGCAGGTCCAGATCGCGCTGAACAACGGCAACCCGCTGTACGTCGAGATGCCCGCGTCGGTCGTCCTCGAGATCACCTACACCGAGCCGGGCCTGCAGGGCGACCGTTCGTCGGCCGGCACGAAGCCCGCCACCCTCGAGACCGGCTACGAGATCCAGGTCCCGCTCTTCGTCGAGCAGGGCACCAAGGTCAAGGTCGACACGCGCACCGGGGACTACCTCGGCCGCGTGAACTGACCCTCCGATGAGCGCACGGAGCAAGGCGCGCAAGCGCGCCCTCGACATCCTGTACCAGTCGGACATCCGCGGCGACGACCTCGCCGTGACCCTCGCCGCCGAAGCGAAGCGCGCGGCGAGCGAGCCCGCCCGCGAGGCGTCGTGGCTCTACGCGCGCGAGATCGTCGACGGCGTCATCGACACGCAGAGCGAGATCGACGAGCAGATCGTCACCCACGCCCGCGATTGGAAGCTCGAGCGGATGCCGGCGGTCGACCGCGCGATCCTCCGCATCGGCGTGTGGGAGATCCTCCACAACGACGACGTGCCCACGGCCGTCGCGATCGATGAGGCCGTCGAGCTCGCGAAGGAGTTCTCGACCGACGACTCCGGCTCGTTCGTGCACGGCGTGCTCGCCCGCATCGCGCGGAGCTGACCCCCGGCCGCCGCCGGGCGGCGTCGCTGCGCTCGGGCGGAGATCCGTCTTCGCGAGGACGATTGCGGCGGCATCCGTCCGCGGGAACGCAGATCTCCGCCGGACGGAAGCCCGGTCAGGCGAGGTGGAGGCCCTGCGCCAGCGCCCGGAGGATCCGATCCTGGACGTCGGGCCACCGCTCCACGACGTCGGTGTACCCGACACGGATCACGGTGTAGCCGTGCAGGGCGAGGAGGGTGTCGTGCGCGTTGTCGGCATCGCGTTGTGCTCCGACGTGATGGCCTCCGTCGATCTGCAGCACGAGCCTGGCCCCGATGAGGAAGTCGACCCGGTGACCGTGCAGGTACACCTGGGGGTGGACGGTGGCCGGAATCCAGCGGAGACGGACCGAGACGAAGGTCTCGAGGCCGGAATCGAGGTGAGCACAGGCATCCTCGAGCACGCGCCGCGCGGCCGGACGGAGGGCGTAGCGTCGCATGACCGCCGCGGACACCAGGCCCTGCCGCAGCGCGGAGTCCCAGACGGCGAGCGCCTGTTCGAACGGCCGGCACTCCGCGACGATCGCGAGGACGTTCTCGATGGGGTCCTCCAGCGCGCCCGGCACGCGTGCGATCAGCGGCGCGCCCCAGTGGACGCGCGCGCCGCGAGCAGAAACGGCACCGGATGCCGGTGGCGCGCCCACGTGCGGCCGTGAGGAGCCGGCCAGCGTCCAGAGACCGAGCCGCCGCGCCTGCGTGACGCACGTCAGGACCACGCCCGCGCGTGCCGCGCTGTAGAGGAGCGGATCGGCTCCCTGCTCGGCGACCCAGCCGCGGCGCGGTCGTTCCAGGCCCGCCGTGCCGATCCGATGTCGGGAGAACCCGGCATCCCGAAGGTCTGAGGTCCGCACCACGCCGCCGCGGTGCCGCACCCATTCGCGGATATCCATCCGTCGAGCGTGCCCCTATGGCCGCATGCGATCACGCTCGCGGGCGTCGTTGTGGGCGAGTGATCCGTCCGCAGCGGGTGTGGAGGGACCCAGGGACCGGCCCCCGAGCGGAGATCGGCCTTCCAGCGGACGACCGGGCCGCCATCCCTCCGCGCGAACGCAGATCTCAGCGTGCGGGGCGGAAGGCGGCGAGCTTCCCGACGCCGCGCCCGGCGCGGTGCACGAGGATCCCCGCCCCGACGCCGAGGATGAGGAAGCAGGCGACGAAGCTCGTGCTCACGAGGACGAGCCCGACCTCGGAGTCCGAGCCGTCGATGGGCAGCACGTCACCGAGGTCGCCGAGGGACATCCCGACGCCGAAGGCCACGCCGACGTAGGCGGGTAGACCGCAGACGAGCAGCGCGAGGTACGCGAGCGCGACCCACTCCGTCCGGAATACGGGGAACATGATCGCGGCGACGAGGACGGCCGCCGCCAGCGCGACCCCGACGAGTGGGAGGGCGACGGCGAGGGGCGTGAAGACAGGCTCACCGGCCGCCTCGGCGGCGACGGCGATCTGGTCGAGCGTCCGCCCCGGCACGGTCGACAGCGGTGTGAGGATCTGGGTGACGACGTACATCAGCTGCGCGTACAGAACAACGAGGACCGTCCCGGTCACCACGATGGTCGTGCGTACAGATGCCATGTCTTCCCCCGGAGTCATCCTGGCATGCCGAGCGGGCGCACCCCGTTAGACTGGTCGCACACAAGCAACCTTTAACACCGTCCTGTGAGGCGGAGAAGGGAGCGGCGGATGACTTCGCGCATCGTCTTGCACGACAGCGACATCGCCCGCGCACTCACGCGCATCTCTCACGAGATCCTCGAGTCGAACAAGGGCCCCGATGGGCTCGTGCTCCTCGGGATCCCCACCCGCGGCGTCACCCTCGCCGAGCGGATCGCGTCACTCATCGCCTCGTTCACCGGGGCCACCGTCCCGGTCGGCGCACTCGACGTGACCATGTATCGCGACGATCTGCACCGCAACCCGACCCGCACGCCGCGCCCGACGGAGATCCCCGCCGGCGGGATCGACGCCAAGACCGTCGTCCTCGTCGACGACGTGCTCTTCTCGGGGCGGTCCATCCGCGCGGCGCTCGACGCGCTGCAGGACATCGGCCGTCCCGCCGCCGTGCGGCTCGCGATCCTCGTCGACCGCGGTCACCGCGAACTGCCGATCCGGCCCGACTTCGTGGGCAAGAACCTGCCGAGCTCGCGCGACGAGCGCGTCAACGTCCGCCTCGCCGACGTCGACGGCGCCGAGGAGGTGACGATCGCGTCATGAGGCACCTGCTCGACACCCGTACGCTCGGCCGCGCCGACGCCCTCCGCATCCTCGACGTCGCCGAGGACATGCGCGACACGCAGTCGCGCGAGATCAAGAAGCTCCCGACGCTCCGCGGCAAGACGGTCGTGAACCTCTTCTTCGAGGACTCGACCCGCACCCGCATCTCCTTCGAGGCGGCGGCCAAGCGGCTCTCCGCCGACGTCATCAACTTCTCCGCGAAGGGGTCGTCGGTCTCCAAGGGCGAGTCGCTCCAGGACACCGCCCAGACCCTGCAGGCGATGGGGGCCGACGCCGTCGTCATCCGCCACGGCGCCTCCGGTGCCCCCCACACGCTCGCGACGAGTGGATGGATCTCCGCCGGCGTCCTGAACGCGGGTGACGGGACCCACGAGCACCCGACGCAGGCGCTGCTCGACGCCTTCACGATCCGCAAGCGCTTCTTCGGCGACGACAGTCGGGGTCGCGACCTGTCGGGCCTGCACGTCGCGATCGTCGGCGACATCCTGCACTCACGCGTCGCCCGGTCGAACGTCTGGCTGCTCACGACCCTCGGGGCGCGCGTCACCCTCGTCGCGCCGCCGACCCTCGTCCCGCAGGACGTGACGGCGTGGCCGGTCACCGTCCTCTACGACCTCGATCAGGCCATCGCCGACGCCCCCGACGCGGTCATGATGCTCCGCATCCAGCTCGAGCGGATGAATGCCGCCTATTTCCCGACTGAGCGGGAGTATTCGCGGCGCTGGGGATTGGATGCCGCGCGGATGGCCGCCCTGCCGACCGATAGCATTGTCCTGCATCCCGGACCCATGAACCGGGGTCTGGAGATCTCCGCCGACGCCGCCGATTCGCCACGCTCGACCGTTCTCGAACAGGTCGCGAACGGGGTGTCGGTGCGCATGGCGGCGCTCTACCTGCTCCTGGCGGGGGAGCGACCCACCCACGACGCACAGGAGGAGGCCCGATGACCGAGACCACCCTCATCCGCGGAGCGCGGATCGACGGCGGCATCGCCGCCGACATCCTGATCCGGGACGGTGTCATCGCCGAGCTGGGTTCCGGACTCAGTGCCGCCGGGGCGCGGACGGTGGATGCCGACGGCCTGATCGCGCTGCCGGGACTCGTCGACCTGCACACCCACCTCCGCGAGCCCGGCTACGAGGCGTCCGAGACGATCCTCACCGGATCGCGGGCGGCTGCCGCGGGCGGCTACACGACCGTCTTCGCGATGCCGAACACCTCACCCGTCGCCGACACGGCCGGCGTCGTCGAACAGGAGCTCGCCCTCGGCGAGGCCGCGGGCTACGTCCACGTGCAGCCGATCGGCGCCGTCACGGTCGGCCAGAAGGGGGAGCGGCTCGCCGAGCTCGGCGCCATGGCGTCGTCGCGTGCCCGCGTCCGCGTCTTCAGCGACGACGGCTTCTGCGTCTTCGACCCGCTCATCATGCGGCGCGCGCTGGAGTACGTGAAGTCCTTCGACGGCGTCGTCGCGCAGCACGCGCAGGACCCGCGGCTCACCGAGGGCGCGCAGATGAACGAGGGCACCGTCTCGGCGGAGCTCGGGCTGACCGGCTGGCCGGCGGTCGCCGAGGAGTCGATCATCGCCCGCGACGTGCTGCTGGCCGAGCACGTCGGATCGCGCCTGCACGTGTGCCACCTCTCCACCGCGGGATCGGTCGACCTCATCCGGTGGGCCAAGAAGCGCGGCATCCACGTGACCGCCGAGGTCACGCCCCACCACCTGCTGCTCACCGAGGAGCTCGTCCGCGGCTACGACCCGCGGTTCAAGGTGAACCCGCCGCTGCGGCGCGACGAGGACGTGATGGCCGTTCGCGAGGGTCTCGCCGACGGCACGATCGACATCGTCGCGACCGACCACGCGCCGCACCCCGCCGAGGCGAAGACGTGCGAGTGGCAGGCGGCGGCGAACGGCATGGTGGGGCTCGAATCGGCGCTCCGCGTCGTCCACGCCGCGATGATCGAGACCGGTCTGCTGGAGTGGGCCGACGTGGCGCGCGTCATGTCGACCGCTCCGGCCCGCATCGGCCGCCTCGCCGACGCCGGCACGCCGCTCGCGGTCGGCGCCCCGGCATCCCTCACCCTTTACGATGCGGCCCCGGTCCGGGCGTTCGGCACCGACGACCTGCGGGGCCGGAGCGTCAACTCGCCCTACCTCGGGCGGGAGCTGCCGGGCGAGGTGCGTGCGACGTTCTTCCGCGGGCGACAGACCGTGGCGGACGGCGTCGTCGTCGACGAGGTCGCCCCGTGAGCCGCGAGGCCGCCGGCCTCATCATGGCGGCGGTCGCGGCGCTCCTGATCCTCGCGGGCCTCCTCGCGTGGCGACGACGATCCCGGCGGGATGCGGGCCTGACCGCTCCCGTCGGCGAGGCGCCGGCCGGCGCCACGACGCGACTGCGGTCCGAGGGACTGTACGTCGCGACGACGCGCCACGACGAGCCGCTCGAGCGGCTCGCGATCCGCGGGCTCGCCTTCCGCTCGCGCGTCGACGTCACCGTCACCGACCGCGGCGTCGCGCTCGATCTGACCGGCCAGCCGCGCGTCTTCCTCGCGGCGGACCGCCTCGTCGACGCGGGACAGGCCACGGTCGCCATCGACCGGGTCGTCGAGCGCGACGGGCTCGTCCGCGTCGCGTGGACGACGCCCGAGGGCACTCTCGTCGACAGCTACCTCCGCCCGCAGGACACCTCGGCCCGCTCGCTCGCCGACGCGATCGCCGGGATCCTCCCCGCCACCCCCACTCCCCCCTCCCCCCAGCAGACTCCCGGAAGCGACGCATGAGCATTCAGAGATTCCAGGCTCCCGAACCCGCCGTCCTCGTCCTCGAAGACGGTTCCCGCCACCCCGGTCACGCCTACGGCGCGCGCGGCACCACCCTCGGCGAGGTCGTCTTCGCCACCGCGATGACCGGTTACCAGGAGACGATCACCGACCCGTCCTACGCGGGTCAGATCGTCCTGCAGACCGCGCCCCACATCGGCAACACCGGCATGAACGGCGAGGACCACGAGTCGCGCCGCATCTGGGTGTCGGGCTACGTCCTCCGCGACCCGTCGCGCATCGTCTCGAACTGGCGCGCCGACCACTCGCTCGAAGACGCCCTCGTCCGCGACGGCATCGTCGGGATCAGCGGCGTCGACACCCGTGCGGTGACGCGTGTGCTCCGCTCCGCCGGCTCGATGCGCGGTGGCGTGTTCTCGGGGGATGCCGCATCCCTCACCGACGACGAGCAGCTGCGCATCGTGCGCGAGGCGCCCGAGATGAGCGGACAGAACCTGTCCGCCGACGTCTCGGTCGCCGCCGCCGAGGTGACCCCGGCGGTGGGGGAGAAGATCGGCAACCTCGCGATCCTCGACCTCGGCGTCAAGCAGGCCACCGTGAACAACCTCGCCGCCCGCGGGTTCGAGGTGCACGTCCTCCCGCAGTCGATCACCTTCGCCGACATCCAGGCGATCGACCCGGTGGCGGTCTTCTACTCGAACGGCCCCGGCGACCCCGCGGCATCCGACCGTCACGTCGCGCTGCTGCGCGAGGTGCTGGATGCGCGCCTGCCCTTCTTCGGCATCTGCTTCGGCAACCAGCTGTTCGGCCGCGCTCTCGGGTTCGGCACGTACAAGCTGCCCTTCGGGCACCGCGGCATCAACCAGCCCGTCCTCGACAAGACGACCGGTCGCGTCGAGATCACGGCACACAACCACGGGTTCGCCGTCGACGCGCCCATCGAGGGCGTCATCGACAGCCCGAACGGCTACGGCCGCGTCGAGGTGAGCCACGTCGGTCTCAACGACAACGTGGTGGAGGGCCTGCGTGCCCTCGATCTCCCGGCGTTCAGCGTGCAGTACCACCCCGAGGCCGCCGCCGGCCCGCACGACGCCAACTATCTCTTCGACCGCTTCCGCGACCTCGTGATCGCCACTCAGGAGACGACCCAGAATGCCTAAGCGCGACGACATCAACAGCGTCCTCGTCATCGGATCGGGCCCGATCGTCATCGGTCAGGCCTGCGAGTTCGACTACTCCGGCACCCAGGCGTGCCGGGTCCTCCGCGAGGAGGGCGTGCGCGTCATCCTCGTCAACTCGAACCCCGCGACGATCATGACCGACCCCGACTTCGCCGACGCCACCTACGTCGAGCCGATCACCCCCGAGGTCATCGAGACGATCATCGCCAAGGAGAAGCCCGACGCGATCCTGCCGACCCTCGGCGGCCAGACGGCGCTCAACGCCGCGATGGCGCTGCACGACCGCGGCATCCTCGAGAAGTACGGCGTCGAGCTCATCGGCGCGAAGGTCGACGCCATCCGCAAGGGCGAGGACCGGCAGGTCTTCAAGGAGCTCGTCCTCGAGTCCGGCGCCGATGTCGCCCGCAGCGTCATCGCGCACACCATGGACGACCTGCTCGCCGGTGCCGCCGAGCTCGGGTACCCGCTCGTGGTCCGTCCCTCCTTCACGATGGGCGGGCTGGGCTCCGGCTTCGCGTACGACGAGGAGGACCTCCGCCGCATCGGCGGCGCGGGTCTGCGCGACTCTCCCACGACCGAGGTGCTCCTGGAGGAGTCGATCCTCGGCTGGAAGGAGTACGAGCTCGAGCTCATGCGCGACACCGCCGACAACACAGTCGTCGTCTGCTCGATCGAGAACGTCGACCCGGTCGGCGTGCACACGGGCGACTCGATCACCGTGGCGCCGGCGCTGACTCTCACCGACCGGGAGTACCAGAAGCTCCGCGACATCGGCATCGACATCATCCGCGCCGTCGGCGTCGACACCGGTGGCTGCAACATCCAGTTCGCCGTCGACCCGCAGACCGGCCGCATCATCGTCATCGAGATGAACCCGCGTGTCTCGCGCTCGTCGGCGCTCGCCTCGAAGGCGACCGGCTTCCCGATCGCCAAGCTCGCCGCGAAGCTCGCGATCGGCTACCGCCTCGACGAGGTGCCGAACGACATCACGAAGGCGACGCCCGCGAGCTTCGAGCCGACGCTCGACTACGTCGTCGTCAAGGTGCCCCGCTTCAACTTCGAGAAGTTCCCCGCCGCCGACACGACGCTCACGACCACCATGAAGTCGGTCGGTGAAGCGATGGCGATCGGCCGCAACTACACGACCGCCCTGCAGAAGGCCCTGCGCTCCCTCGAGAAGCGCGGCTCGAGCTTCCACTGGGGCCCCGAGGAGCGCTCGGTGGAGGAGCTCCTCGAGATCGCGAAGACCCCGACCGACGGCCGGATCGTCGTGCTGCAGCAGGCGCTGCGCAAGGGCGCGACGCTCGAGCAGGCGTTCGAGGCAACGGCGATCGACCCGTGGTTCCTCGACCAGATGATCCTCATCAACGAGGTGGCCGAGTACATCCGCGAGGCCGACGACTTGACCGAGGACGTCCTGCGCCTCGCGAAGGACCACGGCTTCAGCGACGCCCAGACCGCGGAGATCCGCGGCCTCGGCGAAGCGGAGGTGCGCGGCATCCGTCACGGCATCGGACTGCGCCCGGTCTACAAGACCGTCGACACGTGCGCGGGGGAGTTCCCGGCCCTCACGCCGTACCACTACTCCTCGTACGACCGCGAGACCGAGGTCACGCCGAGCGAGGGCCGCAAGGTCGTCATCATCGGCTCGGGCCCGAACCGCATCGGCCAGGGCGTCGAGTTCGACTACTCGTGCGTCCACGCGTCCTTCGCGCTGTCGGATGCCGGATTCGAGACCATCATGGTCAACTGCAACCCCGAGACGGTCTCGACCGACTACGACACGAGCGACCGGCTCTACTTCGAGCCGCTCACGCTCGAGGACGTCCTCGAGGTCCTGCACGCCGAGGCGCAGTCAGGCGAGATCGTCGGCGTCGTCTGCCAGCTCGGCGGTCAGACCCCGCTCGGACTCGCGAAGGGGATCGAGGCCGCGGGCTACACGATCCTCGGCACGAAGCCCGCCGCGATCGACATCGCGGAGGAGCGAGAGCTCTTCTCGCAGCTGCTCGACCGCGCGGGTCTCACCGCGCCGCGTCATGGGACGGCCACCGACGAGGCGGGCGCTATCGCGATCGCCGAGGAGATCGGGTACCCCGTCCTGGTGCGCCCGAGCTTCGTGCTCGGCGGACGCGGCATGGAGATCGTCTACGACACCGAGAGCCTGCGTGACTACTTCGTCCGCATCGCCGACCAGGCGATCATCCGCGAGGACGCGCCGCTGCTCGTGGACCGCTTCCTCGACGACGCCGTGGAGATCGACGTCGACGCGCTCTTCGACGGCGAGCAGCTCTACATCGGCGGCGTCATGGAGCACCTCGAGGAGGCCGGCATCCATTCCGGCGACTCGTCGTGCACCCTGCCGCCGATGTCGCTCGGACGCGGCGAGATCGACCGCGTGCGCACCGCGACCCACGCGATCGCCGAGGGCGTCGGGGTGCGTGGCCTGCTGAACGTGCAGTTCGCGGTCTCGGCCGGCGTCCTGTACGTCATCGAGGCCAACCCGCGCGCATCGCGCACCGTGCCGTTCGTGTCCAAGGCCCTCGGCATCCCGATGGCCAAGGCCGCCAGCCGCATCATGGCGGGCGCGTCGATCGCCGAGCTGATCGCCGAGGGTCTCCTGCCCGAGCAGGACGGCTCGCGGGTGCCGCTGGACGCTCCGGTCGCCGTCAAGGAGGCCGTGCTGCCGTTCAAGCGGTTCCGGACCGCGGACGGTCGCACGGTGGACTCCGTGCTCGGCCCCGAGATGCGCTCGACCGGCGAGGTCATGGGCATCGACCGGGACTTCCCGACGGCGTTCGCGAAGAGCCAGGCGGCCGCGTACGGCGGGATGCCGACCTCGGGCACCGTGTTCCTGTCGGTCGCCGACGACGACAAGCGCGCCGTCATCCTGCCCGCCCACCGGTTGCAGGAGCTCGGCTACACGCTCATCGCCACCGAGGGTACGGCCGAGATCCTCGCCCGCAACGGCATCCGGGTGGAGGTCGTCTCGAAGTACTCCGAGACGCAGGACTCCGGTGAGTCGAACGTCGTCGACCTCATCAACGCCGGCGAGATCGACATCGTCGTGAACACGCCCTCGGGCGGCATCGCCCGCGCCGACGGGTACGAGATCCGCGCCGCCGCCGTGGCCGCCGACAAGGCGCTGTTCACGACGATGGCCGTCCTCGGTGCCGCGGTGTCGGCCATGCCGGTCCTCCGCGAGGGCTTCGCGGTTCGGAGCCTCCAGGAGTACGCCGCCGACCGGAAGGCGGCGGTGTGACCTCATTCGGTTCACGGCTGGCCGCGGCGGTCGACGCCCGCGGCCCGCTGTGCGTCGGGATCGACCCCCACGCGTCCCTCCTGGACGCGTGGGGGCTCCCGGCATCCGCTGCGGGTGTCCGCGAGTTCGGCCTGCGGGTGGTGGATGCCGCGCGCACCCGCGTCAGCGTTGTGAAGCCGCAGGTGGCGTTCTTCGAGCGCTACGGGTCGGCCGGGTTCGCCGCCCTCGAGGAGGTCATCGGCACGGCGCGCGCGGCGGGCCTCGTCGTGATCGCCGACGCCAAGCGCGGCGACATCGGCACGACGATGGACGGCTACGCCGAGGCGTGGCTCGCAGCCGGGTCCCCGTTGGAATCGGATGCCGTGACGGTCAGCCCATACCTCGGCCCGGACTCGCTGCGCGGCACGATCGCGACCGCCGTGCGTGCGGGCAAGGGCGTGTACGTCCTCGCCGCGACGAGCAACCCCGAGGCGGCCGGCCTCCAATCCGCCGAGGTCACGGCCGTCGACGCGGAGCGCGGCCAGACGGTGGCCGACTGGGTCGCCCAGCGTGCCGGAGCCGCCAACGCCTCGGCCGTCGTCGGGGACGACAGGTTCGGGCCGGTGGGGTTCGTCGTCGGGGCTACAGTGGAACGCGCCGACCTCGGACTGTCGGATGCCTCGCTGCATCGCGCATCGATCCTCGCCCCGGGGTTCGGCGCGCAGGGTGCCCGCCTGCGCGACCTCACCGAGCGGTTCGGTCCGCTCGCACCGCAGGTGCTCGCCAGTGCGAGCCGCAGCATCCTCGGCGCGGGTCCCGGCGGAATCGGCGCGGCCATCGACACCCACAACTCCGAACTCCAGGACGCACGACATGCCTGACTCCCGCACCCCTCCCGAGGTCGACCGCGCCGCCGCATCGCGACGCGCCGTCGCGGCACGCCGCGAGCGCGCCGCGCTCAAGCGCGACGTCTCGACGCGCGTCATCAGCCCGCAGGACCTCCTGCGACGCGCGTGGGCCGAGCCCCAGTCCGCGGCGGCCGCCATGCGCGTGACCGAATTCCTGACCGCGATCCCCGCCATCGGCGAGGGCAAGCGCGACCGGATCCTGACCGACCTGCAGATCGCACCGGTGAAGAAGATCGGCGGTCTCGGCATCCGTCAGCGCCAGGTGCTGCAGGAGTACCTCGACCGCCGGCTGCCCGAGCCCCGCGCGCGCGCCGAGCGCAGTCGGCTGATCGTCCTGGCCGGCCCGACCGCGGTCGGCAAGGGCACCGTCGCCGCGCACATCAAGGAGCACCACCCCGAGATCCTGCTGTCGGTCTCGGCCACGACGCGGCCGCCCCGGCCGGGCGAGGTCGAGGGGGAGCACTACTTCTTCGTCGACGACGCGGAGTTCGACCGGATGGTGCGCGACGGCGAGCTCCTCGAGCACGCGACGGTCCACAACGCCTACCGGTACGGCACGCCGCGTCGTCCCATCGACGCCGCCCTCGCCGAAGGACGGACGGTGCTGCTCGAGATCGACCTGCAGGGTGCGCGTCAGGTGCGGGCCGCCGCGCCGGACGCGACGCTCGTCTTCCTTCTGCCGCCGAGCTGGGACGAGCTCGTGAACCGCCTCGTGGGGCGGGGCACCGAGGGCGAGGAGGAGCGGGCACGCCGCCTGAAGACCGCCCGGGTCGAGCTGGCCTCGCAGGGCGAGTTCGACTACCGCGTCGTGAACGACGACGTCGCCCGGGCTGCCGCCGAAGTGGCGGACCTCGCCCGCTGACGCCCGCTGGGAACGATTCGTTTCAGACCGTTACAGCCGATGAGGCGGGACGGCGGCGGTCCGGAAAGCTGGACGCATGTCCACCGTCCTGACCGCCACCGCGCCTGCGTCGAGTCCTGCCTCGGCACCCGGGGCGGTGTCGCTCGCGGGTGTGGAACGCACCTTCGCCGGCGCGAACGGCGCCGTCTCGGTGCTCCGGCGCGTCGACCTGACGATCGACCCCGGGGAGATCGTCGCCGTGGTCGGTCCGTCCGGGTGCGGCAAGTCCACGCTCCTGCGTCTGCTGGCAGGCCTCGACACCCCGACCGCGGGGTCGGTGACCGTCGACGGCACGCCGCTCCGCGACACCGACGAGCGCACCGCCGTGGCCTTCCAGGAGCCGCGCCTCCTGCCGTGGCGCAGCATCGCCGAGAACGTCGAACTCGGGATGCCGCGCGGCACCGCGCGCGCCGCGACGAGAGCCCGCGTCGCCGAGCTGCTCGACCTCGTGGGGCTGACCTCCGCCGCGACGCGTCGACCGAGCGAGGTCTCCGGGGGGATGGCGCAGCGCGCATCCCTCGCGCGCGCCCTCGCCCGCGGACCCGAGGTGCTGCTGCTCGACGAGCCGTTCGGCGCCCTCGACGCGCTCACGCGGCTGCGGATGCAGGATCTCCTCCTCGACATCCACTCCGCCGAACCGACGACCGTCGTCCTCGTGACGCACGACGTCGAGGAGGCCCTCTACCTCGCCGACCGCGTGCTGCAGCTGCGCGCGATCGACGCCGGATCCCGGGAATCCTCGATCGCACGCGTGATCGAGGTTCCCGGCATCCGCCCCCGTGACCGCGCCGATCGCGGCTTCACGGACCTCCGCGCCGAGCTCCTCGACGGACTCGGCGTCGACACCCACCGCTCGACCCCTCAGGAGACCCGATGAGCACCGTCATCCGCCGCACCGTCCCCACGATCGTCGTGGCGGGAGCGGTGATGCTCATGGCCACGGGGTGCCTGGCCGGCGAGAACGCCGCCTCCACCACCGAGAGCACGGGGGAGTGGTCCACCGACACGCTGTCGATCGACTTCGCGACCTACAACCCGCTGAGCCTCGTCGTGAAGGACCAGGGCCTCATCGAGAAGGCGCTCGGCGACGACGTCGACGTCGAGTGGACGCAGTCCGCCGGGTCGAACAAGGCCAACGAGCTGCTGCGCGCCGGTTCGCTCGACGTCGGCTCCACGGCCGGCTCCGCCGCGCTGCTGGCCCGCGCCAACGGTTCGCCGATCAAGGTCATCAACGTCTACTCGCAGCCCGAATGGTCGGCGATCGTCGTCGGCCCCGACAGCGACATCACCTCGATCGCCGACTTGAAGGGCAAGAAGGTCGCGGCCACCAGCGGCACCGACCCGTACTTCTTCCTGCTGCAGGCGCTCGAGACGGCCGGACTCGGCGTCTCGGACGTCGAGGTGCAGAACCTGCAGCACGCCGACGGCCGCTCGGCCCTCGACGGCGGATCGGTCGACGCGTGGGCCGGTCTCGACCCGATCATGGCGGCCGCCGAGGTCGAATCGGGCGACAAGCTGATCTACCGGAACGTCGACTTCAACTCGTACGGCTTCCTCAACGCGACCGAGGAGTTCCTCACCGACCACGCCGACGTCGCGCAGGTCGTCGTCAATGCGTACGAGGAAGCCCGCGAGTGGGCTCTGGCGAACCCAGACGAGACCGCAGCGCTCCTCGCCGAGGTCGCCGGGATCGACCCCGTCGTCGCGACCACCGTCATCTCCGAGCGCTCGAACCTCGACGTCAGCGGCATCCCCGGCGACGCCCAGCTGGCGGTCCTGAAGAAGATCGCTCCGGTGCTCGTCGACTCCGACGCGGTGACCGGTGGGCAGGATGCCGTGGACACGGCGCTCGACACGATCATCGAGCCGACGTTCGCCGAGAAGGCCGCGGGCTGATCGTGACGGCCTCCGCAGAGGCGACCACCACCGCCGCGGCGCCCTCGGGCGCGGCGGCGGTGCGGCCGTTCTGGTCCCGCACGAGCGTCCGCGTCGTAGGCGGTCTCGTCGTCCCCGTCGCCCTCCTCGCGCTGTGGCAGGCGGTGACGGCGTTCGGGGTGATCCCGACCTATCGCCTGCCGGCCCCAGTCGACGTGGTGAACGCGGCGGTCCGTCTCGCCGAGGACGGCACGCTCTGGCGTCATATCGCGATCTCGGTGCAGCGCGTCGTCCTCGGCTTCGCGGTCGGGTCGGTCGTGGGCCTCGCCGTCGCCGCGGTCGTCGGGCTGACCCGTTCCGGGGACGTCCTCCTCAGCCCGATCCTCGCGGGTTTCCGCGCGATCCCGTCGCTGGCGTTGGTGCCGCTCCTGCTGTTGTGGATGGGCATCGGCGAGGAGCCGAAGGTGACGCTGGTGGCGATCGGCGCGTTCTTCCCGGTCTTCACGACCGTTGCGGGCGCCCTCCGCCATGTGGATCCGCATCTCGTCGAGATGGCGCGTTCGTTCGGTCTCCGCGGGTGGGAGCTGTTCCGCACGGTCCAGCTGCCCGCGACCGTCCCGTCCCTCGTCTCGGGTCTGCGCCTGGCGCTCGCGCAGGCGTGGTTGTTCCTCGTCGCCGCGGAGCTCATCTCCGCCTCGATGGGTCTCGGATACTTGCTCACCGATTCGCAGAGCACAGGACGCGTCGACCGCATCTTCCTGGCGATCGTCATCCTGGCGGGCCTCGGGGTGCTCTCGAACGCGCTCGTCACCCTGCTCCAGCGCCGTGTCCTGAGGAAGTGGTCATGACGTCGACGACCGCAGACGACGAGCTGCGCCTCGTCGAGACCCGTGCCTACCCGGCGCCGCCCACGTTCGCCGCGCAGGCCAACGTGACCGCCGATGCGTACGGGGAGGCTGCCGCGGATCCCCTGGCCTTCTGGGAGCGCGCCGCGCGGCGCCTGGATTGGACGACCCCCTGGCACACCGCGCTCGACTGGCAGCCCCCCGCCCGCTCCGACGACGGCACACTCGCCGTCCCGGTCGCCCGCTGGTTCGACGGGGGCACCCTGAACGTCGCCGTGAACTGCGTCGACCGTCACGTCGCCGCCGGTCGCGGCGACAAGGTGGCCCTGCACTTCGAGGGTGAGCCCGGCGACCGCACGACCGTCACCTACGCCGATCTGCTGCGCCGCGTCTCCCAGGCGGCGAACGCGCTGGAAGGGCTCGGCGTCGGTCCGGGCGATCGCGTCGTCGTCTACCTGCCGGTTCTCGTCGAGACGGTCGTTATCGCGCTCGCCTGCGCGCGTGTCGGAGCGGTGCACTCGCTCGTTTTCGGCGGGTTCTCGGCCGAGGCCCTGCGGTTCCGCCTCGAAGACACGGGCGCGAAACTGCTCGTCACGAGCGACGGGCAGTTCCGCCGCGGGGGAGCGGTTGAGGTGAAGTCCGCCGCCGACACCGCGGCTGCGGGACTTCCGGCCCTCGAGCACGTGCTGGTCGTCCGGCGCACCGGCGACGAGGTCGCGTGGACCCCGGGTCGCGACGTCTGGTGGCACGACGTGGTCGACACCGCGCCGTCCGTCCACGTGGCGTCGGCGTTCGAAGCGGAGCATCCGCTCTTCATCATCTACACCTCCGGCACGACGGGCAGGCCGAAGGGTCTCGTGCACACCTCGGGCGGGTACCTCACGCACGCGAGCTGGGCGCACTGGGCCCACTTCGACGCGAAGCCCGACGACGTGCACTGGTGCACCGCCGACCTCGCCTGGGTCACCGCGCACACCTACGAGATCTACGGCCCGCTCTCGAATGGCCTCACCCAGGTCATCTACGAGGGCACCCCCGATGCGCCGCACCGCGAGCGTCACCTCGAGATCATCGAGCGCTACGGCGTGACCGTCTACTACACGGCGCCCACCCTCATCCGCACCTTCATGACGTGGTTCGGCGACGCGCTCCCCGCGGGCCACGATCTGTCGAGCATCCGCCTGCTCGGCACCGTGGGCGAGGCGATCAACCCCGCCGCGTGGGTGTGGTTCCGTCGCACGTTCGGCCGCGACGAGGTGCCCGTCGTCGACACATGGTGGCAGTCCGAGACCGGTGCGGCGATGATCGCCCCGCTGCCCGGCGTCACGACCCTGAAGCCCGGCTCCGCGACCGTCCCGCTGCCGGGGATCGACGCGGCCGTCGTGGACGACGAGGGCCGCGAGGTCCCGGCGGGACGCTCGGGCACGCTCGTCGTGCGGCGGCCCTGGCCGGGCATGGCGCGGACCGTCTGGGGGGACCCGGACCGCTACCGCGACGCGTACTGGTCGGCCTACGCCGGGCACGGGGAGTACGGCGGCTACTACGTCGCCGGCGACGGCGCGACCCGCGACGCCGACGGCCACATCCGCATCCTCGGACGACTCGACGACGTCGTGAACGTCTCCGGTCACCGTCTGTCGACGATCGAGATCGAATCGGTGCTCGTGGCGCACGAGACGGTGGGCGAGGCGGGCACGACGGGTGTCGCCGATCCCGTGACCGGCCACGCGGTCGCGGCCTTCGTCGTCCCGTCCGGGGCGGGGGAGCCGGATGCCGCCGACCTCCGCGCGCACGTCGCGCGCGAGATCGGGCCGGTCGCCAAGCCCCGCCATGTGCTCGTCGTCCCGGACCTGCCGAAGACCCGTTCCGGCAAGATCCTCCGCCGCCTGCTCGCCCAGCTGTGGCAGGCGGAGCAGGACCGCCGTGCCGGCCGCGAACCCGCGCCGCTCGGCGACACCACGTCGCTGCAGAACCCCGACGCCGTCGCAAAGATCGCCGCCGCCCTCGCCGCGGCCTGACACGCGGCACCCCGAGAGAGAAGACATGACCGACGAACACCGCTTCGGCTTCCGCACCCGCGCCCTTCACGCTGGAGGGACCCCGGATGCCGCCACCGGCGCCCGCGCCGTGCCGATCTACCAGACCTCCTCGTTCGTCTTCGACGACGCGACGGATGCCGCGAACCTGTTCGCGCTGCAGAAGTACGGCAACATCTACTCCCGCATCGGCAACCCCACCGTCGCCGCGCTCGAGGAGCGCCTCGCATCGCTCGAGGGTGGGATCGGCGCGGTCGCGACGGCGTCGGGGATGAGTGCGGAGTTCATCACGTTCGCCGCCCTGGTCGGCGTCGGCGACCACGTCGTCGCGTCGGCGCAGCTCTACGGCGGCACCGTCACGCAGCTCGACGTGACGCTCCGCCGCTTCGGCGTCGACACCACGTTCGTCGCCTCGAGCGATCCGGCCGACTACGCCGCGGCGATCCGGCCCGAGACGAAGGTCCTCTACGTCGAGACGATCGGCAACCCGTCGGGCGAGATCGCCGACATCGAGGGGCTCGCCGAGGTCGCTCACGCGGCCGGCATCCCGCTCGTCGTCGACTCGACCCTCGCGACCCCCTACCTCGCCCGGCCGCTCGAGCACGGCGCGGACATCGTCATCCATTCGGTCACCAAGTTCCTCGGCGGGCACGGCACCACCCTCGGCGGCGTGGTCGTCGAGAAGGGGACGTTCGACTGGGGCAACGGGAAGTTCCCGCAGATGACCGAGCCGGTGGCCTCCTACGGCGGCATCCGCTGGTGGGACAACTTCGGCGAGTACGGCTTCCTCACCAAGCTCCGCACCGAGCAGCTCCGCGACATCGGTGCGGCGCTCAGCCCGCACTCCGCGTTCCTGCTGCTGCAGGGCGTCGAGACCCTGCCGCAGCGCATCGACGCGCATCTCGCGAATGCGCGCATCGTCGCCGAGTGGCTGGACTCCGACCCCCGCGTCTCGTTCGTGACGTGGGCGGGGCTTCCCGGTCATCCGCACCACGCACGGGCGCAGAAGTACCTGCCGCTCGGACCGGGGTCGGTCTTCGCGTTCGGCGTGAAGGCGGGCGACGAGACGTCGACCGAGGCGGAGCGGGTGGCCGCGGGGCGGCGGGCGGGCGAGGCCGTCATCGACGCGCTGCAGCTCGCCTCGCACCTGGCCAACATCGGCGACGCGCGGACCCTCGTCATCCACCCCGCCTCGACGACGCACCAGCAGCTGAGCGCCGAACAGCTCGTCGCCGCCGGCGTCCCCGCCGACCTCATCCGCATCTCGGTCGGTCTCGAAGACCCCGAGGACATCATCTGGGACCTCGAGCAGGCCCTCACCCGAGCCACAGGAGTCAGCCGATGAGCGACACGAATGCGTGCGCCCTGCCCACGCCCCCCGGGCACCACTCCGCCCCCCGCACGTGGCCGTCGGCCGGAGCGCAGGAGCGGTTCGAGATCCTCCGCCGCGCGAAGACGATCGCCATCGTCGGCGCCTCCGACAACCCGGCGCGGGCGAGCTACTTCGTCGCGACTTACCTGCGGGGGAGTTCGCCGTACGACGTGTACTACGTCAACCCGCGCGCCACTGAGATCCTCGGGCAGCCCGCGTACGCCTCGCTCGCCGACCTCCCCGTCGCCCCCGACATCGTCGACGTGTTCCGAAAGCACGACGACCTGCCGGGCGTCGCCCAGGAGGCGGTGGATGCCGGCGCCTCGACCCTCTGGCTGCAGCTCGGCTCGTGGCACGAGGGAGCCGCGAAGATCGCCGCCGACGCGGGACTGTCGGTCGTCATGGACCGCTGCGTCAAGATCGAGCACGCGCGCTTCCACGGCGGGCTCCACCTCGCCGGGTTCGACACCGGGGTGCTGAGCTCGAAGCGGCAGCTGCTCAGCCGGTGACCGCCCGCGCGGCGGAACCACCGCGCGCCCTGTAGACTGGCGGGATGCCGCGCCGCGCACACGCGCGTCCGTGCAGTCTTCTCGCCTCACCGATCCTGGAGGACCACCATGGCCAACCGTGACCAGGGCATCATCGACCCGCCCATCGACGCACTGCTCGACAAGGTCGACTCGAAGTACCAGCTCGTGATCTACGCATCCAAGCGTGCGCGTCAGATCAACGACTACTACTCGGACCTCCACGAGGGCAACCTCTTCGACAACGTGGGCCCCCTCGTCGACTCGAACGTCGAGGACAAGCCCCTCACGATCGCCCTCCACGAGATCCACGAGGACAAGCTGCGCCTGCGCGCGGCCGAGTGACCTCGACGTCATGACCCGGGCGCCACACGGCGTCATCCTCATGCCCGCGAATCCCCCATGTCGGGGACCGCGGGCATGATGGTTTCCACACCCCCGATCCGCCCTCTGGAGGACCGATGACCGCGCTGCGCCTGTTCACGTCGGAGTCCGTGACCGAAGGTCACCCCGACAAGATCTGCGACCAGATCTCCGACAGCATCCTCGACGCCCTGCTCGAGGTCGACCCCGGCAGCCGCGTCGCCGTCGAGACCCTCGTCACCACGGGGCTCGTCCATGTCGCGGGCGAGGTGCGCACCGACGGCTACGTCGACATCCCCGGGATCGTTCGTCGTGTCGTGAATCGCATCGGCTACACCTCGTCCGAGACCGGCTTCGACGGCGACTCCTGCGGCGTGACGGTCTCGATCGGCGAGCAGTCCGGCGACATCGCCGCGGGTGTCGACAACGCGCTCGAGCACCGCGAAGGCGGTTCGGTGGACCCCGTCGACGCGCTCGGGGCGGGCGATCAGGGCATCATGTTCGGCTACGCCACGAACGAGACGCCCCAGTACATGCCGACCGCGATCTGGACGGCGCACCGCCTCGCGGAACGGCTGACCGACGCCCGCCGCAGCGGCGCCCTGCCCTTCCTCCGTCCCGACGGCAAGACGCAGGTGACCCTCGGGTACGACGGCACGACGCCGCGCACCGTCGACACCGTGGTGCTGTCGACGCAGCACCACCCCGACATCTCGCTGCCGGCGCTCCGCGCGGCGGTCCAGGCCGAGGTCATCGACCCCGTCCTCGCCCAGACGGGGCTCGACGTCTCGGACGTCCGGTACGTCATCAACCCGGCCGGCCCCTTCGTCGTCGGCGGTCCGAAGGGCGATGCGGGCCTGACGGGACGCAAGATCATCATCGACACCTACGGCGGCGCCGCCCGACACGGCGGCGGGGCGTTCAGCGGCAAGGACCCGTCCAAGGTCGACCGTTCGGCGGCGTACGCGATGCGCTGGGTCGCCAAGAACGCGGTCGCGGCGGGTCTGGCCGATCGTCTCGAGGTGCAGGTGGCGTACGCCATCGGCCGCGCCGCGCCGGTCGGGCTCTACGTCGAGACGTTCGGCACCGGTCACGTCTCCGACGAGGCGATCACGGCCGCGATCCGCGACGTGTTCGACCTGCGTCCGCAGGCGATCATCGACGACCTCGACCTGCTGCGTCCCATCTACGCGCAGACCGCCGCGTACGGCCACTTCGGGCGCGAACTCCCCGAGTTCACCTGGGAGCGCACCGACCGCGTCGACGCGTTGCGGGCCGCCGCCGGTCTCTGACCCCGTGATCGACGTCGCGCGAGTCCTCATCGACTCGCCGCTGCCGCAGCTCGATCGGCTCTTCGACTACGCCGTCCCGAGCGCCCTCCGGGAGGACGTCCGCCCGGGCGTGCGTGTGAAGGTGCCGCTTCGGAGCGCCGGACGCGTGGTCGAGGCCTGGGTCATCGAGCGCGCCGAGGTCGAGCCGGGCGGGAGACCGCTGTCCGAGGTCGCCGCGGTCGTCTCCCTCGTCCCGATCCTCCCCGACGGGCTCTACCGGCTCGCCCGACGCGTGGCGGACCGCGCCGCCGGCTCGGCGAGCGACATCCTGCGTCTGGCTGTCCCCAAACGGATGGTGCGCGCCGAGAAGGCGTGGGTGGCCGCGGAGCCGCCCGCGGCGCCGACGGTGGACCCGGATGCCGCGACCCGCGCACGCGCGGTGGCATCGGCGTACCCCGGGCTCGCCGACGCGGTGCTCGCGGGGGAGCGGCTCGCGGTGGATGCGCCCCCGCATCCCTCGCCCGGGCAGCTGCGCGGCGCGTGGGCGGATCTGCTCGCGTCGCTCGCGACCCTCGTCCTGGACGGCGGCCGGAGCGCGCTCATCGTCGTGCCGGACCACCGCGACCAGTCGCAGGTCCTGGAGGCGCTCGCGGCGCTCGTGCCGGCGGACGCCGTCGTCCGCGACGACGCCCGGCGGTCGGGTCCGGAGCGCTTCGCGACCTACCTCCGCATGCTGAGCCCTGCGCCCTGCGTCGTGGTGGGCAACCGATCGAGCGTCTACGCCCCGGCCCACGACGTCGGTGCGGTCCTCCTGTGGGACGACGGCGACCCGCTGCTCGCCGAGCCGCTGAGTCCCGGGGTCCACGCCCGCGATGCGGCGCTCGTGCGGCAGGAGGAGGAGCATTCCGCCCTCGTCTTCGCCGGTCACACCCGGACGACGGACGTCGAACGCCTCGTCCAGCTCGGCTGGGTGCGCGAGGTGCCCGCGCAGCGCCGCGTCAGCCCGCGGGTCGTCCTGTCGGCCACGCACGAGGCCGAGTACCGGGGCGCCCGCGTGCCGTCCGCGGCCTTCGCCGCCGCGCGCGAAGCCCTGCAGCACGGTCCGGTGCTCGTGCAGGTCGCCCGTCCGGGGTACTCGCCCGTGCTCGTGTGCGCCGAGTGCCGTCACCCGGCGCGGTGTCGGCACTGCGCGGGGCCGCTCCGCGCGCGCCGACCGGGAGCCACCCCGGACTGCGGCTGGTGCGGTCGGTCGGCGCCGAACTGGACCTGCGCGAACTGCCAGGGGACGCGGTTCCGGATGGCGTCGTCGGGCAGCGAGCGCACCGCCGACGAGCTCGGGCGGGCGTTCCCCGGCATCCGGGTCGTCGTCGCCGACGGCGATCACCCCGTCGTGTCCGTCGACGCCCGTCCCGCCCTCGTCATCGCGACGCGGGGCGCGGAGCCGCCTGCCGAGGGCGGGTACCGCGCGGTGATCCTCCTGGATGGCGACAAGATGCTCATGGCCGAGCAGCTGCGCATCGGCGAGTCGTGCCTCCGGTGGTGGTCGAACGCCGCCGCCCTCGCGGCGCCCGGCGCGCCGGTCCACCTCGTCGGGGTCACCGGTCCGGTCGCGCGTGCGCTGGCGACCTGGACGCACGCGGCCTACGCCCGCGCGGAACTGTCCGATCGGGCGCCGCTGCTCATGCCGCCGACGGTCCGGGTCGCCGCCGTCGAGGGGGCCGCGGCATCCGTCGACCGCGCCCTCGCCGAGCTGCGCGAGGCGGTTCCGGGCCTGGGTCCCCTCAGCGTGCTGGGGCCGGTGCCGACCGACGACGGCGCGCGTGCGCTGGTGCGGGTCGACTACGCGCACGGGCGGGCGGTGGCCGAGCAGCTGCGGGCCTCGGTCGTCGCCGACGCCGTCCGCGGTCGACGGCGGGGTCCGGGGCCGCGGACTACACTCAGGGTTCGGCTCGATGTGCCCGAGCTCGATCTGTGAGGACCTGAATGCGCGTCGTTTTCGCCGGAACCCCCGAACCGGCCGTCCCCTCGCTCCGCGCCCTCGCGGCTTCGTCCCACGAGATCGTCGGCGTCGTCACCCGTCGCGACGCCCCCGTCGGACGCAAGCGCGTGCTGACGCCGTCCCCGGTCGCGGTGGCGGCCGAGGAGCTCGGACTGACCGTCGTCAAGGCCGACCGGCTCGACGAAGCGGCGACCGCCGAGATCGCCGCCCTCGGCGCGGACCTCGGTGTCATCGTCGCGTACGGCGGTCTCGTGCGGGAGCCCCTGCTCTCGACGCCCCGGCACGGATGGATCAACCTGCACTTCTCGCTGCTGCCCAAGTGGCGCGGCGCCGCGCCGGTGCAGCACGCGCTCATCGCGGGCGACCGGGTGACGGGCGCCGCCGTGTTCCAGCTCGTCCCGGCCCTGGATGCGGGCGACGTGTACGACGAGATGCGCTACGACGTCCCGCGCGGGGCGACCGCAGGTGACGTGCTCGCCGACCTGGCGGTCTCGGGTGCTCAGCTGGTGTCCGGCGTCGTCGACGCGATCGATGACGGCACCGCCGCCCCGACCCCGCAGCAGGGGGAGCCGACGCTCGCGCCCAAGCTCACGCAGGCGGACGGTGCGCTCGACCTGACGCAGCCCGCCGACCGGGTCGTCGACCGCTTCCGCGGGACGACCCCCGAACCCGGCGCGCACCTCTCCGTCGGCGGCGCCCGCGTGAAGGTCCATGCCGCCCTGCGCGGTCCCGACATCGACCTCGAGGTCGGCCGGCTCGCTCTCGTCGGCCGGGACGTGCTCGTGGGGACGGGGGAGGGGACGCTGCTCCTGCGCACCGTGCAGCCGGCCGGCAAGGGCGCCATGCCCGCCGCGGACTGGTGGCGTGGCCTCCGGTCCGACGATCCGCGCGCCGACCTGCCGGGGGAGTCCTCGTGACCGCGCGTGACGTCGCGTACACCGTCATCCACGCGGTCGGCGCGGAGGACGCCTACGCCAACCTCCTGCTCCCGCGAGAACTCGAGCGTGCCCGTCTGTCGACGGCGGATGCCGCCCTCGCCACCGAACTCACCTACGGCACGCTCCGCCGGGTGGGCACCTACGACGCGGTCATCGAGATCGCCGCGGCACGCCCGGTCTCGGGCATCGACCCCGCCGTCCTGGACGCGCTGCGGCTGGGGGCGCATCAGCTGCTGGCGACGCGCGTCCCCGCGCACGCCGCGGTCCACGAGACGGTCGACCTCGTGGGGCGCGTCGCCGGACGTCGTGCGACGGGTTTCGCGAACGCCGTCCTGCGCCGCGTGTCCGAGCGGGACGAGGAGGAGTGGCTGTCGCGCATCGAGGATGCTGCCCGCTCCGACGACGAGCGGCTGTCGGTGCGCTTTGCCCATCCCGTCTGGATCATCCGCGCCTTCCGGCGCGCCCTCGCCGCGGAGGGGCGCGAGGCGGAGCTGCTCGACCTGCTGGCGGCGGACAACGCCGCGCCCACGGTGACGCTGTCGGCCCTCCCGGGCGTGGGCGAGATCCCGGCGGACGCCGATCGCACGCCGTTCTCGCCGCTGGGCTTCCGGCTCGCCGGCGGTGACCCCGATCGCATCGTGCGCGCCTCGGGCGGCGCTGTGCGCGTCCAGGACGAGGGGTCCCAGCTCGCCGCCCTCGCGTTGTCCCGTGCGCTGCCCGTCCGCAAGGGCGAGCGCTGGCTCGACCTGTGCGCCGCTCCGGGCGGCAAGACGGCGGTCCTCGCGGCCGAGGCGGTCGCGCACGACGCCCGGCTCGAGGCGAACGAGCTCTCCCCGGCACGCGCGCGACTGGTGCGCCAGTCGGTCGCCGCGGTCCCGCTCGAGGTGCCGGTGTCGGAGGAGGACGGCCGCTCGCGTGCCGGGCGGGGCGTCTACGATCGCATCCTCGTCGACGCGCCGTGCACCGGACTCGGTGCCCTCCGTCGGCGCCCCGAGGCGCGGTGGCGCAAGGCCCCCGCCGACGTCCCCGAGCTCACGCAGTTGCAGACCGAGCTCCTCACCGCGGCGGTCGATGCGCTCGCTCCCGGCGGGGTCGTCGCCTACGTCACGTGCTCCCCGCACCTGGCCGAGACGGCGGGTGTGGTGGCCGAGGTCGAGCGTCGTTTCGGCGCCGAGATCACCCAGCTCGACGCCCGCGCGGTGCTCCGTGAGATCTCCGGCGGCGACATCGATCTCGCCGCACCGGCCGACGGTTCCGGTCGCGCGCAGCTGTGGCCGCACCGTCACGCGACCGACGCCATGTCGATCTGGCTCCTGCGCCGTTCGTGACCCTGCAGGAAAGACGACGGGGCGCCGGGATAATGGCTGACGTGGCCCATTCCGACGTACGCATCAACCCCAGCATCCTCGCCGCCGACTTCGTGAACATGCAGGCCGAGCTCGCCCGCATCGCGTCGGCGGACTTCGTCCACGTCGATGTGATGGACAACCACTTCGTCCCCAACCTGACGTTCGGCCCGCAGATGGTCGAGCGCATCCAGGCGACCAGTCCGGTGCCGCTCGACGTGCACCTCATGATCAGCGACGCCGACCGGTGGGCGCCGGGCTACGCCGAGATCGGCGCGGCATCCGTCACCTTCCACCTCGAAGCGGCCGCCGAACCCGTCGCGCTCGCGCGGCGCCTGCGTGACATCGGGGCGCGCGCCGGTGTCGCCGTGAAGCCGGCGACCCCCGTCGAGCAGCTCTTCGACGTGCTCGACGAGTTCGACCAGATCCTCGTGATGACCGTCGAGCCCGGCTTCGGCGGGCAGAGCTTCATGGCCGACCAGATGCCGAAGCTCCATCGCCTGGCCGACGAGGCGCGCCGGCGCGGGTCGCAGGTCTGGTTGCAGGTCGACGGCGGTATCGGCGAGTCGACCATCGCGCAGGCGGCGGAGGCCGGGGCCGACACGTTCGTGGCGGGCTCCGCGGTGTTCGGCGCCGAGGACCCCGGCGCGGCGATCCGCGCCCTCCGGTCGGCCGCGGCATCCGCTCACCGGCACTGACGGCCTCGTCACGGGAACCGGACCGCGGCGCCGTGCCGGTACCCTGGATGGTGTGAAGACCTTCGACGGACTGTTCTCCGAGCTGACCGAGACGGCGCAGACCCGTCCCGAGGGATCCGGAACCGTCGCGCAGCTCGACCGGGGCGTCCACGCGATCGGCAAGAAGATCGTCGAAGAGGCGGCCGAGGTCTGGATGGCCGCCGAATACCAGTCCGACGCCGAGACGGCCGAGGAGATCTCGCAGCTGCTGTACCACCTGCAGGTGCTGATGCTCGCGAAGGGGCTGACGCTCGAGGACGTGTACCGACATCTCTGATCGGTCCTTCCCGCCGTCCGCATACCTCACACCGAAAGACGTTCCATGCTGCGCATCGCCGTCCCCAACAAGGGCATGCTCGCCGAGACCACGGCGGGGATGCTCGCCGAAGCCGGGTACACCGGCCGACGTGACCCCAAGGACCTCCACGTCATCGACCCCGTCAACGACGTCGAGTTCTTCTACCTCCGTCCGAAGGACATCGCGACCTACGTCGGTTCCGGCGCGCTCGACGTCGGGATCACCGGCCGCGACCTGCTGCTGGACGCCCGGATGCCGGGGGCCCGCGAGATCGAGCAGCTCGGCTTCGGCGGCTCGACGTTCCGATTCGCCGGTCCTCCGGGACGCTTCACCGAGCTCTCCGACCTCGATGGTCTGCGTGTCGCGACGGCCTACCCGGGCCTCGTCGACGGCTACCTCGACGAGCACGGCGTGGCTGTGGACCTCGTGCCCCTCGACGGAGCGGTCGAGTCCGCCGTGCAGCTGGGGGTGGCGGATGCCGTCGCCGACGTCGTCTCGACGGGGACGACGCTCCGCCAGGCCGGGCTCGAGATCTTCGGCCCCGTCCTGCTCGAGTCCGAGGCGGTCCTCATCGGCGCCCCGACCGAGGCGCCCGGCACCGAGACGCTGCTGCGGCGCCTGCGCGGCGTGATGGTCGCCCGCCGCTACGTGCTCATCGACTACGACCTGCCGGCGCACCTCGTCGATCAGGCGGTCGCGCTGACCCCGGGCATCGAGTCCCCGACGATCTCGCCGCTGCGCGACCCGGAGTGGGTGGCCGTGCGCGTCATGAGCCCGCGCAAGACCGTGAACCAGGTCATGGACGCGCTGTACGAGATCGGCGCCCGCGCGATCCTCGTGACGGCGATCCACAACGCGAGGCTCTGACGTGTCGCTCGTCTGCCGGGTCATCCCGTGCCTCGACGTGGCCGCCGGCAAGGTCGTGAAGGGCGTCAACTTCGAGAACCTGCGCGAGATGGGCGACCCCGTCGAACTCGCCCGCCGGTACTACGAGCAGGGTGCGGACGAGATCACCTTCCTCGACGTCACCGCGACCGTCGACGCGCGCGACACGACCTACGACGTCGTGCAGCGCACCGCCGAGCAGGTCTTCATCCCACTCACGGTCGGCGGCGGCGTGCGCTCGGCCGAGGACGTCGCCCGCCTCCTCGGCGTCGGTGCCGACAAGGTCGGCGTGAACTCGGCGGCCATCGCGCGGCCGGAGCTCCTCGGCGAGATCGCCGACCGGTTCGGCGCGCAGGTGCTCGTCCTGTCGCTCGACGTCAAGCGCGCACCGCACACTGCCTCCGGGTTCGCCGTCACGACCCACGGCGGACGCACCCTGACCGACCTCGACGCGCTCGCCTGGGCGCGTGAGGCGATCGAGCGCGGTGCGGGCGAGCTCCTCGTCAACTCGATCGACGCGGACGGTACGAAGGACGGTTTCGACCTCGAGCTCGTCGCCCTCATGCGCGAGGTCTCGTCCGTGCCCGTGATCGCCTCGGGCGGCGCCGGCGACGCGGCGCACTTCGCCCCGGCGATCGAGGCCGGCGCCGACGCGGTGCTCGCGGCATCCGTCTTCCACTCCGGCCAGCTGACCGTCGGCGACGTGAAACAGGCCCTCGCGGCCTCGGGTGTGGAGGTGCGGCGATGACCGGATCGATCGACGAACGCATGGCGCGGGTCGTCTACAACGCCGACGGCCTCGTGCCCGCGATCGTGCAGCAGCACGACACGCGCGAGGTCCTCATGCTGGGGTGGATGGATGCCGAGGCCCTCCGCCGCACGCTCACCGAGGGTCGCGTGACGTTCTGGTCCCGGTCGCGGCAGGAGTACTGGCGCAAGGGCGACACCTCCGGCCACGCGCAGTTCGTCCGCGGCGTGCGCCTCGACTGCGACGGCGACACCCTCCTCGTGAGCGTCGAGCAGGTCGGGGCCGCCTGCCACACCGGCGACCGCACGTGCTTCGACGCCGACGACCTCGACCCCGTGATCGGCGAGTTCTCGTGACCGAGGCCACCGCGCGCCGGATGCGGCTGTCCGCCGTGCTGGCGATCCTCCTCGGCGGCGCGGTCGGCATCATCGGGTCGACCCAGACCTGGCTGAACGCGACCTTGAACGACGGCTCGCAGCTCGCGGTCCCGGTCCCCGGCGCCGACGCGCTGGCGGTGCTCGCGCCGCTCAGCCTCGCCGCGCTCGCGCTCGGCCTCGCGCTCACGATCGTCGGGCGTGCGCTCCGCTACGTCTTCGCGGTCGTCGCGATCGGCCTGGGGGCGGGGCTCGGCTGGGGCTCGTACCGCATCGCAGCGGAGCAGCCCATCGACGCCGTCGCAGGGCCGGTGACGGATGCCACGGGCCTCAGCGGCGCGCAGGGTATCTCCGGCATCGTGTCCGGGATCACGGCGACGCCCTGGCCCGGGGTGACGGCCGCGGCATCCGTCCTCATCGTGCTGGGCGGCGTCCTCATCCTCGCGACCGCCCACCGGTGGAGCGCCGGCGGCCGCAAGTACCGCACGACGGGGGCCGCGGGGACCGGCCCCCGCGACAGCATCGATTCCTGGGACGACCTGTCCCGCGGTGAGGATCCGACGAGCTGACGCGTCCGGGGCGGGGGGAGGGTGCCCGCCCCGCTAGACTGGTGGTGCGGCTCCGGCCGCCCCGAACCTGCATGCGAAGGAGAACAATGAGCGGCATCGAGGACCCCGGCCACGGACACTCCCCGGCGGCATGGACGACGGTCGTCATCATGCTCATCGCCCTGACGATCGGCACCGTTTTCTTCTTCCTCGAGATGCCGCTCATGGTCTGGCTCTCGGTCGTCCTGCTGGTCATCGGCCTCATCGTCGGCTACATCATGACCAAGGCGGGCTACGGCGTCGGCGGATCCAAGACCGTCTCGAAGCAGCACTGACGTGCTCGCCGACCTGACGGCCGGCGCGGTGGAGGATGCACGGGAGCGGGAGACCGTCCGCCCCCTGGCCGTGGTGGAGAAGCTCGCGCTCGCGCAGCCTGCCGCCATCGATGCGCTGGCCGCTCTCGCCCCCGCCGACAGCGTCAAGATCATTGCCGAGGTCAAGCGCGCGAGTCCGTCGCGCGGTGATCTCGCTGACATCCCCGATCCCGCGCTGCAGGCGCGTCGCTACGAGATCGGGGGAGCGTCCGCGATCTCGGTGCTCACCGAGGGGCGCAAGTTCAAGGGTTCGCTCGCCGACCTCGAGTCGGTGCGGGCAGCCGTCACCCTCCCGGTGCTCCGCAAGGACTTCATCGCGACGCCGTACCAGGTGTTCGAGGCCCGCGCCGCCGGCGCCGACCTCGTTCTCCTCATCGTGGCGGGTCTCGAGCAGCGCGTGCTGGCCGAGCTGTACGACCTCGTCGTCGAACTCGGCATGACGCCGCTCGTCGAGACCCATTCCGCCGAAGAGGTCGCGCGCGCGGGCGACATCGGCGCGCGCCTGGTGGGTGTCAACGCCCGCAACCTCTCCACCTTCGAGCTCGACCGGGACCTCTTCGGCCGGCTCGCCCCCGAGCTGCCGGACGGCGTGATCAAGATCGCCGAGTCCGCCGTGCTCTCACCCGCCGACGTCGCCCATTACCGCGGCGCCGGCGCCGACGTCGTCCTGATCGGCGAAGCGCTCGTCACGAACGACCCCGTGTCGACGCTCGCCGCCTTCCTGGAGGCAGGCTCATGAGTCTTCGCGCAGTGAACGGTCCCTTCTTCGGCGAGTTCGGCGGGCGATACATGCCCGAGTCGCTGATCGCGGCGATCGACGAGCTCACGGCGGTCTACGAGGACGCGAAGGCCGACCCCGCCTTCGCGGCCGAGTTCGCCCGCTTGCTGAACGTCTACGCGGGGCGGCCCTCCGCCCTCACCGAGGTGCCACGGTTCGCCGAGCACGCCGGCGGCGCACGCATCTTCCTCAAGCGCGAGGACCTCAACCACACCGGGTCGCACAAGATCAACAACGTGATCGGTCAGGCGCTCATCACGCAGAAGCTCGGCAAGAAGCGGGTCATCGCCGAGACCGGCGCCGGCCAGCACGGCGTCGCCACCGCGACCGCCGCCGCGCTGTTCGGCTTCGAGTGCACGATCTACATGGGCGAGGTCGACACCGAGCGCCAGGCCCTCAACGTCGCTCGGATGCGGCTGCTGGGCGCTGAGGTCGTGCCGGTCACGACCGGCTCCCGCACCCTCAAGGACGCCATCAACGAGGCGTACCGCGACTGGGTCGCCTCGGTCGAGACGACCAACTACATCTTCGGCACCGCCGCGGGCCCGCACCCGTTCCCCGCGATGGTGCGCGACTTCCAGAAGGTCATCAGCGAGGAGGCGCGTCAGCAGCTCCTCGACGAGACCGGCCGCCTCCCCGACGCCGTCATCGCGTGCGTCGGCGGCGGGTCGAACGCGATAGGCATGTTCGACGCGTTCCTCGACGATGAAGGCGTCGCGCTGTACGGAGTGGAAGCTGCCGGTGACGGCGTCGACACGCCGAAGCACGCGGCGTCCATCGAACGCGGCCGTCCCGGCATCCTCCACGGTGCGAAGACCTTCGTCCTGCAGGACGAGGACGGGCAGACGACCGAGTCGCACTCGATCTCCGCCGGCCTCGACTACCCGGGCGTCGGGCCCGAGCACGCGTGGCTCGCGAGCATCGGCCGCGCGCAGTACATCCCCGCGACCGACACCGAGGCCATGGAGGCGCTGCGCCTGCTGAGCCGCACCGAGGGCATCATCCCCGCGATCGAATCGGCGCACGCCCTCGCCGGCGCACTCCGCATCGGCCGCGAGCTCGGTCCGGGCGCGATCCTCGCCGTCAACCTCTCCGGCCGCGGCGACAAGGACATGGACACCGCCGCGCGCTGGTTCGAGCTGTACGACGCCGACAAGGAGCCCGTCGAGATCCCGGCCGACCCCGAGCACGGCAGCGGCGAAGGGGTCGAGCTGTGACCTCGCGCGTCGCCGCCGCGATCGCCGCCGCGAAGGAATCCGGTCGGGGCGCGTTCGTCGGCTACCTCCCGATCGGATACCCCGACCTGCAGACGAGCATCGACGCCGCCGTGGCCCTGGCCGACAACGGCGCGGACATCCTCGAGCTCGGCCCGCCTTACTCCGACCCCGTCATGGACGGCGTCGTCATCCAGGAGGCCACGCAGGCCGCCCTCGCGGCGGGCTTCCGCTTCCGCGACACGTTCACGGCCGTCCGCGCCATCGCCGAACGCGTCGATGTGCCGATCGTCGTCATGACGTACTGGAATCCTGTGTTCCAGTACGGCGTGGACCGGTTCGCCGACGACCTCGCCGCCGCCGGCGGTGCGGGACTCATCACCCCCGACATCACGCCCGACGCAGCGGCCGAGTGGATCGCCGCGTCCGAGCGCACCGGGCTCGATCGCATCTTCCTCGCGGCACCGTCCTCGACCGACGAGCGCATCAGGATGATCGCCGAGCACTCCACCGGTTTCGTGTACACCGTCTCGACGATGGGCATCACGGGGGAGCGGACGGAATTGGATGCCGCGGCCCGCGCCCTCGTCGATCGCCTGCGTGCGCACGGCGTCGAGAACGCCTGCGTCGGCATCGGCATCTCGACGGCCGACCAAGTCGACGGTGTCCTCGACTACGCCGACGGCGCCATCGTGGGCACCGCGCTCGTGCGCGCGCTCCGCGACGGCGGTGTGGACGGCCTCGCCGCGACGACCCGTGAGCTGTCCCGCGGCGCAGGTCCGCGTCCGGGCACCGCGTAGACTCGCCGTCGTGACTTCTGCAGCCCTCTCCGTCGTCGCGAGCATCCCCAGCCCGCCGATCAACTCGTTCCAGCTCGGCCCACTGACGATTTACTTCTACGCCCTCTGCATCCTCGCGGGCATCGTGGTGGCCACGTTCTGGACCAACCGCCGTCTGACCAAGCGCGGCGCGGAGCCGTGGGTCGTCATCGACATCGCGCTGCTCGCGGTGCCGCTGGCCATCATCGGCGCACGCATCTTCCACGTCCTCACGCACCCGGGGTTCTACTTCGGCGAGGACAAGGACCTGTGGGCGATCTTCCGCATCTGGGAGGGCGGCATCGCCATTTTCGGCGCCCTGATCGGCGGCGCCGTGGGTGCGTGGCTCGGCTGCAAGTGGAGCGGCATCCGCTTCTGGACCTTCGCCGACGCGCTCGCGCCCGCGCTCCTGCTGGCGCAGGCGTTCGGCCGCTTCGGCAACTGGTTCAACCAGGAGCTCTACGGCCTGCCCACCGACCTGCCGTGGGGCCTGGAGATCAGGTACCCGAACCCGGCCTGGCCGGCGGGTCTGCCCGAAGGCACCCTCTTCCACCCGACCTTCCTCTACGAGGTCATCTGGAACGTCATGGGTGTGATCATCATCGCCGCGGCCGGTCGCCGCTTCCGTCTGCAGTGGGGCCGGCTGTTCGGCCTCTACCTCGTCTGGTACTGCGCCGGTCGCATCGTGTGGGAGTCCATCCGCATCGACCCGAGCGAGGTCTACCTCGGTCTGCGCACCAACGTGTGGGCCGCGATCCTCGGCGTCGTCGTGGGTCTGGTCATCATGATCGTGCAGAAGCGCCGGCACCCCGGGTTCGAGCCGTCGCCGTATCAGCCGGGACGCGAATGGACGCCTCCGGGCGCGGTACACTCGCAGGGAACCGATGACTTCGTCGACGTGAGCGCACCCCCCGCGTCCGAAGAATCCTCCGACTCGGCCACAAGCTCAGTCACCACCCGATAGCACCGCAGGGCCGACGTCGTCCCAGGTTGAGCACCCATGTGAGGACGGTAGGCATGCCCTCGAGCTCCCGTCACGAAGACACCACGACCCGGTCGGCCGGGACCATCGCCGGTGGTTCGTTCCCTGCGAAACAGGGGATGTACAACCCGGCGTTCGAAAAGGACGCCTGCGGTCTGGCGATGGTCGCGACGCTGCGCGGTGAGGCGGGCCACGACATCGTGGACCTCGCCCTCACCGCGCTGCGCAACCTCGAGCACCGCGGCGCGATCGGGTCGGATGCCGGTACCGGTGACGGCGCCGGCATCCTGACGCAGATGCCCGACGCGTTCCTGCGCGCGGTGGTCGACATCGACCTGCCGCCCGTGGGGGAGTACGCCGCGGGTCTCGCGTTCCTCCCGACGGACCACGACGAGCGCGCGGCCCAGAAGAGCGCGATCGAGGCGATCGCGCGGAGCGAGGGCCTCACCGTCCTCGGCTGGCGCGTGGTGCCGACGGCCGACGAGAACCTCGGCAAGCTGGCGTTCCACGCCCGTCCGGCCTTCGAGCAGCTGTTCGTGTCGCGGCCGGCGGTCGGCGACGCGCCGGCGCTGTCGGGCATCGCGCTCGACCGGCGGACCTACCGCCTCCGCAAGCGCGCCCAGCACGAGCTGGACGCCTACTTCGTCTCGCTCTCGAGCCGCACCCTCGGCTACAAGGGCATGGTCACGACCCTGCAGCTCGAGCCGTTCTACCCGGACCTGCAGGACGAGCGGTTCGCGACCGAGCTCGCCGTCGTCCACTCGCGGTACTCCACCAACACGTTCCCGTCGTGGCCGCTCGCGCAGCCGCTGCGCATGCTGGCGCACAACGGTGAGATCAACACCGTCAACGGCAACCGCAACTGGATGCGGGCGCGTCAGTCGCAGCTCGAGTCCGAGCTGCTCGGCGACATCCGTCCGCTCCTGCCGATCTGCAGCCCGGGCCAGAGCGACTCGGCCTCGTTCGACGAGGTGCTCGAGCTGCTGACGCTGACCGGGCGCAGCCTGCCGCACGCGATCATGATGATGGTGCCCGAGGCTTACGAGAAGCAGGCCGACATCCCGGCCGACCTGCGCGCCTTCTACGAGTACCACTCGATGCAGATGGAGCAGTGGGACGGCCCGGCGGCCCTCATCTTCACCGACGGCTCGCTCGTGGGGGCGACGCTCGACCGCAACGGCCTGCGTCCGGGTCGGTGGACCGAGACCACCGACGGACTGGTCGTCATCGGCAGTGAGACCGGTGTGCTCGACTTCGAACCCGAGCGCATCAAGCGTCGCGGTCGTCTGCAGCCCGGACGCATGTTCGTCGTCGACACCGCGCAGGGGCGCATCGTGGAGGACGAGGAGATCAAGCGCGACCTCGCCACCCTGCACCCGTGGCAGGAGTGGTTGGACGAGGGTCGCGTGCGCCTCAAAGACCTCCCCGAGCGCGAGCACATCGTGCACCCCATCGCCTCGATCACGCGCCGCCAGCGCACCTTCGGCTACACCGAGGAGGAGGTCCGCATCCTCCTGACGCCGATGGGCCAGACGGGCGCCGAGCCGCTCGGTGCGATGGGTTCCGACACCCCCATCGCCGTCCTCAGCGAGCGTCCCCGCCTGCTGTTCGACTACTTCGTGCAGCAGTTCGCGCAGGTCACGAACCCGCCGCTGGACTCCATCCGCGAAGAGGTCGTCACCTCGCTCGGGCTCGGGCTCGGTCCCGAGCGGAACCTCCTGGCATCCGGACCGGACCACACGCGCGTCATCACGCTCGACTTCCCGGTCATCGACAACGACGAACTCGCGAAGCTGCAGAACATCGACCGCGCCCTCCCCGGTCGGCGCTCCATCACGATCCGCGGTCTCTACCGCGCCGACGACGACGGGGACTCGCTCCGTGCGCGCCTCGACGAGATCAACGCCGAAGTGGATGCCGCCATCGCCGACGGCGTCGAGTTCATCATCCTCAGCGATCGCGACTCCACCTCGGACCTGGTTCCGATCCCGTCCCTGTTGACGCTCTCGTCGGTGCACCACCACCTCATCCGCAACGAGAACCGCATGAAGGTCGGTCTCGTCGTCGAGGCGGGCGACGTCCGCGAGGTGCACCACGTCGCGACCCTGATCGGCTACGGCGCGTCGGCGGTCAACCCGTACCTCGCGATGGAGACGGTCGAGTACCTCGTCCGCGCGGGCTACATCACCGGTGTCGAGCCCGAGAAGGCCGTCCGCAACCTGATCTACGCGCTCGGCAAGGGCGTGCTGAAGATCATGTCGAAGATGGGCATCTCGACGGTGTCCTCGTACGCGGGAGCGCAGGTCTTCGAGGCCGTCGGCCTGTCGCAGGAGTTCGTCGACACCTACTTCACCGGCACCGAGACGAAGCTCGGCGGCATCGGGATCGAGGAGATCTCGCGCGAGAACCTGGCCCGTCACGAGTTCGCGTACCCGGCGGACCAGGCCGCCCGTGCGCACGAGCGGCTGTGGACCGGTGGCGAGTACCAGTGGCGTCGCGACGGCTCGCCGCACCTCTTCAACCCCGATACGATCTTCCGTCTGCAGCACGCGACGCGGACCCGTCGGTACGACATCTTCCGCGAGTACACCCACCTGATCGACGAGCAGGCCGCCGAGCTCAAGACGCTCCGCGGACTGTTCCGCCTCAAGACCGGAGTGCGTCCGGCGGTGCCGATCGACGAGGTCGAGCCGGTGTCCTCGATCGTCAAGCGGTTCTCGACGGGCGCGATGAGCTACGGCTCGATCTCGAAGGAGGCGCACGAGACCCTCGCGATCGCGATGAACCGTCTCGGCGCGAAGTCCAACACGGGTGAAGGCGGCGAGGACGTCGATCGTCTGCTCGACCCCGAGCGGCGCAGCTCCATCAAGCAGGTCGCGTCGGGACGCTTCGGTGTCACGAGCATGTACCTCACGCACGCCGACGACATCCAGATCAAGCTCGCCCAGGGCGCCAAGCCCGGCGAAGGCGGTCAGCTGCCCCCCGGCAAGGTGTACCCGTGGATCGCCCGCACGCGCGGCGGCACCCCGGGCGTCGGCCTGATCTCGCCCCCGCCGCACCACGACATCTACTCGATCGAAGACCTCAAGCAGCTCATCTTCGACCTCAAGCGCGCCAACCCGTCCGCGCGGGTGCACGTCAAGCTCGTGAGCCAGTCGGGCATCGGCGCGGTCGCGGCCGGCACCGCGAAGGCGCTGGCCGACGTCATCCTCGTCTCCGGCCATGACGGGGGGACGGGCGCGAGCCCGCTCAACTCCCTCAAGCACGCGGGCACCCCGTGGGAGCTCGGTCTCGCCGAGACGCAGCAGACGCTGATGATCAACGACATGCGCGGCCGCGTCGTCGTGCAGGCCGACGGTCAGCTCAAGACCGGGCGCGACGTGCTCATCGCCGCGCTCCTGGGCGCCGAGGAGTTCGGTTTCGCGACGAGTGCGCTCGTGGTGGAGGGGTGCATCATGATGCGCGTCTGCCACCTCGACACCTGCCCCGTGGGTGTCGCGACGCAGAACCCCGAGCTGCGCAAGCGCTTCACGGGCAAGGCGGAGCACGTCGTCAACTTCATGGAGTTCATCGCCCAGGAGGTCCGCGAGTACCTCGCCGAGCTCGGTTTCCGCTCGATCGACGAGGCCGTGGGGCACACCGAGGTCCTCGACGTGCAGCCCGCCGTCGACCACTGGAAGGCGCACGGCCTCGACCTGTCGCCCATCCTGCGGGGTCCCGCCTTCTCCGACGACGCGCCGCGACGCCGGGTGCAGGAGCAGGAGCACGAGCTCGAAGAGCACTTCGACGTCGCCCTGCTCGACCGGGCGCGCGACGTCGTCGAGCACGGCGGCCACCTGACGATCGACCTGCCGGTGCGCAACACCGAGCGCGCCGTCGGCACGATGCTCGGCCACCACGTCACCAAGGTGCACGGCGAGAACGGTCTGCCCTCCGGCACGATCGAGGTCAACCTGACCGGGTCGGCGGGGCAGTCCTTCGGCGCGTTCCTCCCGTCGGGGATCACGCTGCGCCTGGAGGGCGACTCGAACGACTACGTCGGCAAGGGACTCTCCGGCGGCGAGATCGTCGTCCGGCCGCCGCGTGCGGCGACCTTCGACGCATCGAAGAACGTCATCGCCGGCAACGTCATCGGCTACGGCGCGACGCGGGGCTCGATGTTCCTGCGCGGCGTCGTCGGCGAGCGGTTCCTCGTCCGCAACTCCGGCGCGACCGCGGTCGTCGAGGGTGTCGGCGACCACGCGCTCGAGTACATGACCGGGGGACTCGCCGTCATCCTCGGCCCGACCGGGCGCAACCTCGGTGCGGGCATGTCGGGCGGTTCGGCCTACATCTACCGGCTCGATCGGGCCCTCATCAACCGCGAGGCGCTCGCGACCGGCGAACTCGAGCTGCTCGAGCTGGGTGCCGGCGACGTCGAGATCCTCCGCGACCTGCTGAACCGTCACGCCGAGGAGACCGGATCGGACCTCGCCGAGCGACTGCTCGCGAATCTCGACACCGAGATCGCGAACTTCACGCGCGTCCTGCCGCGGGACTACGCGGCCGTTCTGAAAACCCGCCAGGAGGCGGCCGCCGAGGGGCTCGACCCCGACAGCGACGTCGTCTGGACCCGCATCCTGGAGGTGACCGGTGGCTGATCCGAAGGGCTTCCTCAAAGTCACCGAGCGCGAGCTGCCGCCGCGCCGGCCCGTTCCCGTCCGCATCATGGACTGGAAGGAGGTGTACGAGCAGGGCGACCAGGCCGTGCTCCGCCGTCAGGCCGGCCGCTGCATGGACTGCGGCGTACCGTTCTGCCACCAGGGCTGCCCGCTCGGCAACCTCATCCCGGAGTGGAACGACCTCACGTGGCGCGGCGAGGGCCGCGCGGCCATCGAGCGGCTGCACGCCACGAACAACTTCCCGGAGTTCACCGGGCGGCTGTGCCCGGCACCCTGCGAGAGCTCCTGCGTGCTCGGCATCAACCAGCCGGCCGTCACGATCAAGCAGATCGAGGTCTCGACGATCGACGAGGCGTTCGCGAACGGGTGGGTCGAGGCGGAGCCCCCCGGGCGCCTCACCGGCAAGACGGTCGCGGTCGTCGGATCGGGACCCGCAGGTCTCGCCGCCGCACAGCAGCTGACACGTGCCGGTCACACCGTGGCCGTGTACGAGCGCGACGACCGCATCGGCGGTCTGCTGCGCTACGGCATCCCGGACTTCAAGATGGAGAAGCGACACCTCGAGACGCGCCTGCGTCAGATGCGCGACGAGGGCACCCGCTTCCGCGCGGGGGTCGAGATCGGCAAGGACCTGTCGTGGGCGGACCTGCGCGCCCGCTACGACGCGGTCGTCGTCGCCACCGGCGCCACCGTTCCGCGCGACCTGGCGATCCCCGGGCGCGACCTCGACGGGGTGCACTTCGCCATGGAGTACCTCGTCGAGTCCAACAAGGCCGTCGCGGGCGACCAGGTTCCCCACCAGATCCACGCCGAGGGCAAGCACGTCGTCGTCATCGGGGGTGGCGACACCGGTGCGGACTGCATCGGCACCGCTCACCGCCAGGGCGCGCTGAGCGTCACCAACCTCGCGATCGGCAAGCAGCCGCCGAAGTCGCGGCCGGACCACCAGCCGTGGCCCATGATGCCCACGATCTTCGAGGTCGCCTCGGCGCACGAAGAGGGCGGCGAACGCTCCTACCTCGCCTCGACGGTCGAGTTCCTCGGCAACGAGGCGGGCGAGGTGCGCGCCCTGCGCGTGGCCGAGACCGAGTTCGTCGACGGCCGCCGCGTCCCCAAGAGCGGGACCGAGCGCGAGATCCCCGCCGACCTCGTCCTCATCGCGATGGGCTTCACCGGCCCCGAACGCACCGCCCTCGAGGAGCAGCTCGGCGCCGTGTTCGACACGCGCGGCAACGTCGAGCGTGCCGATGACTGGCAGTCGACCGCCCCGGGCGTGTTCGTGGCGGGGGATGCCGGGCGCGGCCAGTCCCTCATCGTCTGGGCGATCGCGGAGGGACGCGCGGCCGCTTCGGCTGTCGACGAGTACCTCATGGGATCGACCAGCCTCCCGGCGCCGGTCCGTCCGACCGACGTCGCGATCGGTCTCCCGCACGCCTAGGCTGTAACCGATCCCAGATCCCGAATCACTACCCGACGGAGCTATTTCTGTGAGACGCGCGAAGATCGTCGCCACGCTGGGTCCCGCCACCGAGAGCTATGAGATGGTCCGCGCGATCATCGACGCCGGTGTGGACGTGACCCGCTTCAACCTCAGCCACGGCGACTACGCCGACCACGACGCCCGACTGGCCAACGTCCGGAAGGCGTCGGACGACGCCGGCCGTGCCGTCGCCGTCCTCGTGGACCTTCAGGGACCGAAGATCCGTCTCGGTCGCTTCGCCGAAGGCCCCCACTTCCTCGCCGTGGGCGACGTCTTCAAGATCACGACCGAGGACATCGCCGGCACGAAGGAGATCGTCGGAACGACCTTCAAGGGTCTGCCCGACGACGTGAAGAAGGGCGACTTCCTCCTGATCGACGACGGCAAGGTCCGCGTCCAGGTCACCGGTGTCGAAGGCCCCGTCGTCACGACCGAGGTGATCGTCGCCGGCTACGTGTCCAACAACAAGGGCATCAACCTGCCCGGTGTCGCCGTCAACGTCCCCGCCCTCTCCGAGAAGGACGAGGCCGACCTCCGCTGGGGTCTCCAGGCCGGTGCCGACATCATCGCGCTCTCGTTCGTGCGCAACGCCGCCGACGTGACGCGGGTGCACGAGATCATGGCGGAGGAAGGCCGCAAGGTCCCCGTCATCGCCAAGATCGAGAAGCCCCAGGCGGTCGACGCGCTCGAGGAGATCATCGACGCCTTCGACGGCATCATGGTCGCCCGCGGCGACCTCGGCGTCGAGCTGCCGCTCGAGGCGGTGCCCATCGTGCAGAAGCGCGCGGTCGAGCTCTGCCGTCGCATGGCCAAGCCCGTCATCGTCGCGACGCAGATGCTCGAGACAATGATCGAGAACCCCGTCCCCACCCGCGCCGAGACGAGCGACGTCGCCAACGCCGTCCTCGACGGTGCGGACGCCGTCATGCTCTCGGGCGAGACGAGCGTCGGCAAGCACCCCGTCGGCGTCGTCGAGACGATGGCGCGCATCATCGATGCCACCGAGACCCACGGGCTCGAGCGCATCCCGCCGCTGACGGCCAAGCCCCGCACGCAGGGTGGCATCATCACCCTCGCTGCCAACGAGGTGGCCGAGTTCGTCGAGGCGAAGTTCATCTGCCTGTTCACTGAGTCGGGAGACACCGCCCGCCGCATGTCGCGGTTGCGCCCCGGCATCCCGATGCTGGCGTTCGCGATCGACCCGGCGATCCGTCGCCGTATGGCGATCACGTGGGGCATCCAGTCGGCCCTCGTCGAGCATGTGGCCCACACGGACCTCATGTTCCTGCAGGTCGACGACTACTTCCTCTCGCGCGGTCTCCTCGAGGAGGGCGACAAGGTCGTGGTCATCTCCGGTTCCCCTCCCGGGATCATCGGGGCTACCAACGACATCCGCATCCACAAGATCGGCGACGCCGTCCACGGCAAGGCACCGATCTACAAGGCGGAGAGCTGACGCCTCACGGTCGTCGGAAGCGGCCAGTCCTTCGGGACTGCCCGCTTTCTAGCACTCGGGATGCCGCGGCGGAAGGCCTCCGGCCGGAGGTTCCGGCGGGCGTAGGGTCGGGCGGCAGGTAGTCACCACCCGATCACAGGAGGTCATCATGGGATTCTTCGGTTTTCTGATCCTGGGGCTCATCGCCGGCGCCATCGCCAAGCTGATCCTTCCGGGCAAGCAGGGCGGGGGCTGGTTCGTCACGCTCATCCTGGGCGTCGTCGGAGCGCTCTTGGGAGGGTGGCTGGGCAGCGTGCTGTTCAACGCGCCCCTTGAAGAGTTCTTCAGCATTCAGACGTGGCTGCTCGCCATCGGCGGCTCGCTCATCGTCCTGCTGATCTACGGCCTGATCGTCGGCCGTCGTCGGACCAGCTGACGACGCGGAGAACACGGAACGGCGCCCCTGCGGGGGCGCCGTTCCGCTGTGGTGCCGGTGGTGGGAGTCGAACCCACACGCCCTTTCGGGCAACCGAGTTTGAGTCGGTCGCGTCTGCCATTCCGCCACACCGGCGCGAGCCTCAACGACGATACCGCAGGATGACGGGTCGCCCTGGCCTAGGATGGACGGGTGACTGAGCAGGAACCCTCCATCGCCCCCCAGGCTGCCCCGGCTCCCCGACGCGTCGTCGTCGCGGAGGACGAGTCGCTGATCCGCCTCGACATCGTCGAGATCCTGCGTGACAGCGGCTTCGACGTCGTCGGCGAGGCGGGCGACGGTGAGACCGCCGTCCAGCTGGCCACCGAGCTGCGTCCCGACCTCGTCATCATGGACGTGAAGATGCCGATCCTCGACGGGATCAGCGCGGCGGAGAAGCTCAGCAAGAACCACGTCGCTCCCGTGGTCCTGCTCACGGCCTTCAGCCAGAAGGAGCTCGTCGAGCGGGCGAGCGAGGCGGGCGCCCTCGCGTACGTCGTGAAGCCGTTCACCCCGAACGACCTCCTGCCGGCCATCGAGATCGCCCTCGCACGCTACGAGCAGATCATCACGCTCGAGGCCGAGGTCGCCGACATGGTCGAGCGCTTCGAGACCCGCAAGCTCGTCGACCGCGCCAAGGGCCTGCTCAACGAGAAGATGGGCCTGTCCGAGCCCGAGGCCTTCCGCTGGATCCAGAAGGCGTCGATGGACCGCCGACTGACCATGCAGGACGTCGCGAAGGCGATCATCGAGCAGCTCGCGCCCAAGAAGTCCTGACGCGGTCGCCGTGATCGACGAGCTCGATCTCCCGGTCGACCTCGCCTCGCGTCGCGGGTCGGTCACGCTTCGCGGTGCGGAGGAGGGCGACCTCGACGCGATCATCGTGCTGCTGTCGGACGACCCCGTGAGCGCGGGACGCGGCGACGTCGCGGCATCGGATGACCGCCCGCTTTATCTGCGGGGGCTGCGGCGCATCCTCGCCGCGGAGGGCAACGACCTGCTCGTCGTCGAGCGCGAGGGTCGTATCGTCGGGACGATGCAGCTGACCGTGGTGCCGGGCATAGCGCGGCGGGGGAGCACACGCCTCATGGTCGAGGCCGTGCGTGTCGCCGGCATCGAGCGCTCGGGCGGGATCGGAGCCGCGATGATGACGTGGGTCACCGACGTCGCGGCACCTGCGGTGGGCGCATCCCTCGTCCAGCTCACGTCGGATGCGGCGCGCACCGAAGCGCACCGGTTCTACACGCGGCTGGGCTTCGTCGACTCGCACATCGGCTTCAAGTACCCCGTCTCGCGCTGAGCCGGGTCAGGATGCCGGCCGGTCCCGCACCATGTTGGTGATCCGGACCGTCGAACACCGCCTGCCCCGGTCGTCGGTCACCACGATCTCGTGCACCGTGAGGCTGCGGCCGAGATGCAGCGGGGTGCACACGCCCGTCACCCAGCCCTCCGTCGCGGAGCGGGTGTGGGTCGCGTTGATGTCGATGCCGACGGCGAGGCGGCCGGGTCGCGCGTGCAGGTTGGCGTGCATCGATCCGAGCGATTCGCCCAGCACGACGTAGGCGCCGCCGTGCAGGAGACCGACCGGCTGGGTGTTGCCGGCCACCGGCATCCGTGCCACCGCCTTCTCGAGGGTGAACTCGACGAGCTCGATCCCCATCTTGTCGGCGAGGGCGCCGAGGCCGCGGTCCTTCGCCCAGCTCAGGCCGTCGCCGGCGGAGAGGGCGTCGGGGGAGGGGGCGTTCTCGGACATGGCTCGGACCTCGGCTTCGGGTGGCGCCGACCCGGCGCCGCTGCGGGGGAGTCGATGTCGCACGCCCGAACTAGGCTGGCTGGGTGAGCGACTCCGCACAGCCTACTCTGCTCGTCGTCGACGGCCACTCGCTGGCCTACCGGGCGTTCTTCGCGCTCCCGGTCGACAACTTCTCGACGAAGGACGGCCAGCACACCAACGGCATCTACGGCTTCCTGTCGATGTTCGTGAACCTCGTGAAGGCCGAACGTCCCACGCACCTCGCGGTCGCGTTCGACACCTCGCGGCAGTCGTTCCGCAGCCGCGTCTACGAGGACTACAAGGCGAACCGGTCCGAGTCCCCGGCCGAGTTCAAGGGGCAGATCCCGCTGCTGCAGGACTGCCTCGCGGCGATGGGCGTGCCGGTCCTCACGAAGGAGGACGTCGAAGCCGACGACATCCTGGCGACGCTCGCGACCCAGGGTGTCGAGAGCGGCTTCCAGGTGCTCGTCTGCTCGGGCGACCGCGACACGATCCAGCTCGTCACCGACGACGTGACGCTGCTCTACCCGAGCGTGCAAGGGGTCTCGCAGCTGAAGCGCTACACCCCGGACGCCGTCGTGGAGAAGTACGGCCTGCCGCCCGAGAACTACCCCGACATCGCGGCGCTCGTCGGCGAGACGAGCGACAACCTCCCGGGCGTCCCGAAGGTCGGCGAAAAGACGGCGGTCAAGTGGCTCACGCAGTTCGGGTCGCTCGACGAGCTGCTGAACCGCGCCGACGAGATCAAGGGGGTCGTCGGCGGCAACCTCCGCGAGCACCTCGACGACGTCCGCCGCAACCGTCAGCTCAACGCCCTCCTGCGCGACGTCGAGCTCGAGCTCACCCCGCAGGACCTCGCGGTCCAGCCGATGGACACGCAGGCGGTCCGCGACATCTTCGCCCGCCTGGAGTTCCGGACCCTCCTGCCGCGCGTCTTCGACGCGTTCGGTGCGGACGCCGAGCCGCCCGCTCCCGAGGTCGCGGCCCCCGAACCGCAGGAGACGGATGCCGCGACCCTCGCGGCGTGGCTGGCGGAGCAGACCGGCGAGCTCGCCCTCACCGTCACGGTCGCCGGCGGGCTCCCGACCCGCGTCGGCGTCGCGACGACGGACGCGGTGCGCGAGACCGCGTGGGATGAGTCCGCCCGCACGGCGCTCGCCCCGTGGCTGCAGGGCGACGCGCCGAAGGTGATGGTCGACGCGAAGCCGCAGGTGAAGGCGCTGCGCCGGGCGGGTGTGCGCCTCGGCGGCCTGGCATTCGACGTCCTCCTCGCCGGGTGGCTGCTGCGGCCGAGTCTGCCCGACAAGAACCTCGCCGACCTCGTCGACCGCTACCTGGACGAGAAGCTCCCCGAGGCCGACCCGTCGCAGCTGGTGCCCGAGACCGAGGGCGCGACCCCGGGTCAGCTCGCCTGGTTCGCCCTGCGCGTCGCGGCCGCCGAGCGGGCGGAGCTCCCGGCATCCGTCTCCGCGGTGCTGACCGACATCGAGCTCCCGACCCTCGACGCCCTGGCCGACATGGAGCTCGCGGGCGTCTCGGTCTCCCGCGACAAGCTGTCGGGTTTCTCGGGCGAGCTCGCCGCCCGCGCCGACGCGATCGCGCAGGACGCGTACGCGATCATCGGGCGCGAAGTGAACCTCGGCTCGCCGAAGCAGTTGCAGGAGGTGCTGTTCGACCAGCTCGAACTGCCGAAGACCCGCAAGACCAAGACCGGGTACTCGACGGATGCCGCGGTCCTCGCCGACCTGCAGGACACGAATCCGCACCCGTTCCTCGGCCTGCTGCTGCAGCACCGCGAGGCCACGAAGCTGCGCCAGATCATCGAGTCGCTGACGGTCGGAATCGCCGACGACGGCCGCATCCACACGACCTACGTCCAGACCGGCAGCCAGACGGGGCGGCTCTCGAGCACGGATCCGAACCTGCAGAACATCCCGATCCGCAACGAGGAGTCGCGCCGGATCCGCGCGGCGTTCGAGGTCGGGGCGGGGTACGAGACCCTCCTGACGGCCGACTACTCCCAGATCGAGATGCGCATCATGGCGCACCTGTCCGGCGACCCCGGCCTCATCGAGGCGTTCAATTCGGGCGAGGACCTGCACCGGTTCGTGGGCGCCCGGGTGTTCGGCGTCGAGCCCGCCGAGGTGACGGCTCCGATGCGCACCAAGGTCAAGGCGATGTCCTACGGGCTCGTCTACGGCCTCAGCGCGTTCGGGCTCTCGAAGCAGCTGCGCATCGAGCAGTCCGAGGCGAAGCAGCTCATGCTCGAGTACTTCGCGCGGTTCGGCGCCGTGCGGGACTACCTGCGGTCCTCGGTCGAGCAGGCCCGCATCGACGGGTACACCGAGACGATCTTCGGCCGCCGCCGCCCGTTCCCCGACCTGACGAGTCCCAACCGCGTGCTCCGCGAGAACGCCGAGCGGGCGGCGCTCAACGCTCCCATCCAGGGCAGCGCTGCGGACATTATGAAGATCGCCCTCGTCGAGATCCACCAGGACCTCCTCGATCAGGGCCTCGGCTCACGCGTGCTGCTGCAGATCCACGACGAACTCGTCGTCGAGGTGGCCACGGGGGAGTGGGATGCCGTGGAGCAGATCGTCCGCACGCGCATGGGCGACGCGGCCGACCTCTCGGTGCCGCTCGAGGTGCAGATCGGCCGGGGCGGCGACTGGGACGAGGCGGCTCACTGACGCGGAGCGTGCGACGCTCTACGCTCGGAGGATGACCGACGCACAACGCACACCCACTCCGATCGACACGATCGCGGACCGCTGGGTGGACACGCTGGCCGAACTCTCCCCGAGCCTCGCGACCTACATCGGGCGCACGGAGCACAACGGCCGACTGGACGACTACTCGCCCGCCGGGCACGAGCGTCTGGCCGCCGCTGCAGCCGAGACGCTCCGCGCGCTCGACGCCGCGGACGCGGTCGACGACGTCGACGATGTCACGAAGATGGACCTCTCGGCCGAGCTGGGGCTCCACCTCGACCTCCACGCGGCGAAGTCGCACCTGCGCGACCTGAACGTCATCGCCTCGCCGTCGCAGGACATCCGCTCCGTGTTCGATCTGATGCCGACCGACACGGTCGACGACTGGTCGGTCGTCGCCACCCGCCTCGCCGCCATCCCGGGGGCCCTCGCCGGTTACGTCGAGACACTCCGACAGGGCATCTCGGAGGGTGTCGTCCCCGCGCAGCGGCAGGTCCGGGAGGTCGTGACGCAGATCGCGCGCTACACGAGCGACACGGGCTTCTTCGCGTCGTTCGTCGGTGAGGCCGCGCCCGCCGAAGGACACCTCCCCGCCTCGCTGGCCCGCGACCTCGCCGACAACGCCGGCGCCGCGCGGGTCGCCTACGATCAGCTCGCCACATTCCTGCGCGACGAGCTGGTGCCCGTCGCGTCCGAGACCGACGCCGTCGGCCGGGAGCTCTACGCCCTCCACTCCCGCAGCTTCCTGGGCGCGACGATCGACCTCGACGAGACCTACGAGTGGGGGGTCGAGGAACTGGCCCGCATGGTCGCCGAGCAGGAGGCCATCGCGAACGAGATCAAGAGCGGCGCCACCGTCGAGGAGGCGGTCGCCTTCCTCGAGCAGGACGAGAGCCGCAAGCTCCACGGCACCGAGGCGCTGCAGGCCTGGATGCAGGAGACCAGCGACCGCGCCGTCGAGGAACTCGGCCGCACGCACTTCGACATCCCCGAGCCGATCCGTCGCCTCGAGTGCATGATCGCCCCCACGAACGAGGGCGGTATCTACTACACCGGGCCCACCGACGACTTCTCGCGGCCCGGGCGCATGTGGTGGTCGGTCCCCGAGGGCGTCGACTCGTTCGACACCTGGCGGGAACTCACGACCGTGTACCACGAGGGCGTCCCCGGGCATCACCTGCAGATCGCCCAGGCCGTCTACAACCGCGCAGAGCTCAACTCGTGGCGCCGACTCCTGGCGGGCTCGAGCGGCCACGCCGAGGGCTGGGCGCTCTATGCCGAACGCCTGATGGCCGAGCTCGGCTACCTCGACGACCCGGCCGACCGCCTCGGGATGCTCGACGGTCAGCGGATGCGCGCCGCCCGTGTCGTCCTCGACATCGGCGTGCACCTCGGCAAGCCGCGTCTGGACGGCACCGGGGTGTGGGATGCCGACTACGCGCTCGAGTTCATGCGTCGCAACGTCAACATGTCGGACGAGTTCATCCGCTTCGAGGTGAATCGCTACCTCGGCTGGCCCGGCCAGGCCCCGTCGTACAAGGTCGGCCAGCGCATCTGGGAGCAGATCCGCGACGAGGCGGCGCAGCGCGGGGGCGCCGACTTCGACATCAAGCAGTTCCACATGCGGGCACTCCGCCTCGGCGGCGTCGGTCTCGACACGTTGCGGGCCGCTCTGCGCGACGGCTGAACGACGCGGACAGACGAACGGGGATGCCGGGAATAGCCGGCATCCCCGTTATCGTTCATTCAGCTGAATGAAAGGGGCGGACATGACCGCAGTGGAGCTGGGCCTCGACACCTTCGGGGACATCACCGTCGACGAGCGGGGCGAGCGCGTGTCGGGCGCGCAGGCGATCCGCAACCTGCTGGCGCAGGCGGAACTCGCCGATCAGGTGGGGGTCGACTTCATCGGGGTCGGGGAGCACCACCGCGCCGAGTACGCCGTCTCGAGCCCCGAGATCGTGCTGTCCGCGATCGCCGCGCGCACCGAACGGATCCGGGTCGGGACGGCCGTAACCGTCCTCTCCAGCGACGACCCGGTACGCGTCTACGAGCGCTTCGCGACGCTCGCAGCGATCTCCGAGGGGCGCGCCGAGGTGATCCTCGGGCGCGGGTCGTTCATTGAGTCCTTCCCGCTCTTCGGCTTCGATCTGTCGGACTACGAGACGCTCTTCGAGGAGCGGCTCGAGCTGTTCTCGCTCCTGCGCCAGGAGAAGCCGGTGACGTGGCAGGGGACGACCCGCCCCGCACTGCAGCAGGCGGACGTCTTCCCGAAGACCGAGGCGGGCATCCGGGCCTGGGTCGGCGTGGGGGGATCCCCCGAATCGGTGATCCGCACCGCCCGCTACGGGTACGGCCTCATGCTCGCCATCATCGGGGGCCCGGCCGCGCGCTTCCGCCCGTACGTGGACCTCTACCACCGCGCGATCGGCGAGCTCGGCACCGAGGCGCAGCCCATCGGCATCCACTCGCCCGGTCACATCGCCGACACCGACGAACAGGCGTGGGAGGAGGCGTACCCGGGCTTCGAGGCGCAGAACAACACGATCGGCCGCGACCGCGGCTGGCCACCCTACAGCCGGATGCGGTTCCAGCACGAGATCGGACCCGAGGGGTCGATCTACGCCGGCTCGCCCGAGACCGTCGCGCGGAAGATCGCCGACACGGTGAGGACCCTGGGGGCCGGCCGCTTCGACCTGAAGTACGCCAACGGCACCCTCGGCCACGACAAGCTCATGCGCTCGGTCGAGCTCTACGGCACGAAGGTCATCCCGCTCGTGCGCGAGATGCTCGGCGAGTGACCCGGGCGCGGCCCCGACCCTCGTACGATGCAGGGATGACCTCGACCTCGACCGGCACGCTGACCGCCCGTCTCGATCGGCTGCCGTTCACGCGCACCCACCTGCGCGTCCTCACCGGATCGGGAACGGGCTGGGCGCTCGACGCGATGGACGTCGGGCTCATCTCCTTCGTCATCGCGGCCCTTGTGGACCAGTGGCAGCTGTCGACCTCGCAGACGTCGTGGATCGCCTCGGCGGGCTTCGCCGGCATGGCGGTCGGCGCCACCGTCGGCGGACTGCTCGCCGACCGCATCGGACGCCGCTCCGTCTTCGCGCTGACGCTCCTCGTCTACGGCATCGCGACGGGCGCGAGTGCGCTCGCGGGCGGTCTCGTCGCGCTCATCGCGCTGCGTTTCGTCGTCGGCCTGGGTCTCGGCGCCGAACTGCCCGTGGCGAGCACCTACGTGAGCGAGTTCGCACCGGCACGGATGCGGGGACGCATCATCGTCGTGCTCGAGGCGTTCTGGGCGGTCGGATGGACGGCCTCCGCGCTCATCGGGTACCTCGTGATCCCGACGGCCGCGGAGGGGTGGCGGTGGGCGCTCGCGATCGGCGCGATCCCCGCGGTCTACGCGCTCGTCGTGCGCTGGGGACTGCCGGAGTCGCCGCGCTGGCTCGCCTCCCGCGGGCGGACGGCGGACGCCGAACGGGTCGTGGCGGGGCTCGAGTCCTCTCCCGCGGTGTTCGGACGCCTCGCTCCGGCCGCGGTCGACGCGGTCGAGGCGCCGGCCGCTCCGGCCACGACCGTGGCGATGCGGCTGCGAGGACTCTGGGCGCCAGGGATGCGACGGCGCACCGCTGCGCTGTGGGCCGTGTGGTTCTGCGTGAACTTCTCCTACTACGGCGCGTTCATCTGGATCCCGACGCTCCTCGTCGCGCAGGGGTTCGGTCTCGTGCGCAGCTTCGAGTTCACCCTCATCATCACGCTCGCCCAGGTACCGGGGTACGCGGTCGCCGCCTGGCTCATCGAGGTGTGGGGGCGTCGCGCCACGTTGTCGGTCTTCCTCGCGGGCTCCGCGGTGGCGGCGATCGTCTTCGGCCAGGCGACGACGGTGCCCCTGATCCTCGGGGCCGGGATGGCGCTCTCGTTCTTCAACCTGGGCGCCTGGGGCGCCCTGTACGCCGTCACCCCCGAGACCTATCCGACGTCGCTGCGCGCAACGGGGGCGGGCTGGGCAGCCGGCATCGGCCGGATCGCGTCGATCCTGGCGCCGCCGGCCGTCCCCGCACTCCAGGCGATCGGCGGCGTCCCGGTGGTCTTCGTCGTCCTCAGCGCGTTCTTCGCCGTCGCCGCCGCGGCGACGTGGGGGCTCGCCGAGTCCCGAGGGCGGAGCCTCGCCGAGTGAGCGCGTCCTACGCTGGAGGGATGCCGCAGGACATCCGCTACGTCGCGATCGGGGACTCGTTCACGGAGGGTGTCGGCGACGAGCTGCCGGACGGGAGTGTCCGCGGCTGGGCGGACCTCGTGGCGCAGGGCTGGGCGGATTCCCGCGGCGCAGCGATCTCGTACGCGAACCTGGCCATCCGCGGCAAGCTCATGCAGCCGATCGTCGAGGAGCAGCTCGAACGCGCGCTCGCCCTCCGGCCGACTCACCTGTCCTTCAACGGCGGCGGCAACGACATGCTGCGTCCGCGCACGCCGATCGCGCGCATCGCCGACGCGTTCTCGCACGTGCTCCGCCGCTGCGACGAGGAGGGCGTCACGATGATCGTCCTGTCGGGGGCGAACCCGTCCGCGCAGTTGCCGCTGGCGGGCCTCATCCAGCGCCGCGGCGACGAACTGTCTCGCGCGGTGACCGACCGCATCCGCGGACGCCACGACCTGGTCGTCGCGTTGAACTGGCCCGACCGCGAGCTCTCGGAGCCGTCGTTCTGGTCGGCGGACCGGTTGCACATGAACGCGCGCGGGCATCACCGCGTCGCTGCGCGCGTCCTGGAGGCGCTGGGGGAGCAGCCCCCGACCGAGTGGTGGCGGCTGGGGGAGGAGGACACGGCGGTCGCCCTCGGTCGCGGACGCTACTTCCGCGAGCATCTCGGGCCGTGGTTGCGCCGCCGGCTCACGGGCACCTCGTCGGGAGACGGACGCGAGCCGAAGTTCGCCGACTGGCTGACGGTCGAGCCGCGCTGAACCGGGTCAGGCCGTCCTGTCAAGAGGGTCCAGGATCTTTCCAGCATCCGGGATGATCGGAGCACACAGCCTAGAAAGGGAGTGTGCGCATGAGCATCGGAACCGGAATCGTGCTGTTCGTCATCGGGGCCATCCTGGTGTTCGCCGTCAACGTCGACGTCCAGTACGTCAACCTCGACATGATCGGCTACATCATGATGGCCGCCGGCGCTGTCGTCTTCATCATCGGTCTCGTGCTGATGCTGCGGCGGCGTTCCAGCGAGTCGACCGTCCGAACGGTCGACCCTGTTGCGGGGGAGCGGGTCACCCGCTCCGAGACGCGCACGTCGGGAGACGGCACGTACTGACGCGTGACAGACTTCGAAGGCCCGTCCCCCAGGGGGCGGGCCTTCGTCGTGCGGGCGGTCACCGGCGCGGCCGGCGGGGCGGATCCATCCCGAGGTGGATGCGGGTGCGCCGCCGCTCGATGCTGATGAACGTCGCGCCCACGAGCCACAGCGGGATCTGGACGAGGAAGGCGATGCGGAAGGCCTCGAGCCGGTAGGTGTCGGGGGTGCCCGAGCCCTGGAGGTCGAGGACGAGGCCGATCGCGAAGATCGCCAGCAGCGCGGCGAGGAAGCCGCCGGCGTTCGTGACGCCCGTCGCGGTGCTGAGCCGGTGCGACGGATTGTGCGTGCGGGCGTGGTCGAAGGCGATCATCGACGCCGGGCCTCCCATCGCCAGGGCGACGAGGAGGACGATCAGCAGCCAGAGGGGCGCGGGGCCCGGCCACAGGATGACGGCCGACCACGCCGCGAACTGGAAGCCGACGGCCGGCAGGACGAGCGCGCGGGAGCGCCGGTGCGGGACGCGCCGCGAGAGCTCGCCGAGGACGGGGCCGAGGGCCATGCCGGCGAACACGTAGAGCGAGGTGAGGGCGCCCGCCTCGGCGACGGTCCGGCCCTCGCCCGCCGTCAGGTACGGGAAACCCCACAGGAGGATGAACGCCGTGCCCGCGAAGGGGGTCGTGAAGTGGGACCAGAACGCGAGACGGGTGCCCGGATGCGCGAGGGCGGCGCGGATGCCGACACCGGTGTCGATCGTCGAGGTCACGACCCGGATCGCCCCCGTGTCGGTGTCGACGCTGACGTCGCGCGCGAGGTCCGGTGGACGGTTGCGGACGAGCGCGAACACGAGGACGGCGAACAGGACGCACAGTCCGGCGATCCCGCCGAAGGTGACCGACCAGGAGGTCGCGTGGAGGATCGTCGCGATGGGGATGACGGCGACGAGCTGACCCGCTTGACCCAGGATGCCGGTGAGCTGCACCATGAGCGGTCCGCGCTGCGCGGGGAACCAGGTCGCGACGAGGCGGAGCACACCCGGGAACACCGCCGCATCCCCCGCACCGAGGAGCATGCGCGCGACGATGGCGACACCGACGCTGGGGGAGAGGGCCATCGTCAGCTGACCGACGGCCATGAGGACCATGCCGGCGGTCATGATCGGACGCGAGCCGAAGCGGTCGAGGAGGATGCCGACGGGGATCTGCATCCCGCCGTAGACGGCCAGCTGGACGACCGCGAACAACGACAGGGTCGCGGCATCCGCCTGGAACCTGTCCGCCGCGTCGACGCCGACCGCGGCGAGCGAGGTGCGGTTGGTGACGGCGAGGACGTACGCGGCGACGCCGGTGCCCCAGATGATCCATGCGCGCACGCTCGGACCGGTTCGACTCACCCCGCCCACGCTACTCTCCGGCGGGCGTACGCTGGCTCCACCCCACCCGGGCGAACGGAGGACGACATGAAGGCCACCATCGGCGACACCGTCATCGCGGAGGCGGACGACGACCAGATCATCCGCATCGAGGGGAACGCCTACTTCCCGCCCTCTTCGGTGAAGGACGGCGTGCTCGTCGAGAGTCCGACGCCGTACACGTGTCCGTGGAAGGGCGAGTGCCAGTACTTCCACATCGAAGCGGGTTCCGAGCGCCTCGCGGACGGCGCCTGGTCGTACCCGAACCCGTACCCGTCGGCGTTCGACCGCGTCGGTGCGGACTTCTCGGGTTACGTCGCCTTCTCGCCGGGGGTCACGGTCGGCGCCTGACGCCGCATCCGCTCACTCGTGCAGCGGGCCGAGCTCGGCGGCGCGGACGAACCGGGCGGTGACGGGGAGCGGCTGCTCGAGCTCGATCACCGTCCGCAGCGCACTCGGTCGAGGAGAGCGGGGCCGAGCGCTCGCATCATTGAGTTGACATAATGTGCATTATCGGCTGTTTTCGATCGCTCATGAGTGCTGGTGCCATCTCTATCCCCGCGAAACTGCAGGCGCGCGCCCAGACGGCGGGGTGAGGCCACGGTCTCGGAGCGCACGTGTAGTCTCGCGGACGTGCCGGCGAGCGCAGACGTTCAGGACTCGTCCTGGATCGATGCCTCCGGTTTCCAGCGCAGGAGGTCGCCGGGCTGGCACTCCAGCACCTCGCACAGCGCATCCAGGGTGGTGAAGCGCACCGCCTTCGCGCGACCGTTCTTCAGGACGGCGAGGTTGGCCGGCGTGATGCCGATGCGTGCGGCGAGGTCCCCGACGGCCATCTTCCGCCGTGCGAGCATGACGTCGATGTCGACGATGATCGGCATCAGACCACCTCGTCCAGCTCGGTGCGCATCTCGATCGCCTTGCGCAGCAGTGAGCGCATGACGACCACGACGAGCGCGACTCCCCCGGTCGCCACGGCGGCTCCGTAGATGAGGCCGACGACACCCGGGGCGACGTCTCCGGGCACGAGCAGCGTGGCGAGGCCGGCGGTCAGGACGGCGGCGACCGTGATCGCACCGATGATGATGTCGACGAAGCGGAAAGCACCGACCGAGAACACGGCCTCCACGGCGGCCATCGAGACGAGCCGCCAGATGCACACCGCGACGACCTGCAGGCACACGACCCAGAGTGCGAGGATCGAGACGGCGGCCACCCGCCACGCGAGCGGCACGGTCTCGAGGTCCCGCCAGATCGCGGGAAGGATGCCGACCTGCACGAGGAGCGAGCCCACGAGGGACGCCACCAGCGCCGTTCGGAGCGTCAGGATCGTTGCTGTGCTCATCATCGCCTTTCGATCTCAATCTATCGAAAAACGATAGCCTCTCCCCCGGTCCTCCGCAACGGGAGACCCGCCCTAGGCTCGAAGGGTGCTCGCAGTCCTCACGGGATTCCTCGTCATCGGCGTCGCGATCGCCGTGGGATGGCTGATCGGGCGCATCGATCTGCTCGGCCCGACTGGTGAGCAGGTGCTCAGCAGGCTGACCTTCTTCGTCCTGAGCCCGTTCCTGCTGTTCGTGGTCCTGTCCCAAGCCGACGTCCGCACGCTCTTCTCGTCGCTGCTGCCGGTCTCGGCGATCGCGGCGGTCGCCATGTTCGCCGTCTACGTTCTCGTCGCGCGCGTCATCTGGCGGCGCCCGGCCGGCGAGGTGCTCATCGGCGCGCTGTCGGCGGGGCAGGTGAACTCGAACAACATCGGCATCCCCCTGTCGCTCTACGTCCTCGGAAGCGCGGCCTACCCCGCTCCCGTCATCCTGTTCCAGCTCCTGGTGCTCACCCCGATCACGATGGCGATCTTCGAGGCGCTCAGCTCCCCCACCGGGCGGCGGCCCTGGCCGATCCTGCGGCGGACGATCACCAACCCGATCGTCGTCGGCTCGCTCCTCGGCACGATCGTGTCGGCCACCGGCATCCCGCTCCCACCGATCGTCCTCGACCCGCTGCAGCTGGTCGCGAACGCCGCGGTCCCGATCCTGCTCATCAGCTACGGCATCTCGCTCAACGGTCAACACGTGCTGGGGACGACGGGACGACGCCGCGACATCCTCCTGGCGAGCGGGCTCAAGCTGCTCGCCATGCCGGCGGTGGCATGGGTCGTGGCGGCGCTACTGTTCCGCCTCTCCTCTGCCGAGGTCCTCGTCGTCACCGTGCTGGCGGCCCTCCCGACCGCGCAGAACGTCTTCAACTACGCGCAACGGTACGCGACGGGGAGGACCATCGCGCGCGACACCGTCTTCCTGACGACGATCGGATGCGTCCCCGTGCTGTTCCTCGTGGTGCTGCTGCTGGGGCCTTCGGCCTGACCGACCGGCGGTGTCAGGCGCCGAAGGAGCTGGTGTCGCCGATGAGACGCGTGTGGTCGGCCGGGATCGGCTCGACGGCGGCCCGGGCGACTTCGGCGGCGAACTCCGCGACGTTGTAGAGCTTGCCGGCGCTCTCGCGGCGCTCCGCGATCGCTCCGGGGTTCGCACGCTCGAGCAGGGTCGCCGTGATCGTGCCCTCGATCATGTCGCCCGAGACGACGACGAACTCGACGCCCTTCTCGGTCAGGGCCGGGATCCGCTCGCGGAGGGCGTCCTCGCCGGCGCGCTTGGAGCGAGCGACCGGCTCGTACTCGGGCATGGTCGGCGTGGTCTCGATGAAGTGGGCCTGGTGGCTCGTCACGAACACGACCCGGCTGCCTTCGGACATCAGCGGGAGCGCCGCCTCGAGGGCTCCCACCTGGGCGTCGCGGTTGAGCGTCAGTGCGTAGTCCTCGGCCATGCCGCCTTCCATGCCGCCGGAGGCATTGAGCACGAGGATGTCGAGGGAACCGAAGCGTTCCTTCACCGCGGCGAACATCTCCGAGACGGATGCCGGATCCGTGAGGTCCGCACCGACCGTGAGCACATCGACTCCGAGGCCGCGCAGCTCCGTCGCGAGCTTCTCGGCGCGCGGTGCCTTGTTGCGGAAGTTGATGACGACGTTCGCGCCCGCCTGCGCGAGGTAGCGGGCGGTGTCGGCGCCGATCCCGCGGGACGATCCGGTGACGAGGGCGGTCTGGCCGGTCAGGGATGCGGCGGGAACGGGCTGCGACATGGGGACTCCTGCGGGGTGCTCGGCGGGTGCACGAGACGGACGGGACGGGGACGAGCCTATCAATCGGGGGCGGTTCGGCCTGGCCGTCGACCCCGGTTGGTAGGGTGCGAGGACACGCTCACCGAAGGAGCCGACGATGTTCCCCGATCTCATCCAGTACCTGTGGATCGGTTGGCTGGTGCTCGCGGTCCTCTTCGTCATCATCGAGCTGCTCACCCTCGAGTTCACGTTCCTGATGCTCGCCGCCGGCACCCTCATCGGCGGCCTCGGCGCGAACCTCGCCGGAGGGGTGTGGTGGCTCCAGGTGCTCGCCGCCGCCGCGGTGTCGGCGCTCCTCCTCTTCACGATCCGCCCGCTCCTGCTGCGCGCCCTGCATCGCTCCAGCCAGCACGTCCCGACCAACGTCGACGCGCTCACCGGGATGTCGGCGCGGGCGGTCTCGGCGTTCGTGGACGGCGACGGCTCGGTCAAGCTCGACAACGGCGAGACCTGGACCGCCCGTCTGCTCGACGCCACGGCATCCGTCATACCGGGTCAACGTGTGACCGTCACCGCCGTCCGCGGCGCCACCGTCGTGGTGGCACCCGAAGAAGGGAACCCCGCATGACCTTCCCCGCCCGCGTCGACGTCGGCGCGTTCGTCGGCCAGATCTTCGTCGTCGTCCTCCTGGTCGTCGTCGCGATCTTCGTCGTCGTCGTCCTGTTCCGCTCCATCCGGATCATCCCGCAGGCGTACGCGGGTGTCGTGGAGCGGTTGGGTCGCTATCAGCGCACCCTCTCCCCCGGCCTGAACCTCCTCGTTCCCTTCATCGACCGGCTCCTCCCGCTGGTGGACATGCGCGAACAGGTGGTGTCCTTCCCGCCGCAGCCCGTCATCACCGAGGACAACCTGGTCGTCTCCATCGACACGGTCGTCTACTTCCAGGTGACCGACGCACGCGCGGCGACGTACGAGATCAACAACTACCTCGGTGCCGTCGAACAGCTCACGACGACGACGCTCCGCAACGTGGTGGGTGGTCTGAACCTCGAAGAGGCCCTCACCAGCCGCGACAACATCAACACGCAGCTGCGTGTCGTCCTCGACGAGGCGACCGGCAAGTGGGGCATCCGCGTCTCGCGCGTCGAGCTGAAGGCGATCGATCCGCCCGTGTCCATCCAGGACTCCATGGAGAAGCAGATGCGCGCCGAACGCGACCGGCGTGCCGCGATCCTCACCGCCGAGGGGTCCAAACAGTCCCAGATCCTCGAAGCGGAGGGCCGCCGGCAGGCCGAGATCCTCCGGGCCGAGGGTGACAAGCAGGCAGCCGTCCTCCGCGCCGAGGGCGAGGCCCAGGCGATCCAGTACGTCTTCGACGCGATCCACAAGGGCGACCCCGACGAGAAGCTGCTCGCGTACCAGTACCTGCAGACTCTGCCGAAGATCAGCGAAGGGGCGTCGAACAAGCTCTGGGTCATCCCCAGCGAGTTCACCGATGCCCTCAAGTCGTTCAGCACCGCGTTCGGCGGACCCGCCCGGCCGACGGACGGGACGACACCGGCACCATGACGCATCCGTGGTTCCTCGGTGAGGAGGCACCGCGGGTGCTCGCCCATCGCGGGTTCGTGCCGCCGGACTCCGAGCAGGTCGTCGAGAATTCCGTCGCCGCCCTCGCCGCCGCGCGCGCGACCGGCACCGTCTACCTCGAGTCCGACTGCCACGTCACCGCCGACGGCGACGTGATCCTCTTCCACGACGACGATCTGCGACGCGTCACCGGAGACCCCCGCCCCGTCGCGACCGTCCGCACCCGCGAACTCGTCGAGATCATGTCGACGCGCGGCGGCCTCGCCGTGCTGCCCGATGTCCTCGATGCGTTCCCGGACGCGCGGTTCAATCTGGACGTGAAGGCGGATGCCGCGGCCGAACCCGTCGGCAGGCTCACCGCGCGCGAGTCGCACCGCGTGCTCCTCACGAGCTTCTCGGACGCCCGCCGCGCCGCGGCCCTGACCTCGGCCCGCGGGCGGGGTGGTGAGCCGGCGACGTCCGCGGGGTCGCGCACGCTCGCGCGGGTGCTGGCGGCTGTCACGGCCCGGCTCCCCCGCCTCGCGGCGCGGCACCTCGAGGGGCTCGACGCGCTCCAGATCCCGGAGCGTCATCGCGGCATCCGGATCCTGTCCCCGCGCCTCATCGACGCCGCGCACGCGGCGGGCGTCGAGGTGCACGTGTGGACCGTCGACGACCCCGCTCGCATGCGCCATCTGTGGGACATGGGCGTCGACGGCGTCGTGACCGATCGGACCGATGTCGGCGTCTCGACGAGGGCATCTCGCGTATAACCGGCGGTCCTGGAGATCGGCTGTGAATAGCACACTCGTTGAGGTCTTCTCGGATGATCCGCACAGGTGAGTTCGTTATACCTGAGGACGACGACGAGAGGACCACACAATGGCAGATCGCAGCCTGCGCGGCATGCGTCTCGGCGCTTCGAGCCTACAGAGCGAAGAGGGCGTCGTGTTCGTGGAGCGCACCAACCACACCTACGTCTGCACCCAGTGCGAGCGCGAGACTGTTCTCACGTTCGCGGCAGACGCCGAGGTTCCCGAGGCCTGGGAGTGCCGCACCTGCGGTTCCGAGGCCGTTCGACGCATCGGCGACACGGTCGCCGTGGTCGACCACTCCGGTGACAAGGCCGCACGCACCCACTGGGACATGCTGATGGAGCGTCGCACCATCCCCGAGCTCGAGGAGCTCCTGGAGGAGCGGCTCGCTCTGCTGCGCGCCCGTCGCGGCGGCAGCTCGGACAAGCTGAGCGCCTGACCCTCACACTCCAGCGGCGTCGTCCTCTTCGGACGGCGCCGCTTTTGTGCGCCTGCGGGCGAGGATCCCGAGCAGGACGAGCATCGGAAGCGCCGACCACCCCAGCAGCCACTGGAGGGCCGGACCGAGGACGACCGCGGGGGTGAGTCCGGATCGTAGCGGCACGTCGACCAGGAGCGCCCCGGCCGTGTCGGCGGCGAGGCCGTCGATGACGGAGCCATCCGGGGCGATCACCTGGCTGGTCCCGACGGTGGAGATGTTGACGACCGAGCGGCCCGTCTCGATGGCGCGCATGCGGGCGAAACCGAGCTGCTGAACGTTCTCGTCGGTCCCGCGGAAGTCGGCATTGTTCGTTTGGAACATGTAGACCTCGGCGCCGTCGCGGGCACCGTCCCAGATGACGTCGTCGTAGATCACGTCGAAGCAGATGGCCAGCCCGACGCCGACGCCGTCCACGTCGAAGAAGGGCGGGTTCGTGCCCGGGGTGTACTCACGCTGGATCAACCCGACGAGGTCGGGCGCGAGCGCTTCGAAGAACCATCGGTCGGGGACGTACTCCCCCATCGGGACGGGACGCGTCTTGTCGTGGAGTGCGAGCGGGTTCTCCGCGCCGGCCTGCCACAGCATCGAGGTGTTGTAGATCTTGTCGCCGCGCTCGGTCGCGGCGTTCACCAGGAGCGGCGCGTCGACCTGGGTGGAGAGGTCGTCGAGCGCATCGGCGATGGAGGAGTTGTTGATCGGGTCGGCGTCGACGCCTCCCTCCGGCCACAGCAGGAGGTCGAGGTCCTGGCCGATCAGGGGCTGCGTGGCGGCGAGCTGGGCGCGGAAGACGGCGTAGGGCTCGCGCTGGTCGAAGTACCCCGACGGGCCGTTCCCCTGCACCGCGCCGACACGCATCGTCCCGGCATCCGTCGTCGGGAACTGCGGTACCAGCAGGAGAAGGGCGGCGGCGACGGCCGCGGGCACGGCGAGCCGTACGCGACGCCACACCCGCAGGCGGACGGCCTCGATGACGGCGGCCGTCAGGAAGACCATGACGAAGGTCAGGCCGCTGACGCCGAGCCACGAGGCGAGCTCGGCGAGCGGACCGTCGGACTGACTCATCCCGAGCCGCGCCCACGGGAACCCCGTGTACGGCCACGATCCGACGAACTGCTCGCGCGCCGTCCAGGCGGCGGCCACGAGGGCAGGCAGTGCGGCGACGCGCGCCCACGGGCCGGGCAGCACCTTCGGCAACCATCTGTAGGCCAGCGTGATGGCGATCGCGCCCACGGCATTCAGCACCGTCTCGACCCCGGCGAGGGCGAACCACGGGATCGGGCCGAGGTAGCGGGTGATCCACGCGATGTGCAGCAGGTAGAAGGATGCCGCGAACGCCGCACCGACAGCGACCGCACCCCATGCGGACCGGCCGATGAGCGTCACCAGGGTCATCGCCGCGCCGACGAAGGCGAGCGGCCAGACCCCGATGTCGGGGAAGGCGAGGTGCAGGACGGCGCCGCCGGCGACCGCCACGGGCAGGGCCAGCCAGAGCGGGAGGAGGGGGCGGTCGCGCATGGAGGAAGCCTAGATGAGGCCCGCTATGGCGACGCTGAAAAGCCGCCTCACGCCGCGTCGCCGTGACGGGCGGAGTGGTCGAGGTAGATCGCGGCGTTGCGGAGGATCCCCGCCCGCTCCTCCGGGGTGAGGGGGCGACGCACCGTCGCGGGGACTCCCGCGACCAGCGAGCCGTCGGGGATGACGGCGCCCTCGAGCACGACCGCTCCCCCGGCGATGAGGCATCCCGCACCGATGACCGCGCCGGAGAGGATCACCGAGCCCATCCCGACGAGGGTGCCGTCGCCGATGCGGCAGCCGTGGACGACGGCGTTGTGGCCGATCGAGACGTCCTCCCCCACCTCGACACCGTGTTCGGCGTCGACGTGGACGGCGACGCCGTCCTGCACGTTGCTGCGGGCACCGATCGAGATCGGCGCACTGTCGCCACGGAGGACCGCGTTGTACCAGACACTCGCGCGGTCGCCGAGGGTGACCGCGCCGACCACGCGCGCGCCGGCGGCGACGAAGGCGGAGTCGGCGACCTCGGGGGTCGCCTCCGGGAGGGCGAGCAGGGTGGCCTGGTCGGACACGGTCATCGGGGTCTCCTCAGGGGGCGATGTGGGTGAGCCGGCCTGCGACCGTCGTCGCGCCCACGCGTGTCGCGCGGAGACCGGGGTCGTCGGCGGCGAGAGGATCGCGGTCGATCAGGGCGAGGTCCGCGGTCAGGCCGGGCTCGAGCGCACTCCCGGTGGCGGAGCCGCCCGCCGTCGACGCCGCGAGCGCGGTCGCCGCGTCGAGATTCTGCTCGGGGCGCCACGGATCGCGTCCCCCGCGGGTGCGGTGGACGGCGGCCGCCATCGCGGCCCACGGGTCGAGCGGCGACACCGGGGCATCCGATCCGAAGAGCAGATTCGCCCCCGATTCGGCGAGGGCGCGCAGCGGGTACGGCAGCGCGGTCTGCGCCGCCCACACCGAATCGGTCAGGTCCCGGTCGTCGACGGCGTGCTCGGGCTGCACGCTGGCACCGACGCCGAGTCGAGCGAAGCGTGGGATGTCGGCGTGCGCGACGAGCTGAGCGTGCTCGATCGTGCCCGTGGCGCCGGTGAGGGCGAAGGCGTCCAACGCGTGCGAGTTCGCGACGTCGCCGATCGCGTGGATCGCGCAGGAGAGCCCGGCGCCGGTGGCCCGGATCATCAGCTCCACCAACTCGTCGGGAGCCACCGTCAGGACACCCGTGTTGTGCGGATCGTCGGGGTACGGATGCGAGCACGCGGCGGTCCTCGTGCCGAGGGAGCCGTCGGTGATGACCTTCAGGGAGCCCATGCGCACCAGCCCGAGCGGGTCGACGGCGTCGCCGGTGGCCAGTCCGACGGCGATCGCGCGGTCGAGGAGGTCGGGGTACACGCCGAACGAGACGCGCAGGCTGTCGAAGCCGGCGTCCAGGCGCCGGGCCCAGGCATCCGCGTTCCACGCCATGTCGAGGTCGACGATGCCCGTCACGCCGCGGGCGGCGGCACCGTCGAGGGCGTCGCGGACGAAGCGGTCCGAGACGGCGGGATCCACGTCGTTGAGCCGGCGCGAGATCTCGAACGCCGGTCCTTCGCGGAGGATGCCGTCCGCGGTCGGGGCGATCGACTCGCGGCGGAACGCGGCGCTGTTCAGCCAGACGCTGTGGACGTCCGCGTTGATGAGATACGTCGGGACCTCGCCGGTGTGCTCGTCCAGCAGACGGAGCGAGGGGGTGTCGGGCCACAGCGCGTCACGGAAGCCGGTGCCGACGCGTCGTCCGTCGTCGAGGGCGGGAGAGTGCCCCATGACGGATGCCGCCTGCACCGCATTCGTCACGCCGCCGAGCGGCGTCCGCTGCGCGACGAGGGCCCACTGCACGGTGTGGACGTGGTGGTCCCACAGCCCCGGGACGAGCCATCCGCCGTCGCCCTCGACGACGACACCACGGCGGGGCAGCGCACCGGCCGGGGCGATGTCCGTGATGACGCCGCCGCGCAGGTGCACGTCGACCGGCGCGTCGCCGAACGGGTCGACCCGCCCGGCGCCGGTCAACCGGACGCCGGCGATGACGTCGACCTGCTCGCCGCGCGACGCCGTCACGAGCGTGCCGCCCGGATCGCGTCGTGGGCGCGTCGCATCTCGTCGGCCAGACGCGGATCGGCATACGGGCTGTCACCGGCGTCGAGGCGGTCGATGATCGTGTCGACGACCTCGTCGGGACGGTTCTGGCTGAGCTTGCGCTTAGCCGTCACGTGCGTCGGAGTCAGTCGGAAGCCGACCGTGCCCTTCTCCAGCCGACGCACGAACTCGTCGTCGTTCGGCGCCTCCCACATGCGGCGCGGCTGCGGCATCGACCCCTCGAACCGGTCGACGAGACGGTCGAGGACAGCGAGGTTCTCCTCCGCCGAGAGGATCTCGGGTACACCGCGCAGGTGCACCGAGACGAAGTTCCAGGTGGGGACGGCGGGGCCGTCGCCGTACCAGCCGGGCGAGATGTATCCGTGCGGACCCTGGACGACGACGAGGATCTCGGCCTCGCCGAGGCCGTGGATGAGATCGTCCGGGCGTCCGACGTGCCCGACGATCGTCAGGTCCTCGCGTGTCGGGTCCAGCAGGACCGCGTAGTGGGACGCCACCAGTCCCGCCTCGGTGTCGCTCACGATCGTGACCCAGGGGTTCTCGTCGATCACGCGGCGGAGCTCGGCGGCATCCGTCATCGTGAAACTCGGGTTCTGCCTCACCGTGCGCCCTCCCCGTCCCGGATCATGCCTGGCACCGCGGGCACCAGTACAGCTTCCGCGCGGCCATCTCCTCGAGGACGATCGCCGTGCCGCACACACGGCATGGGAGCCCTGCGCGGTGATAGACCCAGTGTCGGTCGTCGCGGTGCGCCATGGCACGGCGGTACGCCTCCGGGTCGAGGTCGTCCATCGTCATCATCTGGCCGGTCTCGACACCGATCGCGAGCAGGCGCACCCAGTCCTGCCACAGACCCCGCACCGTCTCCTCGGGCACGTCGCGCGCCGGCGTGTGCGGGTTGAGGTTCGCGCGGAAGAGCAGCTCGGCCCGATAGACGTTCCCGATCCCGCTCACGACCTTCTGATCCATCAGCACCTGGCCGATGGGCGTCGGCTTGCGCCGGACGGCGGCGACGAAACGCTCCTCGCCCTCCGCCACGTCGTCCACCAACGGGTCGGGTCCGAGTGCGGCGACGGTGGCGAGCATCTCGTCCACGGTCTGCAGCTCGCACGCCGTGGGGCCGCGCAGGTCCGCGGAGGTCGACGCGGTCAGCAGTCGCAGGCGCACCTGCCCGACGACGGGCGGCGGCCACTCGGCATCCGTCGTCTCGTCGAGTCCGCGGGTCTGCTCGCTCATCCGCACCGCGCCGCGCGTGCGACGGGGCGCTCCGATCGACGACAGCGAGTTCTCGCCCGCGTCGTCGTAGACCGGATCGACCCCGCGCTGGTTCGTCTGCCCCATCCGTCCGTTCGCCGACGCGATCGTGGGGTCGAGGAGGATCTCACCCGCGAAGTCCCACGCGCCGTAGATCCCGAGGTGCACCCGCAGCCACACGTCCGCATCGAACTCGAGGAACATCTGCTTGCCGACCGCGCGCACCTGCGTGGGGGTCCGGCCGTCGAGGACGGCGGCGCCCTCCGCGAAACGTCCCTGCGGGCTCGAGGCGGCGACCGGGCGGCCGACGAAGTTGCGGTCGAACTGACGGGCGATGCGATGGACGGAATGACCCTCGGGCATCAGCCCGCTTCCGGGTCGAAGGTCTCCGAGGCGTCGAGCACGTCGGGCTTCGCGGCGCGCGGATCGGCCTCGAGGGTGCCGTCCGTCTCGTACGCCGCGAGCTGCGCGATGCGACGCGCGTGACGCTCCTCCCCCGGGAACGGGGTCGCGATGAAGCGGTCGATGAACCCGACGGCCTCGTCGAACGTGTGCTGGCGCGCGCCGATCGCGATGACGTTGGCGTCGTTGTGCTCGCGCGCGAGTTCGGCCGTCGCGATGTTCCACACGAGGGCCGCGCGGATGCCGCGCACCTTGTTCGAGGCGATCTGCTCGCCGTTGCCGGAACCGCCGAACACGACACCGAGCGTCGGGATGCCGCGCGCCTGGTCCTCGGCGACCGCCTGGGCCGCGCGGATGCAGAAGGCCGGGTAGTCGTCGAGGGGGTCGTAGGCGACGGGACCGTGGTCGACGACGTCGTGACCGGCTTCGGCCAGGTGGTGCTGCAGGCGGGTCGAGAACTCCATGCCCGCGTGATCGGTCGCGATGTGGATGCGCATGTGACGATTCTAGGGAGGCGGATCCCCCGTTCCGGCGAGTCGTCGGCGTAGGCTGGGACGGTTGCCGTCGGCGCCAGCAGCGCCTGTCCACGGCACCCCACCCTCACCCCTGGGAGACACGAACGTGCCTGGAGAGAACCTCACCCGCATCGAAGCGCAGGAGCGCCGCGCGACCGTCGAGACGCACGCGTACGACGTCGCCCTCGATCTGACCACCGGTGACGAGGTCTTCGCGTCGCGCAGCGTCATCCGCTTCGCCGCCACCGCCGGCGCGTCGACCTTCGTCGACCTGAGCGCCCGCACCGTCCGCGAGATCACGCTCAACGGTCGCTCGCTCGACCCCGCCGCGGTGTACGACGATTCGCGCATCGCGCTCGAGGGACTCACCGACGAGAACGAGCTCGTCGTCGTCGCCGACTGCGAGTACACGAACACCGGGGAGGGCCTGCACCGCTTCGTCGACCCCGTCGACGGCGAGGTCTACCTCTACACGCAGTTCGAGGTGCCGGACTCGCGTCGCGTCTTCGCGGTCTTCGAGCAGCCCGACCTGAAGGCCACGTTCCGCTTCACCGTGACGGCTCCCGACGCGTGGAAGGTGGTCTCCAACTCCCCTACCCCCGAGCCGCAGCCCGCGGGTGAGGGCCTCGCGACCTGGTCGTTCGAGCCGACGCCGCGCATCTCGTCGTACATCACGGCCCTCGTCGCCGGTCCGTACGAGCAGGTGTTCTCGGAGCTCACGAGCTCGGACGGGCGCACGATCCCGCTCGGCGTCTACGCGCGCAAGAGCCTGTGGCAGTACCTCGACGCCGACTACGTCTTCGAGAAGACGCGCCAGGGCTTCGCCTACTTCGAGGACAAGTTCGGCGTCCCCTACCCGTTCGCGAAGTACGACCAGCTGTTCGTGCCCGAGTTCAACGCGGGCGCCATGGAGAACGCCGGCGCCGTCACCTTCACCGAGACCTACGTGTTCCGCTCGAAGGTGACGGATGCCGTCAAGGAGCGCCGCGTCGTCACGATCCTCCACGAGCTCGCGCACATGTGGTTCGGCGACCTCGTCACCATGAAGTGGTGGAACGACCTCTGGCTGAACGAATCGTTCGCCGAGTGGGCGTCGACCATCGCCACGGCGGAGGCGACGGAGTGGACCGAGGCGTGGACGACGTTCAACGCCATGGAGAAGACCTGGGCATACCGTCAGGACCAGCTCCCCTCGACGCACCCCGTTTTCGCCGAGATCAACGATCTCGAGGACGTGCAGGTCAACTTCGACGGCATCACGTACGCCAAGGGCGGATCCGTCCTCAAGCAGCTCGCCGCCTGGGTGGGCATCGAGGCGTTCTTCGCGGGGGTGTCGGCGTACTTCCAGAAGCACGCGTGGGGCAACACCGAGCTCAGCGACCTCCTGGTGGAGCTCGAGAGCACGAGCGGGCGCGAGCTCACCACCTGGTCCAAGAAGTGGCTCGAGACGGCCGGCGTCAACACGCTCGCTCCCGAGATCCGCGTCGACGGTGACGGTGTGATCACGCGCTTCGCGATCGTCCAGACAGCCCCGGCCGACTACCCGACGATCCGCCCGCACCGCCTGGGAGTGGGCTTCTACACGCTGCAGGGCGAGGAGCTCGTCCGGACGCACCACCTCGAGCTCGACGTCGACGGCGACCTCACCGAGGTCCCCGACCTCGTGGGGCACCGGCAGCCGGACCTCGTGCTGCTGAACGACAACGACCTCGCGTACGCCAAGATCCGCCTCGACGAGAAGTCGCTGCGCACCGCCACGGCGCACCTCAGCAAGATCAGCGACCCGCTCGCCCGCTCGCTCGTCTGGGGTGCGGCGTGGGACCAGACGCGCGACGGAGAGGCGTCGGCGACCGAGTACCTCGACCTGGTGCTGCAGAACATCGGCACCGAGACCGAGTCGACCACCGTGCGCACCACTCTCGCCCAGCTGCAGCTCGCCGCGAACTCGTACGTGGACCCGGCGACCCGGGACGCCGCTCGTGAGCGCGTCGCCGAGGGCCTCTGGGCCCTCGCGCAGGATGCCGAGGCCGGCAGCGACAGCCAGCTGCAGTTCGTCACGGCGTACGCGTCGGCGGCATCCACCCCCGCTCAGTGGGAGCGCGTCGCGCAGTTGCGCTCCGGCGCGCAGGAGCTGCCCGGGCTCGAGATCGACGCCGACCTCTCGTGGGCGCTCCTCGTGTCGCTCGCCGCCGGCGGAGTCGTCTCCGCAGCGGAGATCGACGAGGCCCTGGCGGCCGACAACACCGCGAAGGGCGGCGAGTTCGCCGCCCAGGCGCGCGCGGCGCTCCCGTCAGTGGAGGCCAAGCGCGCCGCCTGGCAGTCCCTCGTCGACAGCGCCGACCTGCCCAACACCGTGGTGCGTTCGGCCGCGGCCGGATTCGTACACCCCGCGGGCGTGCCTGCGCTCCGCGAGTTCGTCGACGCGTACTTCGACATGCTGCTGCCGGTGTGGGAGTCGCGCACCTACCAGATCGCGCAGTACCTGATCGTGGGGCTGTACCCGGCTCCCCTCGCCGATGCCGCCCTGCGTGACGCCACGCGCGGCTGGCTCGCCGAGCACCGGGACGCGCCCGCTGCACTCCGACGCCTGGTGAACGAGAACCTCGCCGGCGTCGAGCGTGCCCTCTCCGTGCAGGAGCGCGACCGCCAGGACTGAGCCGCCGGACACACGAGGGGGCGTCGTACCGTGGTACGACGCCCCATCGTCGATATCGCCCTCACGGGGGACGCGGCGGACGCATCCGGTCCGTAACGTCGAGGTCATGATCGTTGCAGAAGGCCTCACGAAGAGGTACGGAGACAAGACCGCCGTCGACGGGATCGACTTCGCCGTCCAACCCGGGAAGGTGACGGGATTCCTCGGCCCGAACGGCGCCGGGAAGTCGACGACGATGCGCATGATCGTCGGGCTCGACCGGCCCACGGCCGGCCGGGTCACCCTGGACGGACGCGAGTACCGGTCGATGCGCTCGCCCTTGACGGAGGTCGGCATCCTCCTCGACGCGAAGGCGGTCCACACCGGCCGCAGCGCGCGCAGTCACCTGCGGGCCATGGCCGCGACCCACGGCATCCCGCGTTCGCGCGTCGACGAGGTGATCGAGATCACGGGTCTCCAGAGCGTCGCCGGCAAACGCGCCGGCGGGTTCTCGCTCGGCATGGGCCAGCGCCTCGGGATCGCCGCCGCCCTGCTCGGTGACCCGCGCACCCTCATCCTCGACGAGCCCGTCAACGGACTCGACCCCGAGGGTGTCCGCTGGGTCCGGCAGTTCGTGCGAGCACAGGCCGCCGAGGGGCGGACCGTCCTGCTGTCGAGCCACCTGATGAGCGAGATGGCGCAGACGGCGGACCACGTCATCGTCCTGGGTCGCGGGCGCGTGCTCGCGGATGCGGGCATCGATGAGATCGTGCGCGCCTGGACCCGGACCACCGTGCTGGTGCGCTCTCCGCGCGCCGCCGAGCTCGCGAACGCCTTGGCCGCCGCGGACGTGACCGTCTCGTCCGGTGCCGACGGCGTGCTCGAGGTCACCGGCCTCACCGCCGCGGCGATCGGCGACACCGCCGCCCATGCCGGTATCCCGCTCCACGAGCTGACTCCGCGCAGCGGGTCGCTCGAAGACGCCTACCTCGCCCTCACCGAAGGTGCTGTCGAGTACCAGAACAAGGAGGTCGCGCGATGACCGCCATCGCCCCGTCCGCTCCCCTGACCCGTCAGACGTCCGCCCCGGGTCACCCGTCGGCCCGGCTGTCGTTCGGTCGCCTCGTGCGCAGCGAGTTCCTCAAACTGTTCACGCTGCGCTCGACATGGTGGTCCCTGGGCATCGCCGCCCTCCTCACTGTCGGACTGGCGGCGATGATCGCCGGTGCGTCGTCGAGCTTCGGTCCCGGGTTGAGCCCCGTCGCCGCCATCACCCTGCCCGTTCAGTTCACGATGCTCGTGGCCGGCATCCTGGGCGCCATGGCGATCACCGGCGAGTACTCGACCGGGATGATCCGCTCGACCCTCACGGCCGAGCCCCGCCGTGGTCGTGTGCTCGTGGCCAAGTCCGTCGTGATCGCGACGACCCTCGCCCTGCTCGCGGCCGTGACGTCGGCGATCGCCGGGCTCGTGATCATGCCGATCCTCGGCGCCGACTCCTACGCCTGGGGCGACGCGAAGGAGCTGTGGCTGCCGCTGCTGCTCAGCATGCTGGCCATGGCCACATTCGGCCTACTCGGCCTCGGGTGGGGGTTCATCGTCCGCAACGGTGCCGGGGCGATCGCGACGACCGTCGGCATCCTGTTCGTCCTGCCCCTCGTGCTGCAGCTGTTCATGCTGTTCGGCGAGTCGTGGCAGTGGATCGTCGATCTCGGCCGTTGGCTGCCGGGCAACGCGGCGACGGCGCTCACGGATCTGGACGGAGAGGTCTTCTGGCCCTCTCTCGCCGCGACCGTCGCCTGGCCCGCGGGCGCCCTGCTCCTCGGCTGGGCCGTGCTGCGCACCCGCGACGCGTAAGGTCATCGGGTGATCACCGGAAGCCGTGGCGACGCCTCTCCCGAGGCCGAGCCGCGGCTTCCGCGTCCCCCCGGCGTCCTCCGGCGGTTCTGGGCGCGTCACCCGGTCCTCACCGACATCGCGATCGCGGGCTTCTGTCTGCTCCTCTCGGTCGCTCCGGTCGTCGCCCTGCCGGACCGGGCCGTCGCAGACGATCGGATCGACCCGCAGACCTGGGACCGCATCTGGCCGGTCCTCGCGTCGGTCGTCGTCCTCGGGAGCTTCGCCCTCCTCGTCCGTCGTCGCAACCCCGTCGGCGTCTTCGCGATCACCGTCCTCGTCGCGGCGGCCTACCTCTTCTCCCCGGTGTCGCTGGGCGGGCCGCTCGTCGGGATCGCGACCTACACCGTCGCGGTCTACCGCGGCAATCGGGTCTGCCTGATCGCCGTGGGAGCGGGGCTCTCGCTGTTGGTCGTCGTGGCGGGTGCGCTCGGGTTCAGCGGCATCATCGCCCCCGACATCGCCTGGAACGTCCTCATCGGCGAAGCGCTTCTGATGCTGATCGGAGGGCTCGTCGGCGCGAACGTCGGCGGCCGCAAACGCTACGTCGAAGCCCTCATCGCGCACTCCCGCCGCCTCCTCGTCGAGCGGGATCAGCAGGCGCAGCTCGCCGCCGCAGCCGAGCGCGAGCGGATCGCCCGCGAGCTGCACGACATCGTCGCCCACTCGCTGACGGTGATGGTCGCGTTGGCCGAGGGGGTGGCCGCGTCGAAGGATGCCGCGCAGGCCCGTCCCGGTGCGGAGGCGATCTCGGCGACGGGTCGCGAGGCGCTCCGCGACATGCGGACGACCCTCGGCGTCCTGCGGGACACGGATGCCGCTCCCCTCGCGCCCCTCGTCCGTGACACGACGGCGGAGACGGTCGCCTCCGCCCGCGCTGCGGGCTTCGAGACGCACCTCACGGTGGTGGGCGAGCCCGACGTGCCGACGGCGACGCGGTTGGCGGTGTCGCGGATCGTCCAGGAGGGCGTGACCAACGTGCTGCGCCATGCCCGTGCGGCCACCCGCATCGACGTGGACATCCGGTACACCGACGAAGGAGTGTCGGTCTCGGTCGTCGACGACGGCCTGTCCGCCCCGATTCCCTCGGCGGCGTGAGGCTTCGGCCTCCAGGGTGTGCGCGAGCGCGTCGAACTCGCGGGCGGCACCGTGACGGCCGGCCCCGGCGAGCAGCGAGGATGGACGGTGCGGGCGTGGCTGCCGCGGGAGGAGCAGGGATGAGCGAGCGACCGATCCGCGTGGTCATCACCGACGATCAGTCCCTCATCCGCCTGGGGTTCCGGATGGTGCTCGAAGCCGCCGACGACATCGAGGTGGTCGGCGAGGCCGCGGACGGAGCCGCGGCCGTCGACGCCGTCGCCGCGCTCGCGCCCGACGTCGTTCTGATGGACGTGCGGATGCCGGGGCTGGACGGCATCGAGGCGACCCGCCGCATCCGTCGCGACCATCCCGGCACCCGCGTGCTCGTCCTGACGACGTTCGACCTCGACGAGTACGCCTTCGGCGCGCTCCGCGCCGGTGCCGGCGGCTTCCTTCTGAAGGATGCCGAGCGGGAAGAGCTCGTCGCGGCCGTCCGGGCGGTCGCTGCCGGCGAGGCCACGCTCTCGCCCCGCGTCACCCGCCGGATGATCGAGCTGGTCACCGCGGGAGGGCGACCGCACCCCGAGCCGCACCGGAGCGCCGCATTGACGGCCCGCGAGCAGGAGGTGCTCGACGCGATGGCGCGCGGGCTCACGAACGCGGAGATCTCCGCGGCGCTGTTCCTCGGCGAATCCACCGTCAAGACGCACGTCGGGCGGATCCTCGCCAAGCTCCCGGCGCGCGACCGGGTGCACGCTGTGCTCATCGCCCACGGGCTGGCGGACCCGGCCGACTCCTGACGCGTCTCAGGTCGGTCCGGGACGGGCTCGATAGGATCGGTGGGATGAACGGAACGGGTGCTGTCGACTGGGAGACCGTCCGCGACGGCTTCCTCCGCTTCCTCGTCGATGCGGGCTGGAACATCCTGTGGGTGGCGGTCACCGTCGTGGTGGCCCTCGCCGCGTCGTGGTTGATGCGACGGCTCATCGCCCGCGTCGTGGACCGGATCGTGACGGGCGCCAAGTCCCGCGCGGCCGCCGAGGACACGCGCGCGATCGACATGTCGCCGCTGGCGCGGGTCCGGATCGTCCAGCGCACCCGCACGCTGGGATCGATCCTCACCAACATCGTCAACGTGGCGATCGTCATCGTCGCGGTGCTCACGATCGTGTCGATCATCAACCAGGGGGTGCTCGGCTCCTTCGCCCTGCTGTCCGCGGCCATCGGTGCGGGCTTGGGCTTCGGCGCGCAGAACATCGTCAAGGACGTCCTCAACGGCATCTTCATCGTGGCCGAGGACCAGATCGGCATCGGCGACGTCGTCGATGTGGGGCTCGCGACCGGCATCGTCGAGTACGTGAGCGTCCGCGTCACGCACGTGCGCGACGTCAACGGCACGCTCTGGTTCGTCCGCAACGGTGAGATCACCCGGATCGGCAACATGTCGCAGGGCTGGGCGCGCGTCGTGATCGATGTCGGGGTCCCGGCCGATGCCGACATCGACGCCGTCGAGGACGCCATGCTCACCGCGGCGAAGGATCTCGTCCGCGAACCGAAATGGCGTACGCGCATCATCGACAAGCCCGAGATCTGGGGGCTCGAGTCGATCGACGGCGACACCCTCGTGACGCGTCTCGTGCTCAAGACCCGGCCGAACGCGAAGGACGACGTCTCGCGTGCGCTGCGCAAGCGCCTGAAGTCGGCGCTCGACACGCTCGGTGTGCCGCTCCCCCAGCTCCAGTCCACCCTGCTCGAGGGTGCGGACGCCGTGCAGAGCATCCGCGGAGCGAACCCACCGAAGACCAAGCCCCAGCAGGTCGCTCCGGCTACTCCGCCGCGGCTGGCGTGGCGGCCGAAGAAACGCGGGCGCACCGACGGAGACGCACCCGAGGGGAGCTCGGCCCCGTGAGCGAGACCGTGAGCTTCTACGACGAGGTCGGCGGGCACGAGGTGTTCCGGCGCATCGTCGACGTGTTCTACCGCGAAGTCGCCGCCGACGACGTGCTCCGACCCATGTACCCGGAGGAGGACCTCGGTCCCGCCGCCGAACGGCTGCTGCTCTTCCTCGAGCAGTACTGGGGCGGTCCGACCACCTACGGCGAGACGCGCGGTCACCCGCGCCTGCGGATGCGCCACGCGCCGTTCCACGTCAACCCGGACGCCCGGGACCGCTGGCTGCGAGCCATGCGCATCGCGGTCGACGAGGCGCACCTGTCGCCGCTGCACGAGGCGACGCTGTGGGATTACCTCCAGCGTGCCGCCCACGCCATGGTGAACACCTTCGAACCGACGGGCATCGGACCGACCGCGAAGCCGCACGGCGGATCGACGCTGCCGGTGCGTCCCGAGTCCTGAGCCCGTCGTCCGCTCAGCGGATGCCGGTCGCGCGCACGGCGGTCAGCCCCGTCGGGTTGCCCGCCCGGACGAGGACGTGACCGCGGGGCAGCGTGACACGTGTCCACGTGCCGGTCCGGAGGACGGATGCCTCCCCTCCCGCATCCGGCCCGAGGAACCCGAGCGCGTCGGCCGCGAAGGCGACCCCGGCGATGAGCCCGTTCAACTCGGTGTCCTCGGCGCCCCAGACGGCGGCGCGGACGGTGCGCACGAGGTCCTCCCCGGGGGACGCGGGCAGCGCACGGGCCACCTCGTCGACGCCGCGACGCACGGCGCGCGCGAGGTTCTCGACCGGCACCGGATCGCCCGGCACCCATCCTCCGCGCGGCGGGGAGATGCCCGCCCACGCCGCTGAGACGCCGCTGTCGGGCAGGGCGACACGGGAGGCGTCGTCTCCCGCGCGGAGGGCACCGGCATCCACCACCAGGTCGCAGGCGAGCTCGGGGTCGATGCGCAGGAACCGCATGCCGAGCACCGTCGGGGTGTCCTCCCCGAACCCGCGCGGCGAGAGCGGGGCCGCGGAGACGGCGAGCGTTCCGGCGGCGGCGCGGAGGCGGACGGCGGGATCGCCCAGGCGGGCGGCGCGTCCGGCGAACGTGAGGAGGTCTGCCGCCGAGCGCGGGTCGGGGAAAACGAGCTGCGGGGCCATCCGACCTAAACTACCAACCGGGCGCCGCCTCGGGTCGCCCGGGAGGGGACGCTGTGCGCGAATCGGATCACGTCGACGGTTTGCTGGCGGTGTTGGATCTCGCGTCGAGCGATGCCCGCACGACCGAGGACATCTTCACCGGGGTGTCGCAGTCGATGCCGCTCGGCCGGGTGTTCGGCGGGCAGGTCCTCGCACAGGCGGTCATCGCCGCGGCGCGCACCGTCGAGGACGATCGCGCCGCCCACTCGATGCACGGCTACTTCCTGCGGCCAGGTGACTCGACGCGCGGGATGACCTTCTCCGTGGACCGCATCCACGACGGCCGGTCGTTCTCGACCCGCCGCACTCAGGCGTTCCAGGAGGGCGTCCCGATCTTCTCGATGATCGCGTCGTTCGAGACGGACGCCACGGGGCTCGAGCACCAGGACGAGATGCCAGCGGGCGTCCCCGGACCCGAGGACCTGTCGGACGACGCGGTGCTCGCCGGACTCCACCCGATGAGCAAGCGGCACTTCGACCAGAGTCCCATCGAGGTGCGTCACGTCGAACAGCCCCTCTACGCGACGCCGGGCGAGGAGAAGGTGGCGCAGCAGTCCGTCTGGGTCCGCACCCGCGGCGACCTGCCCGACGACCCGCGCCTGCACAGGGCCGCCCTCGCCTACATGAGCGATCTCACGATCCAGGAGTCGGTGCTGCGGGCGCACGGCACGTCGTGGTCCACCCCCGGCCTCAAGGTCGCGAGCCTCGACCACGCGATGTGGTGGCACCGCCCGGCGCGGGTCGACGAGTGGCTGCTGTACGTGCAGCAGTCGCCGAGCGCGCAGGGCGGTCGCGGGCTCGCGACGGGCCGGATCTTCTCGCGCGACGGTCAGCTGGTGGCCTCGGTCGCGCAGGAGATCATGATCCGGGTGCCGGCACCCGAGTGAGCCGCCTCAGCGGCGTCCGAGCGGCGGCAGCGGTTCGCCGAGGTAGGGCTCCCAGGCGGCACGCGTCTCGGGCGACAGCCGCACAGGGCGCCCGGTGACCGCATCCACCTGGACGATGACGGTGGATGCCCGTGCGTACAGCGTCCGCGGTTCGTGGCCCTCGGGCGTGAAGACCTCGTAGTGCACCTCGGCGCTCGATCCGCCGATCTTGCCGAACCACATCTGCACGTCGATCGGGTCCCGCTGGTACGGCACCGGCGCGAGGTACTCGATCTCCTGCCGCGCGATGAGCGTCAGCTGCGCCGCACCGTGGCTCGCGTCGATGACCGCGGTGGGCACGGCGCGCTCGGTGGCGCCCGGCATCCAGAAGGCGCGGACGCGCGCCTCCTCGAGGAGTTTCAGCATGGACGCGTTGTTGACGTGGTTGTACGCGTCCAGGTCCCCCCACCGGAGGTGGATGGGGACCCGGATGCGGGCCTCAGTCACGCGTCAGCTTGCGGTAGGTCGACTTGGCCGGGTTGGCGGCATCCGCCCCCAGTCGCTCGACCTTGTTCGCCTCGTACGCCTCGAAGTTGCCCTCGAACCAGTACCACTGGTCGGGCTTCTCAGCCGTGCCTTCGTAGGCGAGGATGTGCGTCGCGATGCGGTCGAGGAACCACCGGTCGTGGGTGATGACCACGGCGCAGCCGGGGAACTCGAGCAGGGCGTTCTCGAGCGAGCTCAGGGTCTCGACGTCCAGGTCGTTCGTCGGCTCGTCGAGGAGGAGCAGGTTGCCGCCCTCCTTGAGGGTGAGAGCCAGGTTCAGGCGGTTCCGCTCACCGCCGGAGAGCACCCCGGCCTTCTTCTGCTGGTCCGGTCCCTTGAAACCGAACTTCGACACGTAGGCGCGCGAGGGGATCTCGGTCTTGCCGACCGTGATGATGTCGAGCCCGTCCGAGACGACCTCCCACAGCGTCTTGTTGGGGTCGATGTTGGCGCGCGACTGGTCGACGTAGCTGATCTTGACGGTCTCGCCGATCTTCAGGTCGCCGCCGTCGAGGGGTTCGAGACCGACGATCGTCTTGAAGAGGGTCGTCTTGCCGACGCCGTTGGGGCCGATGACGCCGACGATACCGTTTGGCGGCAGGCTGAAGCTGAGCCCGTCGATGAGCGAACGGTCGCCGAAGCCCTTCTGCAGCTTCTTCGCCTCAATGACGACGTTGCCCAGACGCGGCCCGGGCGGGATCGTGATCTCCTCGAAGTCGAGCTTGCGCGTGCGCTCGGCCTCGGCGGCCATCTCCTCGTAGCGGGCCAGGCGCGCCTTCGACTTGGTCTGGCGGCCCTTGGCGCTCGAGCGCACCCAGTCGAGTTCTTCCTTCAGGCGCTTGGCGAGCTTGGCGTCCTTCTTGCCCTGGATGTCGAGGCGCTCGGCCTTCTTCTCCAGGTAGGTCGAGTAGTTGCCCTCGTAGCCGATGAGGCGCCCGCGGTCGACCTCGGCGATCCATTCCGCGACGTTGTCGAGGAAGTACCGGTCGTGGGTGATGGCGATGACGGCGCCCTTGTAGGCCTGCAGGTGCTGCTCGAGCCACAGGACGCTCTCGGCGTCGAGGTGGTTGGTGGGCTCGTCGAGGAGCAGGAGGTCCGGCTTCTGGAGCAGGAGCTTGGCGAGGGCGACGCGGCGCTTCTCACCACCGGACAGCGGCGCGATGGCGGCGTCGGCCGGCGGGGTGCGCAGCGCGTCCATGGCCTGCGCCAGCTGGGAGTCGAGGTCCCAGCCGTCGGCGGCGTCGATCTCCTCCTGCAGGGTGCCCATCTCGGCCAGGAGCGCGTCGAAGTCGGCGTCGGGGTCCGCCATGAGGGCGGAGATCTCGTTGAAGCGGTCGAGCTTGGGCTTGATCGCCACGCCGTCCTGGATGTTCTCGAGGACCGTCTTGGACTCGTCGAGCTCGGGCTCCTGCATGAGGATGCCGACCGAGAAGCCCGGGGAGAGCTTCGCCTCGCCGTTGGACGGGGTGTCGAGGCCCGCCATGATCTTCAGGATCGTCGACTTACCGGCGCCGTTGGGGCCGACCATGCCGATCTTGGCACCGGGCAGGAACGCCATCGTGACGTCGTCGAGGATGAGCTTTTCGCCGACGGCCTTGCGGGCGCGGACCATGGAGTAGATGTATTCGGCCATAACGACCCAAGTCTACGGGCGACGCTTCGTCCTGCGGCACCGCGGAGCGGTCACCAGTCGATCGGGCGGGTCTCCCCCACCAGGCACTCCCCCGCGGGAAGCCCCGGCATCACGAGCGCGGTCGGGCCCGGCACCGACGGACCGACCTGCCCGACGAGGCACTCGTCATCGATGCGCACCGAGAATTGGATGCTGTCGGCCGGGAGGCCGACGGACGTCTCGTCGAAGGTGACCTGCATGGCGTCCTTCGCGAATCCGGCGGCGACGAGCGCGTCGACGTAGTCGCGGCCTTTCACGGACTTCGATCCGCGCCACACCTCGTCCATGACGGAGGTGAAGGTCGGCAGGAGCGCCTCCGCCGAGCCGTCCGCAGGACCCGGGGTCCCCGTGGGCGTGGGACCGGGCGACGACACCGACGGCGAAGGAGAGGCCGGCTCGGAGGCACGCGGCGCCGCATCCGGCGCGCACGCGACCAGGGACACGGCCACGGCGGGGGCGAACGCGATGAGAAGCAGGCGGGTTCCCCGCGGGGACTGGTGTCGGCGCACGGGCCAGAGTCTAGGGCGTGCGCCCTCCGAGCCGGCTGGGTCCCCTCAGAACGGCGTCGCGACCGGTTCGGGGCGGTCGACGCGGTCGTCCGCGGAGTCCTCGACCGGCCCGGCCGGTGCCCACTCGGCATCCGCCTCGACCGGTCGGGCCTCTTCCCGCGGCCGACTCGTTCCGGTGAAGACGGTCGTCCCGAACGCGAGGTCGTGCCCGACGGCGAGAGCGTCGATCTCGGCATCCGTCCCCGACTTCTCCCCGGCCTCCCACCGCTTGATCGCGAGGGTGCCGAGCACGACGACGCGCTGTCCCCGTCGGACGGAGGCGGCCACGTGCTCGCCGAGGGCGCGGAACACCGACACCCGGTACCAGCTCGTGTGTCCGTCGACCCACGCGCCGGCCTTCGCGTCGTACCGGCGTTCGGTGCTCGCCACCCGCAGGGAGACCACCGGTGTGCCGTCGGGCAGCCGCCGGAACTCGGGGTCCGCGCCGACGTTGCCGACGATCGTGATGTGATCCTTCATTGCGACTCCTTGAGAGGTCGGGGGCACGGCGTGCCCGGATGATGCTCCGACGCCCGCGTGCCCGGCGGGCGTCGGAGCCCCCTCAGAATCGCGCCGGAGCCGCACGCACGAACGCCTCGGCCCCCGACCGGTGGATCCGATCGGGGGCCGAGGCGTTGTGGAGGAGGCTCAGCTGCGGGCGTACTCGCCGAACCGCGCCCGGACCTTGTTCACCTTCGGGACGGCGACGGCGAGGCAGTAGCCCTGACCGGGGTTCTTCGCGAAGAAGTCCTGGTGGTAGTCCTCGGCCGGGTACCACTCCGTCAGCGGCTCCATGGTGGTGACGAGTCCGCCGCCCCACCACTCGGCCGCGCGCTCGGCGGCACGCTCGAACGTCTCGCGCTGCGCGTCGTCGGCGGGGAACATCGCCGACCGGTACTGGGTGCCGACGTCGTTGCCCTGGCGGTTCAGCTGCCGCGGGTCGTGCATCGTGAAGAACGCATCGAGGATGACGTCGGACGGGATGACCTCCTCGTCGAAGGTCACCTTGACCGCCTCGGCGTGCCCGGTGGTCCCGGTGCACACCTGCTCGTACGTCGGCGACGGCACCGATCCGCCGACGTATCCCGACTCCACCGAGACGACTCCGTTGAGAGCGCGGTAGGCGGCGTCGAGACACCAGAAGCAGCCTCCGGCAAGCACATAGGTCTGCATGCGAGACCTTCCTTTCACTGTTGGATCGTCACCGGTGACAACGCGCGCGACGGCTGCGCTGTTCCCCGGGGGATGTCGGAGGCCGAGCGTACAGTGTGGACCCGTCGGAGGAGGGACCATGAGCACCATCGCAGCGAGCACCGCCCACCGGCTCCGTGCGTACCGGTTGGTCGCGGTGTCCGACCGCGTGGCGCGTGTCGTCGACGGGTCGGGCCGCGTGATCGGCCACGTCGCACGGACCGGTGACGGCGACGGATGCCGCTACCTCGCCCGACGCTACCGCGCCTCGGCGGGCGGTTTCGTCGACGTCGGGGAGTTCTGGCGTATGGACGACGCCGTCGCGGCCCTCCACGATTCCCGCTGAGCGACGAATCAGACGATCGCGGCCATCGCTTCGCGCTCCTCGACGGGGTGAAGCGCGGTGCGACCGGTCACCTCCGGCCACACGCGTGCCAGGACGGCGACCGCCTGACGGATCTGCTCCGGCGGTGCGGTGAAGGGCAGGCGCAGGTGTCCGTCGTAGCCGCCGTCCACCGAGAAGCGCGGACCCGCCGAGAGGAGCACCCCCTCGCGACGAGCCGCCAGGACCAGGCCGCCGCTGCGCGGCGCGTCCAGCCCGACCCAGAGCGAGACACCGCCACGGGGCACCGGCACCGACCAGGTCGGCACCGTCTCGCGCAGCGCGGCGACGGCGGCATCCCTCCCCCGCCCGAGGAGCTCCGCCCGCTGGGGCAGGATCTCGTGCATCGAACGGACCAGGCGCGTCGCGACGGCCTGCTCGAACTCCGCCGTCCCGAGGTCCCGCCGCGGCCGCGACGCGACGAGGCGGCGGACGAACGCCCGCTCGGCGCGGACCCACCCCACACGCAGTCCGCCCCAGACCGTCTTGCCGAGGGATCCGATCCGGACGGCGCGCGGGCCGAAGTCGAGCGCGGCGGGGGTGTCGCCGTCGATGGAGAGCTCCGCCGTCGTCTCGTCGATCACGAGCACGGTGCCCGCGCCGGCGGCCGCGGAGCGGAACGTCGCCGCATCCGCCGTCGTCATGCTCCGTCCCGTCGGATTCTGGAACCACGGCATGAGGTACGCGAGGGTGGGCCGGGCGCGGCGGAAGGCCTGGACCGCTCGGTCGAGGTCCCAGCCGTCCTCCACCGTGACCGGTGTCCCCGTCACCCTCGCGCCCGTCGCCTTGATCGCCTCGGTCGCGTGCGGGTAGGTGGGCGTCTCGAGCAGCGCCGTCGTGCCCGGACGCAGGAGGGCGGAGGTGACGAGATGGATGGCGTGCTGGCCGCCGTTCGTCACCAGGATCTCGTCGGGAGCAGTCGGGAGGCCGCGCATCGTGTACCGGTCCGCAATCGCCGTGCGCAGCTCGCTGCTGCCGACGATGTCGTAGCCCGGCCGGCCGACGAGGGATGCCGCATCGGCACCGACGTCGGCGATGATCCCCGCGAGGCCGGGCCACGCGGCCGGACTCGCCTGCTGCAGGTCGATGCCGTCCCCGTCGTCGAAGACCCGGCCCGTCCCGCGACGCACCTGCGGGAGCGTCACGCTCCCCGATCCGCGGGTGCTCTCGATGTGACCGCTGTCGCGCAGCGAGCGGTACGCGGCGGCGACGGTCGCGCGGCTGAGTCCGAGGGTCACGGCGAGTTCCCGCTCGGCGGGAAGGGCGGTGTTGGCCGGGATGCGGTTGTCGAGGCAGAGGAGCCGGATGCCGTCGGCGAGGGCTTCGTAGGTGGGCGTGCGCGTCCGCCAGCCGCCGAGGGCGCCGGCGAGGGTCCGGGCGCCGATTCGAGAGTCCATGGTCCACCGATCCAAGATTGGACTGTGTGCAGGAGGCCAATCGTACGCTGGAATGGACTCATGACCCTCCGCCTCATCCGTCTCGTCGTCGGCCTCGCTCTCTTCGGCGTCGGATGCGCCGTGCTCGTCCAGGCCGGCATCGGCCTCGACCCCTGGACGGTGCTCGCAGAGGGACTCGCGCTGCAGACCGGCATCGGCATCGGCTGGATCGTCGTCCTCACCGGCGCCCTCGTCCTCGTGGCGTGGATCCCGCTCCGCCAGAAGCCCGGGATCGGAACGATCGCGAACATCCTCGTCGTCGGGGCGGTCATGCAGGGCGCGCTGGCCGTGATCCCCCCGGTCGGGAACTACCTCTGGGGCGTCGTCGTCTTCCTCCTGGGCATCGCGCTCATCGCCGCCGCATCCGGGATCTACCTCGGGGCCGACCTCGGGCCGGGCCCTCGGGACGGACTCATGACGGGGCTGCACGCGCGGTTCGGCTGGCCGATCTGGGTGTGCCGGTTCGCGGTCGAGGGCAGCGTGCTCGTCACCGGATGGCTCCTCGGCGGCACGGTCGGGCTCGGGACCGTCCTGTTCGCCGTGCTCATCGGCCCCGGCGTCCACCTCGCCCTCGCCCTGTCGGCACGCTGGCGGGCGCTGCGTGTGCGCCGAGCGACCATCGCGGTCTGAGCGGTAGCCTGGGGAACGAGCATCCTTCCCTCCATAGCTCAGTGGACAGAGCGAGCGGTTTCTACCCGCCAGGTCGGGGGTTCGAATCCTCCTGGAGGGGCTCCGAGTCGCCGTGACCACGCCGACTCCTGTGGGAGGAGACCACGTGTCAGCTGCGGAGAACGACCGCCTCGTCTGGATCGACTGCGAGATGACGGGCCTCGACCTGTCGGTGGACGAGCTCGTCGAGGTCGCCGTCGTGATCACCGACTTCGACCTCCGCGTGCTCGACCCGGGGTTCCAGATCGTCATCAAGCCGGACGACTCGGCCCTCGCCCACATGAACGACTTCGTCACGAAGATGCACGAGAGCTCGGGTCTGCTGACCGAGATCCCGAACGGCGTCAGCCTCGCCGACGCCGAGTTCCAGGTGCTCGAGTACATCCAGCGCTTCGTGCCCGAGGGCAAGGCGCCGCTGGCGGGCAACACGATCGGCACGGACCGGATGTTCCTCGCCCGCTACATGCCGCGTGTCGACCGGTGGCTGCACTACCGCAATGTGGACGTGTCGAGCGTGAAGGAACTGGCCCGGCGGTGGTACCCCCGCGCGTACTTCAACGCCCCCGCGAAGGACGGCGGACACCGCGCCCTCGCCGACATCCGCGAGAGCATCCGCGAACTCGCGTACTACCGCGAGACGGTCTTCGTCGCCGCCCCCGGACCGACGAGCGACGACGCGCGGAGCGCCGCGGCCGCGACGGTGTCATCGTTCGCCTCGGGTCTGTAATACACTTGTGTGGTTGCCCGGAGACGGGCACATGGTGGGTATAGCTCAGTTGGTAGAGCACCTGGTTGTGGTCCAGGGGGTCGCGGGTTCGAGTCCCGTTACTCACCCCATGCTTTCCCCTCATGAGGCGCGATCGTGATCGAGATGGATGCCGAGGCCTTCGAGGACCTCGTGGCGTCCGAACTCGACGCCCTGCCCGATGAGATGGTCGCCGGTCTCGACAACGTCGTCTTCGTCGTCGAGGACCGCCCCGAGGACGGATCCCTCGATCTGCTCGGACTGTACGACGGCCTCGCCCTGACCGAGCGCGACCGGTACGGAATGGGAGATCTCCCCGACCGCATCATCGTCTACCGCGAGCCGCACCTGGATGCGTGCGACGACCTCGATCAGCTGCGCGACGAGGTGCACACGACACTCGTGCACGAGATCGCCCACTTCTACGGGATCGACGACACGCGCCTGCACGAACTGGGATGGGCGTGACATGAGCATCGCGAGCCCCGACCTCGACGAACAGGTCGACCTGAAGGCATCCACGTCGGGTCCCTGGCAGACGGTCGTCTGGAACGACCCGGTGAACCTCATGAGCTACGTCGTCCACGTCTTCCGCGAGTACTTCGGGTACTCCCGCGAGAAGGCGCACCGGTTGATGCTGGCGGTCCACCACGACGGGCACGCCGTCGTGGCCGAGGGGTCGCGGGAGCAGATGGAACTCCACGCGCAGGCGATGCACGACTACGGTCTCTGGGCGACGGTGCGCGAGGCCGGCTCGTGACCGGTCGACGGATCACCCTCGAGCTCACGCTGCTCGAGGCGGCGTAACTGTCGGACCTCCTCGCGCAGTTCGAGGAGGTCGTGGCCGAGCGGGACGCACGCGATCCCGCCGTCCGCCGGCTCGTCCCCGACGCCTACCGCGACGACGCCGACGCGGCCGCGGAGTTCCGCCGGCTCACGCAGGACGACATCCTGGAGCGACGGCTGACGGATGCCGGGGTGGTGCGCGCGTCGCTGCGCCGGGACGGACGCGACCTGGACCCCGCGGAGCTCGACCGCACCCAGGCCGAGGACGCGCTGGTCGTCGAGCTGACGCCGGAGGTCGCCGGCGCGTGGCTGCGGACCCTCGCCGCGCTGCGGCTCGTGCTCGCGGAGCGGCTCGGCGCCACCGGCGAGGACCACGACGGCGACGGGGATCCGCGCTTCGGGGTGTACGAGTGGGTCGGGTACCGACTCGACGTGCTCGTCCGCGCCCTCGACGGTTGAGGCCCGGTCAGGGCAGCGGCACGACGATCCGCGCGAGCTCCGCCGGTCGGTTCTTGCGCAGGTGCGCATCCTCCTGCGTCGCCCACCGCTCCCAGTGCGGGCGATAGGCATCGCCGTCGCGGGCGAGGGCGCGCGTCTTGCGCGCGGCATCCGGTGCCTCCAGCCAGACCGTGATGTCCGCGAGAGCGGCGGATGCCGCGGTGAGGACCCCGGCTCCTTCGACGATGATCACCGGGGCGGGGTCCACCGTCGCGTGACGTCCCGACGGTCTGTCGCGGGACCAGTCCCACAGCGGCCATCTTGCGGCCTCCCCGCGCCGGAGCGGCGTCAGGACCCGCTCGTGCACGATGTCGGTCGCCGCCCGCAGTCCGTCCCACCCCGGGTAGACGTCGTCGAGCCGCACGACGGCCGCATCCGGGAACCGCGCGGCCAGCGTGTCGGCGAAGGTCGATTTGCCGGCACCCGAGCGTCCGTCGATCAGGACGACGACCGGGACGCCGGGCGCCGCGTTCACCGCGTCGGCGACCCGCTCGATCCCCGCCGCTGCCGCAGTGGTGAGGGAGGGATCAGCGGGTGAGGGCACGGATGACGCGGCTGAGCGCCCGTCCGGCGACCCACACGAAGGGGATCCCGACCGCGAGGAGCGAGACGAGGTTCGGCTCGAACCGCAGGTCGTCGCCCTTGCGGATGTAGGCGCCGACCGGGATCGCGGCACCTCCGCCACCGCCGCCGCCGCCGTTGGGGTCCTCCCCCGCGCCGAAGCCCGACCAGGTGAGGGCGACGGGGATGAGCCGGATGCCGTCGACGTCCTGCTGCTCGCCGTAGACGCTCGTGACACCGAGGGACGCGAACTGCTTGCCGAGTTCGAGAGGGAGGTTGGCCATGACGACCACGCTAGCCGGTCGCACGGTCACGCACAGGGGCTTGCGCGTGACGCGTCCTCACTCCTGCACCGGTCGCGGGTTGGTCGGCAGCGCATTGACGTCGCGTCTGGGGCCGAGTGTGCTCGCCCTCGTCACGGCGCCGCGCCCGAAGCGCGAGCGCGCGTCGTCGAGTGCGGCGTCGACGCGGCGCCACTCGGCATCGTCGTCCCACAGTGCGAGGCCGCCCACGCCGTCGGCGGTCAGCTTCTCGCCGCGCACGCCGATGAGGCGCACGGGTTGCACGAGATCGATCTTCGAGAAGAGGTCGAGGGCGACGTCGCCGATGCGTTGGCCGACGTTGGTGGGCTCGGGGACGCTCACCGACCGCGACAGCGTCGTGAAGTCGGAGAACCGCACCTTCACCGCGATCGTGCGGGCCTCCCAGCCGCCCGCGCGGAGGCGGCTCGCGACCCGGTCCGACAACCGCCGGAACTCGCTCCGCAGCGTCGCGACGTCGGACACGTCCTCGAGGAAGGTCTCTTCGTGTCCGACGCTCTTCTCGGTGTGCTCGGTCTGCACGGACCGCGGATCGATCCCGCGGGCCAGCTGCGACACCCGTGCCCCCATCGCCGGTCCCAGCGCCCGGTCGAGGACGCCCCGGGGCGTGTTCAGGATGTCCGACACCATCCGGATGCCGCGGGCCTCGAGGGCTTCGGCCGCCTTGGGGCCCACGCCCCACAGCGCACCGACGGGCCGCGCCGCGAGGAACGCCTGGGTGTCCGGCTCGCTGACGATGAGGAGGCCGTCGGGCTTCGAGACGGTCGAGGCGATCTTGGCGACGTGCTTCGTGGCCGCGACGCCGATGCTGCACGTCAGTCCGGTCTCGTCGAGCACGCGACGCCGGACCATGCGGGCGATCTCGCCGGGACTCCCCCACAGCCGGCGCGCGCCGCTCACATCAAGGAACGCCTCGTCAATCGAGAGCGGCTCCACGAGCGGGGTGACGTCGCGGAAGATGGCCATGACCTTCTTCGACAGCTCCGAGTAGCGCTCGAACCGCGGCACGACGACGATCGCCTGCGGGCACAGCTGCAGGGCGCGCCCGACCGACATGGCGGAGCGCACGCCGAAGCGCCGGGCCTCGTACGAGGCGCTGGAGACGACGCCGCGCCCCTCCATGCCGCCGACGATGAGCGGCTTGCCCGCCAGGGAAGGGTCGTAGAGGACCTCGACGGACGCGTAGAACGCGTCCATGTCGACGTGGAGGATGCGGGTGCCGGTGTCGTCGGCGCCGTCGGGCGAGACGATCCGCCCCGTCCCGTCACCGCGTCCCATACGTCCATTGTCGACGATGCCGCCGACACCGGTACGGATCCGGGGCCGACGGCATCGTCAGGGCGTCACTGGCCGGCGCGCTCCAGGATGAGCTCGCGGACACGGGCGGCGTCCGCCTGGCCCTTCATCGCCTTCATGACCGCACCGATGACGGCGCCGGCGGCCTGAACTTTGCCGTCCTGGATCTTCGCGAGCACGTCGGGCTGGGCGGCGAGGGCCTCGTCGATCGCGGCGATGAGCGCCCCGTCGTCCGAGACCACGGCGAGACCGCGGGCGTCGACGACCTCCTGGGGCGTGCCCTCCCCCGCGATGACGCCTTCCAGGACCTGGCGGGCCAGCTTGTCGGTGAGGGTGCCGGCATCCACCAGCTTCTGCAGCTGCGCCACCGACTCGGGCGACACGAGGGCGGCGGGCTCGGTGCCCTGCGCGTTCGCGATGCGGGTGATCTCGCCGGTCCACCACTTGCGGGCGGATGCCGGTGACGCGCCGGCGGCGATCGTCGCCTCGACTTCGGCGAGCAGCCCGCCGTTCGCGACGTCCTGGAACTCGAGGTCGGTGAACCCCCACTCCGCCTTCAGCCGGCGCCGGTACACCGCCGGAGCCTCCGGGAGCGCCGCGCGGAGCTCTTCGATCAGCTCTGCGGACGGCTCGACGGGGAGCAGGTCGGGCTCGGGGAAGTAGCGGTAGTCGTCGGCATCCGACTTGGGACGACCCGGCGAGGTGCGTCCGGTGTCCTCATGCCAGTGCCGCGTCTCCTGCGTGACGGTGCCGCCGGCGGCGAGGATCGCGGCCTGCCGCTGGATCTCGTAGCGCACCGCGCGCTCGACCGAGCGCATCGAGTTGACGTTCTTCGTCTCGGTGCGGGTGCCGAGCTTCTCCTGTCCGCGCGGGCGCAGCGAGACGTTCGCGTCGCAGCGGAGGTTGCCGCGCTCCATGCGAGCCTCGGAGATGCCGAGCGAGCGCACGATGTCGCGGATCGCGGCGACGTAGGCCTTGGCGACCTCGGGGGCGCGGTGCTCCGTGCCGAAGATCGGCTTGGTGACGATCTCGACGAGGGGCACGCCGGCGCGGTTGTAGTCGACGAGCGAGTACTCGGCGCCCTGGATGCGACCCGTCGCGCCGCCCATGTGCGTGAGCTTGCCGGCATCCTCCTCCATGTGCGCACGCTCGATCGGCACGACGACGACGTCGCCGCCCTCGAGCTCGATCTCGACGCTGCCCTCGAAGGCGATGGGCTCGTCGTACTGCGAGATCTGGTAGTTCTTGCCGAGGTCCGGGTAGAAGTAGTTCTTCCGCGCGAACCGCGACGACGGCGCGATCGAGCAGCCGAGGGCGAGGCCCAGGCTGATCGAATAGCGGACGGCGGTCTCGTTCACGACGGGCAGCGACCCCGGCAGCCCCATGTCGACGGGCGCGACGAGCGTGTTGGGTGCCGCATCGTGGTTCGCCTCGTTCGCCGGGTTGCCGGCGGGCGAGAACATCTTGGTCTCGGTGTTGAGCTCGACGTGGACCTCGAATCCGAGGACGGGCTCGAACAGCTCGAGCGCCTTGTCGAAGTCCATCAGCGCGTCCTTGGCCATCAGCGGGCTCCTCCGAGGATCGGGGCGCGGTCCAGGATCGGACCGCCCCAGCTGTCGACGAGCAGCGCCTCGAGCGCCGCCCCCACGCGGTACAGTCGCGCGTCCTCGCGGGCGGGAGCGACGAACTGGATGCCGACGGGCAACCCGTCCTCTTCCGCGAGGCCCGAGGGGATCGAGATGCCGGGGACGCCGGCGAGGTTGACCGGGATGGTCGTCACGTCGTTGAGGTACATCTGCAGCGGGTCGTCGAGCTGCTCGCCCAGGCGGAACGCGGTCGTCGGCGCGGACGGCGTCGCGATGACGTCGACCTGCGCGAACGCCTCGTCGAAGTCGCGCTGGATGAGGGTGCGGACCTTCTGCGCGCTGCCGTAGTAGGCGTCGTAGTAGCCCGCCGAGAGCGCGTAGGTGCCGAGGATGACGCGGCGCTTGACCTCGTCGCCGAAGCCGGCGTCGCGCGTGGCGGCCATGACGTCCTCGACGGTGCCGCCGGGCACGTTCACCCGCATCCCGAAACGGACCGAGTCGAACTTCGCCAGGTTGCTGGACGCCTCCGCCGGGAGGATCAGGTAGTACGCGGCGACGCCGTACTCGAAGTGCGGTGCGCTGACCTCGACGATCTCGGCGCCCGCTGCCTCCATCGCGGCGAGGGACGCTCGGAAGGATGCCGACACGCCGGACTGGAAGCCGGAGTCGTCGAGCTCGCGGATGACGCCGACCTTCAGACCCTTGAGGACCTCGCCGGTCGCGCCCTCGCGGGCGGCGGCGGCGAACGACGGCCAGGCGTCGATCAGCGACGTCGCGTCGTGCGGGTCGTGCCCGCCGATGACGTCGTGCAGGAGCGCCGAGTCGAGGACGGTGCGCGAGACGGGACCGACCTGGTCGAGGCTCGAGGCGAGGGCGATCGCGCCGTAGCGGCTCACACCGCCGTACGTGGGCTTCATCCCGACGGTGCCGGTGACGTGCGCGGGCTGGCGGATCGAGCCGCCCGTGTCGGAACCGAGCGCGAGCGGCGCTTCGAACGCGGCCACCGCAGCGGCCGAACCGCCGCCGGAGCCGCCGGGGATCCGATCGAGGTCCCACGGGTTCCGAGTCGGGCCGTACGCCGAGTGCTCGGTCGACGAGCCCATCGCGAACTCGTCCATGTTGGTCTTGCCGAGCGGGACGAGGCCCGCCGCCCGGGACCGTGCGACGACGGTCGCGTCGTAGGGCGACATGTAGCCCTCGAGGATCTTCGAACCGCTCGTGGAGGGCATGTCGGTCGTCACGAGGACGTCCTTGATCGCCAGGGGCACGCCGGCCAGTTCGCCGAGCTCCTCGCCGGCGGCGCGGCGGCGGTCGATGTCGGCCGCGACCTCGACCGCGTGGTCGGAGACGTGGAGGAAGGCGTGCACGTCGCCGTCGACGGCGGCGATGCGGTCGAGGTGGGCCTGCGTGGCCTCGACGCTCGAGAGCTCGCCGGAGCGCAGCTTCGCGGAGAGGTCGGCGGCGGTCAGCTTCAGGATGTCGCTCACTGCTCCTCCCCCAGGATCGCGGTCACGCGGAACCGGCCGTCGGCGGCATCCGGTGCGTTCTGGAGCACCTCGTCGACGGTCAGCATGTCGCCGGGGACATCGGGGCGGAAGACGTTGCGCAGCGGGATCGGGTGGCTCGTCGCGGCGACCTCGGGGGTGGCGACTTCGGACACCTTGGCGATGTTGTCGACGATCGCGTCGAGCTGGCCGGTGAGCCGCTCCACCTCCTCGTCGCTCAGCTGGATCCGGGCGAGCACGCCGAGATGGCGCACGAGATCGGGGGTGATTTCAGACACCCCGACAGTCTAGTTCGGGCCGGTCGCCCTCCCGAGCCCGCGCCGACCCGCGCCCGCGCCGACCCGCGCCCTAGGCTGGGGGCGTGACCGATTCGCCCTCCGCCGATCGCCCGTGGCTCTCCTCGTACGGTGAGGGCGTCCCCCTCGACCTGCCCCCCATCGACGGGTCGTTGATGGACCTGCTCGACGAGTCCGCCCGCGACTATCCCGAGGCGCCCGCTCTGCAGTTCTTCGGACGCGAGACGACGTACGCGGCCCTGCACGACGCCGTGAACCGGGCGGCCGCGGGGCTGCGCGATCTCGGGGTGAACAAGGGCGACCGGGTCGCGATCGTCCTCCCCAACTGCCCGCAGCACATCGTCGCGTTCTACGCCGTCCTGCGACTGGGCGCGGTCGTCGTCGAGCACAACCCCCTCTACACCCCGCGCGAGCTGCGGACGCAGTTCCAGGACCACGGCGCGCGGCACGCCATCGTGTGGGACAAGGTCGCGCCGACCGTGCAGGGGTTCCCCGCGGACCTCCGCGTCGAGGCGCTCATCGCCGTCGACGTCACGCGGGCGCTGCCCCTGCACACGCGCCTCGCGCTGCGGCTGCCCGTGAAGAAGGCGCGGGAATCGCGAGCCGCGTTGACCTCGCCGGCGCGCGGTGCGCTGTCGTGGGACGACCTGGTGAGGACGCCCGCCCTGGCGGCATCCCACCCCGGTCCGCGGACCGAGGACCTCGCGGTCCTGCAGTACACCTCGGGGACGACGGGGACGCCGAAGGGGGCGATGCTGACGCACCGCAACCTTCTCGCCAACGCCCGACAGAGCCAAGCGTTCATCCCGGCCGTGCAGCGCGGGGACGGATGCGTCTTCTACGCCGTCCTGCCGATGTTCCACGCCTACGGGCTCACCCTCTGCCTCACCTTCGCGATGTCGATGGGAGCGCGTCTCGTGCTCTTCCCCAAGTTCGACGCCGACATGGTGATCGATGCGGTCAAGAAGCACCCGCCCACGGTCCTGCCGCTCGTCCCCCCGATAGCCGAGCGCCTGCTGGCACGCGCCCGCGAACGCGGGGCCTCGATCCGCGGCATCCGCATCGGCGTGTCGGGCGCCATGGCCCTCTCCCCTGCGCTGGTCGAACCGTTCGAGGAGGCGACCGGCGGGTACCTCATCGAAGGCTACGGGCTCAGTGAGTGCTCCCCCGTCCTGATGGTCAACCCCCCGGCCGACAACCGGAAGGCCGGAACCATCGGCATCCCGATCCCGGGGACGGACGCGCGGATCGTCGACCCCGAGAACCCGTCCCGTGTCCTCGGCGACGGCGAGCCGGGCGAACTCGTGGTGCGGGGACCGCAGGTGTTCTCGGGGTACTACGGCAAGCCGGAGGAAACCGAGAAGGTGCTCGTCGACGGCTGGTTCCGCACCGGCGACATCGTCGAGCGCGACGCCGACGGGTTCTTCCGGGTGGTCGACCGCCTGAAGGAACTCATCGTCACGGGCGGGTTCAACGTGTCGCCCTCCGAGGTGGAGGCCACGCTCCGGCAGCACCCGCAGGTCGCGGATGCCGCCGTCGTCGGTCTCCCCGACGCGCACAGCGGCGAGCAGGTCGTCGCCGTCGTGATCCCCTCGCCGGGGGTGAGCGAGGTCGACGTCGAGGACGTGCGCGCGTTCGCCCGCACCCGGCTGACGCCCTACAAGGTGCCGAAGCGGATCGAGACGGTCGAGGAGCTGCCGCGGTCGCTCATCGGCAAGGTCCTGCGCCGACAGGTGCGCGACGCGCTCCTCGCGAAGGACGCCTGAGCGTCACTCCGCGGCGGGCGCGTCGCCGAGCGCGGCCGGACCCTCGGTGACGAGGACGTGGAACTGCGCGGCGTCGATGATCCGGATGCCGAGGGCCTCGGCCTTCGCGAGCTTCGATCCCGCACCGGGCCCGGCGGCGACGAAGTCCGTCTTCTTCGAGACGCTCGACGCCGCTTTGCCGCCCGCCTGCATGATGGCCTCCTGCGCGCCCTCGCGGGTGTACCCCTCGAGCGACCCCGTCGCGACGACGGTGATGCCCTCGAGCACTCCTCCGGCCGCGGCCGCGGCGCCGGGACCCGGGTGCCCGGGCGTCGCCAGCCGCGCGCCCGCGGCGGTCCAGCGGTCGACGATCTCGACGTGCCAGTCGACGGCGAACCAGTCGATGAGCGCGTCGGCGATGATCCCGCCGACACCGTCGACCGCGGCGAGCTCGTCGCGCGAGGCGGCCCGGATGGCGTCGAGCGAGCCGAAGTACCGCGCCAGGGCGCGGGCGGCGACGGGTCCGACGTGGCGGATGTTCAACGCGACGAGGAAGCGCCACAGATCCTTCGTCTTGGCCTTCTCGAGCTCGTCGACGAGGGTGAGGGCCTGCGCCGACGGCTGCGGTCCCGTGAGGCCCTCCTTCTTCTCCGCCGCGGTGGGGTTGCGGCGGAACGGCGCGCGGCGGACGACCTCGCCGGTGCTCTCGTCGACCCGGGGTTCGCCGGTCTCGGCGTCGCGGACGATGACCTCGATGGGCACGAGCCGCTCCAGAGTCAGCTCGAACAGTCCCGCCTCGGTCTCGAGCGCCGGCTGCTGGGGATCGATCGGCTGGGTCAGCGCGGCCGCAGTGACCTCGCCGAGCGCCTCGATGTCGAGCGCGCCGCGCGAGCCGATGTGCTCGACGCGCCCGCGGACCTGCGCCGGGCAGCCGCGCGTGTTGGGGCAGCGCAGGTCGATGTCGCCCTCTTTGGCCGGCGCGAGGGTCGATCCGCACTCCGGGCACGCCGTCGGCATGACGAAGGCGCGCTCCGTGCCGTCGCGGAGTTCGGCGACCGGGCCCAGCACCTCGGGGATGACGTCCCCGGCCTTGCGGAGCACGACCATGTCGCCGATCAGGACGCCCTTCGCCTTGACGACGTCCTGATTGTGCAGGGTCGCCTGGCGCACGACGCTGCCCGCGACGAGCGCCGGTGCCATCTGCGCGTATGGGGTGGCGCGGCCGGTGCGCCCGACCGACACGATGATGTCGAGGAGCCGCGTCTGCACCTCTTCGGGCGGGTACTTGTACGCGATCGCCCAGCGCGGGGCGCGGCTGGTCGCGCCGAGCTCGTCGTGCAGGGAGAGCTCGTCGACCTTCACGACGATGCCGTCGAGTTCGTGCGCGACCGAGTGGCGCTTCTCGCCGTACTCGGCGACGAAGGCGAGGACGCCGTCGACGTCGTCGAATGTCTGCGGATACGGGCTGACCGGCAGGCCCCATTCGGCGAGCAGGCCGTACACCTCGCTCTGAGCGGACACGGGCGGGTCGGGCCACGCGCCGATGCCGTGGACGTACATGCGGAGGGACGAGAGACGGGCCTCGCCGGCCTCGAGTTCGAGCCCCGACTTCTTGTCGAGCTGCTGGCGCAGACCTCCGCTCGCGGCGTTGCGCGGATTGGCGAACGCCGGGAAGCGCCGCGCCGCGCTCTTCTGCGCCTTCTCCTCGTCGTAGCGGGGGCGGGAGGCGGCGTCGGCGACGACGCGGTCGCGCAGACGCGCCTGCAGCGCGTTGAGTTCTTCGAAGGCCGCCACCGGGATGAAGACCTCCCCCCGCACCTCGACGAGAGGGGGGTGCCCCTGCCCCGACAGCCGCTCCGGGATGCCGGCCACGCGCACCGCGTTCACCGTGACGTCCTCCCCGATGCGGCCGTCGCCGCGGGTCGCCGCCGAGGTCAGCACACCGTTCTCGTAGCGCAGCGAGATGGCGAGCCCGTCGATCTTGAGCTCCGTCAGCCATCGCACCTTGCGCCCCGCTGCGGCCTCGGCCTTCGTGCACCACTCCCGCAGTTCGTCCGGCGAGAAGACGTTGTCGAGGCTCAGCATCCGCTCGGCGTGCTCGACGGGAGCGAACATCGACGACTCCGCCGCGCCGACGGTCTGCGTCGGCGAATCCTGCCCCTGCAGCTCGGGGTGCGCGCGCTCGATGGCTTCGAGGCGATGCATCCACCCGTCGTAGGTGGCGTCGTCGACCAGACCGACGTCGCCGCCGTAGTAGGCCTCGCGCGCGCCGAGGATCTTCTCCGTGAGCCGCGCGGCCTCTGCGCGGGCCCCATCGAGGGTCAGTTCGGGGAGTTCTGCGTCAGCCACATCGACAGTGTAGGGAGGCCCGGCGACACCGCCGGGACCGTTCCGCGCTCCGGCAGGATGCGGTAGACGAAGGTCCCGGAGTAGCGGAAGACCTCGCCGAGCAACCGGCGACGTGACCGGGTAGCGTCGAGGCATGTCCCGTCCTCGTGCCGTCGTCGCCGGTGCCGGCGGATTCATCGGCCAGGCTCTCATCGCAGCCCTCACGGACGACGGGTACGACGTCGTCACCGTCGGACGCACCGCCGCCGTCCGCTGGGACGACCCCGCCGCGCTCGCGGCCGCCGTCGACGGCTCCGACCTGCTCGTGAACCTCGCCGGGAAGTCCGTCGACTGTCGCTACACCGATCGCAACCGCGACGAGATCCTGCGGTCGCGGGTGGAGACGACGCGCGCCCTGCACGCTGCGGTGGCCGCGGCATCCGCCCCGCCCCGGCTCTGGCTCAATGCGTCCACCGCGACGATCTACCGCCACGCGATGGACCGCCCGAACACCGAATCGGGCGGCGAACTCGGGCAGGGCTTCTCGGTCGACGTCGCGCGGTCGTGGGAGCGTGCGTTCTTCGCGGGGGATCTCTCTCGTACGCGCCGCGTCGCCCTGCGTCTGGCGATCGTCGTGGGCGACGGCCCCGCCTCCCGGATGCTGCTCACCCTCGCACGTACCGGACTCGGTGGGCCGCAGCACGACGGCTGGCTCCCGCCGCACCGTCGCTACCGGGGCATCGGCGACGAGCCGACGGGCGACCGGCCGCCCTGGTACCGCACCCGGGGGCGCCAGTGCTTCAGCTGGGTGCACATCGAGGACGTGCTCCGCGCCGTCCGCTTCCTCGTCGAGCGGGACGACATCTCCGGCCCCGTCAACATCGCGATGCCCGAGGCATCCGACAACCGCACCCTCATGCGCACCCTCCGCGGCGTCGTCGGGATGCCGGTGGGCCTGCCATCGCTGCGCTGCATGCTCGAGATCGCCATGTGGGTGCTGCGGACCGAGCCCGAGCTGATCCTCAAGAGCAGATGGGTCTTCCCCGAGCGGCTCGTCGACGCCGGATTCCGGTTCGCGCACACCGACCTCCGCGCGGCGTTCGCCGAGGTCGAACGGGGCCGCCGGGTCAGGCGCTCTGGGGAACGGCGGAGACGGTCCGCGCGATCGTGAACTGCCCGATCACCCGGGTCCCGTCGTACAGCACCGCCGTCTGACCGGGCGCGACGCCGTCGAAAGGGGTCTCGGGGACGACCGTGATCGACCCGTCTCGCACGCTCGCCCGAGCGGGGACCGGATCGGCGTGCGCGCGGATCTGCACGTCGCAGGCGAACACGCCGTCGGCAGGGGCACGTCCGGCCCAGCTGTGCCGCTCCCCGGAGATCTCCGCCGTCGCGAGAGCCTCCTTCGGCCCGACGACGACCGTGTTCGAGACGGGACGCACCTCGAGGACGAACCGCGGCTTGCCGTCCGCGGCGGGGACGCCCAGCTGCAGCCCCCGGCGCTGACCGACCGTGAACGCGTGCGCTCCCTCGTGCCGCCCGACGACCGATCCCTCGCGGTCCACGACGTCACCCTGCTCGGCGCCCACCTTCTCGGCGAGCCACCCGCGGGTGTCGCCGTCGGGGATGAAGCAGATGTCGTGGCTGTCCGGCTTCTGCGCGACCGTCAGGCCGCGCTCGGCGGCCTCGGCGCGGACGACGGCCTTCGACGGCGTCGTCCCGAGCGGGAAGTAGGTGTGGGCGAGCTGGTCCGCGGTGAGCACCCCGAGGACGTAGGACTGGTCCTTCGCCTCATCCGACGCGCGATGCAGTTCGCGCCCCTCCGGACCGTCGACGAGGGTCGCGTAGTGGCCGGTGCAGACGGCGTCGAAACCGAGTTGGAGGGCCCGTTCCAGCAGAGCCGCGAACTTGATCTTCTCGTTGCACCGCATGCACGGGTTCGGCGTGCGCCCCGCCCGGTACTCGCTGATGAAGTCGTCGATGACGTCGTCGCGAAAGCGCTCGGAGAAGTCCCACACGTAGAACGGGATGCCGAGCAGGTCGGCCGCGCGCCGGGCGTCGAGTGCGTCCTCGATCGTGCAGCAGCCCCGGCTGCCGGTGCGGAGGGTGCCTCCGGCGCGCGAGAGCGCGAGGTGGACGCCGACGACGTCGTGACCCGCGTCGACCGCGCGCGCCGCGGCGACGGCCGAATCGACCCCACCGCTCATGGCTGCCAGTACGCGCATCGCCCCAGTCTACGAGCGCGACCCCGCACGGGCGCTGGACGCCGCCGCGCGGCGGTGCGCCTCGGGGAGGGCGGCGAGGAACGCGTCGACGTCGGCCGCCGTGGTCGTGCGCCCGAGCGTGACCCGAAGGACCGAACGGGCCTCGCGATCGGTGCGACCGAGGGCGAGGACGACGTGGCTCGGTTCGGCGACACCCGCTTGGCATGCCGATCCGGTCGACACGCGCACGCCCGCGGAGTCGAGGAGGAACAGGAGGGTCTCCCCCAGCGCGTCGGGGAAGAGCAGGTGCAGGTGGCCGGGTAGTCGCTGGTCCGGTGCGCCGAGCAGTACGACCTCCGGGGCGATGTCGTGCACACCGATCAGGAGCCGGTCGGACAGCGGACGCAGGCGTTCCGCCTCGGCGGCGCGCTCCGCCGCCGTGAGCTCGAGGGCCACGGCCAGGGCGGCGGCACCGGCGACATCCGGTGTGCCCGAGCGGAGGCCACGCTGCTGCCCGCCGCCGTGAAGGACCGCGCTCATGCGGGCGTGACGCGACACGACGAGCGCCCCCGTCCCGACCGGCGCCCCCACCTTGTGGCCTGCGACGCTCAGCGCGACGAGTCCGCCGCGACCGGCTCCCGGTCCCCGCAGCGCGGCGAAGTCGAGCGACAGATGGGCGGTGGCCCCGACGGCGTCGAGGTGGAGGGGCACGTCCGCCGCCGCCGCCGATGCGGCCAGCGCGGCGACATCCGACACGCTCCCGACCTCGTTGTTCGCCACGAGCGCCGTCGCCAGGGCGGCGCCTGGGAGGGCCGCATCGAAGGCCGCGACATCGATCGCCGCGCTCTCGTCGAGCGGCACGGGTCGTACCTCCGCCCCCTGGGCGGAAGCGAGCCACGACACCGTGTCGAGGGTCGCGTGGTGCTCGCCGTCGGGCAGGACGACCGCCGACCGGTCCGGGTCGCGCGCCCACCACGTCCCCTGGAGTGCGAGGTTCACCGACTCCGTGCCCCCCGAGGTCAGCACCACTTCGATGGGGTCGCACCCCAGCACCGCCGCGATCCGCTCACGGGCGTCCTCGAGCAGCCTCCGCGCCGCCTGGCCGGCGCCGTGCACGGACGACGCGTTGCCGGTGACCTCCGACGCGGCGAGCCACGCATCACGCGCCTCCGGCCGCAGCGGAGTGGATGCCGCGTGGTCGAGATAGACCGCCATGACCCTCCGCCTGCCGCTGACCTTCATCGCCTGCTCACTACTGTAGGACGCATGACCTTCGCTCCGGCCGGCCCGACGACCGCGGCGTCCCACACCCCCGTCCCGGGGATGCTGTCGGACGTCTTCGACCGGCTCGGGGTACGCCTGCACGACGGGGGCGGGACGCTGCGGGTGTGGTCGGAGCACGCCACCGACATCGAGCTCGTGGTCTTCGACGACGACGACCCGGACTGGATCGTCGACACCGTCCCGCTGACGCCCGTGGGCGGCGGCGTGTGGGAGGCGACGACGCCCGCGCTGCGAGTCGGCGTCACCTACAGCGTGCGGGTCGACGGACCGCACGGGCCCGGGATGACCTTCAACCCGGCGACGCTGCTGATCGATCCCTACGCGCGGGGGTTGTCGGCCCCCGGCATCCACTCCTGGCGCTCCGTCGTCGTCGACGACTGCTTCGACTGGGGCGGCATCGCGAAGCCGGCGACGCCGCTCGACCGCACCATCGTCTACGAAGCGCACGTCAAAGGCCTCACCAAGCGGCATCCCGGTGTGCCGGCGGCGTTGCACGGCACCTACGCCGGGATGGCGCATCCGGCCATGATCGAGCACTACCGGAGCCTCGGGGTGACCGCGATCGAGCTGCTCCCGGTCCACGCCTTCGCGAGCGAGCCCCGCCTCCTGCAGCTGGGGTTGACCAACTACTGGGGCTACAACTCGGTCGGCTTCTTCGCGCCGCACGCCCCGTATGCGACGGCCGCCGCCCAGGCCGAAGGCGCCACCGCGGTGCTTCGCGAGGTGAAGGGGATGGTGAAGCTGCTGCACGCGGCCGGCATCGAGGTGATCCTCGACGTCGTCTTCAACCACACCTCCGAGCAGGGACTCGGCGAGCCCCGCTCGAGCTTCCGCGGGATCGACAACCGGTCGTACTACCGGCAGGCCGACGACGGCACCTACATCGACGTGACCGGATGCGGGAACTCCCTGAACACGTCGACGGATGCCGCGTCCCGCCTCGTCCTCGATTCGCTGCGTTACTGGGCGAACGAGGTGCAGATCGACGGGTTCCGCTTCGACCTCGCCCCCGTCCTGGGGCGCGATGCCTCCCACGCCTTCACCCCGGAGCACCCGCTCCTGCAGGCGATCGTCCAGGACCCCGCGCTGGCGGGCGTCAAGATGATCGCCGAACCCTGGGACGTCGGCATCGGCGGCTGGCAGACGGGGGCGTTCGGGGACGGCTGGAGCGAATGGAACGACCGCTACCGCGATCGGGTCCGCAACTTCTGGCTGAGCGACATCGACTACTCCCGCCGCGCCGCTGTCACGCCGGTGGGGATCGGCGGGTTCGCGACCCGGCTCGCCGGATCGGCCAACACGTTCAGCGCCGAGCGCGGTCCGCTCGCGAGCGTCAACTTCGTCACCGCGCACGACGGGTTCACCCTCCACGACCTCGTCTCCTACGACTCCAAGCGCAACGAGGCCAACGGCGAGCACGGGCGGGACGGGGCGGACACGAACCGTTCCTTCAACCACGGCTTCGAGGGGCCGACCGACGATCCGACCGTCCTCGCGGCCCGCCGGCGCGCGATGCGCAACCTGCTGGGCACGCTCCTGCTCTCGGCGGGCGTTCCGATGATCACCGCGGGCGACGAGATCGGGCGCACGCAGCACGGCAACAACAACGCGTACTGCCACGACTCCGCGCTGACCTGGTACGACTGGAGCCGCGAACCCTGGCAGGACGACCTGCGCGCCCACGTCGAGCTGCTCACCCGTATCCGCCGGGAGAACCCGGCCCTGCGACCCGTCCGGTTCGCCCATGCCGAGATGACCGTTCCGGGCGCGTCCGTCATCGACTGGTATGACGAGCAGGGGAACACGATGTCGGTCGAGCAGTGGACGGATCCCTCGCACCGCACGCTGCAGTACGACGCCAGCTCCACACCCGAGAGCGAAGCGCCCAACCGCACGCTCCTGGTGGTCCACGGCCGCGAGAGCGACGTCGAGATCATCCTCCCGGCGCTGGAGGGTGTGACGCGCTTCGCCCCCCTGTGGTCGAGCGTCGACGAGCGTCCGCGCTCGGATGCCGCCCCGCTCTCCCCCGGCGATGCGTTCACCGCGACCGGCCCGTCAATGTACCTGTTCCGGGCCGAGTGATCCAGGCCGTTTCGAGCCTTCCTCGGCACCGGTAGGTTCGGAACGTGGCCACACAGATCTCCCCCGCTTCCGTCCGCAGTTCCGCTGAGATCCCGGTCCGGCCGGTGAAGGCGACCAGGAAGGATGCCGGCATCCGCAACGGCCGCATCCCGATCGCCTCCCATCGTCCCAGCGTCCCGGGCGGCCGGTTCGCGCCGACCGCGTTCGTCGGCGAGGCGGTGCCGTTCACGGTCGCCGCCTTCCGCGAAGGACACGACCGCATCGGCGTGCACCTGCGGCTGACGGCGCCCTCGGGCGCGGTCACGCTCCACCGGCTCCAGCCCCTCGACGACGGCTTCGACAATTGGCGCGTCGTCGTGGCACCCCTCGAGCAGGGCACCTGGAAGTTCCGTTTCGAGACGTTCGCCGACGACTACGCGACCTGGCGTCATGCCGCGGAGCTGAAGATCGCCGCGGGTGTGGACCCGATCCTCATGCGGGAGATCGGCGCGCGGCTGTTCGAGCGCGCCGCTGCGGAGAAGACCCGTCCCGTCGAGGAGCGCACCGCCCTCACCTCCGCGGCGCGCGCCCTCCGCGATGACGCCGTGGACGACGAGGCGGCCCTCATCGTGGTGCGCGACCCGGGGCTCGCCCGGGCGTTCGCCGACCGCCCGGCCCTCTCGCTCCACACCCTCCACGAGGAGAACACGCTCCTCGTCGAGCGCGAGCGAGCCGGCGTGGGCGCCTGGTACGAGTTCTTCCCGCGCTCCGAGGGGGCGGTCCGCCTGCCGGACGGCACCGTCCGCAGCGGCACCTTCCGCACGGCGGCCGAACGCCTCCCCGCCGTGGCCGCGATGGGCTTCGACGTGGTCTACCTCCCGCCCATCCACCCGATCGGCGAGGTGAACCGCAAGGGCCCCAACAACACCCTGAACGCCGGTCCCGGGGACCCGGGATCGCCGTGGGCCATCGGCTCGGCGGACGGCGGACACGATGCGGTCCACCCCGACCTCGGGACGCTCGAGGACTTCCGCGCGTTCGTGGACACCGCGAACGCCCACGGCCTGGAGATCGCCCTCGACCTCGCACTCCAGGCCGCTCCCGACCACCCTTGGGTGACAGAGCACCCGGAGTGGTTCACGACGCTGCCGGACGGTTCGATCGCCTTCGCCGAGAACCCGCCGAAGAAGTACCAGGACATCTACCCGGTGAACTTCGACAACGACCCGGTCGGCATCCGCGCCGAGGTGCTGCGCATCGTCCAGCACTGGATCCGGCAAGGGGTGAAGATCTTCCGCGTCGACAACCCCCACACCAAGCCGCTGCAGTTCTGGGAGTGGCTGATCCGCACCGTCAACGCCGAACACCCCGACGTCGTCTTCCTGGCCGAGGCGTTCACCCGTCCCACGCCGATGCGGGCCCTCGCACAGAGCGGTTTCCAGCAGAGCTACTCGTACTTCACGTGGCGCAACACCAAGACCGAGCTCGAGGAGTTCTTCGCCTCGATCTCGGACGAGACGGCCGACTTCATGCGCCCGAACCTCTTCGTCAACACCCCCGACATCCTCACCGAGTACCTGCAGTTCGGCGGTCGCCCCGCCTACCGGATCCGCGCCGCTCTCGCGGCCACCGCGGGGGCCAGCTACGGCGTCTACGCGGGATACGAGCTCTACGAGAACGTCGCCCGCCCGGGGTCCGAGGAGAACATCGACAACGAGAAGTACGAGTACAAGTTCCGCGACTGGGCGGGCGCCGAGGCCGCGGGCGACTCCCTCGCCCCGTACCTGCGGCGGCTGAACGAGATCCGCCGGGCGCATCCCGCGCTTCGGCAGCTGCGCGGTCTGCACCTGCAGGGGACGGACGACGACGCGATCCTCGCCTACGTGAAGCACCTGCCCGCGGCGGTGGCCGAGCGCGGCGAATCCGACACGATCATCGTCGTCGTGAACGTCGACCCGCACTCGGCGCGCGAGACGACGGTGCACGTCGATTCGCAGATCTGGGGACTCCCCCGCGGCCACGACTACGAGGTCGAGGACCTCCTCACCGGCGCGCGCTGGACGTGGAACGAGCACAACTACGTCCGACTCGACGCTTTCGCCGAACCCGTCCACATCCTCCACGTGAAGGCACACTCATGACCCGTCCCGATGATTCGATCCTGGATGCCGTCGGTGCCGGCGCCTACCACGCCCCCCACGACGTGCTGGGCCCGCACCCCGAGGGCGACGAATGGGTGATCCGGGCGCGGCGTCCCTTCGCGCAGACCGTGACCGCCGTGCTGGCCGACGGCTCCCGCGTCGAACTCGAGCACATCCGTCAAGGGGTCTGGGAGGGCGTCACGGAGACGCAGCCGACCGCCTACGATCTCGTCGCGACGTACGAGGGCGCTCCCGACTACCGCGTGGACGACCCGTACCGGCATCTGCCGTCGCTCGGCGAGATGGACCTGCACCTCATCCGCGAGGGGCGCCACGAGCAGCTGTGGACCGTCCTCGGGGCCCACGTCCGCCACTACGGCCCCGTCAGCGGCGTCTCCTTCGCGGTGTGGGCGCCCAACGCCCGGGCCGTCCGCGTCGTCGGCCATCTGAACGGGTGGGACGGCACCCAGCACGCCATGCGCTCGCTCGGATCGAGTGGCGTCTGGGAACTGTTCGTCCCGGGTATCGGCGCGGGCTCGGCCTACAAGTTCGAGATCCTCACCGCGGCGGGCCACTGGGTGATGAAGGCCGACCCGATGGCCCGGGCCGCCGAGATCCCGCCCGCGACGGCATCCGTCGTCACGGAGAGCGAGTACACCTGGTCGGACGACGAGTGGATCGCCGCACGGTCGTCCGGCTCCGTGCACGACAAGCCGATGTCCACCTACGAGCTCCATCTCGGCTCGTGGCGGCCCGGTCTCACCTACCGCGACGCCGCCGACGAGCTCGTGGACTACGTGGGGGCGCAGGGCTTCACCCACGTCGAGTTCCTCCCGCTCGCCGAGCACCCCTTCGGGGGCTCCTGGGGCTATCAGGTGACGGGCTACTACGCCCCGACGAGCCGCTTCGGCAGCCCCGACGACCTCCGCTATCTCATCGACCGGCTGCACCAGGCGGGCATCGGCGTCATCATGGACTGGGTGCCCGGGCACTTCCCGAAGGACGAGTTCGCGCTCGCGCGCTTCGACGGAGCCCCGCTTTACGAGCACCCGGATCCCCGGCGCGGCGAGCACCGCGACTGGGGCACGTACATCTTCGACTACGGGCGCAACGAGGTGCGCAACTTCCTCGTCGCGAACGCGCTCTACTGGCTCGAGGAGTTCCACGTCGACGGGCTGCGTGTCGACGCCGTCGCCTCGATGCTCTACCTGGACTACTCCCGCGAGGAAGGACAGTGGGAGCCGAACATCCACGGCGGCCGCGAGAACCTCGAGGCGATCCGCTTCCTGCAGGAGGTCAACGCCACGGCCTACAAGCGCCACCCGGGGATCGCCATGATCGCGGAGGAGTCGACGAGCTTCCCCGGCGTCACGGCTCCGACCAGCCAGGGCGGTCTCGGGTTCGGCTTCAAGTGGAACATGGGCTGGATGAACGACTCGCTCGTCTACATCGGCCGCGATCCGCTCTACCGCTCGCACCACGAGGGCGAACTCTCGTTCTCGTTCGTCTACGCGTTCAGCGAGAACTTCGTCCTCCCCATCAGCCACGACGAGGTCGTCCACGGCAAGGGGTCGCTGTTCACTCGGATGCCGGGCGACCACTGGCAGCAGCTCGCCAACATGCGAGCCTTCCTGGCGTACATGTGGGGGCACCCGGGCAAGCAGCTCCTGTTCATGGGGCAGGAGTTCGGGCAGATGTCCGAATGGTCCGAGGGGCGCGGCCTGGACTGGTGGATGCTGGATCAGCCGGCGCACCAGCAGTTGCAGCACTTCGTCGCCGCCCTCAACCGCACCTACCGGGACGAAGCGCCGCTGTGGTCGCGCGACACCGACGGGTCCGCTTTCTCCCGCGTCTGGCCGCACACCCCTGACGGCAACATCCTCGGGTTCGCCCGCCGCGACCACGACGGCGGCACGGTGGTCGTGCTGTGCAATTTCGCCGGCTCCCCCCGCCACGACGTGCGGATCACCCTGCCCGAGGCCGGGGCGTGGGCCGAGATCCTCAACAGCGACGCGCAGGAGTTCGGCGGGTCCGGGGTTGGCAACTTCGGCGGCGTGACGACGGATGCCGACGGCACCGCGACCGTCGTCCTGCCACCGCTCGGCGTTCTCTGGCTCCGTCACCAGGCGTGAGAGAAAGGGGGTCCGGGCTGATGCCCGGACCCCCTTTCCTCTGTCAGAAGAGCAGACTCGCGAGTCGTCCCCGCGCTCGGATGACCCGAGGGTCTGCGTCGCCCACGACGCCGAAGAGTTCGAGCAGACGTGCCCGCACGGGCGCGCGCTCGTCCGTCGGCAGAGCGGCGAACAGATCCAGCAGTCGCGCGAACGCGTCGTCGACGTGCCCGCCGGCGAGATCGAGATCGGCGACGGCGAACTGCGCCTCGACGTCGTGCGGAGCGGCAGCGGCAGCGGCGCGCGCGGCGGCGAGGTCCAGGTTCTGCACACGGCCGAGCAGATGCACCTGCGCGAGGCCGGCTTTCGCGTCCTCGTCGCGGGGGTTCTCGGCGAGAGCCTGCTCGTACGCTGCCGCGGCGGCCTGGTAGTCACCGGACTCGATGGCGTCGAACGCCTCCTGATGGAGCGGCGGCAAGGCGGCCGGGCGGTCCTCGGCATCCGTCTCAGCGCCTTCGACGGGCACCGTCCCGGTCACCCCGTGCTGCGCGGCGAGCTGCAGCAGTTGCGTGAAGACCTCGCGCACCTGCGCCTCGGGCACGGCCCCCGTGAAGAGCTGGACGGGCTGACCGGCGACGAGGGCGACCACGAGCGGGATCGACTGCGCACGGAAGCTCTGCGCGAGCTGCGGGTTCGCGTCGACGTCCACCTTCGCGAGCACGAGCCTGCCGCCGAGCTCGTTCACAAGCTTCTCGAGCACGGGGCTCAGCTGCTTGCAGGGGCCGCACCAGTCGGCCCAGAGGTCGACGACGACGGGGACGGTCCGCGACAGCTCGAGGACCTGACCGAAGTCGGCATCCGTCACGTCGAAGATGAGGCGGGATGCCGGGGCTCCGCCGCCGGCGGGCGCGGCGGCCTCGGGCTGTCCCGCGGGCTGGTTGCGAAGGGACGAGAGATCGACGGCGCCGCGGAGGACGGCGCCGGGTGCGGGGGTGCTCACTCTTTTTCAACCACCTTGGCGTCGAGGACGTTGGAACGGGAGGCAAGCAGCTGGATCTTGTCGTTCGAACCCTGCGCGGGCACGAAGAAGTACAGCTGATCGGTGTAACGGGTCTGGAAGCCGGTGCTCGACTGCGAGACGCCCGAGAGCGCCTTCACCACGACGTTCTCGCCGAGTTTGATCACGGCGTCGTCATCGGTCGGGACGGCGGTCTCGTTCTCCGTGACGGTCACGGCCACGATCGCACCGCTGTCGAGTGTGACGAGGGAGAGCGGCTCGGAATCGCCGGGCTCTGCCAGGAACGAGACCCGGCCGGTCTCCTCACCGGTCTCGTTGAACTTCTTGAGGACGGCAGCGCGGTTCTCGGCGACGAGTGAGCGGAACGTGTCGGTCTTCTCGTCGAACAGGGCGGTGAACTCGCTCTTGTCGCCCTTGTCGAGGACGTCCGCGTACGCGGCGGCCAGGTTCTCGGGCGGCATGAGGAGGAACGGTGAGTTGGGCTCGACGGCCACGGCGCCGACGTACTCCGCGGCGAGGTTCATCGTGGCATCGGCGCGGAGACTCGAGATGTAGGCGACCTTGTAGTCGGCCCACGGGTCGCTTTGCGTCGCCGTCATGACGGTGGCGACGCCGTCCGCGTCCTCGACGACCGCCATGAACATCCGTGGCCAGTCGTTCTTCGCCTGCGGCAGCAGGGCGGTCATCGTGCCGGCCGGGATGGCGGGCAGCGGGTCGGCATCGGGGAGCTCGGTGCGGAGTCGGTAGTTCGTCTCACGCTCGGTGAGGGCGGGCCCCGTGAGCCGCAGTGCCGCGGCCTTCGGGTCCTTCGCCTCGTCGGCGGCGGTGACCTGCTCGGAGATCCGGCCGAGGATGCGCTCGGCCTGCGTCTTCGTCACGGCGGGCGCTCCCTGACCCTCGGGCACGATGACGGATGCCGAGGGCGATGGCGTCGCCTCGGGCTGCAGGTCGGGCCAGGCGTCGGGCGAGCAGCCGGTGAGCGCGATCCCGCCGACGAGGAGGGCGGAGAGCGCGACGAACGGGCGCCGTCCGCGGCCGAGTCGCTTCCGCGCGGGAGCCGCCGTGATGACGCCCTTCTCCGCCTGCTCCACCGAGAGGTCGATGGGTTGCGTCGCAGTGGTCGGCAGACCTTTGCGACGCGGGCCCCGGGACCGCCGGACGTGACGCAGAGCGAGGATGTACAGGACGAGGCCCACGACGGCCATCAGGATGCCGCCGGCCAGCAGCGGTCCCGCCCACGGCGTGGTCGCGCCGGTCGGCCAGGTGACGCTCAGATCGGACGGAGCCGCCGCGGTGCCGTCCGAGGCGACCAGGACGCTCATGTCCGCCGGGAGTCGGAGTGTGGTGGCGAGAGACCCGTCCTGCTCGAACTCGTCCAGCCAGAGGTCCGACCCAGCGGGCGCCGCGGTCGGCGCATCGCCCTCGACGGGGGCCGACGCGGCGACGGTCTCGGAGACGGGCAGGTCCTCGGCGCCGAGGGTCACGTGGACATACTCGGTGGGAGCCAGCCACGCCGCGATGTCCTGCGTCCGACCATAGGCGGCGAAGACCGGGCCGTCGCCGGCGATGCGGAGGGTCTGCGCGCCCGGGTGGCTGGCGAGGACCGCACCGTCGATGAGGACGTAGGGGGCGTCGGCATCCGTCGTGAGGGTCGCCGTCTCGGTCGCCGGTGCCTCGAGGATCGTGCGCTGGGCCACTCCGGCGCCGATCATCAGCGTGGCAAGGACGAAGGCGATGATCGCCCACACGAATCTCACGAACTGCCGCCCTCCTCCAGCCGGCATCCGGGGTGCACGGCCGATCATTCGACATTCCAGCCTAGCGAACGGTGCTGGCAAACGCGTGGGAGGGCGTCGCTCCCGCGTCGGGGCGCATCGGCGAACTAGGGTGAGGGAAGACCTGGGAGAGGGCACCGTGAAGATCCAGCATCCGTTCCGCACCGCGCTGATCGCCACCCTCGGCGTGGGCGTCGGCGTCCTCATCCTCACCGGGGTGCAGACCCTGTCAACCGTCCTGCTCTACATCGGGACGGCCCTCTTCCTCGCCCTGGGACTCGACCCCGTCGTGTCGTTCTTCGAACGCCGCGGACTCCCCCGCTGGGGCGCGCTGCTGGCGACCTTCGCGGGCCTCCTCGCCATCGCGACGGCGCTCGTGCTCATCGTGGTCCCGGTCCTCGTCGACCAGATCGCCAAGCTCGTCCAGCAGATCCAGACACTGGTGGAGAGCGCGGTCGATCAGGAGTGGAACCCGGTCACGGTCGCGCGGGACTGGCTCGCGCACACGTTCCCCCTGCTGCAGGTCGACATGGTGTTGGGCTACGTCAACGATTGGTGGAACGGGCTCGACTTCGCCGACATCGGAGCGGCCCTCGGCACCGGCCTGCTCTCCTTCGGTGCGGGGATCGTCGCGACGACGACGGGGACCATCATCGTCCTCATCCTGACGATCTACTTCACCGCCTCGATGCGCTCCCTCAAGCGCTCCGTCTACCAACTGGCACCGGCGTCGAAGCGCGAGCGCTTCGTCGGCCTCTCCGAGCAGATCACGGCATCCGTCGGCTACTACGTCATGGGGCAGGTCGTCCTCGGCGCGATCAACGGCATCCTGAGCGCCATCTTCCTCACCATCATCAAGGCGCCGTTCCCCGCAGTCCTGGCCGTGATCGCCTTCTTCTTCTCGTTGATCCCGCTGGTGGGGACCCTGACCGGATCCGCCATCATCGTGCTCGCCTGCCTGGGGCTCGCGTCGCCGTTGACCGCGCTGGTCGCCCTCGTCTGGTATCTCGTCTACATGCAGGTCGAGGCGTACTTCCTCTCCCCCAGGATCATGAGTCGGGCCGTCTCGGTACCCGGTGCCGTCGTCGTGATCGCCGCCCTCGCGGGTGGATCGCTCCTCGGCCTGCTGGGTGCGCTCATCGCCATCCCCGTGGCAGCGAGCGTTCTGATCATCTACCGCCAGGTGCTGATCCCCCGCCAGAACGAACTCTGATCAGGCGATCCGCCAGCACGCCGTGTGCCAGTGCCGCCTCGCGGCCAGGTCCGCGGCATCCCCGAGCACACCGTCGGCACGCCAGACGACGACGTGCGCCGTCCCGGGCGCCACGGTCCGTCCGCATCCCGGGCACACGTAGTCCTTCTGCGCCTGGACGGCGGACACCGGCTGCACCGTCCACTCGACACCGCGGCGCTGCTCCGTGCGCTTCCAGCCCGCAAGGAGACGGTCGAACGACGCGTCCGGACCGCTGGGCTTGCGCCGATTCGACCGGGGCACGGCTCAGTACCAGCCCGAGCGCTGCGACTTCCCCCAGGCGCCGCACGGGGTGCCGTAGCGACCCTGGATGTATTTCAGGCCCCACGTGATCTGGGTCGCAGGGTTCGTCTCCCAGTCGGATCCGACCGAGGACATCTTGCGGCCCGGCAGGGCCTGCGGGATGCCGTAGGCACCGCTCGAGGCGTTGTAGGCGTTCACCCGCCAGCCGGATTCCTTCTTCCAGAGCGCGACGAGGCAGGCGAACTCCGAGTCCCCCCAGCCGCGAGCGGTCACCATGTCGTACGCGATGGCCTGCGCACTGCCGGGATTCGGCGAGACGAACGGCGGCTGCCAAGAGGAGGACGACCGCTTCGACGAGGACGACCCGGTCGGGAGCGGCGGAGGCGGCGTCGGGGTGGGCTTCACGTAGACGGTGTACTCACTCGCCCGCTCGAGCTCCACGACGGGGGCGTCGCCGGCCTGATACCGCTGCGCGTCCTCGACCGCCGACGCGTAGAGCGAGAGCGGGTCGAGTTGCGCCGCTTCGGCCGGATCGGGGAACGAGACCAGCGGGACGAGCGTCGCGGCCACGAATCCGGCGGTCGCGACCACCGAGAAGACAGCCAGCACGCCGCGCCGCCGTGACCAGCGCGACGGCGGAGCCGCGCGCCCGGAGCGCCGGACGGTCTGCGTCGCGACGCCGGCGCGCGATGGGAGGATCTCGTTGCCGGAAGTCACAGTCTCCCGATCATATCGGCGACGCACGGCACCCGCCACGCATCAACCGACGGACTGCATGACGTCGACGACGGCGTCGAGGACGGCGTCGACCTGCGCCTCGTCGTAACCGCGGAGCTGCATGCGGAAGGCGACCGAACGGACCTGTTCGATCGTCAGCCCCTCCCCGGATTCGAGGTAGCGCGCGATCCGACCCGCGACGAGATCCACCTCGTCGACCCGGTACCCGAAACGGAGCGGGGAAACCCGACGGAAGCGGTGTCGCGGCTTCCGAGAGAGGCGGTCGAGGATCTCCTGCGCCAGCGCACGGGACGCGCCCACCCAGGCGCGGGCGCCCCGCTGATTCATCGCCGTCACGCGCTCCCGCTGCGCGAAGGCATCCTCGATGCGGGCGAGGGCCGCGTCGACCGCGTCGATTGCATACCCCTCGCGCACCAGCGGGAACGCGGCGGCGCGGATGTCGGCGGAGGTGAGGTCGGTGTCGTCGGCCTCGAAAGCGGCGCGCGCGGAGGCGAGGAACTCGTCGACGGCGCGGGGGGCGTAGCCCTTGCGATGCCCCGCGGTCTTCGGGAAGGCGGCGGGAGAGGTGAGCTCGGTCATGACAGTCCGCTCAGGGGGCTCAGGAGGATGTACAGGGCGAGACCCGGGACGAGCGACGGCAGGATCGAGTCGAGGCGATCGAGCACTCCGCCGTGACCGGGCAGGAAGGAGCTCATGTCCTTGATGCCGAGGTCCCGCTTGATGAGTGATTCGCCGAGATCGCCGATCGTCGCCGACACGAGAATCGCGAGCCCGAGGACCGCACCCGCCCACAGCGGCAGCTGCAGCATCAGCACGGCGAGCAGTCCGCCGGCGACCAGACTCGCGACGACGGCACCCGCGAAGCCCTCCCACGTCTTGTTGGGGCTGATCCGCGGGGCCATGGGATGCCGCCCGAAAGCGACCCCGCTCGCATAGGCCCCCGTGTCGACCGAGACCGCGATGACGAGGACGGCCAGCAACCACAGCTCACCGTGCTCCTGGCGCAGGATCACGAGCGCCAGGCTGCCGTGGAAGACGACGTACAGCTGGACGAGGGCGCCCGCGAGGACGTCGGTGACGACGTCACCGTAGCGACGACCGTCGCCGGCGGCCATCTGCGCGATGAGGCGCCACACGATCACGAGGACGACGGCGGCGAACAGGACGAACCACTGCGTGAGGTAGCCGACGAAGGCGGCCCCCAGCACCAGCGCGCCGGCGGTCAGCTGCGCGGGGACGTCGATCCGCCGGCCCGATGCTTGCAAGGCCCGCGAGAACTCGAACGCCCCGAGGAGGCACAGCGGCACCGCGAACGCGATGAACGCCCACTTCCAGAAGAGGAGCGATCCCAGCACGATCGCGCCGATGCCGAGGCCGATGAGGGTCGCCATGATCAGGTTGCGACCCGATCGCGCGTTGATGCGCTCGTTGGCCTCTTCGAACTCGACCCGGGCGCGCTCGATCTGACTCTCGAACTCGCTGCGCGCCGCGCGGACGTGCGACTGGAACGAGGACGGGTCGCCCGTCGCCCGACCGGCCCGCTTCAGCTCGGATCTGCTCGGCGGCGTCTCCGGTCCGACCGCGCTCCCCGGTGCGTCTTCGGACATGGCGCTCTCAGACCTCGAGGAGTTCTGCCTCTTTGCGCTTCAACGCCTCGTCGATGAGCTCGACGTGCGTCTTGGTCACCGCGTCGAGCTCCTTCTCGGCCCGAGCGAGGTCGTCGTCGCTCACCTCGCCCTTCAGGGCGTCGAGCTCGTCCTTGGACTTGCGGCGGATGCCGCGCACGTGGACCTTCGCGTCCTCCGCCTTGCTCTTGACGAGCTTGACGTACTCCTTGCGGCGGTCCGCGGTGAGCTCGGGCATCGTCACGCGGACGATGTTGCCGTCGTTCGTCGGGTTCGCCCCGAGGTTCGGCATGTCGCGGATCGCCTGTTCGATCGCCTTCAGCGCGGACTTGTCGTACGGCGTGATCACGAGGGTGCGCGCCTCGGGTGCGTTGAGCGACGCGAGCTGCGCGAGCGGCGTCGGCGTGCCGTAGTACTCGACCTGGACCTTCTGGAAGAGCTGGGGGTTCGCCCGTCCGGTGCGGACGGTCGCGAAGTCCTCCTTGGCGGCCTCCACGGCGCGGTCCATGCGGGTCTTCGTGTCGGCCAGGATGTCGGCGATCACGGTCTCTCCATTCGTCGGTACGTCCGGTTAAGTCTAGTCGGCAGCGTCCCCCGCCTCAGACGCTGACGAGCGTGCCGATCGATTCGCCGAGGAGGGCGCGGGTCACGTTGCCGCCGGGCTCCATGCCGAACACGCGCATGTCCATGCCGTTGTCCATGCAGAGGCTGAACGCGGTCGAGTCGACGACCTTCAGCCCGCGCTGCAGTGCGTCACGGTAGGTGATCGTGTCGAGCTTCTCGGCCGAGGCATCCGTCCTCGGGTCGGCCGTATAGACGCCGTCCACGCCGTTCTTCGCCACGAGCACCTCGACGGCGCCGATCTCGAGCGCACGCTGCGCCGCGACGGTGTCGGTGGAGAAGTACGGCAGGCCGGCACCGGCGCCGAAGATGACGACGCGCCCCTTCTCGAGGTGACGCTCCGCCCGCCGCGGGATGTAGGGCTCCGCGACCTGGGTCATCGAGATGGCGGACTGGACGCGGGTCGCCGCACCCGCCTGCTCGAGGAAGTCTTGCAGGGCGAGCGCGTTCATGACGGTGCCGAGCATGCCCATGTAGTCGGCGCGCCCGCGGTCCATCCCGCGCTGGCTGAGTTCGGCGCCGCGGAAGAAGTTGCCGCCGCCGACGACGACGGCGACCTCGACCCGGTCGACCGCTGCGGCGATCTCCTGTGCGATCTGGCTGACGACATCGGGGTTGACCCCCAGCTGTCCTGCGCCGAACGCTTCGCCGGACAGTTTCAGAAGGACGCGACGGCGTCCGGTGTTCTCGTCGATCACGCGGGGATCCTCTCGTCTAGGGGGAGACTATCGAACGGCATGGAAAAGGGGTTCGCATCATCCGATGCGAACCCCTTTCTCATGTGCTTACGCGCCGACCTTGAAGCGGGCGAAGCCGGTGACCGTGATCCCGGCGTCGGCCGCGACCTTCGCGACGCACAGCTTGTTGTCCTTGGCGTAGTCCTGGTCGAGCAGGGCGACCTGCTTGAAGAACGCGTTGACGCGGCCCTCGACGATCTTCGGGAGCGCAGCCTCGGGCTTGCCCTCGTTGCGGGAGATCTCGGTGACGATCTCGCGCTCCTTCTCGACATCCGCCTCGGGCACCTCGTCGCGCGACAGGTACGTCGGGTTCGCGAACGAGATGTGCTGCGCGATCGAGCGAGCGGTCTCGGCGTCGTCACCCGAGTAGGCGACGACGACGCCGACCTGCGGGGGCAGGTCCTTGCTGGTCTTGTGCAGGTACACCTGGAAGGCGTCCCCGGACAGCGTGCGCACGCGACGCAGCTCGACCTTCTCGCCGATGATGGCGGCCTCGTCCGAGATGAGGTCGGCGACGGTCTTGCCGCCGGCGTCGGCCGCGAGGGCCTCCTCGGCGGAGTCGGCACCGGCCGCGGCAGCGGCGTCGAGGACCTTCTCCGACAGCGCGATGAAGCGCTCGTTCTTCGCGACGAAGTCGGTCTCGGTGTTCAGCTCGATGAGCGTGACCTTGCCGTCCTGCTCCTTCGCGGCGACGAGTCCCTCGCTCGTGGAGCGATCGGCACGCTTCGCGTTGCCCTTCGCGCCCTTGAGGCGCAGGATCTCGACAGCCTTCTCGAGGTCGCCGTCGGCCTCCTCGAGCGCCTTCTTCGTGTCGACCATTCCCGTGCCGAGCTGCTCGCGCAGCGCCTTGATGTCGGCGATGGTGAAGTTTGCCATGGGTGGCGGCTCCTCAGTAGTTGGGTGGGTGTTTCCAGGCGCCTGCGCCCCGCGGATGGCGGGGCACAGGCGGGATGATCACTCGGCGGACTTCGCCTCGGCGGTCTCGTCGGCGGCGGGAGCCTCAGCGGCCTCCTCCGCGGCGGGGGCCTCGTCAGCGGGCGCCTCGGCGGCGGGGGCCTCGGTCTGCTCGGCCGGAGCGGACTCGAGCAGCTCGCGCTCCCAGTCGGCCAGCGGCTCGGCCTCGGCCGACTCGTCGGTCGGGTTGTGGCGCTGGATGAGACCCTCGGCAGCGGCGTCGGCGATGATGCGCGTCAGCAGGCTGACCGAGCGGATCGCGTCGTCGTTGCCCGGGATCGGGAACTGGAACTCGTCGGGGTCGGCGTTCGTGTCGAGGATGCCGATCACGGGGATGCCGAGCTTCTTGGCCTCGTCGATGGCGAGGTGCTCGCGCTTGGCGTCGACGACCCAGATCGCCGACGGGGTCTTCTGCAGGTTGCGGATACCCCCGAGCGACTTGTGGAGCTTGTCGAGCTCGCGCTTCTTGAGGAGGAGCTCCTTCTTCGTGAAGCCGCTCTCGGCCGGGTTCTCGAAGTCGAGCTCCTCGAGCTCCTTCATGCGCGCGAGGCGCTTGGAGACCGTCGAGAAGTTGGTGAGGAGGCCACCGAGCCACCGCTGGTTGACGAAGGGCTGGCCGACACGCGTGGCCTGCTCGGCGATGATCTCCTGCGCCTGCTTCTTGGTGCCGACGAAGAGGATCGTGCCGCCGTGGGCGACCGTCTCGCGCACGTACTCGTACGCCTTGTCGATGTACCCGAGCGACTGCTGCAGGTCGATGATGTGGATGCCGCTGCGCTCCGTGAGGATGAAGCGCTTGACCTTCGGGTTCCACCGACGGGTCTGGTGTCCGAAGTGAACGCCGCTGTCGAGCAGCTGGCGGATGGTGACGACGGCCATGGCCGTTCTCCTGTTCGTTGTGGTTGATCGCGCCGGACGATGGTCGCGGCGAGCCTGGTGCCCGGCACGCACCCGCTCCCGGAGGAGACCGTTGGGTGGGATGCCGCGATGTCGATCGACGGTGTCGGATCGAGCCGCTGTGGGCACGCGTAGTCACCCCGACGGACGGGGTGCCCCACCAGCATAGCAAGAACGAGACCTCCTCCCCCGCCGCCGCCCGCCACGATCCATCCCCCGTCGCCGAGCGGGACGCCCGTGCCGGCCACGTCGCGGAGCACCATCGGCTCATGCCCTCGATCCGCCGCGTGACCCTGGCTCTGGTGGCTGCCGCCACCCTCGTCCTGCTGACACCTCTGCGCGTCGACGCGGCCCCCGACGGCGCGCCGGCCTGGCGACTGCCGGCGGAGGGTGCCAACGTGGTCGCCCCGTTCGAAGCCCCCGCCCACGACTATGGCGCGGGCCACCGGGGAATCGACATCGGACCCGTGGCGGGTCCCGTCGTCGCACCGGCGGCGGGGGTGGTCGCCTTCGCGGGAACGGTCGTCGACCGCGGTGTCGTCACGATCGACCACGGGGGCGGGTGGGTCACGAGCGTCGAGCCGATCGCGCCCTCCGTCGCCGTGGGCGACGTGGTGGCGGCCGGGGATCCGATCGGCACCGTGTCCACGGGAGGTCACGCGCCCGCAGGGACGCTCCACGTCGGCGTCCGGCTGGACGGGGAGTACGTCAACCCGCTCCTGCTGCTCGGGCGGGTGCCGAGAGCGATCCTGCTGCCGTGTTGCTGACCTGGAGGTCCGGGTGTCTCAGGCCCGGGGGTGGGCCAGTCGATACGCGGCTGTGAGCCGTTCGGTCGAGACGTGCGTGTAGATCTGCGTCGTGCCGAGACTCGCGTGTCCGAGCATCTCCTGGACGGCCCGGAGGTCCGCGCCCCCGTCGAGCAGGTGCGTCGCCGCCGAATGCCGCAGGGCGTGGGGACCGACGGCATCCGCGCCGATCACGGGGCCGAGCGTGCGACGGACGACCTCGTAGGCCGTGCGGACACCGAGACGGCCGCCGCGGGCTCCGAGGAACAACGCGGTGGTCCCGGGGTCGGTCAGAAGAGCGGGTCGCCCGCGGACCAACCACGCATCGACGGCTCGGGCGGCTGGAGCGCCGTAGGGGACCACTCGCTCCTTTCCGCCTTTGCCGAGGACGCGGACGGTCGCCGCTGCGCGGTCGAGCGACCCGAGGTCGAGCCCGCAGGCCTCCGACACGCGGAGGGCTGCGCCGTAGAGGAGCTCCAGCAGTGCCGTATCCCGCAGCGCGACGGGGTCTCCTGTCCCGTCGGCGCCGACGCGCTGCGCTTCCAGCACGGTGTCGAGCTCCGCCGCGGCGGCGACGGTCGGTAGCGTGCGACCGCGCTTGGGCGTCACGAGGCGGAGCGTCGGGTCGTCTTCCCGCATCCGCTCGGCGGACAGCCAACCGAAGAACCCGCGCAGCGAGGCGGTGCGCCGCGCGAGGCTCGCGCGGGAGATGCCGCGCTGCGTGGCGGACCAGAGCCACTCGCGCAGGTCCTCGACGTCGAGGTCGGCGACCGCCGGGTCGTCCGCGAAGGCCGCGAGGTCGGCGAGGTCGGCCCGGTAGGCGCGGACCGTGGCCGGCGACAGCCGCCGCACCCTGGCCAGATGCTCCGTGTAAAGCTCGACCGCCTCCGACATCCGCATCCTCCCAGGATGCCTCGCCCTTCGCCCTTCCGGCGCGAGGCGTGCGGGGAAGCCCCTGCCCGACGGATGGTCACCGCGGCGCCGGGGCGCGGCGCCACCCCTCCGGTCCGCGCTGCGCGCGGCCGTCGAGCTCGAGCAGCGCCAGCAGGCCCCTGGCCTCGCCGGGGGAGAATCCGGCGCGACGGGCGACGTCGTCCGGGGTCCGCGGGCTGCGCGCGCTCAGGGCGTCCAGGATCCTCGTCGCATCATCGACCCGTTCGGCGGACGCGTCGACCCGGGGGCTGTTGAGTCCGAGGAGCTCGCGGGCCTCGTCGGCGGAGGTCACGCACCGCGCGTCGTACTCGCGGAGCAGTCGATGGCACCCCGCCGATGCGGCGCTCGTCACAGGTCCCGGGACGGCGCCCAGGGGTCTCCCGAGCGCGGCGGCATGCCCCGCGGTGTTGAGCGAGCCGCTGCGCCACCCCGCTTCGATGACGACCGTCGCTCCCGACAACGCCGCGATCAGCCTGTTCCGCTGGAGGAAGCGCCATTTCGTCGGCGCGGTCCCACAGGGCACCTCGGCGACCACGACACCCGGACCCGCCGCGATCCGCGCGAGGAGGTCCGCATGGCCCGACGGATAGGCGCGGTCGACACCGCCGGCGAGGACGGCCACCGTCACACCGCCGGCGGCGAGCGAAGCACGGTGGGCCATGCCGTCGATCCCGTAGGCCCCGCCGGAGACGACGCGGACGCCCGCGCGCACCAGATGCGTGGCGAACTCCCCCGTCATGTGCTCCCCGTACCCGGTGGCGGCCCGCGCACCGACGAGGGCCAGAGCCGGACGCGCACCGCCCAACGCGGTGGTGTCACCGCGTGCCCACAGGGCGCGCGGAGCGTGGACGCCGAGATCGTCGACCTCCCGTGGCCACCCGTGACCGCCGGGGACCAGGAGCTGGGCGCCCACCCGGCGTGCGCGATCGAACGCATCCTCGACGGAGTCCCGCCGCGCATGCCACCGCCGTCTTCCCGCCTCGAGCTCCGCCGAGGTCGGCCCGCCGCTCCCCCACGCGACGTGGAGCGCAGCGACCGCGCCGAGTTCCGCGATGAGGGATCCCGCGACGCCGTCACCGGGTTCCGTCAGGCACGACCAGACGGCGCAGGCGTGATGGTGGGCGACGGCATCCTCGTCCGCGAGGACGTCTTCCGGCACGAGACCGGCCAATCGCTCGCGGTGCCGAGCGAGGCTCACGGTCAGCACGACGATGCCCCGCGCTTCAGGAACAGGGCTCCGCCGATGTCGGCCGCGTCCGGGCGCTCTCTGCCGGCGAGGTCCGCCAGGGTCCACGCGACGCGCAGCACGCGATCGTACCCGCGCAGCGTCAGCGATCCCCGATGCAGGGCGTCGTCGAGCGGCCTGGTGGACTCGGGCGCGGGGCGCAGAGGTCCCGATCTCAGCCACGTGCCGTCGACCTCGCCGTTGGTCGTCCACGGTGTGCCGGCGAGCCGTCGTCGTGCGCGGTCGCGTGCCGCCCGGACGCGCTCGCGGGCGGCGGCGCTCGTGACACCGGCGCCCACCGTCTGCGTCGCCGACACCCGCTGGAGACCGAGCTCGATGTCGATGCGGTCGATCAACGGACCGGAGAGCCTGCCGTGGTAGCGGCGGATGGCCAGCGACGGGCACGAGCAGACGCCCCCGGGGATCCCGTAGTTGCCGCATGGGCAGGGGTTCGTCGCGACCACCAGCTGAAAGCGGGCCGGGAGCACGGCGCGGAACCCCACCCGGTGTATCTCGATGCGACCGGACTCGAGCGGTTGCCGGAGGGCGTCGAGCGCGTGGCCGCTGAACTCCCCGGCCTCGTCGAGGAAGAGCACTCCGCCGCTCGCCCTCGCGATCGCCCCCGGCTGGAGGATGCGGCTGCCGCCCCCGACGAGCGCGACGGCGGATGCGGTGTGGTGCGGCGCCTCGAAGGGCGGTCGCCGTCGGAGGGTGGTGACGGGCAGACCTGCGAGCGATCGGATCGATGCGACCTGCAACGCCGTCTCGTCATCCAGGTCCGGGAGGAGCCCGGGCAGCCTGCGGGCGAGCATCGTCTTGCCCGCCCCGGGCGGACCGCTCATGAGGACGTGGTGTCCGCCCGCAGCGGCGACGATGAGCGCCTCGACCGCATCGCTCTGCCCGATGACGTCCGCGAGATCGGGGACCGACTCCTCCTCCGCCGGCGCGCTCTCGGGGGCCGGCACGGGTTCGGCGACGACATCGGGGACGTCGAGGCCGTGAGCGCGGGCGACATCACGCAGGCTGACCGCGCCGCGGACCTCGATCCCGTCGACCAACTCCGCCTCGGAGAGGTTCGCGTGCGGCACGATGACGCGACGGAACCCTGCGCGAGCGGCCGCCAGGACCGCGGGCAGCACGCCGGAGACCGGGCGCAGACGACCGTCGAGCCCGAGCTCCCCCAGGTGGACGGTCTCGGCCAGCGACTGCCGGTCGAGAGGCGCCTCCGTCGCCACCGCGGCGATCGCGACGGCGACGTCCAGCGCGGATCCGCGCTTCGGGAGGTTCGCCGGCGACAGATTGACCGTCACGTGTCGCCGCGGCAGCGGGAGGTCGCTGTTCGCGCACGCGTTGTGCACGCGCTGCTGCGCCTCCCCGATCGCCTTGTCTGCCAATCCGATGATGGAGAAGCCCGGCACCTGGTTCGACAGATCGGCCTCCACCTCGACGATGTCGCCGACCAGCCCGGTGAGGACGACCGACCACGTGCGCCCCAGGCTCATCGCAGGTCCTCGAGGTGCTCCACCACGGCCGACTCCGGGTCGGGTCCCGTGATGCCGATGACATCGAGTCGCAGTCGGCGTCCCCGGGCCGCCTCGGGGTGTGCCACGATCCACGCAGCGGCAAGCCGCCACAGGCGATCCCGCTTGCGGGCGTCGACGGCGGCGAACGGATGCCCGAACCACTCCCCTCGGCGGGTCTTCACCTCGACGACCACGAGATCGGCCCCGTGCGCCGCGACGATGTCGATCTCCCCGCCGTGGGTACGCCAGTTCCGGTCGAGGATCCGATACCCGCCGGCACGCAGATGCCGCTCGGCGCGCTCCTCACCGGCCCGTCCGAGGTCGTCTTTCGCTGCCATGCGACCAGCGTGGCCCGCGCGTCCCGGCGAACGGCGTCGTCGACCCGTCCCGGTGGACGAACGCGGAGGGACGACTCCTGGGGAGGAGGCTCAGCCGTCGAGCGAGAGCTCCTCCGGCAGCTGGAAGTCGCGCCGCTGCAGTTCCTCGACGTTCACGTCCTTGAAGGTGAGCACCCGCACGGACTTCACGAACCGGTCGGCGCGGTAGATGTCCCACACCCACACGTCGTTCATCGAGATCTCGAAGTAGAAGTCGTGCTCGGTGTCGCGGCGGACGACGTTGACCTCGTTGGCGAGGTAGAACCGGCGCTCGGTCTCGATCACGTACTGGAACTGACCGACGACGTCGCGGTACTCCTTGTACAGGGCCAGCTCGAGTTCGCGGTCGTAGTCCTCGAAGACTTCGTCATCCATGGTGACTCCATCCTAGGCGGGCGGCGAACGGCCCCGGACCTAGAACAGGGTCGGGGCGGCCGCGATCGACCACGACGCACGGTGGTGTCCGGAAAGACCGTGCTCTTCGATGGCCGCGCGGTGTTCCGCGCTCGCGTACCCCTTGTTGCGAGCCCATCCGTAGACCGGCGCCTCGGCGTCCAGCTCGCTCATGTGCTCGTCGCGCGCCACCTTCGCGATGACGGATGCCGCCGACGCCGACGCGCAGTCACGGTCGGCCTTGACGATGGGCAGGACGCCGCGACCCACCGGCGCGACCGGGGTGATGTAGTCGTGGTTCCCGTCGAGGACCACCAGGGCATCGCCGATGTCGACACCCTGCACGCGGAGCTCCTCGATGGCGCGCGCGGCGGCAAGGCCCAGGGCCCGGATGATCCCGACCTCGTCCACTTCCGCCGCCGACGCCCACCCCACCGCGTGGGCGGGCACCCAGGCCCGGACGCGTTCCGCCATCCCTGCTCGGCGCGGTTCGACGATGAGCTTCGAGTCCCGCAGTCCCTCCGGCACGCGACGCCGGCTGAACGCGGCATCCGCGGCGACCGCGCCGACCGCGACGGGCCCCGCCAGCGCGCCCCGGCCGACCTCGTCGCACGCGATCACGAGGGGATGCTCCCGGAGCAGTCGACGCTCGAGCGACAGCGTCGGCGCGACCACGGCCATCACGGCGCCGGCACCCCGCGGAACACGTCGTGGTGCGAATCGATGAGACCGAACCGGTCGAACGGCCACGTGATGAGGAACGCCCGCCCGACGATGTTGTCCATCGGAACGAATCCCTGCCCCGGCTGCTCCTGCTGGTACCGCGAGTCCTGCGAGTTGTCGCGGTTGTCGCCGAGCACCCAGATCGAGCCCTCCGGCACCGTGACGTCGTAGTCGAACTCGTCGGGAGCCGACTGGTTCGGACCGAGGTCCAGGTAGGGCGTCTCGTCGATGGGCACGTCGTTGACGGTGACCTGCCCGAGCGCGTTGCAGCACACCACGTGATCGCCGGGCAGACCGATGATGCGTTTGATGAGGTGGTCGTCGCTGTCGGACGCCGTGAGCCCGACGAGGGATCCCAGCCAGTCCAGCGCCGCCGTCAACGGAGGCTGCGCCGGCTCGTACGTCGTCGGGAGCCACCCGCCGGGGTCCCGGAAGACGACGACGTCGCCGCGTTCGTACCCGGTGAACCGCGGCGTCAACTCGTCGACGAGGATGCGGTCGCCCTTCAGCAGCGTGCGCTCCATCGAGCCGGACGGGATGTAGAACGACCGCACCAGGAAGGTCTTGACGAGGAAGGACACGAGGACGGCCACCAGGAGGATCACCAGGACGTCCCGGATGAACGGCCACGGTCCGCGTCGGGGACGGGAATCGGAGTCGCTGCCGAGCGTCGGGGACGGGGAATCGGTGGTCATGCTGTCCTTCACCGGTGCCGGGGTTCGGCGACCATCCACCAGCGTCGCACATCATGTGGACGCCGAGCACCGAAACACCCGGGAACGACGGATGCCCCGGGACTCGGTCCCGGGGCATCCAGTGGAGAACGCGATCAGTTGTCGCGCTTCTCCTTGATCTTGGCCTTCTTGCCACGCAGCTCGCGCAGGTAGTAGAGCTTCGCGCGACGCACGTCACCGCGGGTGACGACCTCGATGTGGTCGATCACCGGGCTGTGCACCGGGAAGGTGCGCTCGACGCCCACCTGGAAGCTGATCTTGCGGACCGTGAAGGTCTCACGGACGCCGTCGCCGGAGCGGCCGATGACGACACCCTGGAACACCTGGATGCGCGAACGGTTGCCTTCGGTGATGTTGACGTGCACCTTCACGGTGTCGCCGGCGTTGAAGACGGGGATGTCGGAGCGCAGCGAAGCTGCGTCGACGGAGTCGAGGATCTGCATGATCGTCACTTCCTGCGACCGCCTCAGGTCGACCGCGAGAGTAAGAGGAGAAAAGGATGTGGCGCCCGTCGGAGCCGACTGGGCTCCGAACTCCCCCGAGGCAGAGAACTGTCAGGGCACAAAGGGTCATTCTGCCATGGATGCCGACGGCCGCCAAACCGCGGCGCGCGGCCTCACACGAGCGGGTCGCGCTTCTCCTCGACGACGACCACGCTCTCGGCTGTCCGAGCGGGCGCGGTGTACCTGCGCAGGATGACGGAGGGCCGTGTCTCCTGGAACAGCTGTCGCAGCGAAAGCCAGAACACGGCGAGGAAGACGACGGTCGCCGCGATGAGGAGAGGCCAGAACCACGCCTCCGAGAAGAAGCCCACCGCGATGGTCAGGACGTGCCAGAGACCGACGCCGCCGACGTCCCACCAGGAGACCGCGCGCGTGTGCCGAACCGTGCCGCGGGAACGGATCAGGAGCGTCAGGACGAGCTGGCCGATGAGGACGGAGGGGATCGCGACGACCAGCACCCAGGCGAGCGCCCAGCCACCGGCATCCGACACGATCCATCCGATGATCAGCCACAGGGGCAGGATGACCGCGCTCGGCAGGAGCCAGAAGAAGAATCCACGACGCAGGGGCATCCTCCGATGCTACGCCGCTGGGCAATTGCGGCGACCGCCGTCAGCTGATCACTCGCTGAGCAGGTCCGGGCGCCGAAGGCGGGTCCGCTCCACCTGCTGATCCCGCCGCCACTGCGCGACCCGCCCGTGGTGTCCGCTGAGCAGCACGTCGGGAACGTCGTAGCCGCGCCACGATGCCGGCTTCGTGTAGGAGGGGTACTCGAGGAGGCCGTCCTCGTGCGACTCCTCGACGAGGCTCTCCGGGTTGCCGACGACGCCCGGGACGAGACGTCCGACGGCCTCGATCATGGCCATCGCCGCGACCTCCCCGCCGTTCAGGACGTAGTCCCCCAGGCTCACGAGCCGCACGCGGCCGATGGTCGCGGCGTAGGCGAAGACGCGCTCGTCGATGCCTTCGTACCGCCCGCACCCGAAGACGATGTGCGATTCGGTGCTCCACTCGCGCGCCACGGACTGGGTGAAGCGCTCCCCCGCCGGCGACGGGAAGACGAAGAGCGGTCCGGATGCGGCATCCGTCACCGTCTCGTGGGAGCCGGCGACGATCGCGTCGAGGGCCTGCGCCCACGGCTCGGGCTTCATGACCATCCCGGCGCCGCCGCCGTAGGGCGTGTCGTCGACGGTGCGGTGCCGGTCGGTCGTGTGGTCGCGGAGGTCGTGGACACGGATGTCGAGCAGTCCCGCGCCCCGAGCGCGCCCCAGCAGCGACACTTCGAGGACGTCGAAGAAGGCGGGGAAGATCGTGACGACGTCGATGCGCACGTCAGGACCCGGCGTCGGCCTCGTCGCCGGCCTCCGGACGAGGCTCGTCGTCACCGGGGAGGTCTTCGAACAACCCGGCGGGCGGAGTGACGACGAGACGACCGGCGCTCATGTCCACTTCGGGCACGATGGCCTTGACGAAGGGGACGAGCACCTCGCGTTCGTCCGCGGCAAGCTGGACACCCAGCAGATCCTGCGCCGGGAAGTGGTCGACCCGCGTCACGCGTCCGACGACCTCACCGTCGCGCACGACGTCGAGCCCCACCAGCTGGTGGTCGTACCAGGCGTCGTCCTCGACGACCGGCGCAGCGGCATCCTGGTCGATCCACAGGATGGCGCGGACGATGGATTCCGCGGCGGTGCGGTCGTCGATCCCGTCCAGGAAGACGACCGGGTGCGAGTTCATCCACTTGAACTCGCGGACCGTCACCGTCTTTCCGTGCCAGGGCGAGGACTCCGGCACTTGCAGGGTGAACTCCGCACCCGGGACGAACCGGCCGTCGGGGTCGTCGGTGTAGAGCTCGAGTTTGAGGGCGCCCTTCAGACCGTGCGCCTTGACGAGGCGCCCGACGCGGAGCTGCGTGCGAGCCGACTTCGCCGACACGTCAGTCGTCCGCGACGTCGACGCGGACGCGCGTACCGTCGGCCAGAGCGGAGATGAGGGTACGCAGGGCTTTCGCCGTGCGTCCGCCGCGCCCGATCACACGACCCCGGTCGTCGGGGTGCACACGCACCTCCAGCACTTCGCCGCGGGGCGACGAGCTGGAGGCGATGGTGACGTCGTCCGGGTGATCGACGATCCCCTTGACGAGGTGTTCGAGCGCGGCGGCCAGCAAGGTCTTACTCGGACTCGGTCGCGTCGTCGGCGGCCTCGGCGTCGGCGGCGGGCGCCTCGGCCTTCTTCTCCGCCTTCGGCTTGATGACCGACTTCTTGGACGAGTCGAGCTCGAACGGCGCCTTGGGCTCCGCCGTCTTCACGGTGGAGACGGCGTCCTTGTCGCCCTTGAACTTGCCCCAGTCGCCCGTGAGCTTGAGGATGGCGGCGACCTGCTCGGTCGGCTGCGCACCGACGGAGAGCCAGTACTGCGCGCGCTCCGAGTCGACCTCGATGAACGAGGGCTGCTCGGTCGGGTGGTACTTGCCGATCTCCTCGATCACGCGGCCGTCGCGCTTGGTGCGCGAGTCGGCGACGACGATGCGGTAGTACGGCGCACGGATCTTGCCCATGCGCTTCAGACGGATCTTGACAGCCACAATTCTCCTGAATGGTGTTGCGAGTGATGATGAACGTCGCCTGGAGCGTGGGGTGCACACCCGGCGGGAGCTCTGCGGTGGACCTCCGAGCCGGATAGAGGGTCGGGCAAGGCGGTCCAACCGTCCATTCTGCCAGATGCGGAGGGATGCCGCGAACCGCCGGACGCGCGTGACACACTGGCCCCATGACGGTGACCTTCGCCACATCCGCTCGTTCGACCGTCGGGATCGAGTGGGAGATCATGCTGGCCGACCGGACCACCGGTGATCTGGTCCCGGAGGCGCCCGCGATCCTCGACCAGATCGAGGAGCAGACCCGTCACGAGCGTCACACCGTCACCGGTGAACTGCTCACCAACACGATCGAGGTCACCAGCGGCGTGGGCGACACGGTGGCCGCAGCCGTGGACGACATCGCCGATGCGATCGCCCTGGTCCGTACCGTCACCGATCCCCGCGACATCGAGCTCCTGTGCGCGGGCAGCCACCCCTTCGCCCGGTGGTACGACCAGCAGGTGACCGATAAGACCCGGTACCACAAGCTCATCGAGCGTACCCAGTGGTGGGGGCGCAACATGATGATCTGGGGCATCCACGTGCACGTCGGGGTCGAAGACGTCGCGAAGGTCTTCCCCATGATCAACGCCCTCTCCGCCTACCTCCCCCACCTGCAGGCCCTGTCCGCTTCCAGCCCGTTCTGGGCAGGCGACCGCACGGGCTACGCATCCAACCGCGCCCTCGTCTTCCAGCAGCTCCCGACCGCGGGGCTGCCCTGGCCTCTCGAGTCCTGGGCGGAGTACGAGGCCTACCTCGCGGACATGGAGCGGACCGGCGTCATGGCGGACTCCACCGAGGTCCGCTGGGACATCCGACCGGCGCCGCGGTGGGGCACGATCGAGATCCGCGCCTGCGACGGGATGTCGACGCTCCCCGAGCTCGCCGCCGTCGCCGCCCTGGTCCAGGTGCTGGCCGAGCATTTCTCTCGCATGCTCGACGAGGGTCGCCCGCTCCCCACCATCCAGCCGTGGTTCGTCCGCGAGAACAAGTGGCGTGCGGCGCGCTACGGGCTGGATGCCGACGTCATCGTCGACCGCGCGGGCCGGCAGCGTCCCGTCGCCGACCATCTGCGCGAGGTGACCGAGGCCCTCGCGCCGCTCGCCGCGGAGCTCCACTGCGCGAAGGAGTTCGCGGGGGTCACGCAGATCCTCGACCAGGGCGCCAGCTACGCGCGTCAGACCCGCGTGGCCGATGCCGCCGACGGAGACCTGCGCGAGGTGGTCCACCATCTCATCCGCGAGTTCCGGGGCGGCCCCACGCTGCGCGAGGTCGTCTCGGTCGGCTGAGCTCTCAGCCCTTGCCGAAGAGCTTCTGGATCTCGGCCAGGTCCGCCTCGCTCGGCTGCGGCGCGCCGCCGAGGCCGAAGCCCGAGCCCGAGGGTGCGGTGTTCGCCGCCGCGAGGCCCGCGTTCTCGGCCGCGCGCTTGGCGGGGTTGCCCGACCTCGACCCGCCGCTGCTCTTCTGCTTCTTGCCACGCTTGCTCGATGCGCCCGGTTTGCCGCCGATCGCACCCATCCCGGGCATGGAGGGCACCCCGCCCCGCGCCACGGTCTTCATCATCTTGGCGGCCTGATCGAAGCGCTGCACGAGTTGGTTGACGTCGGTGACCGTCATCCCCGAGCCGCGCGCGATGCGGAGCCGCCGGGATCCGTTCAGGATCTTGGGGTTCCGGCGCTCGGCGGGGGTCATGGACCGGATGATCGCCTCGGTGCGATCGATCTCGCGCTCGTCGAAGCTCTCGATCTGCTGCTTCATCTGGCCCATGCCGGGCAGCATCCCCAGCATCTTCTTCATCGAGCCCATCTTGCGGACCTGCTGCAGCTGCTCGAGGAAGTCCTCGAGGGTGAACTGCTCGGTCGCGAGCTTCTGCGCGACGCGCTGTGCTTCCTCCTCGTCGAACGCCTGCTGCGCCTGCTCGATGAGGGTGAGGATGTCACCGAGGTCGAGGATGCGGCTCGCCATCCGGTCGGGGTGGAAAGCCTCCAGGTCGTCGAGGCCTTCACCGGTCGACGCGAAGATGATGGGGCGGCCGGTGACCGACGCCACCGACAGCGCCGCACCGCCGCGGGCGTCGCCGTCGAGCTTCGACAGCACGACGCCGGTGAAGTCGACGCCGTCCTGGAACGCCTTCGCCGTGTTCACGGCGTCCTGTCCGATCATCGCGTCGATGACGAAGAGCACCTCGTCGGGATCGGTCGCCTTGCGGATGTTCGCGGCCTGCTTCATCAGCTCCGCGTCCACGCCCAGGCGTCCCGCGGTGTCGATGATGACGGTGTCGTACTGCTGGCGGCGCGCGTACTCGACGCCGTCACGGGCGACCTTCACCGGGTCGCCGACCCCGTTGCCGGGCTCGGGCGCGTAGATGGCGGCACCTGCGCGCTCGGCCACCACGGTCAGCTGGTTGACGGCGTTCGGACGCTGCAGGTCGCAGGCGACAAGCAGCGGAGTGTGACCGTCCTTCTCGAGCTGCTTCGCCAGCTTCCCGGCGAACGTCGTCTTACCGGAGCCCTGCAGGCCGGCAAGCATGATGACGGTGGGGGGCTGCTTCGCGAACTGCAGTCGCCGCTGCTGGCCGCCCAGGATGGCGACGAGCTCCTCGTTCACGATCTGGACGACCTGCTGCGCCGGATTGAGGGCGCGGTTCACCTCGTCACCGAGGGCGCGCTCGCGCACCTTGCCCGTGAAGTCCTTGACGACCTGGAGCGCCACGTCGGCGTCGAGGAGGGCGCGACGGATCTCGCGCACGGTCCCGTCGATGTCGGCGGGCGAGAGCTTGCCCTTCGTGCGGAGGTTGCGGAAGGTCTCGGTGAGACGATCGGAGAGCGTGCCGAAGGTAGCCATGATGGCTCGAGTTTAGTCGAGACCCGCCGACGCGCCGGCGAGGGACGCAAGCGTGGCCGCGGCCACCGCCAGAGCGCGGGCGAGCTCGTCAGGCAGGGACGATCTGCCGGCGCCCGAGCGGGCCCATCCGTCGATGGCGATCATGACGGCTGCAGCGTGGGCGGCCCCCGCGATCTCGGCGGCGACGGGTGGTGCCCCGAGCGCGGACCAGGATGCCGAAAGAGCCCGGGCGATCCGCGCCTGACGGACGGCGGCTCCCCGCTCGATCTCGTCCTGGACACCCATCGCCTCGGCGTGGACGAGCGCGAGGGCGAGGCTATCCGGCGCGAAGCCGTCGCAGAGCTCGATGAGCCCGGCGACGGGTTCGGACAGCGGCACCCGTGCGTGCAACCGGTCGATCCGACGATCGAGCGAGGACCACAGGATCGCTTCCTTCGAGTCGAAGTAGTTGAAGAAGCTGGATCTGCTCACGCCCGCGCGGACGGAGATGTCGGTGACGGATGTCGCGTCGTACCCGCGCTCGAGGAAGAGCTCGCACGCCGCCTCGGAGAGCACCTCCCGAGAGGATGCGCGTGGTCGGCCGGTCGTCATGCGAGGAGCCTATCGTCGCGTATTGTTGCACGCAGTCCAAAAAACAGGAGATGGCCTCGTGATCGAGATCCGCACCGTAGGGATGGCCCCCGACCTCGTCCCGTATCGACAGGGATGGGACCTCCAGCGCACCCTGCACGCCGACATCGTCGCGGGTACCCGCCCCGACACGCTGCTCCTCCTCGAACACGAAGCCGTCTACACGGCGGGCGCGCGTACGGCACGGCACGAGCGGCCGGTCGACGGAACGCCCGTCGTAGACGTCGACCGCGGCGGCAAGATCACCTGGCACGGTCCCGGACAACTCGTGGGCTACCCGCTCGTCCGACTTGCGGAACCCGTCGACGTCGTCGCGCACGTCCGCCGGCTGGAGGACCTGCTCATCGAGGTCATCCGGACCGTCGGTGTCGCGGGTGAGCGCGTCGACGGACGCAGTGGCGTCTGGGTCGAACGAGCGGGGTCGCTCGAGAAGGTGGCGGCAATCGGGGTCCGGGTGCAGCGCGGAGTCACGATGCACGGCTTCGCGCTGAACTGCGACAACTCCCTCGAACCGTTCCGCAGCATCATCCCCTGCGGGATCGCGGATGCCGGGGTGACGACCCTCAGCCAGGTCACCGGTCGCGACATCTCCCCCGTCGACGTCCTCCCCGCCGTCGTCGCGGCGTTCACGCGTGAGCACGGAGCGGAGGTCGCCGCATGAGCGCGAACACCGCACCCGAAGGCCGCCGGATGCTCCGGCTGGAGGTCCGCAACGCCGAGACCCCGATCGAGCGCAAGCCGGAATGGATCCGCACGAAGGCGAAGATGGGTCCCGAGTACCGGGAGCTGCAGGGACTCGTGAAGGACGAGGGACTCCACACCGTCTGTCAGGAGGCCGGCTGTCCCAACATCTTCGAGTGCTGGGAGGACCGGGAGGCCACGTTCCTCATCGGCGGCTCGCAGTGCACGAGGCGATGCGACTTCTGCCAGATCGACACGGGCAAACCAGCCGACTACGACACCGACGAGCCACGCCGTGTCGCCGAGAGCGTCACCCGCATGCGCCTGCGGTATGCGACCGTGACATGCGTTGCGCGCGACGACCTGCCCGACGGGGGCGCGTGGCTCAATGCGGAGACCGTCCGCCGCATCCACGCCGACAACCCCGGTACGGGTGTGGAGCTCCTCGCCACGGACTTCAACGGTGACCCTGAGCTCCTGGACGTCGTGTTCGCGTCGCGCCCCGAGGTCTTCGCGCACAACGTCGAGACCGTGCCCCGCATCTTCAAGCGGATCCGACCGGCGTTCCGGTACGAGAGGTCGCTGGGCGTCCTCACCCGCGCGCGGGACGCAGGACTCATCACGAAGTCGAATCTGATCCTCGGGATGGGCGAGGAACGCGACGAGGTGGAGGACGCACTGCGCGACCTGCATGCCGCCGGTACCGACATCATCACCCTCACGCAGTACCTCCGCCCCACGCCGCGTCACCTTCCCGTGGCGCGGTGGGTCACGCCGCAGGAGTTCGTCGAACTGCGCGAGCTCGCCGAGTCCATCGGGTTCCTCGGGGTCCTGGCCGGACCGCTCGTGCGCTCGTCGTACCGCGCCGGGCGGCTCTGGGCGCGCTCGATGCGGTCGAAGGGTCGCGAGATCCCGGCGGCGCTGGCGCACCTCGCCGACGAGGCCGACGCCGAGGGATTCGCCCAGGCGGTCTGACGCCTCCTCCCCAGGTCGGGGGAGGCCGCATCCCTCCCCCACCAGGCACGGACGGGATCGCGCGCGGCGCGACGCTTCCTACCTTCGGGACGCCGGATGCACCGGCCTCACCAAGGAGACTCATGCGTACTTCACTTCCGCTCGCGACCGCTCTCGGCGCGGCCATGGCGCTCGCCGCCCTGCTCCCCCACACGGCCTCCGCGCCGACCACGCACGATGTGCCCGAGCCCGCGCCTGACACCGTGGTGTCCGCGACCGGTGACGCCGCGAACGGGTTCGAAATCGGGTACGACGACGGGTCCGCCGAGTACCCCCCGACCAACTCCGAAGCACTCGCCGAGTGCAGTGAATACGACACCCGCGTCGAGCGGGTGCGATGCCGCACCGAGGTGACGACCTGGTACCGGGACCTCGCTACCCTGCGGGACGCGATCGACTGGGCGCACGCGTCGCGCGGCTGATCGCCCGGTGACGCAGACCGTCAGTCGGCGCTGGTCACCGACTGGACGGCGCCCGAGACGTCGAGGTTGACCAGGAGCACGTCGTCGGTCGAGTCAGGGTCGAGGGCATACTCCAGCACCGCGAAAGGGTCCTTGCCTCCGTGCTCGTCGGCGAGGATCGTCATGCTCATCAGCTGCAGGGAGCGGATGACATCCATGTGGGTGTCACCCGAGACGTCGACGAGCAGGTCCTCGATGTCCTCGCCGAGCATCTCCTGCTGTTGGAGGATGAACTCCGTGACCTCGCTCGTGCGATCGTCCAGCTCGGAGACCATCGCGTTCCGGGCACGCAGATCGATGGTCTCCAACGCCGCGATCATGGCAGCCGCGACGTCGAGGGCGTCGATCGAGACGTCGTCCTGGTCGGGCGCGGTGAGGTCGACGGTCACCCGCTGATCACCGAAGTCCACGACCTCCGACCAGAAGATCGACCCGTCGGGTCCGGACTCGAGAAGTCCGAAGTAGTCGTGCTCGATCGCCATGCATCAATGAAACCAGCCTTGACGGTCGCGCGCGACCGCCTGGGTCAATCGACGAGGGCGGATGCGAAGACGTGGGGCGTGAAACCGGTCAGATCGCCGATCCCCTCACCCTGACCGAGGAGCTTGACCGGGATGCCGGTGCGCTCCTGGACCGCGAGCACGAACCCGCCGCGGGCCGAGCCGTCGAGCTTCGTCAGGACGAGCCCCGTCACTCCGGCGTGCTCGAGGAACGCCTCGGCCTGCATGACCCCGTTCTGGCCGGTGGTGGCATCGAGCACGAGGAGGACCTCACTGATGGGCGCCTGCTTCTCGATGACCCGGCGGATCTTGGTCAACTCGTCCATGAGGCCGCCCTTGGTGTGCAGGCGACCGGCCGTGTCCACGAGGACGATCTCGGTCCCGGTGCGGATCGCGTGCTCGATCGTCTGGAAGGCGACGGATGCCGGGTCCTGCCCCTCGTGCTGCGGGCGGACGATCGCTGCTCCCCCGCGCTCGGCCCACGTCGCGAGCTGATCCACCGCGGCCGCGCGGAAAGTATCGGCCGCGCCCACCACCACCGTCCGTCCGAAGCGCTTGAGGTAGCTCGCGAACTTCCCGATCGTCGTCGTCTTGCCGACCCCGTTGACCCCGACCACGAGCACCACCGCGGGGCGCTCCGTCAGCCGGAGGGTCGTGTCGAACTTCGCGAAGTGCTCCTCGAGCGTCTCGCGCAGCATCCGTTGCAGGTCCTTGGGATCCGTCGTGCGATACCGCTCGACCTTCTCGCGAAGATCGTCGACGATGCGTTCGGTGATATCGGGCCCGAAGTCGGCGGTGAGCAGCGCGGTCTCGAGGTCCTCCCACGTGTTCTCATCGATCGTCGGCTTGACGAACATGCCGCGCAGCGCGCGACCGAGGGACCAGGAGCTCTCCGCCATGCACCCAGGCTAGTTGACCGCGTCAGCCCTTCTCGCAGGCGATGCCGTCCTTGTCGCGGTCCATCTTCTTGTTGGCGTTGTAGAGCGCCGTCGAGACGTAGGGCTTGACGGTTAACGGCTTCTTCTTGCCGCTGACCGTGTTGTGGGTCACCCCCGCCCGGGCGACACCGCCCTTGTAGGTCTTGTTGAGCGCCGTGCAGTTCTTGAATGTCTTGATCGGCGGCTTGGCGGCCGGCACGATCACCCGCACCTGTGACGCCGCGGCCGTCGGCGCGGCCGCGGCCGCCGTCACCGTCACCGGCGCTGCGACGAGCGCCGCCGCCAGCATCGTCGCCACCGCACTCCGTCGCAGCGTTCCCGCGCGCACCGAAATCCTCATCCCCACCCCTTGTCTGGTGTCGGCGACGACGACACCGTCCCCGCTGCGCACACGCTAGCGCACGCCCGCTGCGCTCAGACGCCCGCCCGCTCGCGCACGCGCTGTCCCACGACGGCGGACACGCCGTCCTGACGCATCGACACGCCGTACAGGGCGTCCGCGATCTCCATCGTCCGCTTCTGATGCGTGATGACGATCAGCTGGCTCGATTCGCGCAGCTGCTCGAACACGCCGAGCAAGCGACCGAGGTTCGCGTCGTCGAGGGCGGCCTCGACCTCGTCGAGGATGTAGAAGGGGCTCGGCCGCGCCTTGAAGATCGCCGTCAGGAGCGCGACCGCCGCGAGGGACCTCTCCCCACCCGAAAGGAGCGACAGCCGCTCGATCTTCTTGCCCACGGGTCGGACGGCGACGTCGATCCCGGTCGTGAGCGGGTCGTCGGGGTCGGTGAGCGAGATGGAGCCCGTGCCCCCGGGGAAGAGGATCGGGAACACCTCCCCGAAGGCGACCTTGGTGTCCTCGAAGGCCGCGAGGAAGATCGTCTGCATCCGCTCGTCGAGCTCCTCGATGATCGTCAGCAGATCCGTCCGGGTGCGGACGAGGTCGTCCAGCTGCTCGGTCAGGAATGCGTGACGCTGCTCGAGCGCGGCGAACTCCTCCAGGGCAAGAGGATTCACGCGACCCAACTGCGCCAGCTTGCGCTCCGCATCCTGCAATCTGCGCATCTGCGCCGAGCGGTCGAACGGCGACGCCTCGCCCTCCTCCGCTCCCGGGACGGGGGCGTCGGGACCATATTCCGCGAGGAGAATATCCTCGGAGAGGCCGAGCTCGGACTGCACCCGGTCGAGGAGGCTCTGCACATGCAGCCGCTTCTCGTGCATCTGCAGCTCGAGGCCGTGCACCGACTCGGTGAGGCGATTCAGCCTCTCGCGAGCCGCCGCATCCTCCTTCCGGAGCTCGGCCAACTCGGCCGTCAGCGCCGTCCGCGTCTGCTCCGCGCGTTCCAGCTCGACCCGCGCCTGCGCCGTCGACCGGTCGATCGAGTCGAGGACGGGCGGCAGCGCACCGACGACCTCGGATGCGATCGCCCGCTGCGCGCGTCGGATCACGGCTCGACGGGCGGCCGCTTCGGCGGCTGCGCGCTCCTTCTCGCGTTGACGTTCGAGTTGCATCACGCGGCTCTCGGCGGCACGCACCCGTTCCCGGAGCGTTTCGACGTCGAGGCGTGTGTCCATCTCGCGCGCCCGAGCCGACTCGAGCGCATCGAGCAGACCGTCCCGGGCGGACGCATCCAGGATCGGACGCGGCATCTCCTCGGCGGCGCTGAAGGCCTCCGTCGCGGCCCGTGCCGCGTTCTCGGCATCCCGGGCCGCCGACTCAGCCTGAGCGAGGCCGGCGCGTAGCCGGTCGCACTCGGCCACCGCGGATTCCAGACGCACGGTCGCACGGTTGAGCTGTTCCGCGTGGGCCGCGAGAGCGGAGTCGTGCTCGCGCAGCGCGGCGAGGGCGTCACGGGTACGCTGGCGCGCCGCATCCCAGGCAGCCTGCGCGTCGGTCAGCGCTTCACGCAGGGTATCCGCGACCACCGTCACCTCGTCGAGACGGACACGGGCCGCGTCGCGCTCGGCGGCGAGCTCGAGACGCGAGCGCGACTGCCCGGAACCGGCACGGACCGTGCTCGGCGTCACGGTCTCGCCCGCGCGCGTCACCACCACGACCCTGTCCCCCGCGTCGGCGGCCGACATCGCGGCGGCGTGGGCCGCATCCAGATCCTCCGCGATCGCGACACCCGCGAGGACGGCGCGGAGGCCCGCCGGCGCCTCGACGACGTCGACCGCCCAGGTCACCCCCGCTCCGAGGGGCGTCCTGCGAGGAGCCGCAGGACCGTCGGCCAAGGCGACGTCGATCGAACCCAGATCGTGCTCGCGCACCGTCGCGATGACCGCGCGTGCGGCCTCGAAGTCGTCGACGAGGACCCCCTCGGCGAGGGCGCCGAGTGCTGCGGCGATCGCCGCTTCATAGCCGGCCGAGACGCGGATCGCATCGCTGACGATGCCACGGATGCCGTCGCCACCCCGATCGACGACCGCCGCCGCGGCGTTGCGGATGTCGAGGGCGCGGCCGAGAGCCGCCGTCTCCGCCAGCAGCGACTCGCGCTCCCGCTCCGCCGCGTGCAACCGGTCGCGTATCGACCCCACCTCGGATTCGGCATCGGATGCCTCGCGCTGCGCGCGCTCGTACGCGGCCGAGTACTCCACCGCGGCGTCCGCAGGACCCTCGGTCGCCGGCTCGATCGCCGCCAGCGCGCCTTCCGCGTCGGCGCGACGCTCCTCGGCTGCATCGAGGGCGCGCTGCTGCCTCTCCACCGCCAGCCGAAGCGCCTCCGCCTTCGACCCGGCTGCCTCGGCTCGTCCTCTCAGTGAGGCGAGCCGCATGTCGTGCTCGGAGACCAGCGCACTCTGCGCGGCGATGTCGGTGTCGAGCGCATCGAGCTCGGCGCGCGCCCGGATGACGTCGCGCGCGGCGGCGGCGGCGGCATCCTGCGCGGCACCGAGACCCGACGCGATCTCGTCGATCTCCCGACGTGCGTCGTCGATGACGGCCTGAGTGACGGTGGTCCCGGTGTCCGGCTGGTCGCCGTCGTCGTCGAGCAGCGACAGACGCTGGCCGGCGAGCGAGTAGAGCCCGCGCAGTCGCTCCTGGACACGGCCGAGTTCGAACGTGACGGCGCGCGCCCGATCGACCGCCTCGGCGCGCTGGTCGTTCTCGAGCTCGTCGATGCGGCGACGCAAGGCGTCGGCGCGGTCCTGCAGGACCAGCCGCTCGGCGTGACGCTCGTGCTCGGCTCGGGCGTGATCCGCCAGCTCCGCTCGGAGGCGCGACATCTCATCGGCGTAGAGGCGCGCCTTCGCGTCGCGCACGACCGCGGCGATCGTGGCCGCCTCGCGCGCGACCTCGGCCTGCTTGCCGAGCGGCTTCAACTGACGCCGCAGCTCGCCGGCCAGGTCGCTCAGCCGAGTGAGGTTCGCCTCCATCGCCTCGAGCTTGCGGAGAGTCTTCTCTTTGCGGCGACGGTGTTTGAGGATGCCGGCGGCCTCCTCGATGAAGCCGCGCCGATCCTCGGGACTCGCCTGCAGGACGGTGTCGAGTCGCCCCTGACCCACGATGACGTGCATCTCGCGCCCGAGCCCCGAATCGCTCAGCAACTCCTGGACGTCGAGGAGCCGACAGGTCTCGCCGTTGATGGCGTACTCGCTCGACCCGTTGCGGAACAGGGTCCGGCTGATCGTGACCTCGCTGTACTCGATCGGCAGCGCGCCGTCGGCGTTGTCGATCGTCAGCTGCACCTCCGCGCGGCCGAGGGGACCTCGTGTCGCCGTCCCGGCGAAGATGACGTCCTCCATCTTGCCGCCGCGGAGGGTCTTCGCCCCTTGCTCGCCCATCACCCAGGCGAGGGCGTCGACGACGTTCGACTTGCCCGATCCGTTGGGACCGACGATGCACGTGACGCCGGGCTCGAGGGCGAAGGTCGTCGGCTGCGCGAAGGATTTGAACCCCTTGAGCGTCACGCTCTTCAGGTGCATGCGGGTCCTCCGGGGTCGTCGTCCCGTCCACGCTAGCGGACGATTCCCGTTTCCCCCTTGACGCCGCGCGCGGGCCGGGTCTAGTGTCAGTGCTCGCGTCAGAAGTCTGAGAAAGGAGGTCCCCTGACATGATCATCGAAATGACACCCACCGGAATCGCGTCCACCGCGTTCCCGTGCGCGCTGGGGACCGTCTCCTTCGGCGCCGCGGTGGCAGACCGCATCCGTTCCGGCCGCTGACAGCCGTCACGGATCCCGTCTTCGGACGGTGAACTCTGCCACGCCCTGAGGGCGGACTCCGTCCGTCCCCTCCCGGATGCCGGGCCTCGTTGCCCGTGCGTCCCGCGTCCTCTCGTGCTGCGGCACGATCCTCCGCCGCGCTCCGCGGCATCCATCCCTTCCGAAATGAGATCACTCATGTCCACCCTCACCGCGCCGCAGCGCACCTCGGCGGTCCTCGCCGCGCTGCAGCATCCCACCTCGACGGGCACCTCCGCCCGTCAGACGTTCCTCGACCGGATCGCCCTGCGACTGGCCGTCGCGCTGCTCCTGTGGAGCACGCGCCCCGGCCCGGATCGCGAGGCCGTCCATGCCCGCCGTGCCCAGCGTCTCGCTCGCGAGGCGCGGGAAGCCGAGTGGGAACGCCGTCGTGCGCTCCTCGCTCCGCGTCGATGACACCCCCGGGGGGCCGCGACCCGTTCGCGGCCCCCTCCTCTTAGAAACGAGTCCCTCATGACCGCGTCAGTCCCCTTCGAACTGCGCCCCCTCGTCGTGCCGGCCACCGTCGATGCCTCGGATGCCGCCGATTTCGTCGCCATGGTCGACGTCCGGAACGAGATCTACCGCGAGATCAGCGACAACGACGATGAAGCCGTGACACCGGCCCAACTGCTCCCCCACTTCCAACCCGACCCGGACAACGACAAGCGCAGCTGGATCGTTCTGGTCGAGAACCAGGTGGTGGGGCGCGTCATCGTCGACCTCCCCGCCGAGGAGGGGTCGCAGGTCGCCTACTGGACCGTCGAACTCCTCGAGCGGGTCCAGGGCAGGGGCATCGGCGGTGCGCTTCACGCCGTCGTCGAGGGCACCGCCCGTGACGCGGGACGCACCGTCCTGCAGGCATGGGCCGAGCACCCCGAACCCGACGCCGGTGCGACCTCGGAACGCCTGGCCGCGCCGACGGGCTACGGGGAGATCCCGCTGGACCGTCCCGCGCGCTACTTCCGACGCCACGGGTACACGCTCGAACAGGTCGACCGGAAGAGCGTGCTCGAGATCGAACCTGCACTGCCGAGCGTGCGAGACCTCCTCGCCGATGCCCGATCGCATGCTGACGGTTACCGCGTGGAGCAGTGGATGCTCCCGACTCCCGAGGCCTACCGCGAGAGCTTCGCCTGGGCGAAGTCGCGGATGTCGACGGACGCCCCGGCGGCGGGGCTCGAGATCGACGAGGAGACCTGGGACGTCGAGCGCCTCGCGCGCCACGACGCCCGCTTCGTCGACGGCGGACAGACGGTGCTCGTCACGGTGGCCGTCCATGAGGCGACCGGCACGGTCGTCGCGTTCAACGAGCTCTGCTCCGGCGTCGACCCGACCGCGGCGACGCAGCAGATGGACACCCTCGTGCTCCGTGAGCATCGGGGGCACCGCCTCGGGCAGCTGGTGAAGTGCGCGGGTATCCTCCGGTGGCGAGAGGTCATGCCCCGGTCCTCCCGCATCGTCACCTGGAACGCCGAGGAGAACCGTCCGATGCTCAGCATCAACGAGACGATCGGCTTCGAGCCGGCGGCGTACATCGGCGCCTGGAAAAAGGTCCTCGACTAATTGCGTCGCTGACACCGCGGGCAGTAGTGACTCGATCGGTTGGTGAAGCTCACCCGCACGATCGGCGTGCCGCAGCGCGGGCAGGGCTGACCCGTCCGCCCGTAGGCGTTCAGGGAATGGGCGAAGTATCCCGCCTGTCCGTTGACGTTCACGTACTGCGCGTCGAAGCTCGTCCCGCCCTCGGCGAGGGCCCGGTCCAGCACGGCCCGGACCTCGCCGAGCAGGCGGGTGACGGCGCGCGTCGGGAGCTCGTTCGCGGGGCGTTCCGGATGCAGCCGCGCGGCCCACAGCGCCTCGTCGGCGTAGATGTTTCCGATTCCGCTGACGACGGTCTGATCGAGCAGTGCACGCTTCACTGCGGACCGCGTCCGACCGAGCGCAGCGCGGAACGCGCGGTCGTCGAAGGCGGGATCGAGCGCATCCCGGGCGATGTGCGCCACCTGCGTGGGGACGAGCGAGATATCGCTCCCCCGTCCTGCCGGGGCCCCGTCGAGGGTGCGCTCGAGCCGATCGATCGCCAGGGAGCCGAAGGTCCGCTGGTCCACGAAGACCATCGCGATCTCACCGTGGGTCGGATGCCGCACCTCGAAGCGGATCCGCTCGTGGCGGAGTGTCGGTGTGCCGGGCTCGCGCAGCAGCATCTGCCCGCTCATCCCGAGGTGACCGACGATGGCCTCGATCGGTTCCGCACCGGCATCCGCCAGCGGCATCCAGAGGAACTTGCCGCGGCGGACCACGGCGTACACGCGCCGACCAGTCAGCCGCGCTTCGAAGTCGGGTGCGTCGCCCGGGTGACGGGTGAGGGACCGGGCGTCCAGAACGGTGACGGCGTCGAGGCGAGCGCCGGCGAGAGCGGGGACGAGACCGGCGCGCACGACCTCGACTTCGGGCAGTTCGGGCACGGGGACTCAGGCCCGCGCGGAGAGTTCGCGCCAGACCGAGAGCGCTGCCGCCATCTCGGCCTGCTTCTTACTCGAACCGCCGCCGGTCCGCGCGACCTCGCCGACGGCCACCGTCGCCGTGAACACCCGGTGGTGATCGGGCCCCGCCGCCTCGACGGTGTACGTCGGTGCCGCGTAGCCCAGGCGCGCGGCGAGTTCCTGCAGGCTGGTCTTCGGGTCCATCGCTGCGCCGTACCGCTCGGGATCCGCCATCAACGGGGACACCAGGCGCAGGACGAGAGCGGTCGCCGCTTCGATTCCGGCGGACAGGTAGGCGGCCCCGATGAGCGCCTCGGTGGTGTCGGCGAGGATCGAATCCTTGTCGCGCCCGCCGGTCTGGTCCTCGCCCCGGCCGAGCCGCAGGTGCGCACCGAGGCCCATGCCGCGGGCGACCTCCGCGAGAGCGACGGTCGAGACGACGCTCGCCCGCCGCTTGGCGAGGGATCCCTCATCCAGGTCGGGGTGCGTCCGATAAAGGTGGACGGTGACGGCCATGCCGAGGATCGAGTCGCCGAGGAATTCGAGACGCTCGTTGTGCGCGATACCGCCGTGCTCGTACGCGTACGAACGATGGGTCAACGCAAGCGACACAAGCTCGGGATCGATCTCGACCCCGAGCTTGTGTGTGAGCACCGAGTGATCGGTGGCGGCGTCCGTCACGACGCGACGATCAGATGTCGGCGACCTTGCGGCCCTTGTACTCGAGGAACAGCTCCGTACCCTGCGAGTCGGTGACGACCTTCGCCTGGTGGGGACGGCTGTAGACGACCTTGCCGTTCTCGATGGTCTTGACGAGCGTGGGGGCCTCGGCCTTCCACTGCGCGCGGCGCGAACGGGTGTTGGAGCGGGAGACCTTCCGCTTCGGGGGGTTACCTGCCATGGTCAGCTCTTCTCTGTGTCGTCGGCGTCGGGGCGCGTGGCCTCGTCGTCGTGGTCTGGGGTTCGGGCCGACAAGGCGGCCAGCGCATTCCAGCGCGGGTCGATCTGAGTCTCCGGGACCGGTGCTCCGGTCAGCCTCTCGCCCGTGGACGGATCTAGTCCGGGGCAATCCGGCTGACACACCGGCTGGAACGGAAGCGACAGGACGATCGCATCCCTGACAGGAGTTTCAAGATCCACGTGGTCGTCTTGAACCTCGAAGTCAGTCGCTTCATCCCCAGAATACCCGAAGAGCTCCTGAAACTCGACTTCGAGGGGGTGTGTCAGGTCCACGAGGCAACGGCTGCACTGGCCGTCGTAGGTCGTGGCGATCTCGGCAGTGACCAGGATGCCCTCGTGCACCGACTCGAGACGGACGTCGACCTCGACCTCTCCCCCCGCGCGGACGAAGGCGAGGCCCTCTCCCCATTTCTCCGGTGCGGGGACCCGCAGTTCGAACTCGCGCATCTCACCGGGAGCCCGGACGATGTCGCGGACGGGGAGGACGAACGGACCGCTCACACGCTTTCTGACCACGGTCGTCCATCGTACGCGTGCGCGGACGCCGGCGGGCCGGATCAGGCGGGGTGGGCTCCCGTGTCGAGGAATCGCGCGACCGGAGCCGGGACGAACGGGGACACGTCACCGCCGAGCGAGGCCACCTGGCGCACGAGCGAGCTCGAGACGAGCGCGTGCGCGGGATCGGGCAGCAGGAACACGGTCTCCACGTGGGCGAGGTGGCGGTTCACGATCGCCATGGGCGTCTCGTAGGCGACATCCACCTGCGAACGGATCCCCTTCACGAGCACCCCCGCGTCCACGTCCGTCGCGTAATCGACGAGCAGCCCGACGCTCCATGCCGCCACGACGACATCACCCTCGATGTCGCTCTCGGCGATGGACTGCTCGAGCAGCGTCAGTCGCTGCGCGATCGGGAGCATCGCCTCTTTCCCCGGGTTGTGGACCACGAGGACGTGCAGCTGGTCGTAGAGGGCGGCCGCGCGTCGGATCACATCGAGGTGGCCGAGCGTCGGCGGGTCGAAGGAGCCGGGCACGACGGCGATCCGGTTGTTCATATCGACGAGCCTAACGATGCGACACGACGTGGAGCGGGTCAGTTCTTCGCGAGGGCGGCACGCTCGCGGTGACTCACGCGCCCGGAGATGGCCGCAGCGAGGCCCGGGTGGCGATCCAAGGCCGGGTCCTCCGCGAGAAGACGCTCGGCCTCGGCGCGGGCGGTGGCGATCAGATCGGCATCCGCCACGACACGCAGCAGTCGCAGGGACGAGCGGACGCCCGACTGCGCATCGCCCAGCACGTCCCCCTCGCCCCGCAGGTCGAGGTCGACCTCGGCGAGTTCGAAACCGTCCGTCGTCGCCGCGACCGCCTCCACGCGAGCGCGGGCCGGGGTGTAGGGATCGGCCTCGGTGACGAGGATGCAGAGCCCGGGGACCGCACCGCGGCCGACGCGACCGCGGAGCTGGTGCAGCTGGGACACCCCGAAGCGGTCTGCTTCGAGGATGACCATGGTGGACGCGTTGGGGACGTCGACGCCGACCTCGACCACGGTGGTCGCGACGAGCACGTCGATGTCGCCGCGGGCGAACGCCTGCATCACGGCATCCTTCTCATCGGCGGGCATCTTGCCGTGCAGGATCTGGACGCGGATGTCGCGGTAGTCCGGGTGGCTCTCGAGGAGCGCCGCCGCCTGCAGGACGCCCCAGCGGGTGCGGCCGGGCTCGGCCTCCTCGACGGGTTCGTCCTCGTCCGTCTCGGTCGACGCGTCGATCGCCGGACACACGACGAAGGCCTGCCGTCCGAGCCGCACCTCCTCGGCCACGCGCTCCCAGACGCGAGCGAACCAGCCCGGCTTCTCCCCCACCGGCGCGACGAAGGTCGAGATGCCCGCCCGGCCGCCCGGCATCGTCCGGATCGTCGAGACGTCGAGGTCGCCGAACACCGTCATCGCGACGGTGCGAGGGATGGGCGTCGCCGTGAGCACGAGGACGTGCGGGGAACTCCCCTTCGCGCGGAGGGTCTCGCGCTGATCGACGCCGAACCGGTGCTGCTCGTCGACGACGACGAGACCCAGGTCGGCGAACGTCGTCGACTCGCTGAGGAGCGCGTGCGTCCCGACGACGATGCGCGCCTGGCCCGACGCCACCCGCAGGGCGGCGCGACGGCGTTCCGCGGCGGGTTGCTGACCCGTGAGGAGTGTCGGCATCAGTTCCGGTGCGAGCGCGGGTCCGAGCATGCGTGCCATCGAGCGGACGTGCTGCGCCGCCAGCACCTCGGTGGGGGCGATGAGCGCGGACTGGCCGCCCGACTGGGCGACCTGGAGCATGGCGCGGAGCGCGACCAGCGTCTTGCCGGAGCCGACCTCCCCCTGCACGAGCCGGTTCATCGGCCACTCGCCGACGAGGTCCGCCGCGATGCGGTCGCCCACTGTGTGCTGATCGGGGGTGCGCTCGAAGGGCAGCGCGGCATCGAAACGCTCGAGGAGGTCGCCCGCGGGGCGCGCGGTCGCCGACATCATGCGCACGAACTGCCGCTGCTGCAGGAGCGCCGCCTGCAGGACGAACGCCTCGTGCATCCGCAGGGTCTCGCGCGCCGGACCGATCTGGTCGAAGGACTCCGGGGCGTGCATGCGCACGAGCGCCGTCCGGGCGTCGAGCAGGCCCTGCGCGGCGCGGAAGGCGTCGGGGAGCGGTTCGGGCACCTCGCCGAGCCCGGTCAGCACCTGGTCGACGCAGCGTTTGACCTGCCAGCTGGAGAACGTGCTCGTGGCCGGGTAGATCGGGATGGGGACGTTGTGCCACGCCTCGGCGCTCAGCCGGGCCGTGCCCTCGTCGTCGAAGAGCTCGTAGTCGGGATGCGTCAGCTGCTTCTGCCCCCGGTACTCCCCCACCTTGCCCGAGAAGATCCCCTGGCGCCCGGCACGCAGGTCCTTCACCCGCCACGACTGCCCGAAGAACGTCAGGGACATCGTGCCGTTGCCGTCGCCGATCAGGACCTCGACGATCTCGCCGCGACGACCGCGCATCTGCCGTGTCGTCGCCGAGAGCACCTCGGCGACGATCGTCACCAGCTCGCCGACCGGGAGTTGGGCGATCGGTGTCAACTGGCCGCGGCTCGCGAAGCGTCGCGGGTAGTGCGCCATCAGGTCGCCCACCGTGGTCATCTGGAACGCTCGACGCAGCCCCTTCGCCAGCGTGTCGCCGACCGCCTCGGCGAGCGGTGTGGCGAGCGAGTACGACGGCATGCCTCGAGTCTAGGAGCGGGCGCGGACGCCGCTATCGTGGCGGGGTGACGAGGATCATCGCGGGAGACGCCGGCTCACTGCCCTTGGTCGTGCCGAGCGCCGGCACGCGGCCGACGAGCGAGCGCGTGCGCGAGTCGCTCTTCGGCGCCCTCGACGCCGGCGACGTGCTCGCCGGGGCTGCCGTGCTCGACCTCTACGCGGGGTCGGGAGCGCTGGGTCTCGAGGCGGTGAGCCGCGGGGCCGCGTCGGCCGACCTCGTCGAGCGCGCGCCGCGCGCGGCATCCGTCATCGACCGCAACGTCCGCGCCGTGGGGCCCAGCCTCCCGGGGCGCCGGCTGACCGTGCACCGGTCCGCCGCCGACACGTTCCTGCGGGCCGGCGGACCCGCGTTCGACCTCGTGTTCGTCGACCCGCCCTACGACATGACGGATGCCGAGGTGTCGACGACGCTCGGGCTGCTCGTGCCGCGGCTCACCCCCGCCGCGACGGTCGTCGTCGAACGCGCGACGCGCTCCGGAGAGCCGCTCCTGCCCGACGGTCTCGTCGTCGACCGCAGCAAGAAGTACGGCGACACGACGCTGTGGTGGCTCGCGCGATCGGGTCAGCCGAGCGCCGCGTCCCAGTCCGAATAGGGATCCCACCCGCCGAGACCGTCCGGCGCGACGCCCCGGATCAGGACGGGCGCCTCCCGCCGCTGCGCGACACGACCGATCACGGTGAAGCCGGCAGGCGCGGTGCCGGCCGGGAAGCACGCGAGCAGCGCGTGGTCCTCGCCGCCGGAGAGCGCGTCGTCACCGAGGTCCGCCTCGATGAGGAGCGTCACCTCGGAGGCGTCCGCCAGTCGGGTCGCGTCGAGGATGAGGCCGTCCGAGACGTCCATGAGGGCGGTCGCGCCGGCTCGCGCGGCAGCGAGCCCCAGCCGCACCGGCGGCTGCGGCCGGAGCTGAGCCGAGAGGTCCCGGCGCTCCTGCTCGGTGAGGACAGCGAGGTCGACGGCGACCGGGCGTGCCTCGTCGTCGCGGAAGCGGGTGAACAGCAGGCGGAGGCCGCGGGCCGCCGCGCCGAGCCCGCCCGCGACGGCGACGTCGTCACCCGGCCGCGCTCCGGAGCGGAGCACCGGCGAGACGCCGTCCAGGACGCCCAGGGCGGTGACGGCGACGGTGAGGGTGTCGGACACGGTCAGGTCCCCGCCCTCCACTGCGCACCCGGGTGCCAGCTCGTCGAGTGCGTCGCGGAACCCCGCCGCGAGGTCGTCGACGAAGGCGGCGGGGAGAGAATCCGGCAGGGCCAGGGCGACGAGCAGAGCCGTGGGGCGCGCGCCCATCGCGGCGACATCGGCGAGGTTGACGGCGGCGGCCTTGTATCCGAGGTCCCGCGGCGACGTCCACGCCAATCGGAAGTCGGGACCGTGGACGAGGGTGTCGGTCGTCGCCACGACGCGGCCGCCCGGGACGGCCAGGACCGCGGCGTCATCACCGGGGCCCACCTCGGCGCGCGAGAGCGGTCCGAGGACGCGCAGGATGCGGCGCAGCAGCTCCGCTTCGGAGACGTCGCGCACACGGAGCTCACCCATGGCTCCACGGTAGCCTGGAGCGATGCCCCGGACCCGCTCGACCGTCGCGCTCGCCCTCCTCGTCGCCGGTGTCGCGGCACTGTCGGGGTGCTCGTCGACGGTGGCGGTCGAGGCCGCCCCCGGAGCCGACGACCCGCGCTGCGCGGAGGTCATGGTGCGGCTGCCCGACGACCTGGGCGACCAGCCGCGGCGCTGGACCGACGCGCAGTCGACCGCCGCCTGGGGCGACCCCACGACCGTGCAGCTCGCGTGCGGGGTCCCGCCCCTCGGTCCGTCGGAGCTTCCCTGCGTGACGGTCGACGGTGTCGACTGGGTCGTCGACGACTCGCGGGCACCGCTGTACCGCATCACGACCTACGGCCGCGAACCGGCGATCCAGCTCATCATCAACTACGACGAGGTCAGCTCGAGCGGTCCGGTGAGCGCCGTCAGCCGCCTCATCACGAAGCGGTTCGAGACCACGGGACAGTGCGTCGCGGCATCCGACGTCGTCCCGTGAGCTGGATCAGCGCGCCAGTTCGATCAGCTCGGTGATGAGCTCGGGATAGCTCAGCCCGCTCTCGATCCAGCACGTCGGGAACATCGAAATCGGCGTGAACCCCGGCATCGTGTTCACCTCGTTCACGAAGAACTCGGTGCCGGTGTAGAAGAAGTCGACCCGCGACAGCCCCTGCCCTCCGACCGCCTCGAACGCACGGGCGGCGATCCGCTGCATCTCGCGGAGTTCGCCGTCGTGGAGCTCCGCGGGGCAGACGAGGTCGATGCCGGGGGCGCCGAGGTACTTCGCCTCGAAGTCGTAGAAGTCCCGACCGCTGACGACGATCTCGCCGGCGACGCTGACTCGCGGGTCGCCGCCGTCGCGCCCCTGCAGCACGCCGCACTCGATCTCGCGGCCGGTGACGGCCTGCTCGACGAGCACGCTCGAGTCCTCCGCGAAGGCGGTCTCGAGCGCGGCATCCAGTTCGTCCCAGTCGGAGACCTTGGACACCCCGACACTCGATCCCGCACGCGCGGGCTTGACGAACACCGGCAGTCCGAGGCCGCGGATGCGGCGACGCCAGAGGTCACCGTCGCGCTCGAGGCCCGCCCGCGTCACCGTGACCCACGGGACGACGGGCACCCCGGCCGCCTGAAGGATGCTCTTGGTGGTGTGCTTGTCCATGCCGATGGCGGACATCAGCAGGCCCGCACCGACGTACGGCAGGTCGAGGAGCTCGAGGAACCCCTGCACCGTGCCGTCCTCGCCGAAGCGGCCGTGCAGGATCGGGAAGACGACGTCGATATCCCCCAGGGACTCGACGGTCCCGTCGGGGCGACGGACCGAGAGCTCCCGCTCGACGGTCGACTCCGGCCACACGATGCGGGTGCCGTTGTCGACGACCTCCGGCAGCCGATCGGCGTTCAGCGCGAATTTGTCGGGATCGTCGTCCTCGAGGACGTACGCGCCCTCGCGGGTGACCCCGACCGGGATGACCCGGTAGCGCTCGCGATCAATCGCGCGGAGGACGCCCCCCGCTGTGGCGGAACTGATCGAGTGCTCGCTGGAACGCCCGCCGAAGAGCAGAACCACTGCCGCCTGAACCATTCTGAGTCCTCTCCTCGGTGGGCTCGTCGTCATCCGTCGTGAGATGCGGTGCGATGTCGCGCGGATTCATCGTGCCGTCGAGGACCATCTTGACCTGCTCGACGATCGGCATGTGGACGCCGGCCTCGCGGGCCAACTGCAGCACCGGTGCCACCGACGCGAGCCCCTCGGCCGTCTGGTCCATCTGCTTGACGACCTCGGTGAAGCTGTACCCCTGGCCGAGCAGCCGGCCCGCCGTGTTGTTGCGGCTCAGCGGGGACTGGCACGTCGCGATGAGGTCACCGAGACCGGCGAGGCCCTGCAGGGTCTCGGGCTGCGCGCCCTGCGCGACGGCGAAATCGGTCATCTCGACGAGACCGCGCGTGATGATCGACGCCTTGGTGTTCTCGCCGTAGCCGACCCCGTCGACGATGCCGATGGCGACGGCGATGAGGTTCTTCAGCACCCCGCCGAACTCGGTCCCGATGACGTCGGTGTTCACGAAGGTGCGGAAGTAGCGGTTGCGCGAGATGCGGGCGACGGCTTCGGCGGTCTCCTGGCTCGACGACGAGATGACGGCTGCCGTCGGCTGTTCGCGTGCGATCTCGAGGGCGAGGTTGGGTCCGGATGCCACGGCGATACGCGCCGGGTCGCAGTGGAGCTCCTGCTCGAGGACCTGACTCATCCGGAGCCCGGTCTTCTTCTCCACGCCTTTCATCAGCGACACGATCGGTGCGTCGTTCGTCGCGAGCAGAGGGCGGACGCCCTTCAGGTTCTGCCGGAGCGCCTGGCTCGAGATCGCGATGTAGACCTGCGTCGCACCGTCGAGCGCCTCGGCGAGGTGGTGGGTGGCCGACAGCCCGCGCGGCAGGTTGATTCCGGGCAGGTACTGCGAGTTGCGCTTGCCCTCGCGGATCTCGTGGGCGAGTTCGGCGCGGCGGGCCCACATGACGACGTCCGCGCCGCCGTCGGCGAGCACCTTGCCGAAGGTCGTCCCCCAGCTTCCGGAACCGAGCACGGCGACGCGGGGCGCCGCTGCCTCGCGGCGCGACGCTTCCCTAGGAGTCAAGGCGACCCGTCTCCTTCTGACCGTGCTGGGCCGGGTTCCACCGCTCGGCGGGAGGCTGGACGCCGCGCAGGCGTCCCAGCAGGATCGAGATGTCGCGCATGACGGCATCCGTCGCCGCGGTGAGCGTCGCCAGCGTGGTGTCGGTGAAGGCGGACAGGTCGACGGGCGGGCCCAGCAGGACGCGGACGCGGCGACGCGGCGGCCACAGGCGCAGACGGCCGTACCGCGGCAGGATCTCCTGCACGCCCCACGTCGCCACGGGGATGACCGGCAGCGGTTCGGGCGCGGACAGCGCGAGCCGGACGGCGCCGGTCTTGCCGCGCATCGGCCACATGTCGGGGTCGCGCGTGAGCGACCCCTCCGGGTAGACGATGACGCCGCGCTGCGCCGCCACCAGGGCGTTCGACTGCGCGAGGGTCTGCTTCGCCGCGGCGGAGGTGGATGCCCGGGCCACCGGCACCATCCCCATCGCCCGCAGCAGCCAGCCGAGAACGGGAACGTGGAACAGGCTCTCCTTGGCCATGAAGCGCGGGGCACGGCCGAGCCGCCATGTCGCGACGGCGAGGATCACCGGATCGAACTCGCTGTAGTGGTTGGGCGCGAGGATGTAGGAGCCCTCGCGGGGAAGGTGTTCGCCGCCCTCGATCTCGATCTTCGCGAACCAGCCGGTCGCGGGTACGACGATCATCGCCGCCGGCCAGAAGACGCTCGGGCGGGTCTTCTCCGGGGAGGCGCGGCGACGAGGAGCCACCGCGCTCACTCCGTGACGTCGAAGTCGGCGCCGAGATCGGTCAGCTTCTCGAGGAACTTCTCGTAGCCGCGACGGATGATCCCGATGTTGCGCACGGTCGACTCGCCCTCGGCCGCCAGGGCGGCGATGACGTAGGAGTACCCGCCGCGGAGGTCGGGCACGACGACGTCGGCGCCGTGCAGCGGGGTCGGGCCGTTGATGACGGCCGCCTGCTCGAGCGCCCGACGCGGCACGCGGCGGTCGGAGCTCGCGATGCCGTCGGGGTGCACCACGATGTCGGCGCCCATCTGGACGAGGGCACGCGTGAAGCCGAGACGGTTCTCGTACACCGTCTCGTGGACGACGGACTCGCCCTCGGCCTGCGTGAGCGCCACGATCAGGGGCTGCTGCCAGTCGGTCATGAAGCCGGGGTGCACGTCGGTCTCGACCATGACGGGCTTCAGCGGGCCGCCGCGACGGAAGCGGATGCCGTCCTCGGCGATGTCGAAGTCGCCGCCCACCTTGCGGAAGACGTTGAGGAACGTCAGCATCTCCTGCTGCTTGGCTCCGCCGACGAAGATGTCGCCGTCGGTCGCGAGGGCGGCCGCCGCCCAGGACGCCGCCTCGTTCCGGTCGAAGATGCTGCGGTGGTCGTACCCGCGCAGCGACTCGACGCCCTCGATGAAGATGACCCGGTTGGGCTCGTAGGAGATGATCGCGCCCATCTTCTGGAGGACTGCGATCAGGTCCATGATCTCGGGCTCGATGGCGGCGTTGCGCAGCTCCGTCGTGCCCTTGGCGCGAACCGCGGTCAGGAGCACCTGCTCGGTCGCGCCGACGCTCGGGTAGGGCAGCTCGATGTTCGCGCCGTGCAGGCCGTCGGGAGCCGACAGGCGGATGCCGCTGGGCAGCTTGTCGACGATGGCACCGAACGAGCGGAGGGCGTCGAGGTGGAAGTCGATCGGACGGTCGCCGATGCGGCATCCGCCCAGGTCGGGGATGAAGGCCTGGCCGAGGAGGTGCAGCAGCGGACCGCAGAACAGGATCGGGATGCGGGAGGCCCCCGCGTGCGCGTCGATCTCCTCCATGTGCGCCGAGACGGCACCGCTCGGGTCGAGTCGGAGGACGCCGTCCTCCAGGTCCTCGACGCGGACGCCGTGGACCTCGAGGAGTGAGCGGACGACGTGGACGTCGCTGATGTCCGGCACGTCACGGAGGATGCTCGCCGTCTCCCCCAGGAGGGCGGCGACCATCGCCTTCGTGGCGAGGTTCTTCGCCCCCTTCACCTCGACGCGGCCGCGCAGCGGGCGACCACCGCGGATCCGGAGCGTCTGACCGGTGCTGCCGCCGCTGGCGGGAGTCGACGCGGAGTCGCTGAGAAGTGTGTTCATCGGTGGGACCTCATTACTGGTGTCGAGGAAGCGTGGTCGGCCCCGTTGTGCGGGGCGCGGGCCGATCAGCGGACGGGGAGCGTCCGCGGCCGCCACGCCTCGCGGCGCGCCTCGAACTGCGCGATCTTGTCTTCGCTGCGCAGGGTGAGCCCGATGTCGTCGAGCCCTTCGAGAAGCCGCCACCTAGTGTAATCGTCGATGTCGAACGGGGCCTGGACGTCGCCGACCTGTACCGTGCGTGTCTCGAGGTCGACGGTCACCTCGCGCCCCGGCTCCGCCTCGAGGGCCGCCCAGATCGCCTCGAGCACGTCCTCGGTGACCACACCCGTGACGAGTCCCTGCTTCCCGGCGTTGCCGCGGAAGATGTCGGCGAACTTGGTGCTCAACACCACACGGAAGCCGTAGTCGCGGAGGGCCCACACAGCGTGCTCACGGCTCGACCCGGTGCCGAAGTCGGGTCCGGCGACGAGGACGGAGCCGTTCCGGTACGCGTCCTGATTGAGGACGAATGAGGGGTCCTGCCGCCAGTTGGCGAACAGCGCGTCGTCGAAGCCGGTCTTGGTGACGCGCTTCAGGTAGACGGCCGGGATGATCTGATCGGTGTCGACCGCGGATCGCTTCAGCGGGACGCCGACACCGGTGTGGCGGGTGAACTTCTCCATGTCAGGCCTCCGTCAGTGCGAGTGCGTCGAGATCGCTCGGGCTCGCGAGGCGGCCGAGCACGGCGGTCGCAGCGGCGACCTGGGGCGAGACGAGGTGCGTGCGACCGCCCTTGCCCTGGCGTCCCTCGAAGTTGCGGTTGCTCGTCGAGGCGCACCGCTCCCCCGGGGCGAGCTGGTCGGGGTTCATCCCGAGGCACATCGAACATCCGGCGAAACGCCACTCGGCACCGAAGTCGGTGAAGACCTTGTCGAGCCCCTCCGCCTCGGCCTCCAGCCGGACGCGCGCCGAGCCGGGCACGACCATGACGCGGACCCCGTCCGCCTTGGTCCGGCCTCGGACGATCGACGCGAACTGGCGGAGATCCTCGATGCGGCTGTTCGTGCACGAGCCCATGAAGACGGCATCCACCGGCACGTCCTTCAGCGGGGTCCCGGGGGTCAGGTCCATGTACTCGAGGGCGCGCTCCGCGGCGGCGCGCTCGTTCGGATCGGTCATCTCGGCCGGATCGGGGACCACACCGCTCAGGGTCACGCCCTGACCCGGGTTGGTGCCCCAGGTGACGAACGGCTCGAGCTCGTCGGCGTCGAGGAAGACCTCCGCGTCGTACACGGCTCCCTCGTCGGACGGCAGGGTCCGCCAGTAGGCGACCGCCTCGTCCCAGTCCGCGCCCTGCGGTGCGTGCGGCTTGTCCTTGACGTAGGCGAACGTCGTCTCGTCGGGCGCGATCATCCCCGCGCGGGCGCCGGCCTCGATGGACATATTGCACATCGTCATCCGGCCCTCCATCGAGAGCGAACGGATGGCGGAGCCGCGGAACTCGAGGACATACCCCTGCCCGCCGTTGGCCCCGATCTTGGCGATGATCGCCAGGATGATGTCCTTCGCGCTGACCCCCGGCTTGAGGGTGCCCTCGACGGTGATGGCCATCGTCTTGAAGGGCTTCAGCGGCAGGGTCTGGGTCGCCAGGACGTGCTCGACCTCGCTCGTCCCGATGCCGAACGCCATGGCGCCGAACGCACCGTGCGTCGAGGTGTGCGAGTCGCCGCACACGACGGTGATGCCCGGCATCGTCAGTCCCAGCTGCGGGCCGACGACGTGGACGATCCCCTGCTCCTTGTCGCCCAAGGAGTGCAGCCGCACCCCGAACTCCTCGGCGTTGCGGCGCAGGGTCTCGATCTGGGTGCGGCTCGTGAGATCGGCGATCGGCTTGTCGATCTCGAGCGTCGGGGTGTTGTGGTCCTCGGTCGCGATCGTGAGGTCGAGGCGGCGCACCGGGCGACCTTCGGCGCGGAGACCGTCGAAGGCCTGCGGGCTGGTCACCTCGTGGACGAGGTGGAGGTCGATGTAGATGAGGTCGGGACTGCCGTCCTCACCCTTCACGACGAGGTGGTCGTCCCACACCTTCTCGGCGAGGGTCCGCGGACGGTCGGGAATCGTGCTCATGGTGTCTCCTGATGTCGGATGGCGCCCGCGACAGCCTCCGCGACGAGAGAGGGCTCAGAGCGAGGTCTCGTCGCGGCCGATAAGGAGTCGAGCGGTCCGCACCGCGCCAGACTACCACCGGCCCGGACGGGGCGAGACGAGCCGGCGGCGTAACACCGCGTCTCACGATCGGGGCTCGCGCGCCGCCCCGTGGCACGCTGTGTGCCCTGAGGGACGGGAGACGACGATGACGGAGCGGACCACCGGAGGGTTCACGACGCGACAGGTCCACGTGGGGACGGATGCCGCGCCGGCGACCCCGCGCGCCCTGCCGATCCACCTCACGGCAGGCTTCACCTTCGACTCGTTCGACGACGCCGCCGCCCACTTCGGTGCCGGCGACGGGTACGGGTACACCCGCACCGGCAACCCCACCGTCGACGCCGTCGAGCGCAAGCTCGCGTCGCTCGAGGGCGGTGCCGAGGCGGTCCTCCTCGCGTCGGGACAGGCCGCCCTCGCCGTCGCGTTGCTCGGGCTCGTCAGCGCCGGATCGCACATCGTCAGCTCGACGCACATCTACGAGGGCACCCGCGGCCTGCTCGTCGACAACCTGGCCCGACTGGGGATCGAGACGACCTTCGTCGACGACATCCACGACCCGGATGCCTGGCGCCGCGCGATCCGCCCGGAGACGCGCGTGCTCCTCGGCGAGTCGATCGCCAACGCCCGCAACGACGTCCTGGACATCGCGGCGGTCGCCGCGATCGGCGACGCCGCCGGCATCCCCCTCATCGTCGACAACACGTTCGCGACGCCGTATCTGCTGCGTCCCCTCGAACACGGCGCCGCGATCGTCGTCCACTCGGCGAGCAAGTTCCTCGCCGGGCAGGGCGCCGTGCTCGGCGGCGTGATCGTCGACGACGGACGGTTCGACGCATCCCGTTCCGGCCGCCTCTTCCCGCACCTCGTCGACAGCGGCGCGGGCACGCCGAGCGTCTGGGAGCGGCACGGCGGGCGCGCGCGCATCGCCCACCTGCGGGAGAGCGTCGCACCGCGGTACGGGCCGACGCCCTCCCCCTTGACCGCATTCCTCATCGGTCAGGGCATCGAGACGCTCAGCCTCCGCGTGCAGCGCCAATCGGAGAACGCGCTCGCCGTCGCCGGGTGGCTGGCCGACCGCCCCGAGGTGGCGTCGGTCGACTACGCCGGGCTCGCCTCGCACCCCACCCACGACCTCGCGCGGACCTCCCTCCGCGGCGGGTACGGCTCGGTCTTCACCGTCACGCTCCGCGGCGGGCTGCCGGCTGCGCGGGCGTTCGTCGAAGCGGTCTCGGTGATCACCCACATGACGCACCTCGGCGACGTCCGCTCGCTCGTGCTGCATCCGGCGACGACCAGCCACGCCCGGCGCTCCCCCGCCGAGCGCGCGGCCCTGGGCGTCCACCCCGGCACGCTGCGGCTGTCCATCGGCATCGAGGACCTCGACGACCTGCTGGCCGATCTGGACCAAGCGCTCGCGGCGACGGCATCCGCCGTCCGGGACGATGCGGCGGTGCTCGCATGAGCCGCCCGCAGCACTTCGGGTGGTTCCTCGCGCGCGGCTTCGGCCCGCACGGATGGGGCCACCCGTACCTCGACTGGGGGTACGACTGGACCTCCCCCGCGCTGTACCAGGACGCCGTCCGGACCCTCGAGCAGGCGGGGTTCGATCTGCTCATCATCGAGGACGCGCCGTCGCTGGGTTCGGCCGAGACGATCGACCTGCGGGTGCGCCAGGCCTTCGGCGGTCCGAAGCTCGACCCCCTGCTGCTGGCTCCCTACCTGTTCGCGGCGACCGAACGCATCGGAATCGTGCCCACGGTGAACCCCGCCGCAACCCTCCCGTACACGGCGGCCCGGCAGTTCGCGACGCTGCAGCACCTCAGCGGCCACCGGCTCGGACTCAACGTCGTCACCGACACCGGCAGCGCCCGCCACTTCTCGACCTCTTCGCAGCTCGGTCACGACGCCGCGTACGACCGCGCCGAGGAGTGGATGTCGGCGATACGGGCGCTCTGGCGGAGCTGGCCCGACGGAGCGCTCATCGCCGATCCCGCCGCCGGTCGGTACGCGGACGGGACTCGGCTCGAACCCACGATCCACCGCGGTGAGTACTACGCGTTCGACGGCCCCCTCAACGCGATCCCCTTCACCGACGGGGAACCCGTCATCGTGTCTCCGGGCGGCTCACCGCGGGGCCTCGGCTTCGCCGGGGCGAACTCCGACGTGCAGCTCGCTCTCGCGCCGATGACCGAGGACTCCGTCCGCGGCTACCGCAGCCGCATCCACGACGCCGCGGTCGCGGCGGGTCGGCTAGCCGAGGACATCACGATCCTCTTCGCCATCCAGCCGGTCGTGGTCTCCTCCGCCGAGGAGGCGGACCGAATCGTCGCCGCCTCGCTCGAACCGGACGATGCGACGCTCCGACGGATCGCGGAACGGCAGTCGAGCGACCTCGAGACGGACCTGACGGCCCTGGACCTCGACCGGCCGCTGGATCGGGGGATCTTCGGGGATCACGTCTCGCACGGCAGCATCCGCCGACTCGTGGGCGACCACGACGACGACGCACCCCTGCGACGGATCCTCGCGGCGCACGCACGCCTCGGCCGTCTGAGCGACGGCTCCGGCTGGGTCGGGAACGCCGACGAGCTCGCCGACCGCATCGAGGAGTACGGCGCGTGGGGCAACGACGGCGTGCTGCTCTGGGGCGACCTGCACCCCGTGACCGTGCACCGCACGCTCGACGAGCTCGTCCCGATCCTGCGACGCCGCGGCATCCTGCGCCGGGAGTACGAACCGACCCTCCGGGCGAACCTGCGACCGTTCTGAGGCGCCCCTCAGTCCTCCCGCGACGGGCGGGGGTCGACGGTCGAAGGCGTGCCCTGCTCGGCGGCGACGTCCTCGGCGTGGCCGACGGGCGTCGGTCCCGTCGCCGGAAGGGGCTCGCGCAGCCCCTCCCGACGCGCGGCGACGAGACTGGCGACGGTCGCGACGACCATCGAGGCCACGATCACCCCGAGCGACACCCAGGTGGAGATCTCGGGCGCCCACTCGATGTGCTCGCCGCCGTTGATGAACGGCAGCTCGTTCTCGTGCATCGCGTGCAGGACGAGCTTGACGCCGATGAAGGCGAGGATGAACGCGATGCCGAAGTGCAGGTACTTCAGCCGGTCGAGCAGACCGCCGAGCAGGAAGTAGAGCTGCCGCAGGCCCATCAGGGCGAAGATGTTCGCGGTGAAGACGATGAAGGCGCTCTGCGTGATGCCGAAGATCGCGGGGATCGAGTCGATCGCGAAGAGCAGGTCGGTCATGCCGAGGGCGGCGAACACGATGATCATCGGCGTGAAGACCTTCTTGCCGTCGATGACGGTGCGCACCTTCGCGCCGTCGTACTCCTCGCTGATCGACATGCGACGGCGGAGCAGGCGGACGACGAAGCTCTCCTTCTTCTCCTCGTCCTCGTCGTCCTCACTCGAGAAGGCCTGCTTCCAGGCCGTGTAGATGAGGAAGAGCCCGAAGAGGTAGAAGACCCAGCTGAACTGCTCGATGATCGCGGCACCGAGGAGGATGAAGATGCCGCGCAGGATCAGTGCGATGATGATGCCCACCATCAGCACCTTCTGCTGCGCCGCTCGCGGCACGGAGAACTGGCTCATGATGAGGACGAACACGAACAGGTTGTCGATCGACAGGCTGTACTCCGTCAGCCAGCCGGCGACGAACTGACCGGCGTAGTCGACGTCCGTCACGACCAGCATGATCAGCGCGAACACGAGCGCGAGGGCCACGTAGAAGACGACCCAGAGCGTCGACTCCTTCGTCGAGGGGACGTGCGGACGCTTGATGATCAGCAGCAGGTCGGCGACGAGGATGAGAGTCAGCACGACCAGCGAGCCGACCTCGAACCAGAGGGGGAGCTCCATGAGGGCCTTTCATGCGGGGGCGTCCCCCAGAGTACCTTTCGAGGTGTCTGAGACGATCCCCCGTGACGCGACACTCCCCCATCGACAGAACGAACGAGGATGCCATGGCCGACCCGCTCGCGAGGCGTGACGCGGACCTGGTGGCCGCCGCCGCGGGTGGCGATCAGCAGGCCTTCCGCGAGCTGTACCGCGCCTACGCGCGGCCGGTGTACTGGCTCGCCCATGGCCTCCTCGGGAACACGGCCGATGCGGAGGACGTCATGCAGGAGACCTTCCTGGTCGCGTGGCGGCGACTGCCGACGCTCGATCTCGTCAGCGAATCGCTCCTGCCGTGGCTCGTCACGATCTGCCGGTTCCAGAGCGCGAACCGGATGCGGCGGCAGCGCCGCGACCGGCTGCACACCGCCGGGGCGGTCGAGGAGACGCTCCCGGCTACCGTCGACGTCGAGGATCAGGTGATCGGCGGGGACCTGGCCGAGCGTGTGATGGCCGAGCTCGGGACACTCTCCCCCCTCGACCAGCAGATCTTCCGGTTGTGCGCGACGGAGGGCTACGCGTACGCCGCCGCGGCCGCGGAGCTCGGGATCTCGCACGCGGTCGTCCGCAACCGCCTCTCGCGGGTGCGCACGAAGCTGCGCGCCGTCGTCGGATCGGAGGGATCATGACAGGGCCCGACCTCGAGCTCCCCGAGCTCACACCCGAGCGGCAGGACGACATCGAGGCCGCGCTGTTCGCCGACATCCGCGCCGAGGTCTCGCGCTCGACGGAGCAGTCGCAGCGCCGGCGGCGACGCTCCTGGGGGTTCACGGGCGCCGCGGCCGCAGTCATCGTGGTCGCCGGGTTCGTCGGACCCGCTCTGAGCGGCACGGGGGCGGGCAGCAGCGCGGGCGGATCCGTGGGGCTGTACGACGAGGGTGCCGGCGGCGCCGTCGCACCCGAAGCGAACGGGGACCTCGGGGGCGACGGGGGCGGTGGCGCGGAGGAGAACGGCTCGACCGCCGCCACCGGGCGCGAGGTCGTCGCGACCAGTTCGACCGTCCTCGAAGCAGGAGACCCGGCCGCCGCCGCCAGGGAGATCGGTGACCGCGCCGACGCGGCCGGCGGGTACGTCGAGTCGATGAACGTCTCGGCTGCGCCGTCCGCGGAGTCGTCGGGCGACGTCGCGACCTCCTCTGCGGACGGCACCTGGATCACCGTGCGCGTGCCGGCGGACACGCTGGGCGACTTCCTCGCCGATCTCGACGACGTGGGCGAGGTCCGGTCCTCGGAGATCTCGCGAGAGGACGTCACCGCCCAGTCGACCGACCTCCGCGCACGGATCTCGGCGCTGCAGACCTCCGTCGACCGCCTGGAGTCGCTGATCTCGGATGCCGCCACCACGGCCGACCTGCTGACCGCCGAAGAGGCGCTCTCGCAGCGACAGGCGGAGCTCGACTCGCTGCGGGCGCAGTCCGACGCGCTGGCCGACGACGTCGCCCTCTCGCGCGCCACGATCACCGTCACCGAGCCGGGTGAGGTCGTCGCCGCCGACCCGCAGGGTTTCGGCGACGGTTTCGCGACCGGATGGAATGCGCTCGTCGCGACACTGAACGGAATCGTCCTGGGTCTGGGATTCCTGCTCCCCTGGCTCGTCGTCGCCGGCATCGTCCTCGCCGTCGTCCAGGTGGTGCGCAGGGCACGACGCCGAGCACGGGTGCGGAGTGGATCGCCGGAGGCCTGAGACCCCGCGACGCGCCGAAACGACGACACCCCCGACCTGGTGGTCGGGGGTGTCGTCTGTCTGGTGATCCCAGCGGGATTCGAACCCGCGTTACCGCCGTGAGAGGGGAATCGGCTCCCCCGGAACTGCGTACCGGAGCCCGTTCTGCCCTGTGTTTACAGGGGTTCCGCGTGCGTCGAGTGCGTCGCGGAAAGTCCCGTCGTCAGCGTTCGTTGCCAAAATGTTGCCACGTTTGCGCCCCTCTGGAGGCGGGTAATCCTCGTGCCTCTGTGCAGTTGTCGAGTATGCCGAGTAGCGAACTCATGTTCCCGAGCCAGCCTGTGGGAGGATCTCCACATGCTTGACGGCAGGTACCTCGACCTCGTGAACGGAGCCGAACAGGCGGCGGACCGGGCTGCCCGCACGGCGTGTGCGTGAAGAAGGCCGCACGAGCCGGGGAATACCGGCAGTTGCCGCGGGTCGTCTCGTGGCTCGCATCCAACCCGCCTTTGCACGAGATCCGGGATCGTTTCCCGACAGCATGGTCGCAGGCGTCCGAAGCGGTGGGTCGGGCGAGCGCAGGCGGACCAGGCGCGGTCGAGCAGCTGGTCGGTCGACTCGTCCAGCCGAGCACCAGGCCGACCGACCACCTGTCGTCCGAACCAGACCGTGTCCACCGGCGGGTGCGAGACCACGTCATCCTTCGATTGATCCGGGCAGCAAGCGTCGCGGCCGAAAGCGGTGTCACCGACGGCGGCCGCGTCCGATTCGGCCTTGTCAACGGATGGCTCCTGCAACGGGTGTTCTTCGAACGAGGGCTACGGCGGAAGCCGGTCTCGATCTGGGCGTACAGGGTCGCTTGGCGAGTTGCCTGGCAACGGCGCAGGTTGATGCCGCTCGTACGCTCGAAGGGGATTTACTGCTTCTACTCGCGGCCGTTCATCCGCGCCCTCCGCGGGCTGGCACAGGGACGCGAAGTGGTCGAAATCGCGGCCGGTGACGGAACCCTGTCACGGTTCCTGTCAGCCGAAGGCGTGAGCGCCCGTGCGGCAGACGACCACGGTTGGGACAGCGTAATCGACTACGGCACCGACGTCGAGCGATCCGATGCTCGCGCCGCACTCCGAAAGCACTCGCCCCGTGTCGTCATCTGTTCCTGGCCACCGCCCGGCAACCCGTTCGAGCGGGCAGTATTCGAGACACGATCTGTTGAAACCTACGTCGTGATCACGAGCATCACCGAGACCGGCGCGAGCGACTGGCGCGCGTACGACTCGCAGCGTTCCTTCGACATGCGACACGACAAGCGCCTCAGCGACCTCGTCCTTCCCCGCGGATCCAACCGCGTACTGGTCTTCCAGCGGTGCGCAGGCTGATCGACCTGTTGGTGAAGCGCCATGCGACGAGCGGGAACGGCTCGGTCCCTCAAGCGCCGCCCGCGGCCGGTCTCCGGGGCCGGCCCGCCCGCACAGTGCTGAAGAACGCAGCCCACTTGAGCAGGAGCAGGACGACCGCGAGGCCGAGCATCGGAAAGCGGAACCAATTCGCGTCCGGCACGGCGCGGTGGAACGAGGCCGTGTAATGCAGGAACAGGAAGTATGCGGAGTGAAGGACCGCCAGGTAGAACACCACATTCGCTCCACCGTGCAGCCACTTCCAGGAACGCCCGCCCAGCAGCCGCACGGCACGGTCGGATGAGGTCACGAGCAGCACCAGGAGCCAGAGTACGGCGACGAGGCCGATGAGGTTCGCCAGACCGAACCCAGGCTCGAGCCGGACCTCCCGCCCGAGCTGCGGCACGAACTCGTATCCCAGGAAACGCTGCACGCTCCATTTCGCCCAGCCGTCGATCACGAGAACTGCATGCAGCACGCTTGCCAGACCGGCCCAGATCCCCACTTGACGCCGCCAGTGCAGCATCCCGGCCGCCACCGCGGAGAGCCGCGCGGCAGGCCCCATGGCGAGCGCTGCGAAGAGCAACACCACCGCTGAGTCGCCGACCGCACGCCAGAGCCGCATGTCGGGCGTCCACTCCATGCGGCTCCACCAGAACAGCGCAGTGAGCAGCACGGCGATGATGCCGACCGAGATGTGACGCACCACCGTCGTCCCCGCACCTCCTGCCGTCGCGCTTCCGGCATCGCGGGACACTGGGTTCGCCGTATCGACCCTCGGGCGACCGCTGTTTCGTGTCATGGAAATCCTCCGATCTCGCGGCGAGTCAACCATCACCGTACAGCGCCGCTGCCTCGGAACGGCGACCCCTCGGACGGGCGCAAGCCGCGATCGCCGGGCGGCCAAGCATCATCCGGTGCCCGGAGCTGCATGAGCGGATGTGTCGACCGGCTCACTTCTTGCTTGCCAGCACGGCTCCGACGACCAGCAGGATGCCCGCCGTCGGATAGCCGGCGACGAGGTCCAGCCATCCCGGCGGCTGTCCGGGACCGAATGCCTCGAGGTGTGCGAGCCAGTGCGACACGGCGACCAGCGCGCCGACCACCATCAGCACCTGGCCGGTGCGGAGAAACCTCTGCCTGCGCCGGTATTTCAGCTGCGCCTCGTTCAGTTCGGGCTTCTTGTTCTCCCTGGCCTTGTTGCTGTCGAGGGGCTTGCCGGAGTTGGAGATGCTCTCACTCATTGGAGTTGCCTTTTGTGTCCGTTGCTGCGAGTGCGGTTGCGGCGGGTGGGGTCGCGGACGTGTCCGTCGCGTGGCCCGTTGGCGGAGCCATGGTCTCGGGGCCAACCGCGTTCGTTCCTCCGGCGGAGCCCGGTCCGGCGGCAAGCCGACGCACACGATCGCGTTTGGCCGAGATCAGGATGATCGCGACCCCGACGACGGCGGCCGCCAGGGCCGTGAGGATGTTGATTTTCAGACCGAACAGGACGAACTCGGTCGGGTCCAGCCGGAAGGATTCGAACCACGCCCGGCCGAGCCCGTACCAGATGAGGTATGCGCCGACCGCCCAGCCGCGCCGGAATCGGATGCGCCGCTCGAGCAGGAGGATGAGCGCGAAGCCGAGCAGGTTCCAGAGCAGCTCGTAGAGGAAGAGTGGATGGAACAGCGTGTCGGCCGGCAGGCCCGCAGGGAAGGCCGGCTGATCGGGGTCGATCTGCAGCCCCCACGGCAGTGTCGTCGGAGTTCCGAACAGCTCCTGATTGAAATAGTTGCCCAGCCGGCCGATGGCCTGCGCAAGCAGCATCGCGGGGGCCACCGCATCGGCGAAGTCCACGAAGGAGACGCCGGCCCGTCGGGCGCCGATCCACGCGCCGACCGCCCCGACCATCACGGCTCCGAAGATGGCCAGGCCCCCCTCCCAGACGTACAGGGTCCGCAGCAGATCGGCACCTTCGTAGAAGTAGTCGCCAGGATGGGTGACGACGTGATACGCCCGCCCCCCGACGATCCCGATCGGCACCGCCCAGACCGCAATGTCGAGTGCGGCTCCACCGGGAGCTCCACGCCGCCGCAGTCGGAGGCCTGCGACCGCGACCGCAGCGGCGATGCCGGCGAGGATGAACAGTGCATAGAAGTAGATCCGAAATGGCCCGATCTGGAGAAAGTTGATGTCTGGACTCGGTATTGCGAATGGCAGAAGCACGGTCGCCTGGTTCTTTCCTGGTCTGTTTGCCGTCGACGTCGCGTCGTCGCAGCGCGTGAGCCGACGGAAGTCATCGGCTGAGCGCGTGATCGCTCGCTGGGCCGACGCGGATACTGCGCGTCAGGGGCTGCCCACATGTCGCCGGTCAGTGCCGGGCGCAGAGCAGCGAATGCCGGATCAGGTTCGGCTGATGCAGAGGGTGCTGAGCGGGGAGGTGCCGGAAATGAACTCTTGGAAGCGGTTCGCATTCCAGCCGGCACCCGACCGACGGCGAGCGGCGAGCAAGAGCAGGATCCGCACCGGTGATGGGACTCGCAGAAGCACCGTCAGCACCGCCAGTGCGCAGAACGCCGCCAGCACCGTGACCGTGAGTTCGCATTCCGTGCCGCATTCCTCCGGGAGGACCGGCGGGGTCCCCGATTCAGCCAAGGAGCTGCTGGACAGCATGGACACCGTCTCGGCACCCATCACCGTTGACGCGGGATCGCCTGCGGCATGGGCCACCGCCGGCGTTGTGGGCGGCGCCGCGGACGTCACGACCGCATGCATCGTCAGGAGCCCGATCACTGTGGCGAGAACCGCGAGGACCGTCATGAACGCCCTACGACGCAATTCATGGTGGGCGAACCTGCGCACAGCACCCGTCATCGCACCTCCCGGCGGAGACCACTGTACCCCACGGAACCAGGCTGTCGCGGCAAGCGACACCGAGCCATGAAGGGCGGCGTCATCCCGTTCCGGGGCACCGGCTCGGATGCCCTGCGCTATCTGGAGTCCGACCGTGCGCGGGCGGACGAGTATTACCTGGAGGCGGGGACCGCCCTGGCAGAGTTCACGGCGGTCGAAGCCGAGGGCCGAGTGATCGGCGAGCTCGGACTGACCGCCGAGGAAATACCGCCAGTGGGTCGACTGAATCAATCCGCTCACCGGGGAGTCGATGGGCCGACCCCGGCTGCGGGGCGAGGGCGGCCGAGGGTCGCCCCGGTTCATGGAGATGGTCGTGAACGTCCCCAAGTCCCTGACCATCGCGGCCGCCCTGCACCCGGAGGTGTCCGAGGCCCTGGACGCCGCCCAGCGGGACGCGGTTGCGGAGATCCGCTCCTGGCTCGGCCAGCACTCGGTCACCCGCGTCGGCTCGCGCGGGAAGCAGGAGGTCGTGCCGATCGAGCAGCTCGAAACCGTCGCCGTCTCGCACAAGACCTCCCGCGCGGGCGATCCCCACCGGCACATACACTTCCAGATCGGGACGCGCGTGTGGGCGGCCGGTCGCTGGCGCGGGCTCTACACCGCGGCGCTGTTCCGGCAGCAGGGCGCGATCCGCGCCCTCGGCACGGCGGTCATCGCCGCGCACCCGCAGCTCGCCGCGGTGCTCGACGCGCACGGCCTCACCCTTGACCCGGTGACCGGGGAGGTCGCGGAGCTGGTGCCGTGGAACGCGGTCATGTCCAAGCGCGGGCAGCAGGTGGCGCGCAACCTCGCCAAGTTCGAGGCCGACTGGGAGGCGGCGCATCCCGGCCAGGAGCCGGGGCCGGTGGTGCGCGCCAGGTTGCACGCGAAGGCGTGGGATCACGAGCGGCCGAGCAAGAAGCCCAGCGTGCTCGGCTCCGAGGCCGGCTGGCTGCGCGAGTTGCAGGAGGCCGGCTACACGCCGGACCTGCCGCGCGCCGCCGTGCAACCCCTGCGCACGTTGGACGAGCTGGCCGTGCAACAGGTCGCCTCCCGTGCGCTCGACCGCTGCGCGGCTGCTGCATCCGCATGGACGGTGCATGAGGTGCAGGAGCAGGTGGCGCGCATCGTCACCGAGGCCGGTGTGCGCGCCACCCGCGAGGAGCTGCGCGCGTTCATCAGCATCACGACCCGGCTCGCGGCGGACGACTGCCTCTCGATCCTGCCGCCGGATGCGCCACGGCTGGACCATGTGGCGCACCTCACGACGCTGCACGTCGTCGCGGTCGAGACGGAGCTGCGCGACCGACTGGCCGCGCGCGCCACCCGGCCGGCGCACGGCGCAACCCCGCGCGTGCCGGAGCCGGGGCTGGATGCGGACCAGGCGCGGGCCGCCGCCGCGCTCGCTTCCACCCGGCCGCTCGTCGTGGTGGAGGGCGCGGCGGGCGCGGGCAAGACGACCATGCTCGGTGCTGCGATCCGCGCCGCCGGACAGGAGGGCCGTTCGGTGCGGGTGGTGACGCCGACGAAGAAGGCCGCCGACGTCGCCGCCGTCGAGCTGGGCGTGCCGACCGACTCGGTAGCCGCGCTCGTCTACGACCACGGGTTCCGGTGGAACGCCGATGGGGTCTGGACCCGGCTGGCCGTGGGCGACACGGACCCGGTGACGGGCGCGACCTACCGCGGCCCGGCGAAGGAGAACCGACTGGCCGCCGCCGAGCGGGTCGTGGTGGACGAGGCGGGGATGCTCGACCAGGACACCGCCCTCGCGCTCCTGACCGTCGCGGATGAGGCCGGCGCGACGCTCGCACTCGTCGGGGACCGGGCGCAGCTCCCCGCCGCGGGGCGCGGCGGGGTGCTCGACAGCGGCCGCGCTCGTCCCCCGCGTCTACTCGCTGACGAGCCTGCACCGCTTCGCGGACCCCGACTACGCGCAGCTCACCCTCGACCTGCGCGCCGGCCGCGACCCGGCCGGGCTGTTCGACCGGCTCCATGCGCTCGGAGTCGTGCGGCTCCACGAGGACGCCGAGGCGCTGCGCGCCGCGGTCGCCGCCGAGCGGATCGACGGAGCCGCGATCACTGCAGCGACCAACGACGAGGCGCGCGAGCTGAACGCCCTGATCCGAGAGGACCGGGTGCGCGCGGGCGCGGTCGACGGCGCCCGCACCATCGACGGCGCGGACGGCCTGAGCATCGGCGCCGGCGACCTGATCCAGACCCGCCGCAACGACTCGGAGGTGGGCGTGGCGAACCGGCAGACCTGGATAGTCCAGCATGTCAGCGGCGACGGCAGCCTATGGGTGCGCGACGCCGCGAGCCAGCGCAAGCAGCAGCGCACCGTGCATCTGCCCGCCGAGTACGTGGCCGAGCACGCGCACCTGGCCTACGTCGAGCCTTTCGACAGGAACTAGAAAACCCCCGGCTGACCGGGGGTTTTCTGTTGGTGACCCCAGCGGGATTCGAACCCGCGTTACCGCCGTGAGAGGGCGGCGTACTAGGCCGCTATACGATGGGGCCGTACTTTTCGTTCCCTCCCTGCGGAGGCAACCGTTCAATTATGCATGACGTTCACAGCGGTGCAAAATCGGCGCCCCCTTGCCTCACGCCCCCCATCGTGAGTTGACTGGGACGATGCGCGTCACGAAGCACGAACATGCCTGCCTCCGCCTCGACAGCGAGGGTAAGACCCTCCTCATCGACCCCGGTTCCTTCACCCTGCCCCTCGACGATCTGAACGGTCTGGTCGGCGTGATCCTCACGCACGAGCACCCGGACCACTGGACCCCCGCCCAGCTCGACGCCGTCCTCTCCCAGGCGCCGGGTGTGCCGATCTTCGGGCCTGCGGGTGTCGTGACCGCGGCATCCGACTACGACGTCACCGCGGTGGACGTCGGCGACGAACTCGAGCTGGGTCCCTTCCGACTCCGCTTCTTCGGCGGCACCCACAGCGTGATCCACGAGTCGATCCCCGTCATCGACAACCTTGGTGTGTTGGTCAACGACGAGTTCTACTACCCTGGCGACTCCTATGCCGTTCCCGAGGGGGTCGAAGTCGGACTCCTGGCCGCCCCCGTCGGCGCCCCGTGGCTGAAGATCGGCGAGGCGATGGACTACGTGCTTGCCGTGAAGCCGCGCCGCGCCTTCGGCACGCACGACATGACGCTCTCCCGCGCGGGTCTCGCGATGCACCGTGACCGGCTGAAGTGGGCGACCGAGCAGAACGGCGGCGAGTTCGTCACCCTCGATCCGGGAGAATCGACCGACCTCTGACATCGCACGAACGAACGACGGATGCCGCGGGGTTTTCGCTCCGCGGCATCCGTCGTTCGTGGGGGTCGAGCCTCACTCGGCGTCGTGATCCGTCTCGATGAAGGCGACGAGCTTGTCGAGCGCCTCCTCGGCGCCCTCGCCCTCGGCCTTGAGCGTGACGACCGTGCCCTGCGTCGCACCGAGACCCATGAGGGTCAGGATGCTGCCGGCGTTCTGGTCGGGGCCACCGGGAACGGCGATCGTGACGGGCACACCCGTCTCCTTGACCGCCTGCACGAAGAGCTTTGCGGGGCGGGCGTGCAGTCCGGAGCTGCTCGCAACGGTTGCGGTCCGTTCGGCCATGGTGGATCTTCCTCCTTGAGTCGGTGTATCGAGACTATGCCGTGACAGCGACGGCGGGCACATCCGCCTCGATCGGGCGGCGGCGGACGAAGCGCTTCAGGAGCACGACGGCGACGGCGCTGACGATGGTGCCCGCCGCGATCGCGACCAGCCACAGCCAGAAGTTGTCGATCGCGAAGAAGACGAACACGCCGCCGTGGGGAGCGCGGGAAGTGACCGCGAAGGCCATCGACAGCGCACCGGTCACGGCACCGCCGAGCATCATGGCCGGGATGACACGGAACACGTCGGCGGCCGCGAAGGGGATCGCCCCCTCGGAGATGAAGGCGGCGCCGAGCAGCCAGGCGGCCTTGCCGTTCTCGCGCTCGGGCGCCGTGAACAGCTTGCGGCCGAGGACGGTCGAGGCGAGCGCCATCGCGAGCGGCGGGACCATCCCCGCCGCCATGACGGCGGCCATGATCTGCAGGTAGCGCTCGTCGCCGGCGATGCCCGCCGCGAGGTTCGCCGTCGCGAAACCGTACGCGACCTTATTGACCGGGCCACCGAGGTCGAAGCACATCATGAGACCCAGGATGATGCCCAGCAGGATCACGCCGGCGCCGGTGAGACTTCCCAGCCAGCCGTTCAGCGCCACGCTGAGCGCGGCGATCGGGCCGCCGAACACCATCAGCAGAAGACCCGACGCGAAGATCGAGGCGAGCAGCGGGATGATGACGACGGGCATCAGACCGCGCAGCCAGCGCGGCACGTCGAGACGGTTCAGCCACCACGCCGCGAGACCGGCGAGCAGACCGCCGACGATCGCGCCGATGAAGCCGGCACCCATGAAGGTGGCGACGGCACCGGCGACGAAACCGGGCGCGATGCCGGGGCGATCGGCGATGCCGTAGGCGATGTAACCGGCCAGGGCAGGGACGAGGAACCCGAACGAGAGGCCACCGATCTGGAAGGCGACCGCACCGAGGTAGTACGCGAGTCCCTCGGGCGGGAGGTTCCACAGCGTGAAGTTCTGGAGGGCGTAGACGGCGTTGTTGACGTCGGCTCCCTCGTGCGGCGAGGCGATCTGGTAGCCCGCGAGAGCGAAGCCGAGCGCGATCAGCAGACCGCCGCCGGCGACGAACGGGATCATGTAGCTGACACCCGTCAGCAGCGCCCGGCGGATCGCGCCGCCGAGCGAGGTGGGTGCGGCTTCGCGGGTCGCGTTCCCGCCGGACGCGGCCGGAACGCGCGCCGCGTTCGGGTTCTTCGCGGCGGCGACGGCCTCGCGGATCATCTGGGCGGGCTGCTCGATCCCGCGCTTGACCCCGGCCCGGACGACCGGCTTGCCGGCGAAACGCGCCTGCTCGCTGACGTCGACGTCGACGGCGAAGATGACGGCGTCGGCCTCGTCGATGATGCGCTGGTCGATGGCCTTGTAGCCGCTCGATCCCTGCGGCTCGACAGTGAGGTCGACGCCGTCCTTCTGCCCCGTCGCGGTCAGCGCGTCGGCGGCCATGAAGGTGTGGGCGATGCCGGTGGCGCACGCCGTGACCGCGACGATGCGCGCGGGGCGGCCGTCGATCAGGAGCGCGTCGTCGGCGGAGGCGGCGGCGGCCGGTGCCGCGGCGCGTGCCTCCGCGCGCGAGGCGGGGGCCTCGGCGGCGGGCGCGTCCGAGATGGCGTCGCGGACGATGGCGACGACCTCGTCGGCCGTCGATGCGGCGCGCAGGCCCGCCGTGAAGTCGTCGCGCATGAGGCTGCGGGCGAGCTTGGAGAGCACGGCGAGGTGCTCCTCGGCGGCGGTGTCGGGAGCGGCGATGAGGAAGACGAGGTCGGCGCCGCCGTCCTCGGCACCGAAGTCGACCCCGGGGTTCAGGCGGGCGAAGGCCAGCGAGGCCTGCGTGACGGCGGCGCTCTTCGCGTGCGGGATGGCGATGCCGCCGGGCAGGCCGGTCTCGTCCTTCTCCTCGCGCGCCCAGGCGTCGTCGGCCAGGCGGGCGCCGTCGGTGACCCTCCCCTGCGCCGCGACGCGCCGGGCGAGGGCGTCGATGACGGCGCGCTTGTCGGCGCCGAGCGGCTCGTCGATACTGACGAGTTCCGCGGTGATCATCTCAGTCACGGTGACCTCCAGTGGTCGGGTTGTGCTTCTGCGTGAACCGCCGAACCGGCACGTCGCCGGTCGGCAGGTCGTTCGGGGTGGGAGGTTGGGTGCCGGGGAGTGCGGCGGCCGCCGAGCCGTATCGGATGCCGGATCGCAGCCGCCCCTCCTCGGATGCGCCGTCGGTCTCGGCGAGGAGGTAGCCGGCGAGTGAGCTGTCGCCCGCACCCACGGTGCTGCGCACCTGCGTGGGCGGCGGAGTGCCGTGCCAGGCACCGTCGGCCGTCACCAGCACTGCCCCGTCGCCGCCGAGGGTGATGAGCGCGGCGTCCACCCGGGACGGGACGAGGTCCGCCGCCGCGACGGCGACCGCCTCGGCGAGAGGGAGTCGCGCATCGAGGGGGTGACCGATGAGCTCGGCGAGCTCTTCGTCGTTCGGCTTGATCAGCGCCGGCGTCGCCGCCTCGACGACCGCCGCGAGCGCGGGACCGGACGTGTCGACGGCGATCCGGGGCGCGAGCGCACCCCAGCGCTCCCGGACCGCGTCGATCACTCGGACGTAAAAGTCGGCGGGCAGCCCCGGAGCCAGCGAGCCGGCGAGCACGAGCCAGGTGGCACCCTCGGAGGCGTCGACGACGGCCGCTTGCAGGGCCGCGGCATCGATGGCGGTTAGCGCCGCTCCCGGGAGGTTGACCTTCGTGGTCACACCGTCCGGGTCGACGACGGTGAGGTTGGCACGCGTCGCACCGTCGTGATGCACGGCGCGGACCGGGACGTCGGTCTGCCGCAGCGCGGCGGCGAACGGATCGGCCTCGTCGAGCGGCAGGACCGCGAGGGTCGGGCGGGATGCCGCGGCCACGACCCGCGCCACGTTGATGCCCTTGCCCCCGGCATCCTCCCGGACACCGTCCGCACCCTGCACCTCGCCGACGCGCAACGGCGCCGCGAGCGTCACCGTCCGGTCGAGCGACGGGTTCGTCGTCAGCGTCACGATCATGCGACGTGCACCTCCACACCGGCGTCCTCGAGCGCTGCCGCGAGGCCCCCGCCGGGCACCGAATCGGTCACGAGGACATTGACCGCGGACAGCGGCGCGAAGGACACGAGCAACTCGGCATCGAACTTGTCCGCGTCTGCGACGACGACGACGCGGCGCGCCGCGGCGACGATCGCACGCTTGACCGCGGCTTCGTCGGGATCGGGGGTGCTCAGGCCGAACCCGGCGGCCAACCCGTTCGTGCCGATGAAGGCCATGTCGGGGCGAAGGCGCTGCACGGATTCGACGGTCTGCGCTCCGACGGCCGCGGCGGTGAGTCCGCGCACCCGCCCGCCGATGACGGACAGCCCGATGCCGGGGGCGCCGGCGAGGATCTGCGCCACGCCCATGGAGTGCGTGACCACTTCGACCTCCCCCGCCGGGTGCGGTCCGTTCGCAAGAATCGCGGCGATCGAGGCCGTGGTCGTTCCCGCGTCGAGGTAGAGGGCGCCGTCCAGTCGGTCTCCGAGCAGGTCGACGGCAGCCCTCGCGATCGACTGCTTCGCCGTCGCGCGTCGCGACGTACGTTCTGCGACCGACGCCTCCGCCGTGCTCGCGCGTCCGCGCTGCACCGCTCCGCCGTGCACACGCCGGACTGCACCCGCCCGCTCCAGGGCGGCCAGGTCCCGGCGCACCGTCTCGGTCGTCACCCGGAAGCGATCTGCGAGATCGACGACGGCGACGCGTCCGTCTGTAGCGATGAGCTGCTCGATCAGCTGCTGGCGCTCCGTTGCGTACATCGTGTCCTCCTTGAACAAGCCACACGTTACAACACAAAGCCACACGAAACAACACTTTGGAGGGGGACACTCGCGGCGGTCCGCGGATTGTCGAACACCCACAGAAACCGAGGCTCACCTCACGTGGGACTTGGTCTCATTCGCCAGAGTCTGCGGGCGGTCCCGGGCGACGCATATCCGCACTGCTAGCGTCGTGCCACTCTCGACCCCACCGCCGCGTATCGACGCCGATCCGCGGGACCCGGACGACGAGTGCCGATCCTGCGGACTCCCCGCGGGATCGTCCACACGCCCGCGCGCGGGCGCGCACCCTGGAGATGTCAATGACGAGATCCCACATCCACCAACACGGCCGCGGAATGACCGTCACCGTGGTCATCCTCGCCCTGCTCCTGCTCACGATGACGACCCTGTATCTGCTGACCGCGGCGAAGCTGGACGATGGCGCCGGCCGGCTGGAGGACGGAGCCGCGCTCGCCCGCGCGGGCTCGCAGGACGTCGCCGAAGGCGCCGGTTCGCTGGCTGAGGGCACCAAGCGCCTCGCCACGGGAGCGGACCAGCTCGCCGCCGGCGCGCAGACGGCATCCGAAGGCGCGACACGACTCGCACAGGGCGCCGAATCCGCGGCGAGCGGTGCCGGCGCCCTCGCTGCCGGCGCCTCGAAGCTGTCGACGGGTTCGCAGACGCTCGCCGAGGGCGCTGCAGCGGGTCGTGACGGCGCCGTGCGGCTCAATGCCGGCGCATCACGCGCAGCATCCGGATCCGTCCTGCTCGCCGACGGCGCGAAGGACCTCTCCCGGGGCATCGAAAAGGCGAAGGCAGGAATCGAGCGGGTCGAGAGCGGGGCCGGCGAGCTGGCCGCAGGCGCCACGAAGGCGGATGCCGGCGCCGCAGCGCTCTCGAGCGGACTGACCCGGGCGTCGACCGGTGCCGGCGAGCTCGCCTCGGGACTCGGCAGGATCTCGGGCGGCGCGGGCCAGCTCCACGACGGGGTCGCTCGACTCTCGACCGGCGCGGATGCGCTCGCCGCCGGTGCCGCCAAGGCCGCCGCGGGCGGCGTCTCGGTGAATACAGGCGCCGCCACCCTCTCCACGGGTGCAGCGAAGCTGTCCGCCGGGGTGGACACACTCGCCGCCGCATCGAAGGATGCCGCCTCGAAGACCGCGGAGGTGCCCGGGGGCGCCAAAGCGGTCGCGTCAGGCGCGTCCGGTCTGCAGTCGTCGCTCTCCGCACTCGCGGCGTCCGTCGGCGACCCGACCCTGCGGGCGCAGCTCGAGGGCCTCGCGGCCGGTGCGCAGCAGGTCTCCAGCGGCGCGGCAGCCGTGTCGGAGGGGGTCGCCGGCATGCACGGCGCGCTCACCACGATCTCGACGAAGCTGTCCGAGGTGTCCGGCGGGGCGGCGAGCGTCGCCGACGGTGCGGCAACGCTGTCGGCGGGGACGTCGGCCCTGTCGAGCGGGCTGGGCGGCCTGGAGACCGGCTCGGCAACCCTCGCCGAGGGTCTCACGACCGCGTCGACCAAGGCCGGTGAGCTCGCGGCGGGTGCCGGGACCGCAGCCTCGCGCTCGGACGAGCTCGCCGCCGGGGTCCAGCGGGCCTCGGACGGGTCGCGGGACCTCGCCGATGGCGCCGACAGGCTCGCTGCCGGCGCGCAACAGCTCTCCGACGGCGCAAGCGCCCTGGATGCTCGGACCGACGCGCTCGTCGCCGGCGGTAGCCGACTGGCCGAGAAGTCCGGCGACCTGCGCGACGGGCTGGGCGACCTGCAGTCCGGCACCGTGCGCCTCGTCGACGGCTCGACCCGCCTGCAGTCCGGAGCCCGGAGTCTCGCTGCCGGGGCCGGGACGCTCTCGTCCGGCGCCGGCGCGCTCGCGGACGGCACCGCCGCACTCTCCGAGGGCGCCGGCAGCCTGTCCGACGGAGCCGGGGCGCTGGCCACCGGAGCCGACGAGCTCGCCGCGGGCTCCGTCACGCTCGACGACGGAGCTGCCGCGCTCGCCGACGGAACGATCGACCTGAGCGACGGCAACGCCCGACTGGCCGACGGGACCACGGAGCTCGCTGCGGGGACTTCCGGGATCACCCCCGGCATCCTCCCCTGGATCGTCGGGACCGCGATCGCGGGGCTCATCGCGGCGATGCTGTGGCTCGGTCACCGCATCGCACACCGACGACGCATCAGCGGTCACTGACGCACCAGACGACGGACGCCCCCGGTCATCGCGACCGGGGGCGTCCGTCGTTGCGGGTGCGGAGGCTCAGGCCTCGCTCATCGCGAGGACCTCGCGCTGACCGCGAGCCGCGAGAGCGGCGGCGCGGGCGGCAATGCGCCGCTCCTGCTCGGCCTGCGCGGCGTCGATGGTCTCCTGGTCGAGCGGAACGCTCTCGACCTTGTTCACGCCGTTGTACTTCTCCATGTAGGCGTCGAGCTCGGGGCCGGACTCCCACGACGTGATGAGGCAGTACCGCGGGGCGTCGCCGGGGTGGTAGGCGGCGTGCCAGAGACGCTGCGTGTCGATGACGAGCTGCGCACCGGCGGGAAGGGCGATGCGGGTCTCGCCGCTCGGGTCGGTGCGGTTGTCACGCAGGACGAAGAAGCTGTCCTTGTCGTCGGTGAGGTTGAAGAAGCTGCGGACGACCCAGCCGGTGCCGTCGGGGTTCAGCCGGTTGTTGTCGTCCTGGTGCAGGTTGTAGAGCGCGTCGGCGTAGGTGTTCGGCTGCAGCTCGATGATGCGGCAGCGTCCGACGTTCGAGCCCGGCTCGAGCGCGCGCTCAGTGAGCGTGGGCGCCTTCTCGGTCTGCGAAGGGATCCAGACACCGTCCTTGTCGGTGCGCGGCGGCTGGTGGTTCCAGAAGCCGTTGCACTCGATCTCACCCTTGGCCGAGGCGAGCGGTGCGAAGCGGGTGTCCCCCGACGACTTCCAGTCGACGTACTCGACGTCGAGCCATTCCTTCGGATCGATGTGCTTGCCGTACATGTCGAGGACGGCGTAGCCGGTCTCCTCGAGCAGAGCACTCTTGATGTAACCCATGCGGATCAACCTTTCTGTCGGACGAGCGAAGTTTTTACAGGCCCGACTTAGGCCAGCCTACCTAGGCGTTCTGGGAGCGTCAGTAGACTCGACCGGGAAATTCGAGGAGCGATTCGAGGAACATGAGCAGCGCCACGAACGTCGATGCGACCGCCGTCAACACGATCGATTGGCTCTCCGCCTCGGACACCACGATCGTCGTGCCGGTCTATCAGCGGCAGTACCGCTGGGACATCGGCGGGTGCGAGCAGCTTCTCGGCGACATCCGCGCCGCAGCCGCAGGTGAAGACGGTCACACGCACTTCATCGGCTCCATCCTCTCGACCGCCAGCACGTCGGCGGAGGACGACGCCCACCTCGTCCTCATTGACGGGCAGCAGCGCGTCACGACGCTGATGCTGCTGGTCGCGGCGCTCCACCACACCCTCCGCGACGACGATCCGGGCCTCGCCGCCGAACTCGAGGCGGTGCTGGTGCGTCACGGCGAGCCGGCGCGGACGAAGCTGCGTCCCCACCGCGCCTGGGCGGACGTCTTCGAGAGCGTCGTGCTCGACCGCCGCTCCCCCGCCGACACCGACCGCGCGTCGCGCTTCGATGACAACTACGCGTTCTTCCGGAGCCAGATCCGGCCCGACGAGGCCGCCGACATCTGGCGTGGCCTGCGCAAGCTGGAGCACGTGTCGATCACCCTCGGCGGGCAGGCGAACGCGCAGCAGATCTTCGAGAGCCTCAACTCGACGGGCGAACCGCTGCGCGACCACGAGCTGATCCACAACTACGTGCTGATGGGCCTCACGCACGCCGAGCAGAGCGAGATCGAGAACGAGTACTGGCTCGCGATCGAGGCGAACACGGGCGAGCAGATCGGTGCCTTCTGGCGGGACTACCTCGTCATGCTGACAGGGCGCGAGGTGCTCGTCGAGGGCGAGCGCGGTGTCTACGACGCGTTCCGCCACGAGTTCCCGCGCTTGGATCGGATGACGCTGCGTGCCCGCGCGCAAGAGTGGCGGGAGCTGTCGGAGATCTACCGGCTCCTGCTCGAACCGGGCTCGGCGACGGATGCGGGCATCGCACGCCATTTCGCCGCGATCAACACGCTGGGCCGCGGCATGTATCCCCTCGCGATGCGGCTGTACCGGGACCACCTGCACGGTGAGCTCTCGGCATCCGATCTGTCGCTCGCCCTGACGCATGTGGAGTCCCTGCTGCTGCGCCGGACCGTCGTCGGCCTGTCCGTCGACCGGCTCGTCGCGCGCTTCTGCCGCGCGGCGGATGAGGGGATGGAGGCGCTCGTGCTCGCCATCGCCCGCATCACGCCCTCGGACGAGCGGACCCGGGTGGGTCTGCGCTACGGCGAACTCCCCCACGCGGGTTTCGTCCTCGCGCGCCTGGCGGGGGTGGACGACGACGCCGACGTCGTCCTCGAGCACGTCCTCCCCGCGGCGCCCTCCGACGAGTGGACCGGCGACGGCGTCCGGCGCTGGGCCGACCTCAGCGACGACGAGCAGAACGCGCACCGCGCCCTCGTGAACACGCTCGGCAACCTGACGCTCCTCGAGGAGGACGCCGCCGATCGGGTGTTCGACGCCTCCTTCCCCGCGAAGCGGAGTGCCTACGCGTCGAGCGGCCTCGAGTTCACGCGTCGGATCGCGGATGCCGAGACCTGGACGACGGCTCGGATCGCCGAACGCACCGAGCAGCTGACCGCGCGCTTCATGGATGCGTGGCGCCGCCCCGCCGTGGTGGGGATCGACGACGACAACCTCACGCCGATCCTCGACGCCAAGAAGCGGCGCGGCTGGCCCCGCGGCTGGCAGCGCGAGTTCGACTACGTCGAGTACCGCGGCGAGCACTGGGACGTGCGGGACGTCCGCTACCTGTTCAACCGCGTGTTCGCGAGGCTCTGGGCCGACTCGCGGCAGAGCGTCGTCGACTACAGCGCGCGCCACGGCGGCCCGGTCTACCCGGCGATGGCCTGGAACGGCCAGTGGGACACCCTCGATGAGGGGCGGTACCTCTACCTCGGTTGGGATTCGAAGTACATGCTGACCGCCGTGCAGGGCGTGCTCGAAGAGGCCGGGTGGGCCTCGGAGGTCTTCGTCAAGTACTCCTACATCGGCGACGCGATGCGCTGAGCGGGGTCAGTCCCCGTCGGCGCCGTCCGGCTCGGGTGCGGGATCGACGGGGATCTCGATCCACGTCGCCGTGGCGGGTGCCTCGGCGAGGAGGTCGGGCGACCAGTCGGATGCCGTGGGCCCCTCCCCCAGCCGTTCGACCGGGTTGCGGGGCTCCATCGGCTCCGCGGGGAGCCCGGCCCACTCGGACGGTTCTTCGGGTCGCTGCGTGAAGAGTCCCATGCGACCATTGTGCGTCCGTCGGCCACCGACGCGCACGATTTCAGGCAAAACAAAACCCCCGCCGGAGCGGGGGTTTTCTCCTTGCTGGGGTACCTGGACTCGAACCAAGAACAACTGAACCAGAATCAGCCGTGTTGCCAATTACACCATACCCCACCGGGTTTCAACCGGAGTCGTACCGAGGATCAAGCTTAGCCCACGGTACGGCCCCGGCCAAACCGGACGCGCAACCCGAGCGCGTCGCGTCTCAGCTGCGCTCGGCGCGCAGGCGCTCGAGGCGGTCGAGCGTGACGGACTTGCCCAGCAGCTCCATCGACTCGAACAGCGGCGGCGAGACGCGCCGGCCGCTCAGCGCGACGCGCGCGGGTCCGTAGGCGACGCGGGGCTTCAAGCCCAACCCGTCGATGAGGGATGACGCCAGTGCCGCCTGGATCGCCTCGGCGGTGAAGGCATCCTCGGGAACCGCCTGCAGCGCGTCGATAGAGGCGGCGAGCACCTCGGCGGTGTTCGCGGGCAGTCCCTTCACCGCGTCCTCGTCGTACGCCTCAACGTCGCGGAAGAGGAATCCGAGCAGCCCCGGAGCGTCGCCGAGCATCTGCATGCGCTCCTGCACGAGCGGCGCCGCCTTCGCGAGCATCTCGCGCTGCGCGTCGGTGGGAGGCGTGCTGACGACACCGGCCCCGACCAGGTACGGGACCAGGCGCGACGCGAAGTCGGCGGGCTCCAGCATCCGGATGTGGTCACCGTTGATCGACTCGGCCTTCTTCTGGTCGAAGCGGGCGGGGTTAGGGTTCACGTTCACGATGTCGAACGCCTCGATGAGCTCCTGGCGCGAGAAGACGTCGCGGTCCGGCGCGATCGACCACCCGAGGAGGGCGAGGTAGTTCAGGAGCCCCTCGTGGATGAAGCCCTTCTCGCGCTGCAGGAAGAGGTCGGCCTTCGGGTCGCGCTTGGAGAGCTTCTTCGTGCCCTCCTCGCCCAGCACGAGCGGCATGTGCGCGAAGCGAGGCACGAAGGTCGTCACCCCCGCGTCGATGAGCGCACTGTAGAGGGCGAGCTGACGGGCGGTGGAGGGCATGAGGTCCTCGCCGCGGAGTACATGGGTGATCCCCATCAGGGCGTCGTCGACGGGGTTCGTGAAGGTGTAGAGCGGGATGCCGCCGGCGCGCACGACGACGAAGTCGGGGAACGATCCGGCCGGGAAGGTGACCTCGCCGCGGATGAGGTCGACGTAAGTGACGTCCTCGTCCGGCACGCGCAGTCGCCAGGCGGGCTCGCGGCCCTCCGCGCGGAACGCGGCCTTCTGCTCGTCCGTCAGCGTGCGGTCGAAGTTGTCGTAGCCGAGCTGCTTCGCGCGGCCGTTGGCTTCGTTGCGGGCGTCGACCTCCTCGGCCGTCGAGTACGACTCGTACACGGCACCGGTCGCGATCAGCTTGTCGAGCACCTCGCGGTAGATATCGTGGCGCTGCGACTGCCGATACGGCTCGTGCGGGCCGCCCTTCTCGACGCCCTCATCCCAGTCGATCTCGAGCCAGGTCAGAGCGTCGACGAGCTGGCGATAGCTCTCCTCGCTGTCGCGAGCGGCATCCGTGTCCTCGACGCGGAAGATCATCTTGCCGCCGGTGTGCCGCGCGTACGCCCAGTTGAACAGGGCGGTGCGGACCATCCCGACGTGCGGGAGCCCCGTCGGCGAGGGGCAGAATCGGACGCGGACGTCGGAGCCGGAGGCGGTCGTGGTCAGAGGGTGCGGTGCAGTGGACATCGCCGTCAAGTCTACGACCGGCGCCGCTCCCGCCCCGCGCCCTCAGCGCCGGGCGTAGGGCGAGAGGACGGTGATCGCGACGACCACCGCGAGGGCGACGAGGGCGAGCCCGCCGTAGCCGATGAGGCTCAGGATGCCGCCCGCGAGCACCGATCCGATCGCCGCCGACAGCGTCATCGCGGTGTCGCTGCGCCCCTGCCTGCGGGGACGCAGTTCGGTCGGCGTCGCCTCGGTCAGCAGCGCCGCGCCGCCCACGGTCGCCGCGCTCCACCCGAGACCGAGCAGCAGGAGAGCGATCAGGACCGCGGTGGGCGAGTTCGGGGCGACCGCCGCCGTCACGAGGGACGCGGCGAGGATGCCCTGCCCCAGGAGGATCGTCTGCAGACGCCCCCACCGGTCGGCCAGGATGCCGAAGACCGGCGACAGCCCGTACATCCCGAAGACGTGCAGCGCGATCGTGACGCCGACGATCGTCGTCACGTTGCGGGGGTCGAGGTGGGAGAGGTGAACCGGGGTCATCGCCATGACGGAGGCCATCGTCACGTGCGAGCCCGCCACTGCGAACACGGCGTAGCGGGCGACGACGGGACGGTCCGGCTCGTCGAGCCGGGGGTCCCGGGGGTCGCGCGATAGAGCGACCTGCTGCGCGACCTTCAGCGGGTCGGGGCGCAGCGCCACCAGGTAGAGCGTCAGGGCGAGGGTCTGCGCGACGATCGAGAACGCGTACGAACCGGTGAGGGGCGGCATCCCGAGCCATCCGCCGACGGCCTCCCCCGGCGTGAGCATGAGCGGACCGACCACGCCCCCGACCGTGGTCGCCCACACGACCGTGCCGAGGTCGCGCCCCCGCCGCCCCTGCCCCGAGAGGTCGGTCGCTGCGAAACGGGACTGCAGGTTGCCGGCGTTGCCGGCGCCGATGAGGATCACGCCGACCAGGAGCAGGGGGAAGGCGCGGAGGGCCGCGGCCGTGATGACGACCGCGATCCCCACGAGGGCGAGCAGATTGCCGAGGGTCAGCGCTCGGCGCCGCCCCTGCGCCGCCGCGAGGCGGGCGAGCGGGATCGCGCAGAGCGCGGCGCCGAGGGTGACGGATGCCGTCGCGAACCCCGACAGCGACTCCTGGCCCGACAGGTCGGCGGCCAGGAGCGCCCCCAGCGAAACCGTCGCGCCGAACGCGACACCGCCGAGGACCTGCCCCGCCGCGAGGACGGTGACGGTGCGCCGCTGGATGCGCGCGACATCCGTCGTTGTGAGGGAGAGCAGTCCGTCGTCAGGCATTCCGCGCCGTGTTGCGCAGGATGCCGAGGCCCGAGATCTCCACTTCGAGGACGTCGCCGGCGTGGAACTCGCCGATCCCGGCCGGCGTCCCGGTCAGGATGACGTCGCCGGGCAGCAGCGTGAACGCCGCGGAGGCGTAGGCGATGATCTCCGGTACCGAGTGGACCATGTCGGAGATCGGACCGTCCTGACGGACCTCGCCGTTCACGCGCGACACGATGCGCGCTCCACCGTCGAGGTCGAACTCGGTCTCGATGATCGGTCCGAGCGGGCAGAACGTGTCGAATCCCTTGGCGCGGGACCACTGGCCGTCCGAGCGCTGCAGGTCGCGCGCCGTGATGTCGTTGCCGATCGTGTACCCGAACACGTAGTCGAGCGCCTTGTCGGCGGGGACGTTCTTCGCGACCCGCCCGATGACGACGGCGAGCTCGCCCTCGTAATCGGTGCGCTGCGACTGCGGCGGCCGCACGATCGCGTCGTCGGGGCCGATCACGGACGTGTTGGGCTTGAGGAACAGCAGCGGTTCGGTCGGCGCTTCCCCACCCATCTCGGCGGCGTGATCACGGTAGTTCTTGCCGACGCAGACGATCTTCGAGCGCGGAATCGAGGGCGCGAGGAGCGTGATCTCGGCGAGCGGGATCCGCTCACCTGTCGTCTCGAACCCGGTGAACATCGGGTCGCCGGCGAGCTCGACGACCTCCTTCTCGTCGATGATCCCGAAGCGGATGGCCTCGTTGCGGCTGTAACGGACGATGCGCACGGATCAGCCGTCCAGCCGGGTGAGCCAGCCGTGGACGTCCTCGACACGCCCGTACTGGATGTCGGTGAGGTGCTGGCGCAGCTCGAGGGCGAGCGTGCCCGTGGGCTGCGCGTCCTCGAAGCCGGAGGCCTTGAGCGCGCCGATGGGGGTCACCACGGCGGCAGTGCCGCACGCGAAGACCTCGACGATCTCTCCCGAGGCGACACCCTCACGCCACTCGGCGAGGGAGACGGCACGTCGCTCGACGCGGTGCCCGCGGTCCTCGGCGAGTCGGAGGATCGAGTCGCGCGTGATGCCGGCGAGGATCGACTCCGACTCGGGGGTCACGAGGGTGCCGTCCTTCATGACGAAGACGACGTTCATGCCGCCGAGCTCCTCGACGTTGCCGTCCTCGTCGAGGAAGACCACCTGGTCGCAGCCCTTCTCGTACGCCTCGGCCTGCGGCAGGAGGCTCGCGGCGTAGTTGCCGCCCGTCTTGGCCGCGCCGGTGCCGCCCTTGCCGGCGCGGGCATAGTCCTCGCTCAGCCAGATCTTCACGGGGGTCACGCCGCCCTTGAAGTAGGCACCCGCGGGGCTCGCGATCAGGTAATAGGCGACCTTCTCGGCCGGGCGCACACCGAGGAACGCCTCCTTCGCGAACATGAACGGCCGCAGGTAGAGGCTCTGGTCGGCGCCCGCGGGCACCCAGTCGCCGTCGACGGCGATGAGTTCGCGCAGCGACTGCAGGAAGTACTCGACGGGGAGCTCGGGGAGCGCCATGCGGCGCGCGGAGCGCTGCAGGCGCCGCGCGTTCTCCTCGGGCCGGAACGTGTGGATCGAGCCGTCCGCGTGACGGTACGCCTTGATGCCCTCGAAGATCTCCTGGCCGTAGTGCAGCACGGCGGCGGCGGGCGAGAGCGAGATCGGGCCGTACGGCGAGACGCGGGGACGGTGCCAGCCGCCCTTGGACGACCAGCAGATGTCGACCATGTGGTCGGTGAAGTTCGTGCCGAAGCCGGGGTTCGCGAGGATCTCCTCGCGGGCGGAAGGGGATGCCGCAGCCAGGTTCTTCGTCACCGAGAAGGTGAGGGGGGCTGCGGTCGAGTCGGTGAGGGTCATGTCAGTCCTGTTCCTCGCGCGGCGTCTGCGCGGCGCGCATCCACTCAGATTACGCCCGGAGGCGTGCGGTGATGGCGTCGCCGACCTGCGCGGTCGTGCGGGCGGAGCCGTCCATGCTCTCGATGTCCTCGCGGGCCGCGCGGGTGACGCGCTCGGCCTCGCCCTGCAGTCCGAGGTGGTCGAGCAGCAGGGCGACGGAGAGGATCGCAGCGGTGGGATCGGCGATCTGCTGTCCGGCGATATCGGGCGCGGAACCGTGCACGGGCTCGAACATCGACGGGAACGCGCCGTCGGGGTTGATGTTCCCCGAAGCGGCGAGGCCGATGCCTCCGGTGACGGCGCCGGCCAAGTCGGTCAGGATGTCGCCGAAGAGGTTGTCGGTGACGATCACGTCGAAGCGGCCCGGGTTCGTGACCAGGAAGATCGTCGCCGCGTCGACGTGCAGGTAGTCTACGGCCACGTCCGGGTGCTCCGCGGCCACCTCGTCGACGATCCGCTTCCACATGCCGCCGGCGTGGACGAGCACGTTGGTCTTGTGCACGAGGGTCAGCTTCCGACGGCGCTTCTGCGCCTGCGCGAAGGCGAACCGGACGACCCGCTCGACCCCGAACGCCGTGTTCACGGAGGTCTCGTTCGCGATCTCGTGCGGCGTGCCGGTGCGGATCGAGCCGCCGTTGCCCACGTAGGGGCCTTCGGTGCCCTCGCGCACCACGACGAAGTCGATCTCCCCCGGCTCCGCGAGTGGACCCGAGGCGCCCGGGTACAGGACCGACGGGCGGAGGTTGACGTAGTGGTCCAGCGCGAAACGCAGCTTGAGCAGCAGGCCCCGCTCGATGTTCGCGTCCTTCAGACGGGGGTCCCCCGGCATCCCGCCCACGGCACCGAGGAGGATGGCGTCGTGCGCGGCGATCGCGGCGAGGTCCTCGTCGGTCAGGGTGTCACCCGTCTCGAGGTAGCGGGCGGCGCCCAGGGAGAACCGGGTCTTCTCGAACGTCACCTCGGCTCCCTCGGTCACGGCGTCGAGCACCTTCTCGGCCTCTGCGACGACCTCCGGACCGATGCCGTCTCCGGGGATGACGGCCAGCTTCACGACGCGCGACATCGCTCTCCTCGTTCTCGGGGGAACCCGCGCGGTCAGTCCTCGACGCGCGGGGTGCGGGTTCCCTTCAGCGTAGTGGCCGCGATGACGGCCGCGCAGACGACCAGGACGGCTCCGATGATCGAGGTGACGCCCACTCCCGCATCGAAGGCGGATGCCGCGGCCTCGACGACGCGGTCGCCCAGCGCGCCCGGGAGTCCGTCCGCGACGGTGACCGCCCCGCCGAGGGTCTCGCGCGCCGCCGCGGCCGCGCCCGCCGGCACACCGTCCGGGAGGACGAGTCCGGCGCGGTAGAGGGCGGTGAGGATGCCGCCGAGCACCGCGGTCCCGAGCACGGCACCGAGCTCGTACGCAGTCTCGGACACGGCGCTCGCCGCTCCCGCCTTCGCGGGCGGCGCGGTGGCGAGGATGAGTTCGTTGGACACCGTCTCGGCCGCACCGATGCCGATGCCGAGCAGCGCGAAGGCGCCGATGAGGATGCCGAGGGCCGCGGCATCCGTCGACACCGCGATCACGACGTACGCCGCGACCGACAGGGCGAGCGCGACGGGGACGACCACCCGGGGCGACACCCGGCGGGAGACCGGCACGACGGCGAGACCCGACACGATCATGAGCGCGAGCCCGGGCACGAGGGCGAGGCCCGCCTGCAGCGGGCTCAACCCGACGATCAGCTGCAGATGCTGGGTCACGAAGTAGAGGAAGCCGACGAGGGCGACCACGCTCAGCAGGTTCACGAGGAGCGCGCCGGTGAACGCGTCGCGACGGAACAGGCGCATGTCGAGCATCGGGCTCTCGGAGCGCAGCTGACGGCGCACGAAGACCCACCCGAAGGCCAGCCCGACGAGCACGAGCACCAGCGGGAGCGGCCCCGGACCGTGGACGGCGACCTCCTTGATCGCGTAGACGACCGGCACCATCGTCGCCATGCTGAGGACGATGCTGACGGGGTCGATGCGACCGGGGTGCGGGTCGCGACTCTCGGGCACGAGGAGGGGCGCGAGCACCAGCAGCGGGATGAGGACCGGCACGGCGAGCAGGAACACCGAACCCCACGCGAAGTGCTCGAGGAGCACACCGCCCACGATCGGCCCCAGCGCGGATCCGGCGGAGAACATCGACGCCCACACGGCGATCGCGAGGCGCCGCTGGTCGCGGTCGGTGAAGATGCTCCGCAGCAGCGACATCGTCGACGGCATGAGCATCGCGCCGAACAGGCCCATCGTCGCGCGCGCCGCGATGAGGAGCTCGGCCGAGGGGGCGAAAGCGGCCAGCGCCGAGACGGCGGCGAATCCGGTCGCACCGATCATCAGCATGCGCCGGCGGCCGAATCGGTCGCCCAGCGATCCCATCGTCACGAGGAGGCCCGCGAGCACGAGCGGGTAGACGTCGATGATCCACAGCTGCTGCGCGCTCGTCGGGGTCAGGTCGCGCGCGATCTCGGGCAGCGCGAAGCTCAGCACCGTGTTGTCGACCGACACCAGGAGCACGGGCAGCATGAGCACGGCCAGCGCCGCCCACCCGCGCCATCCCTGCCTCGTACCCGCCGCGTCGGCCGTTCGGATCTCTTCCGTCAACGTCATCATTAGTACACCGTCCAGCCGGTATAGTAACAGAATCAGGCGCTCACCCGCGAGAGGATCGGAGCATGGGCAGACCACCGAAAGCCAAGGAGAGCGTCCTCGACGCGTTCGAGGCGGCGCTCATCGACGGCGGCGCCCGGGGGGCGACGATGGATGCCGTCGCCGCCGCCGCCGGGGTCTCCAAGGGCGGCCTGCTCTACCACTACGCGTCGAAGGACGCTCTCGAAGCCGCCCTCTTGGAGCGGATGCGGCGCCTCGTCGAGATCGACGTCGAGGACATGCTGCGGGCTCCCGAAGGTGTCGTCGCCGCCTTCGTGCGGACGTCGGTGCAGACCGGGTCGCCGCTGGATCGCGCGATCATCGCGGCCTCCCGCCTGGCGCAGACCGGCCACGCCGAGGCCTCCGACGCCCTCCGTCGGGTGCGGGAGCTCTGGGAGGAGGCCCTCCGCCCCCACACCCGCGACGAGACCGCGCTGCAGCTCGTGCTGCTCGTCAGCGACGGCCTGTACTTCAACAGCGCGCTCGCGACGGGCGCGCTCCCCGGACCGCTCCCCCGCGGCGCCGAGCTCGACGCGCTGATCGCCCTCGTCGAGCGCGCCGCGCGCTAGCGGCATCCGCTCCCCCGTCGCAAACCGCCGCCGCGCACGGCGCGTCGTGACAGGGGAAGAGCGGATGCCGGGGCGGGTCAGACCTCGCTGAGCTCGATCTGCCGGAACAGGTCGGCGGCGACGGCGTCGCGCAGCTCGTCGAGCATCGCCTCGGGGATCGGCGAGTCGACCGTCAGCACGGACAGCGCGCGGCCGCTCGCGTCCGGTCGCGCGACCTGCAGGCCGGCGATGTTGATGCCCGCCTCGCCCAGCTTCTGGCCGTAGATCGCGACGATGCCCGGGCGGTCGGCGTAGCGCATGACGACGTGGTACCGGCTGATCGGCACCTCGACCTCGTAGCCGTTGATGCCGACGACCTTGGGCACCATCCGCGTGCCGGCGAGGGTGCCTTCGACCGTGAGGACGGTGCCGTCGGACAGTGTGCCGCGCAGGATCGTGATGTTGCGGTACAGCGGGCTCTCGGATTCCACGATGAGGCGGGTCTCGATGCCGCGCTGCTCCGCGAAGAGCGGCGCGTTCACGTACGAGACGTTCTCACTCACGATGTTGGTGAAGATGCCCTTGAGCGCGGCCAGGCGGTAGACGCTCACGTCGTAGTCGGCCAGTTCGCCGCGCACCTCGATGTCGAGGCTCGTCAGTGCGCTCGGTGCGAGCCCGGTGAAGATTTGGCCGAGCTGCTCGACGAGCGCGATGCCGGGGCGCACGAAGGGGTCGATGACGCCACCGGCGACGTTGACGGCGTCCGGCACCAGGTCGCCCTCGAGGGCGAGCTTGACGGACTTGGCGACCGAGACGCCGGCCTTCTCCTGCGCCTCCTCCGTCGAGGCCCCGAGGTGCGGGGTCACGACGACGTTCGGGAGCGACAGCAGCGGGAAGGCCGTGCCGTCCTGGGCGGGCGGCTCGCTCGTGAAGACGTCGAGTCCGGCGCCGGCGATCTGGCCCGTCGTCAGCGCGGTGAACAGCGCCTCCTCGTCGATGAGGCCGCCGCGGGCGACGTTCACGACATAGGCCGAGTCCTTCATGATCTCGAACTGCGCGGCCCCGATCATGCCCGTCGTCTCGGGCGTCTTGGGCATGTGGATCGTGACGAAGTCGCTCGTCCGCAGCAGCTCGTCGAGGCTGACGAGCTGCACACCCAGCTGCTGGGCACGCGTCGGCGTGACGTAGGGGTCGTAGGCGACCACGGAGACCCCGAAGGCCTGCACGCGGGCCGCGATGAGAGCGCCGATGCGCCCGAGGCCGATGATGCCGACCGTCTTCTCGTACAGCTCGGTGCCCGTGAACGACGAGCGCTTCCAGGCGCCGGCGGCGAGGGAGGAGTGCGCCGCCGGGATGTGACGCGCGAGGCTCAGGATGTGGCCGACGGTGAGCTCGGCGGCGGAGATGATGTTCGACGTCGGGGCGTTGACGACCATCACGCCGGCGCTGGTGGCCGCCTTGATGTCGACGTTGTCGAGGCCGACACCGGCGCGCGCGATGACCTTGAGCGACGGCGCGGCGGCGATCGCCTCGGCATCCATCTTCGTGGCCGAGCGGATGAGGACCGCGTCTGCGTCCGCGAGCGCCGGGAGGAGCGCCGCACGGTCGGCTCCGTCGACGGATCGGACCTCGAAGTCGGGGCCGAGGGCCTCGATCGTGGCGGGAGAGAGTTCTTCGGCGATGAGGACGACAGGCTTGGGCACGGCAGACCTTCGGGTACGCGGGGGTGGATCGCCACGGAGCCGGCCGAGAGGTGACCGACGACGGTACGCGGCACGCCCAGCCTAGCGAAGACCCACCACCGCCCCCGACCGTGTGACACCCGTCACGATCCGACGAGCGAGTTCCCGTTCGTGATCGCGTAGGTGAGGATGTTCAGCCAGAACACGGCGACGAGACCGAGCCCCGCGAGGAGGACGACCGCGAGGTGGAGCACCGGGCGTCGCCGCGCGAGAACGACCCCCGCGACGAACACGATGATCGGGAAGACGACGGAGAACAGCAGGATCGCCCATCCGCCGCCGTTCAGGCCCTCGACGCCCGTGGCCTGCGCGAGCAGGAAGGCGACGGCCGTCCAGACCGCGTACGCGTAGAACAGTCCGAAGACACCGGCGACGGCGGCGGGCAGCCAGGACGGACCACGGCGCACCGCCTGGTTCGAGGTCGTCACGATCAGACTCCGATCACGAAGGGCCACGGCAGGAGCAGGAACACGCCGACGACCAGCCACGCGAACCTCACCCACGCGGCGGACGCGCGGGTGAGCAGCATGACGCCGCCGAACCAGAGGGCGGGGGCCGCGACCGCGACCCACAGCGCCGGCACGACGGCCGCCGGCTCCAGCCAGAACGACGTCGCCGCCGCCAGCCGCGAGCTCCCGAGCAGCCACCCCACGGTGTAGAGCAGATAGATGCCGCCGAGGAGCCCCAGGGACACGAGGGCAACGTTGCCGAGGGGTGCCGGCTCCGCATCCTCGTCCGCCGTCGTCACCGCCTCCGGCGCGGGGGCGACGTCGTCGCCGGGAGTGGCCTCACTCCCCTTCCCGACGGCACGCCACCCGTCGGGGAGCGCAGCGCCGGTGCGCTCGGGACGCGCCGGACGCGTCGGCGAATCGTCGCCCTCCCAGCGGAAGGCGTCCTCGTCGTCGTGAGGGTCGGAAGCCACGCTCCGAGTCTACCGACGCCGAAGGCCCGACCCCTTGTAAGGGTCGGGCCTCCGTGGCTCACGAAAAGCCGGTCCCGGCGGATGCGCCGAGGGCTGGATGCCGAAGGTCAGCGCGCGGCGGAGCCTTCGGTGTAGTCGGCGTCCTGCTGCTTCCACGCGAACAGGGCGCGCAGGTCCTTGCCGACCGCCTCGATCGGGTGGGCCGCGGCCTTGGTGCGGAGCTCCTGGAACTCGACGGCGCCGTTGTCCTGGTCGTCGATGAAACGCTTCGCGAACGCGCCGGACTGGATGTCGGCGAGGACAGCGGCCATGTTCTCCTTGACACGCGGGTCGATGACGCGCGGGCCCGACACGTAGTCGCCGTACTCGGCCGTGTCGGAGACCGACCAGCGCTGCTTGGCGATGCCGCCCTCCCACATGAGGTCGACGATGAGCTTCAGCTCGTGGAGCACCTCGAAGTAGGCGATCTCGGGCTGGTATCCCGCCTCGGACAGCGTCTCGAAGCCGTACTGGACGAGCTGCGACACACCACCGCAGAGGACGGCCTGCTCACCGAACAGGTCGGTCTCGGTCTCTTCGGTGAAGGTGGTCTTGATGACCCCGGCGCGGGTGCCGCCGATCGCCTTCGCGTACGAGAGGGCGACGTCCCAGGCCTGGCCGGAGGCGTCCTTCTCGACGGCGATGATGTCGGGGATGCCGCGTCCCGCGACGAACTCCCGGCGCACCGTGTGGCCGGGGGCCTTCGGGGCGACGAGGATGACGTCGACGTCGTCGGGGACCTCGATGTAGCCGAAGCGCACGTTGAAGCCGTGGGCGAAGGCGAGGGTCTTGCCGGCGGCGAGGTGCGGCTTGATCTCGTCATTGAAGATCCCGCGCTGGTGCTGGTCGGGCGCGAGGATCATGATGAGGTCGGCCCACTCGGCGGCATCCGCCACGGACTTGACCTCGAAGCCGTCCTCCGACGCCTTCGGCGCGGACTTCGAGCCCTCCTTGAGGGCGATGACGACCTCGACGCCGGAGTCGCGGAGGTTCTGGGCGTGGGCGTGGCCCTGCGAGCCGTACCCGACGATGGCGACCTTCTTGCCCTGGATGAGCGAGATGTCGGCGTCGGCGTCGTAGAGGATCTCAGCCATGTTCGTGTGTGTCTCCTTGTAGATGTCGGTAGAGAAGTTGTGGGGTCAGCCGCGCAGGACGCGCTCGGTGATGCTCTTGCCACCGCGGCCGATGGCGACCATGCCGGACTGGGCGAGCTCCTTGATGCCGAAGGGCTCGAGGGCCTTGAGGAAGGCGTCGACCTTGCCGCGGTCGCCCGTCACCTCGACGACGAGCGCGTCGGTGGCGTAGTCGACGACCGAGGCGCGGAACAGGTTGACGACCTCGATCACGTTCGAGCGCGTCTGGTTGTCGGCGCGGACCTTCACGAGCATGTGCTCGCGCTGGACGGAGGTCGCGTAGTCGAGCTCGACGATCTTGATGACGTTGACGAGCTTGTTCAGCTGCTTCGTCACCTGCTCGAGCGGCAGCTCCTCGACGTCGACGACGACCGTGATGCGCGAGAGTCCGGGCACCTCGGTCACCCCCACGGCGAGGGAGTCGATGTTGAAGCCGCGGCGCGCGAAGAGGCCGGCGACGCGGGTGAGGAGACCGGGCTTGTCCTCGACGAGGAGGCTCAGGACGTGCTTGCTCATCGTCACTCCCCCTGCTCGAAGGCCGGCGCGTGCTCGCGTGCGTACTGGATGTAGCTGTTGCTGACGCCCTGGGGCACCATCGGCCACACCATCGCGTCGGCGCTCACGACGAAGTCGATCACGACCGGGCGGTCGTTGGTCTCGAGGGCGGTGCGGATCGCGGCATCCACGTCCTCCTCCTTCTCGACGCGGATCGCGAGGCAGCCGTACGCCTCGGCGAGCTTGACGAAATCCGGGATGCGGATGGTGTCGTGACCCGTGTTGAGGTCGGTGTTCGAGTGACGGCCGTCGTAGAAGAGCGTCTGCCACTGCCGCACCATGCCGAGCGAGGAGTTGTTGATGATCGCGACCTTGATCGGGATGTCGTTGATCGCGCAGGTGGCGAGTTCCTGATTGGTCATCTGGAAGCAGCCATCGCCGTCGATCGCCCACACCGTGCGGTCGGGCTGGGCGACCTTCGCGCCCATGGCCGCGGGCACGGCGTAGCCCATCGTGCCGGCGCCGCCGGAGTTGAGCCACGCGTTCGGGCGCTCGTAACCGATGTACTGCGCGGCCCACATCTGGTGCTGGCCGACGCCGGCGGCGAATACGCCTTCGGGGCCGGTGAGCTCGCCGATGCGCTGGATGACGTGCTGCGGCGAGAGGAGGCCGTCGCTCGTCGGTGCGGCTCCCAGCGGGAACTCCGTGCGGAGGCCGTCGAGGTAGGACCACCACTCCGAGACGTCGGGCTTCGCGACACCGGCGAAGGCCGCGTCGAGATCGACGAGCACGTCCTTCAGGTCACCCACGATGGGGACGTCGGCGGAGCGGATCTTCGAGATCTCGGCAGGGTCGATGTCGACGTGGACAACCTTCGCGTGCGGGGCGAACAGGGCCGCCTTGCCGGTCACGCGGTCGTCGAATCGGGCACCGAGGGCGACGATCAGGTCGGACTCCTGCAGCGCGAGCACAGCGGGCACCGTGCCGTGCATGCCGGGCATGCCCAACTGCTGCGGGTGCGAGTCGGGGAACGCGCCGCGGGCCATGAGCGTCGTGACCACGGGGGCGCCGGTCGCCTCGGCGAAACGACGGAGCTCGCCGGCGGCTCCCGCGCGGACGACGCCGCCGCCCACGTAGAGGACGGGCTTCTTGGCCTCGGAGATCAGCTGCGCCGCGGCCTGGATCTGCTTGCCGTGCGCCTTGGTGACGGGCCGGTAGCCGGGCAGGTCGATCTTCGGGGGCCACACGAACGGCGCCTTGGCCTGCTGCGCATCCTTCGTGATGTCCACGAGCACGGGGCCCGGGCGACCCGTCGAGGCGATCTCGAAGGCCGCGGCGAGGGCGCCCGGGATCTCGGCGGGGTCCTTCACGAGGAACGAGTGCTTGGTGATCGGCATCGTGATGCCCACGATGTCCGCCTCCTGGAAGGCATCCGTTCCCATCAGGGTCGAGTACACCTGGCCCGTGATGCAGACGATGGGCATCGAGTCCATGTACGCGTCGGCGATAGCCGTCACGAGGTTGGTGGCGCCGGGGCCGGAGGTCGCGATGGCGACGCCGACGCGACCGGATGCCGCGGCGTACCCCTCGGCGGCGTGACCGGCGCCCTGCTCGTGGCGCACGAGGATGTGGCGCAGGTCGGTCGAGTCCATCAGCGGGTCGTAGACCTCGATGATGGCGCCGCCCGGGAGCCCGAAGACGTCGGTGACGCCCAGGAGCTCGAGCGAGCGGACGACGGCCTGCGCTCCGGTGAGCACGGGCGTGGACGGGCCTCCGGCCGGGGGCCGAGGCACAGCGGCGACGGTGTCAGAAGACATGAGTGATACCTCTGCGGTGATGGATGACGGAGTGTGTGGGGCCTAGCCCGTCGTCGCGCCCTCCGCGGCGGAGCGCACGAGCTTCGAATACTTGGCCAGCACGCCACGGGTATAGCGCGGGGGAAGGGGCTCCCAGCCGTCGCGGCGGGAGTTCAGCTCAGCCTCATCGACGAGTAGGTCGAGAGAGCGAGCCGCGATATCGACCCGTATCAGATCACCATCGCGCACGAAGGCGATGGGACCAGCGTCCACCGCTTCGGGTGCTATGTGGCCGATGCACAGGCCGGTTGTGCCGCCTGAGAATCGTCCGTCCGTCAAGAGTAGTACATCTTTTCCGAGGCCTGCGCCCTTGATGGCGGCCGTCACGGCGAGCATCTCGCGCATGCCGGGGCCGCCCTTCGGGCCCTCGTAACGGATGACGACGACGTCGCCGGCGGCGATGCGACCCTCCTCGAGCGCGTCCATCGCGGCGCGCTCGCGCTCGAAGACGCGTGCGGGGCCTTCGAACACGGCGGCGTCGAAGCCGGCCGTCTTCACGACGGCGCCCTCGGGCGCCATGGAGCCGTGCAGGATCGTGATGCCGCCGGTCGCGTGGATCGGGTCGTCGAAGGTGTGGATGACGGTGCCGTCGATCGGGTCCGGGTCGAGCTCGCGGAGGTTCTCGGCGAGCGTCTTGCCGGTCACGGTGAGCGCGTCGCCGTGAAGGAGCCCCTCGTCGAGCATCGCCTTCATGATGACGGGGATGCCGCCGTGCCGATCGACGTCGTTCATGACGTACTTCCCGAACGGCTTCATGTCGGCCACGTGCGGCACCTTGTCGCCGATGCGGTTGAAGTCGTGCAGCGTAAGGTCGACGTCGGCCTCGCGGGCGATGGCCAGCAGGTGGAGGACGACGTTCGTCGAGCCGCCGAGCGCCATCGCGAGGGCGATCGCGTTCTCGAAGGACTCCTTGGTGAGGATGTCGCGGGTCGTGATCCCCTGGCGCAGGAGGTTGACGACGGCCTCACCGGAGCGGTGCGCGAAGTAGTCGCGGCGACGGTCCGCCGAGGGCGGAGCGGCCGAACCGGGCAGGCTGAGGCCCAGCGCCTCGGCGACGGAGGCCATCGTGTTGGCGGTGTACATGCCGCCGCACGCACCCTCGCCCGGGGCGATCGCGCACTCGATGCGCTTGAGGTCGGCCTCGCTCATCTTGCCGGCCAGGCACGCGCCGACCGCCTCGAAGGAGTCGATGATCGTGACGTCCTTCTCGGTGCCGTCGCTGAGCTTCACCCAGCCGGGGGCGATCGACCCGGCGTAGAGGAAGACGCTCGAGAGGTCGAGCCGGGCGGACGCCATGAGCATGCCGGGGATCGACTTGTCGCAGCCGGCGAGCAGGACCGACCCGTCGAGACGCTCGGCCATCATGACCGTCTCGACGGAGTCGGCGATGACCTCGCGGCTCACGAGGGAGAAGTGCATCCCTTCGTGACCCATCGAGATGCCGTCCGAGACCGAGATCGTGCCGAACTGGAGCGGGTAGCCGCCGCCGGCGTGCACACCCTCCTTGGCCCCCTGCGCCAGCCGATCGAGGCTGAGGTTGCAGGGCGTGATCTCGTTCCAGCTGGATGCGATGCCGATCTGGGGCTTGTCCCAGTCCTCGTCGCCCATGCCCACGGCGCGGAGCATGCCGCGTGACGTGGTGGCTTCGATGCCGTCGGTCACCGCGCGGCTGCGGGGCTTGATGTCGATCGTCTCGTCGGGTGAAGGCATTCTCGAAGTCTATTGCCGAGCGGCGACCCGCTCGCGTGCGAGAGTCGACAGCAAACCGGCCAGTTGTTCGATGTCGCGCACACGCACGGATGCCGCAGTCTCCCCCGCGCCGACGCGGATCCCGAGGTCCTGCGGCTCGAGCGACCGGAGGGCGTCCTCATCCGTCACGTCGTCTCCGGCGAACACGACCGCCGTGGCCCCGACGACCTCGCGCAGGTGGGCGACGGCCGCATCCTTCCCCGCATCGGTGAAGGCGTACTCGACGATGTCGTGGCCCTGGCGCCGGCGCCAGTGCGGCGCGGCGTCCGCCATCATCGCGTCGACGCCCGAGCGCAGCGCGGCGGCCTCGTCGGCGTCGGCGACGGTGCGCAGGTGCACCCCGAACCCGAACGCCTTCGGCTCGATCCAGGCGCCGGAGACGCCGCTTGCGAGACGCTCCGCGTCAGCGCGCAGGCGATCGCGCAGCGCGATGTCCGCGGCGTCGACGTCGCCCTCGGACGGCGAACCGGGAATCCAGTACTCGGCCCCGTGCGAGCCGGCGAGCAGGATCGGCGAGTCGTCCTCGTGCTCGGCGATGACCCGCAGGTCGGCGAGGGTCCGGCCGGAGACGAACGCCACGAACGTATCGGGCGTCGTCAGGAGGGCGTCGACGGCCCCGCGCGCGGCAGGGGTCATCCGCGCCGTCATCGGTTCGTCGACCAGCGGGGACACGGTGCCGTCGAAGTCGAGGGCGACGAGCAGGCGCTCGGCCGCGGCGACCGCGGTGACACCGGTCACGCCCGCTCCTCGCGCGACTGGCCGAGGTCCGCCAGGAAGCGCTGCGACCACTTCGCGACGTCGTTCTCCCGCACCCGACGCCGCAGCGCCCGCATCCGCCGCTCGCGCTCGCGCTCGGGCATCTCGATCGCCTGCATGATCGCGTCCTTCAAGCCGGAGATGTCGTGCGGGTTCACCTTGATCGCCTGGGTCAGCTCGTCGGCGGCCCCGGTGAACTCGCTCAGCACGAGGGCACCGCCGCCGTCGACGCGGCTGGCGACGTATTCCTTCGCGACGAGGTTCATGCCGTCGCGGAGGGCCGTCACGAGCATGACGTCCGCCGCGAGGAAGAGGGCGACCATCTCCTCGCGCGGATAGGAGTTGTGGAGGTACTGGATGGCGGTATAGCCGAGCTCGTCGGCGTCGCCGTTGATGCGACCGACGGTGAGCTCGATCTCGTCGCGCAGCTCCATGTAGGTCTGCACGCGTTCTCGGCTGGGGCTCGCGACCTGCACGAGGGTCACGTCGTGCACGGAGAGCCGGCCGTCGGCGAGCAGTTCGCCGTAGGCCTTCAGGCGGTGGCGGATGCCCTTCGTGTAATCGAGCCGATCGACCCCGAGGAGGATGGCCTTCGGATTGCCGAGGCTCGAGCGGATCTCGGCGGCGCGCGCCTGGATGTCCGGCCGATTCGCGAGCTCCTCGTACTCCGCGGCGTCGATCGAGATGGGATAGGCCCGCGCAACGGCCTTGCGCACTCCCCCGTCGGCGGTGGGCACCGAGATCGCGCCGGCCTTGGTGTCGAACCCCAGCTGCCGACGCACGGCACGGGCGAAGTTGCCGGCATCCGCCACCCGCTGGAACCCGATGACGTCGGCGCCGAGGAGACCCTCGAGGACCTGCCGGCGCCACGGCAGCTGGGCGTACAGGCCGTATGCGGGGAACGGAATGTGGTGGAAGTACCCGATGGTGAGATCGGGTCGGAGTTCGCGGAGCATCTTCGGGACGAGCTGCAACTGATAGTCGTGGACCCATACCGTCGCGCCGTCGGCGGCATGCGCGGAAGCGGCCTCCGCGAACCTGCGGTTCACCTTGACGTAGGCGTCCCACCACGCGCGGTGGTAGGTCGGGGCTGCGATCACGTCGTGGTACAGCGGCCAGATGGTGTCGTTCGAGAAGCCCTCGTAGTACAACTGCACATCGTCCGCGGTGAGGGTGACTGGCACGAGCTGGAGCCCGTCGAAGTCGAACGGATCGAGCTCCACGCCGGGCTGTCCCGGCCACCCGATCCAGGCACCGTTGTTGCGGCGCATGACCGGATCGACCGCGGTGACCAGTCCGCCCGGGGACCGCCGCCACGGCTCGTTCTCGTCATCCGTCCGATCGACCGGAAGGCGGTTGGACACGACGACGAAGTCTGAAGCCACGGTCACGGAGTTCCTCTCGACGGATGACTTCAGGCTAACAACCGCCGCGACGGGGGCTCACCCCCACTACCGTGGGTGGTATGCGCAAATACCTCTTCGGCACCGGACTCCTGTCGGCCCTCACCGGAGGGGTCACCCTGGTGCGCTCCGCGCGCAGCGAGGAGAGCTTCACCTGGCGCACCGCGCTGGCCTGGCTGAGCTGGGCGATCACGATGGCCCTCGCGATCGGCTCGGTCGTCGACACGCGACGCGCTTCGCGCGGCAAGCTCATCCCGCTCGACTCGCCGCGCGCCGACGACAAGAAGAAGCTTCTGAAGAAGCGCGTGTCGCGTCGGCGCTGACGCCGAGGAGCCTCACGGCGCGAGCCTCTACCGAGTGAGGATCAGCGCCTCGCCCTGACCGCCGCCGCCGCACAGCGCCACACCGGCCGCCCCGCTCCCGCGGCGGGCCAGCTCGTGCACGGCGTGCACGACCAACCGCGCGCCGGACGCGCCGATCGGGTGTCCGATCGCGATCCCGCCGCCGTGGACGTTGACGACCGCATCATCGACGCCGAGCTCGCTTCGGGACTGGGCGACGACGGCGCCGAAGGCCTCGTTGATCTCGATGAGGTCGAGGTCGGCGGCGGCCATGCCCTGCCGCCCGAGCGCCTGCGCCAGTGCCCGCGCGGGTTGCGAGTGGAGCGAGTTGTCGGGGCCGGCGACCTGACCGGCCGAGCCGATCACCGCGAGGATAGTCCACCCCTCGGCATCCGCCCGGGAGCGGGTCGTCACCACGACCGCCGCGGCACCGTCGGAGATCGGAGACGCGTTGCCGGCCGTGATGTCGCCGTCGGGCGAGAACGCGGGGCGCAGGCGCGCGAGGGTCTCGACGGTCGTCTCGGGGCGGACACCCTCGTCCCGCGTGAGCCGGAGCGGATCGCCCTTGCGCTGCGGCACCTCGACCTCGACGATCTCCGCGTCGAAGACACCCGCCTCCGCCGCAGCGGCCGCCCGCTGATGCGACAGCGCGGCGACGTGGTCCTGGTCCGCGCGGGAGAGTCCGAGCCCGGGGTTGCGGCGCTCCGTCGACAACCCCATCGACACGCCGTCGTAGGCGTCGGTGAGCCCGTCGACGGCCATGTGGTCGAGGACCTCGACGGAGCCGTACGTCCAGCCGTCGCGAGACCCCATCAGCAGGTGAGGGGCGCGCGTCATCGATTCCATCCCGCCGGCGACGACCACCGCGGCATCGCCCACGGCGATCATCCGCTTCGCGTCGATGATCGCCGTCAGCCCCGACAGACACACCTTGTTGACCGACGTGGCGGGGACGTCCCAGCCGAGCCCGGCGCCGACCGCGGCCTGACGTGCGGGATTCTGCCCCGAACCGGCGGCGAGCACCTGCCCCAGGATGACCGCGTCGACGGATGCCGGGGCGACGCCGCCGCGCTCGAGGGCGCCGCGGATGGCGAGGGCGCCCAGTTGCGGTGCGGTGAACGGGGCGAGCTGCCCCTTCAACCGGCCCTGCGGGGTCCGCGCCGCCGCCACGATCACGATGTCTTCGGTCATGCTCCCACCTTCACATCCTGCGCGACCACGAGCTCGGGCTCGGTCGCATCCTTCACGCCCTGCACGGTGACCCCCGGTGCGGTCTCGACCAGCACCAGCCCCTCGGACGTCACGTCGATGACGGCGAGATCGGTGATGATCCGGTCGACGACACCGCGACCGGTGAGCGGCAGCGAGCAGTCCGTCACGATCTTCGGCGACCCGTCACGGGCCGTGTGCTCCATGAGCACGATCACCTTCGCGGCGCCGTGGACGAGGTCCATCGCACCGCCCGGGCCCTTCACCATCTTCCCCGGGATCATCCAGTTCGCGAGGTCGCCCCGGGCCGACACCTGCATCGCGCCGAGGATCGCGGCGTCGATCTTGCCGCCGCGGATCATCCCGAAGCTGAGCGCGGAGTCGAAGAACGCCGATCCGGGAAGGGTGGTCACCGTCTCCTTGCCCGCGTTGATGAGGTCGGGGTCCACCTGGTCCTCCGTCGGGTACGGGCCGACGCCGAGGATGCCGTTCTCCGACTGGAGCACGACGGTCACGCCGTCCGGGATGTGGTTCGGGACCAGCGTCGGAAGCCCGATCCCCAGATTCACGTAGGCGCCGTCCGGCAACTCGGCCGCCGCTCGCGCCGCCATCTGCGTCCGTGTCAACGCCATCTCACTCCCCCTCCGTCGCGACAGTGCGTCGCTCGATGCGCTTCTCGATCCCTGTGCCCACCTCGACGATGCGGTGCACATAGACGCCGGGCAGGTGCACCGCATCCGGGTCCAGCTCGCCGGGTTCGACGAGCTCCTCGACCTGCGCGATGCAGATGCGGCCGGCCATGGCGGCCAGCGGGTTGAAATTGCGGGCCGCCTTGTTGAAGACGAGGTTGCCGTGCCGGTCGCCGCGCAGCGCGTGGACGAGGGAGAAGTCCGTCGCGATGGCCTCCTCGAGGACGAACTCCCGGGCTTCACCGCGGACGTCGAAGCGACGGACGTCCTTCGGCGGGGATGCCACGGCCACGCCGCCGGCGCCGTCGTACCGACGCGGCAGACCACCCTCCGCGACCTGCGTGCCGACGCCCGTCTGCGTGTAGAAGGCGGCGATGCCGGCCCCGCCGGCGCGCAGCTTCTCGGCGAGGGTGCCCTGCGGCGTGAGCTCGAGCTCCAACTCGCCGGAGAGGAACTGGCGCTCGAACTCCTTGTTCTCGCCCACGTACGACGAGGTCATCTTGCGGATGCGGCGCGCTCGCAGCAGAACACCGAGACCCCAGTCGTCCACTCCGCAGTTGTTGGAGACGACGGAGAGGTCCGTCGTCCCCTGTGCGAGCAGGGCGTCGATGAGGGCGATCGGGTTGCCGGAGAGGCCGAAGCCGCCGACGGCGATACTCGCGCCGTCGGGGATGTCGGCGACGGCGTCGGCCGCCGAGGGGACCGTCTTGTCGATCACGGTGCACTCCTTCGTGTCGTTGCTCCCAGCATCGACGTCGGAGGCCCCGGACCGCGAGCGGTCGGTTGCGATGTGGGACGCTCCGCGCCTAGGGTCCACGATGTGGAACACCCCTCGTCGACCGTCCCGGGAGCGCAGGCCATCGCGCGGGCGGCGCGCCTGCTCCGGCTCGTCAGCGCCGCCGGCGCGGAAGGCCGCGGTGTGCGCGAACTCGCCCACGAGGCATCCCTCTCCCGGTCGACGGCGCACCGCCTGTTGACCGCCCTGCGCGCCGAGGGCCTGGTCGATCAGGACGAGCGCACGGCACGATGGCTGGCCGGACCGGAACTCTTCCTCATGGGCGCGGCCGCCGCGCCCCGCTACAACATCACGCACGTCGCCGGCGACATCGTCCGATCGCTCGCGGTGAAGACCGAGGAGAGCGCGTTCCTGTCCGTCCGGCGCGGCGATGAGACCGTCTGCCTCATGCGCGAGGAGGGGTCGTTCCCGATCCGGTCGTTCGTGCTCAGCGAAGGAATCCGCTTCCCGTTGGGCGTCGCGTCCGCGGGGCTCGCGATCCTCTCGTTCCTGCCGCAGCCCGAGGTCGACGCCTACCTCGGCCGCCATACCGACCTCGCCGCGCGGTGGGGTGATGTCCACGATGCGGATCCCCTGCGCGCACGCATCGGGGAAACCCGGGACCGCGGTTACGCGGTGAATCCGGGGCTCATCGTCCCGGGATCGTGGGGGCTCGGGGCAGCCGTGTTCGATCAGGAGGGGCGGCCCGCCTGGGCCCTCAGCCTCACCGGCGTCGAGTTCCGCTTCGGCCCGGACCGCCTCCCCGAGTTGGGGCGTCTGCTGCTCGCGCACGCGCACCAATTGACGACCCGCATCCAGTCCGTCCGCCGTCGATGACGACGGCGGACGTCACAACCCCGCGGTCTCGAGCCAGCGCAGCCACACCTCGCTGACGGTCGGGTACGCGGGGACGGCGTGCCAGAGGCGGTGCAGCGGGACCTCGCCGACGATGGCGATCGTCGCGGCATGGAGCAGCTCGGCGACATCGGGTCCCACGAACGTCGCCCCGACCAGCACGCCGCGCTCCGCGTCGATGACGGCCCGTGAGCGCCCTTCGTACCGGTCGGAGTGGGTGCTCGCCCCCGCCACCCAGGACAGGTCGTAGTCGACGACCTTCACGTCGATGCCGGCGTCACGAGCGGATGCCTCGGTGTGTCCGACGGCGGCGACTTCGGGCTCGGTGAACACGACCTGGGGAACGGCGCTGTGGTCGGCGGTGGCCGCCAGCGCGCTCCAGGCCGACGTGTCCACGTCGTTCGACGCGGCGCGCCGCGCGATGACGTCGCCGGCGACACGGGCCTGGTATTTGCCCTGGTGGGTCAGCAGGGCCCGGTGATTGACATCGCCCACCGCGTACAGCCAGTCGTTCCCGGGGACGCGCATCGTGTCGTCTACCCGGATCCACGATCCCGCCTCGAGTCCGACGTGTTCGAGGCCGAGGTCTTCGGTGCGGGGCACACGACCCGTCGCCACCAGGATCTCCTCCGCTCGGACGACGGAGCCGTCATCCAGAGTGACACTCACCCCGTCGGAGGAACGGGCGACGTGCTCGACACCGCGCCCGGTGAGGACGGTCGCGCCCGCGCCCGTCAGGGCGGCGCCCACGGCCTCGCCCGCGAAGTCCTCGAGTCCGCCGAGGAGGGTGGACCGGGCGATCACGGTCACGTCCGAGCCGAGGGCCGTGAAAGCCGTCGCCATCTCGAGCCCGACGACGCCGCCGCCCAGGATGATCAGCGAGGACGGCACGGTGCGGACCCCCGTCGCCTCGCGACTGGTCCAGGGTGCGGCATCCTGCAATCCGGGGATGTCCGGGATCAGCGCTGCGGAGCCGGTGCAGACGGCGACCGCGTGCCGAGCCCGAAGCGTCGTCGTCTCGCCGTCGGCCGCGGTGACGGTCACCTCCCGCTCCCCGGCGAGGCGCCCGTGGCCGCGCACCAGGTCGATCCCCGCACCCTGCAGCCACTCGACCTGCGACGTGTCCTGATAGTCGTGCACGATGCGGTCCCGGCGCGCGAGCACGGCGGCGACATCGACCCCGCCGGTCACCGCCTCCGCGGCGCCCGCGACGTCGCGGGCCGCGCGAAGCGCGGCGGGCGCACGCAGCAAAGCCTTCGACGGCATGCACGCCCAGTAGGAGCACTCGCCTCCGACGAGTTCGCTCTCGACGATCGCAGCGGTGAGACCACCTCGTATCGCGCGGTCGGCGACGTTCTCACCGACGGGTCCTGCTCCGATGACGATGAGGTCGTATTCGCGTGTGCTCATGCCCTCACGCTAGTGACACCAGGCCCGCCCGGGGCCGGAACGGGCGCTCCGTCTGCCATACCCGCCATGTGACGTCAATGGTCGCGGAGGATTGCCGGGATGTCGGGGGCGTGTGGTTGGCTGAAACACCGGCCGAAAGGACCCCTCCATGGCGATCGAGTTCCGATCCGTCACCAAGCGCTTCGGCGATGGACCCGCCGCGGTCGACGATGTCACCCTCGAGATGCCGGCCCGCAAGACGACGGTCTTGGTGGGGTCGTCGGGGTGCGGCAAGACGACGCTCCTGCGCATGATCAACCGCCTCATCGAACCGACGTCGGGCGACATCACGATCGACGGCGAGTCGATCCACGCCAAGGACGCCGTCCAGCTGCGGCGGAGCATCGGGTACGTCCTCCAGAACGCCGGCCTGCTCCCCCACTACACGGTGGCGGACAACATCGCGACGGTGCCCGTGCTCACCGGACAGACGAAGGCGGCCGCACGGCGTCGCGCGCTCGAGCTGATGGAGGTCGTCGGCCTCGACGCCGCCTTCGCCGACAGGTATCCCGCGCAGCTCTCCGGCGGTCAGCAGCAGCGCGTCGGCGTCGCGCGCGCCCTCGCCGCGGACCCCAACATCCTCCTCATGGACGAGCCCTTCGGCGCCGTCGACCCCATCGTCCGCAAAGAACTGCAGGCCGAGGTCATCCGGCCGCAGCGAGAACTCGACAAGACCATCGTCTTCGTCACGCATGACATCGACGAGGCCTTCCTCCTGGGCGACCAGGTCGTGATCCTGCAGAAGGGCGCACACATCGCCCAGCGCGGCACGCCCTCGGAGATCATCGAATCCCCGGCCGACGACTTCGTCGCGACTTTCATCGGCACCGACCGCGGAGCGCGCGCGTTCCGCGCCAAGCAGACCCCTCGCGGTACCGTCCTCGTGGACGGCGCGGGACGCACGCAGGGAGTGCTCGTATCGGATACGGCCGAGGATCCGAGGTGACCTCCCCATGAACTGGGTCCTCGACAACCTGGACCTGATCGGTCGCCTGACCGTCGCCCACCTCCGACAGAGCACGATCGCGATCCTCGTCGGGTTCGCCGTCGCGGTGCCGATCGGTTGGGCGGCGTTCCGCTACACGCGGCTGCGCGGCACGGTGCTGGGTGCGGTCGGCATCCTCTACACGATCCCGTCGTTCGGCCTGTTCGCGCTCATCAGCGCGATCAGCGGCATCCCTCTGCTGTCCGAGACCAACCTCGTCGTCGCGCTGACCATCTACGCGGTCGCGATCATGACCCGGTCGGTCACGGATGGACTCGCGTCGGTCGAGTCCAGCGTCCGCAACGCCGCGATCGCAGTCGGCTTCGGTCCGTGGCGGCGCTTCTGGACGGTCGACTTCCCGCTGGCGGGCCCCGTCATGCTGGCGGGCCTGAGGGTGACGGCCGTCTCGACGATCTCGCTCGCCACCGTCGGCGCTCTTATCGGCGTGCAGAACCTCGGGTACCTGTTCACGAACGGATCGCAGCGGAGGATCCTCCCCGAGGTCTTCGCGGGCGTGCTCGCCGTGGTGATCATCGCCCTCGTCATCGACGCGCTCCTCCTGCTGGCCGGACGCGCGCTGATGCCGTGGACCCGGCGAACCTCGCCCCCGCGGTCGCGGGCACGGATGCGGGAGGTCGCCGCATGAACGTCTTCCTCGACGCCTTCGCCTGGATCTTCTCGCCGGATCGCACGACGGGATACCTCCCCCTCGGCGAGGCGATCCTCCAGCACCTCGGCTTCACCTTCGGCTCGGTCGCCCTCGCTGCGCTCGTCGCCGTACCCGCCGGATGGGCCATCGGGCACACCGGTCGCGGACGCGAGATCGCCGTCTTCCTCTCCGGCGCCGCCCGGTCGCTGCCCTCCCTCGGCCTCGTCGTCCTGCTCTACCTCCTGATCGGCGTGAACTTCAAGGAGCAGGCCGCCGTCGTCTCCTTCGTTCTCCTCGCCATCCCCTCGATCCTCGCGGGGGCCTACGCGGGGATCGAGGCGATCGAGCGCACGACGATCGAGGCGGGGCGCGCCGTCGGGATGACGCCGATGCAGGTCCTGTGGAAGATCGAGATCCCCCTCGGACTGCCGCTGCTGATCGGCGGCATCCGCTCCGCTGTGCTGCAGGTCGTCGCGACGGTCACCATCGCGGCCTACGTCGGCCTCGGCGGACTCGGCTTCGCCCTGATCCAGGGCATCCAGACCCGGAATCCGGCGCAGATCCTCGGGGCGTCGATCGTCGTCGTGGTCCTCGCCCTCGTGCTGGACGGCGTGTTCGCGCTGCTCCAGCGCATCCTCGTCCCCCGCGGCGTCGCCGTCCAGCGATCCGCGCCGCGCCGACTGCGGCCTCGCCCGTCCCCCAAACCCGCCTGACTCACAGCAGCACGACCCCTATCCCACCCGGAGGCACCCATGTCCATCACCCGCACACGCATCCTGCCCGCCCTCGGCCTCGCCGCCGTCGCCGCCCTCGCACTCTCGGCCTGCGGGTCGAGCGAGTCCCTGCAAGGCGGCGGATCGGGCGGCAACGGCGGCAACGGCGGCGGCGAGGAGTCGTCGACGATCGTGATCGGTTCGCAGCAGTACTACTCGAACGAGATCATCGCCGAGATCTACGCCCAGGCTCTCGAAGCCGCCGACTTCACCGTCGAGCGCAACTTCTCCATCGGCCAGCGCGACGCCTACATGCCCTCGCTCGAGGACGGATCGATCAACCTCTTCCCGGAGTACACCGGCAACCTGCTGCAGTACTTCGACAAGGACGCCACGGCGACGACGCCCGACGATGTCTACGCCGCGCTGCAGGACGCCCTCCCGGACGGTCTGACCGCGCTCGACTACTCGCCGGCGACCGACCAGGACTCGTACAACGTGACCGCGGCCTTCGCCTCCGAGAACGACCTCACCGAGATCGGCGACCTCGCCGGCATCGACGGGCTGAAGCTCGGCGGCGCGCCTGAGCTGGAACAGCGTCCCTACGGCCCCACCGGGCTCAAGGACGTCTACGGCGTGGATGTCGCTTTCGAGGCGACCGCCGACACCACCGTCGACGAGCTCGTCGCCGGCAACATCCAGGTCGCCAACGTGTTCAGCGCCGACCCGCGCATCAAGACCGATGACCTCGTGACCCTCGAAGACCCGAAAGGCCTCTTCCTCGCGTCCAACGTCGTGCCGATCGCGAGCTCGGACATCTCGGACGAGATCGCCGACGTGATCAACGAGGTCAGCGCCGCGATGTCGCCCGAGGAGCTCGTCGCGATGAACGTCGAGTCCTCCGTCGACCAGCGGAACACCGAGGACATCGCGAAGGACTGGATCGCCGACAACCTGAGCTGATCCGTGCGCACCGAGGGCCCGCGGGCCGCCGCATCCGTCTCCGTCGTCATTCCTGTGAAGGACGACGCGGACGAGCTGCGACGCTGCCTGCGGGCCCTCGCTCTGCAGACGAAGCGGCCCGATCAGATCATCGTCGTGGACAACATGTCCTCCGATGAGTCCGCAGAGGTCGCCCGCTCGGCGGGCGCCGACGTGATCCACTGCGACCGGCCCGGCATACCGGCTGCGGCAGCCGCCGGCTACGACGCGGCGTCGGCCGACCTCATCCTCCGACTGGACGCGGACTGCGTTCCGGCGGGGTCGTGGGTCGCTGCCATGAGCAGCGCGGCCGACGCGCACCCCGAGGCCTCCGTGTTCGCCGGGGGCGCGCGGTTCGTGGACGGACCCCGCCCGCTGCGGACGCCGCTGGCGGGCTTATACCTCGGCGCGTACGCGATCGTCCTGCTCCCCGCCCTCGGCCACGTCCCGCTGTTCGGATCCAACCTCGGTCTGCGGCGCGACGCCTGGCGGCGCGTCAGCAGCAGCGTCCACCGGGACGATCCCGAGGTGCACGACGACCTCGACCTGTCGTTCCACCTCGGCGAGCACCACCGCATCCGCCTCGTCCCCGGCGCCGCGATGGGGATCTCGATGCGACCCTTCACCTCCGCATCCGCGTTCCGTCGGCGGGTGCGCCGCGGCGTCCGCACCGTCGTGATCCACTGGCCCGCGAGCTTCCCGCCGGTCCGCTGGGCGCGTCTCGCGATGCGACGCGCGGGCTCCGTGGTCGCTCGGCGGGTGACCCGGTGAACCGCCTCCTCGGCGCCGTGGAGGCTCCGCTCCTCCACGTGATGACGCTGAACGTGCGTCGTCCGATGCCCTCTCTGCTCTCTTCGCCGTCGGATCGCTGGGCACGCCGCCGCCCCGCCCTCGTGTCGATGCTCCGGCGGGAGAGCCCCAGCATCATGTGCACCCAGGAGGTCCTCCCCGGTCCCGCGGCGGAGATCGCCGCCGCCCTCGGACCGTCGTTCGCGCGGATCGGCGTGGGGCGTCGACGAGGCGGGCGCGGGGAGGGCTGTCCCGTGTTCTTCGATCGAGACCGGCTCGAACCGCTCCACCACCGCCAACGCGCCCTGTCGGACACACCCGACGTCCTCGGCACCCGGTCCTGGGGCAACCTCGTGCCCCGCATCGTCACGGTCGGCGTCTTCCGCGACCGCACCACCGGTGCACGCTTCGCCGTCGTCAACACGCACCTCGACCCCTTCTCCGCGCGGTCCCGGATGCGCGGGGTGGAGGCCATCCGCACCGAGGTGCGCGGCACCGGGCTCCCGACCCTCGTCTTCGGCGACATGAACAGCGGCGCCGAGTCCGATGCACTCCGCGCCCTGCGCGCCGGCGATCTGCTGACGGACACGTGGACGGTCGCCGCGGAGAGGGTGACCCCCGCCTGGGGCACGTACGCGGGCTACCGCGCACCCGTCCGCGACGGCAAGCGGATCGACGTGATCCTCGCAACGTCGGACATCGAGGTCGAACGGGTCGGGATAGACGCGCGAACCGAGGACGGGATCGCGCCGAGCGACCACCTGGCCGTCCATGCCGCTCTCGAGGTGCCGCGATGAGGGAGGACTTCCTGCGCCCGCCGGCGTCGCCGGCGGAATGGGCGGCTGACGGCATCCGTCTCCTCGGCCTGATCAGCGTCCTGGCCGCCTTCGTCTGGTGGACTCCGACGGATGCCGGGATCCTCGCACTCGCACTGCCCGCCCTCCTCGTCCCGCGCCTGCTCGGTGTGCTTCCGTGGTTCGACGTCCTCTACGGAGTGACCGTCAGCGTCGCCGCGTGGAGCAACGTCCTCGACCTGTACCGGTCGATCGCGTGGTGGGATCTCGTCGTGCACTTCGTGGCGACGGGCATCATCGCGTCGATCGGGTACGTCGCCCTGCAGCGATCCGGCGTCCTCCCAGACCGGCCCCGGCGGCGCACCGCGATCGTCCTCCTGCCGACTGTCGGGCTCGCCATCAGTGCGATCTGGGAGATGGTCGAGTGGCTCGGGAAGACGTTCGTGGACTCCGAGATCTTCGTCACCTACCCGGACACCATCGGGGACATGGCCGTGGGAGGGGCGGGCGCCCTCCTGATGGGGCTCGTCCTCGCACGGATCCGCATCGACCGAGCCGCGAGTCACGCGGCGGACAGGAAGGACGCATCATGGCAGCGTTGAAGAAGGGCGACCGGGTCAGCTGGAACACCTCCCAGGGTCGCACCCACGGCACGATCGTCGAGCGGAAGACGAAGGACTTCACCTTCGACGGGCAGGACTTCACCGCGTCCAGCGACGAGCCCGCCTACATCGTGGAGTCCGAGAAGACCGGGGCGAAGGCCGCGCACAAGGGCTCCGCGCTGTCGAAGCTCTCCTCCTGAGGCGGAGCCGGCGGGGGGTCTCCCCATGGATCGGCCCTCGGGCGATTCATATCCTCGGACCAGGAGGTGGCGCGATGGGCATGATGTCGCCGAAGTGCCTCGTGTGGGTCATGGAGAAGCTCGGCTTCGAGTGGCCGGACACCGACGAGGACGAGGTGCGCAGGGTTACCCCTCCTTCTACAACCAACCCGGTCAGGTCTCCACCCGCGTCCCCCGCGCGGAGATGCCCCCGATCTCGTGAGCCGAAGGAGAGTCGTGTCCACTGATCCGACGACGGAACTCATCCGTGCGATCGTCACGAACATGCAGGGCGCTCGCGACGACTGGAAGTCGCTGGCGATGGTGATCAGCCTCGGGGGCGGGCGGCTGAGCGAGACGTCCGGCTACGCCTACTCCCCGGACGGAACCGTCTCGGCGGTGGCCTCGCGTCCCTCGCAGATCAAGCCCGCCGTCGACGCCTACCTCGCCGACCGCTACCCCGAGGGCGCTGAGCTGCCCGCGAAGTTCCTGGTGCAGTTCGACCGCGACGCCAAGGCGTATGACATCACGTTCGAGGACGCCGACCCGATGCGGTGGAAGGTGACGCCCGACAACGTCGAGGCGGTGCAGCAGGAGCTCAAGCCGAGCCTCGGCTGACTCCCGACCCGTCCGCGCACCGCGGCCCGGCGCGGCGCGGCGCGGCATCCTCCCCTCTCGACCGCGGAGAATCGACCCATGCCCATCGTCGACAACGCCGTGTACGTGGACGGCCGCCGGATCCAGGATCCGGTGAACCTCAGCGAGACCTTCGAGCACATGCGCGACCACCACGGCATGGCGTGGATCGGTCTCTACCGCCCGACCAAGGAGGAAGTCGCCGCCGTCGCCACGGAGTTCTCCCTGCACCCGCTCGCCGTCGAGGACGCCCTCGCCGGGCATCAGCGCGCCAAGCTCGAGCGGTACGGCGACGTGCTGTTCACAGTGCTGCGACCGGCGCGGTACGACGACACGACGGATTCGGTGGACTTCGGGGAGCTGCATGTCTTCGTCGGTCCCGAGTTCGTGGTGACGATCCGGCACGCGGACTCGCCGGACCTCACGCAGGTACGGACGAGGATGGAGCACCAGCCGGAACTGCTGCGCATGGGTCCGGAGGCGGTCCTGTACGCCATCCTCGATCAGGTGGTGGACGAGTACTCCCCGGTGCTCGCCGGGGTCGAGAACGACATCGACGAGATCGAGGAGACGCTGTTCAGCGGATCGGATGCCGGGCTGTCGCAGCGCATCTACACGCTGGCGCGCGAGGTGATCGCCCTGCACAAGTCGACGCTCCCGCTCGACGACATGCTGCAGCGGCTGCTGCAGGGGTCCGAGAAGTACAAGGTCGACATCGAGTTGCAGCGCTCGCTGCGAGACGTCCTGGACCACGTCATCCGCCTCAACGAGCGCATCGTGGCGTTCCGCTCGATCCTCGACAACGCCCTGACCGTGCATTCGACGCTCGTCACCCAGCGGCAGACCGACACCTCGCTCGAACAGAACGAGCAGGTCAAGAAGATCTCGGGGTGGGCGGCGATCCTGTTCGGGCCGACCCTGGTCGGCACGGTCTACGGGATGAACTTCGATCACATGCCCGAGTTGCACTGGACCTTCGGGTACCCCATGGCCCTCGGCATGATGGTCGCGAGCTCGGTCGTGCTCTATGCGGTCTTCAAGCGCAAGAAGTGGCTCTGACCGGGACATCCGACACTGCAGAAGCAGAAGGCCCCGGTCACTGGCGAGAGTGACCGGGGCCGTCCGTGCACCCCCTGGGACTCGAACCCAGAACCCACTGATTAAGAGTCAGTTGCTCTGCCGATTGAGCTAGAGGTGCGTGATTCGAAGAACTCGAACCGAGGGTCAACACTAGCATCACGATCGGCTGCTCCGCCAATCGAGACACCCTCGGCACCCATGAGGGCGCCAGGCGCAGCACGTATCCTGGAGCCGTGACGCATCTGCCCTCCGCGACGGACTGGACCGCCCCCTTCGAGGGCGACCTGACGGATGATCTCGCTCTCGCCCTGCACCTCGCGGATGCCGCGGACCGCGTCGCGATGGAGCGTTTCGACGCGCCGGACCTCGACGTCCGCACGAAGGCCGACGCGACGCACGTCACCGAGGCGGACCTGGCCACGGAGCGCGCCATCCGCGACCTGCTCGCGGCGGAGCGACCCGCCGACGGTGTCTTCGGCGAGGAGTTCGGCACGAGCGGCGACGGATCGCGGCAATGGATCATCGACCCGATCGACGGCACGGCGAACTACCTGAAGGGCATCCCGATGTGGGCGACCCTGATCTCGCTCGTCGTGGACGGCGTGCCGCGGGTCGGCGTGGTCAGCCAGCCGGCCATCGCGCGTCGCTGGTGGGGCGCCACGGGGGCCGGTGCGTGGACCCGTTCCGCCGACGGTGAGACCCGCCGCATCCGCACCTCCGACGTCGCGTCGCTCTCCGACGCGAGCATCAGCTTCCAGAGCATCGCGCAGTGGGATGCCGAGGGTCGCGCGGACGACCTCCTGCGCCTCTCGCGCGCCGTGTGGCGCGACCGCGGCTACGGCGACGCCTGGCCCTACATGCTGCTCGCCGAGGGCCGTCTGGAGTTCGTCGCCGAGTTCGGGGTCCGCGAGTACGACATCGCCGCGCACGTGCCGATCATCCTCGAGGCCGGCGGCCGCTTCACCGACATCCACGGGGCCGAACGGCTCGATGCACTGTCGTCGCTGGCGACCAACGGCATCCTCCACGACGAGTTCCTCGGGATGCTCGGCGCGTGAGGTCCGCGCGACACGGGACGCGCCTCGCCGCCGCGGTGGCGGCGAGCGGCCTCACGGTGCTCCTCGCCACGGCGTGCAGTCCCACGCCGGGACAGGTCGCAGGGACGGCGGCGGCTCCCGCCCCGGGCGCCTCCGCACCCGCGGCATCCGCCCCACCGACCATCGATCCCGCCGACGTGACGTGCGAGAACATGCTCTCGCCCGAGACCGTCGACGCGTTCACGGCGACGGGGTGGACGGTCCGCGAGGATCCGTTCGTGATCCTGGACCTCGAGCTCCCCGACGGCACGGCGTGCACCTGGGGCGACTTCAGCTCCCCCACCAACGACGACCTCGTCCTCTTCGGGTGGTCCCCGATCTCCCAGGCCGATGCCGACGCGACCGAGGCGGCGCTCGAGGCGGAGGGATGGCTCCGCGAGGACGACGACGCCGGCGTGCTCATCACCGAGGATCCGGATGCGGCGCTCCGCGTGGACGAGCAGGGGTACGGCGTCACCTACCTCTTCGGCGACGGCTGGGTGAAGGTCTCGGACACCCGGCAGGGCCTGGATCTCATCGAGCTCGGCTGACGCACGACGAAGCCCCCGGCATCCGTACGGACACCGGGGGCTTCACTCCGTGACAACGGTTCGTGGAGATGGGGGGAATCGAACCCCCGTCCATCGCTGAGAGACGGCGTCTTCTCCGGGCGCAGTCTGTAAAAGGCGTTCTGCTCGGCTCCGACCTTCAGTACAGACACATAAGTCGACGAGCCCAGCCTGAAGAAAGTCCCGCGTGACGCTCAGGCGACGTCACGCAGCGAGATCCCTTAGATGACGCCAGGGACCGCGAGGGGATCACTCACGGACTGACGGACTCGGGCTCGCTGCTTACGCAGCGAGGGCGAAGTCGGACTGCTTCTTTTCGGCAGTTATTGGTTCGCAGAGATCGTTAACGAGATAACCCTGCATCCTCGGCCCGCTTCCCGCAGAGTCACAGGCGATGTCGAAACCGATCATCCCCGGGACGCCTGACGGCGTGTGGACCGTTGTCACACTATGGAGTTCTTCTGTCTCGGATGCCGGAGCGTCCGAGCATCCCAGACTACCACCCGGACGGCCGGCTCAGTCCAAGAGGAAGTAGTCGCGCGCGAGCGGCGCGACCTCCAGCGCCTGCGCCTCCGCCTCGCCGACCCATCGGAGTTCGGCGATCTCCGCCGCGGCGCGCGGCTCCTGGCGACCGAGCGGAACGTCGAACACGTCCGCGACCACCGTGTGCCCGGCCTCATTCGCTGCCGCCGCCCGGAAGACACCCCGGGATCGGAGGTCGTCGACGGCGACGTCGACGCCGAGTTCCTCGCGCAGCTCCCGGACGAGCGTCTCGGCCGGGCCCTCCCCCGTCTCGGGCTTGCCGCCGGGCTGCATGAAGGCCGTCGTGCCCGTCTTGCGGACCAGCAGGAGCCGTCCGGAGGCGTCGCGGATGACGGCGGCCGAGACCCGGATCGAGCGGTCGGAGGCGTCGTCGGAGGCGGTCACGCCTGAACGCTAACAGGCTCGGCATCCGACTCGACGTACAATCTCGTGTGCTTCCCGACACTCTCTCGTCCGACACGGCGATCGATCCCGCTGATCTCGCCACCACTCTCCGGGTGCTCGCGGCCCTCCCCTCCCTCCCCCGGACGCACCCCGACTTCATCACCGTCCGGCAAGCGAGCGCAGCGATGTTCAAGGCGGCGAAGAAGGAACGGCGCCGCGAGATCCGTGAGGCCGTCGCGACCGCCGACCGCGAGGTCGTCCACGCGACGGCGACGGGAGCGCCGGACCGCATCGACGACGAGACGCGCGGCATCCCCATCGCCACCCGCACCGCCGCCCCCATCGCGGGCGTCCTCAAGAAGGCGCGCGGCTGCTACATCTGCAAGCAGCCGTACACGATCGTCGACGCCTTCTATCATCAGCTCTGCCCCGACTGCGCGGCCCTCAGCCACGAGAAGCGGGATGCCCGGACCGACCTCACCGGCCGACGGGCGCTCCTCACGGGTGGGCGCGCGAAGATCGGCATGTACATCGCGCTGCGCCTGCTGCGCGACGGCGCCCACACCACCATCACGACGCGGTTTCCGCGGGATGCCGTGCGTCGGTTCCGCGCGCTGCCGGACTCGGCCGAGTGGATCGACCGGTTGAAGATCGTCGGCATCGATCTGCGCGACCCGGCGCAGGTGATCGCCCTCGCCGACGACGTCGCCGCTGCGGGCCCGCTCGACGTGCTCATCAACAACGCGACGCAAACGGTGCGCCGCTCGCCCGGCGCCTACCAACCGCTCGTCGACGCCGAACTCGCACCGCTCCCCGACGGCCCGCTGCCCGAACTCGTCACCTTCGGGCACACCAACGACCGGCACCCCGAGGCCCTCGAGCGGTCGGTGAGCGCGCACCCGATCCTCGCCGCGGCGGCCGATCGCGCCGACGTGCTCACGCGCGAGGCGATGGCCGCCGGGTCGACGTCGCTCGACCGTCTCGCCGCGGGGACGGCGATCGACGCCGGCGGTCTGATCCCCGACCTCGACCACACGAACTCCTGGGTGCAGCGCGTCGAGGAGGTGGATCCGCTCGAGATGCTCGAGGTCCAGCTCGCGAACACGACGGCACCGTTCCTCCTCGTGTCCAAGCTCCGACCCTCGCTCGCCGCGAGCCCCGCCCGGCGGACCTACATCGTCAACGTCAGCGCGATGGAGGGTGTCTTCGAACGCGGGTACAAGGGCCCCGGGCATCCGCACACGAACATGGCGAAAGCCGCGGTCAACATGCTGACCCGGACGAGCGCCCGCGAGATGTTCGAGAGCGACGGCATCCTCATGACGAGCGTCGACACCGGATGGATCACGGACGAGCGGCCGCACCCCACGAAGGTGCGCCTCGCGGAGGAGGGGTTCCACGCCCCGCTGGACCTCGTCGACGGCGCCGCTCGCGTCTACGACCCCATCGTGCGTGGCGAAGCCGGCGAGGACCTCTTCGGCGTCTTCCTCAAGGATTACGCGCCGGGCCGCTGGTGATCCCGTTCCCCGCTCCCGGGACCCGCGTGGTGGTGCGCTATCTCCTGCCCGACGGGCGGGCGACGGACGCCCTCGGCGAGCTCGTGTCGGTCGAACCCGACGTGATCGTCGTCGACGGTAAGCGCGGGCTCGAACGCATCGGCCGCACGGCGGTCATCGCCGCGAAGGCGGTTCCGCCGCCCCCGGAACCGCGGCCACGGCGGCCAACGGCCTGAGGGTCACTCCCCCAGACGGTTGCGGCTGCGCATGGCGCGCTCGGCCTCGCGCTTGTCTTCGCGTTCGCGGATCGTCTGACGCTTCTCGTACTCGCGCTTACCCTTCGCGACGGCGATCTCGACCTTCGCCCGCCCGTCCGAGAAGTACAGCTTGAGCGGGATGAGCGTGTAGCCGCCGGCGGCGACCGCGTGGGAGAGCTTGACGATCTCGTCCTTGTGGAGGAGCAGCTTGCGCGTGCGCTTGGCGGCGTGGTTCGTCCAGTGACCCTGTGAGTACTCCGGGATGTGCACGGCGTCGAGCCAGGCCTGGCCGCCGTCGATGAACGCGTAGCCGTCGCTCAGGTTCGCGCGCCCCTGGCGCAGCGACTTCACCTCGGTGCCGGTCAGCACGAGACCGGCCTCGTAGGTCTTCTCGATGGCGTACTCGTGGCGCGCGCGACGGTTGGTCGCGATGACCTGTTCCCCGCGTTCCCTGGGCATGATGACTCCTCGACGCGGCCGCGCTCCGCGCGCGACCGGCCTGCCAGTCTAACGGAGGCGTACGCTCAGGTGCGCAGCCATCGGCGGATGGCGAAGCTGGCCGACAGCGCCGCCAGCACGAGACCGAGAACCACGATCAGCGGGATGACCAGCAGCGCATCCCGTCCGTCGATCCACGTCGTCACGAAGTCGATCTCGTCGACGAGGAACCCGTGCACGCCGTACTGCACGCCGAGCCAGACGGCGACGCTGGCGAGTGCCGAGCCGATGAAGGCGGCGAAGACGCCCTCGAGGACGAACGGCGTCTGGATGAACCGGTTGGATGCGCCGACGAGACGCATGATGCCGAGTTCCTTGCGCCGCGCGTAGGCCGAGAGCCGGATGGTGGTGGCGATGAGGAGCACGGCCGCCACGAGCATGAGCCCGGCGATCCCCACCGCGAAGTAGGTCGCGATCGTGAGCGCCGAGAACAGCGGCTGCAGATACTCCATCTGGTCGGTCACCCCCTCGACGCCCTGCGTTCCCGAGAACGCCTCGTCGATGACATCCGTCTGCGTGGGATCCACCAGGTTGACCCAGTACGTCTCGTTCAACTGGGCCGGGGTGATGAAGTCCTTGTAGTCCTCGCCCATGAGGTCGAGAACGTTCTGGTAGGCCTCCTCGCGTGTCTCGAACCGGACGCTGCGGACGATGCCCTCGAGAGCCGGGCTCTCGAGCTTCTCTTTGACCGCGGCGAGCTGTTCGTCCGTCGCCTCGCCGTCGCTGCAGGTGGTCTCCGTCGACCCGTCGCGGCACATGAAGATCGCGACCTGGGCGCGCTCGGCCCAGTACCCCTGCATCTTGGCGATCTGCATCTGCATGAGCAGGGCGGCGCCCACGAACGTGAGCGACACGAAGGTGACGAGGATGACGGAGATCACCATCGACGCGTTGCGACGAAGACCCGTGAGGGCCTCGCCGAGGACCAGACGAACTCTCATGCGGTGGGCCCCACTTCGTCGTCGTCGCGGTGCCCGAGACCCAGACGGTCCGCTGCCCCGAGCCCGTCGATGTCGCCGAGGTCGATGTCGGCGGGGGCGATCGGGATGCCTCTGGTGCCCGTGTCCGGCTCGGACGCCGCTGCCCGGGCCGCGGCATCCGTCTGCACCTCGGTCACCGGGGGCGGGTCCTGCACGACGGGGACGGCGGGCAGCACCGTCTCGGGCTGCGGGGCGGGAGGCTCGATCGGGTCCGGGAGGGGCTCGACCGCCCCCGTGTCGCCGGTCGCGATCTGCTTCTGCAGTTCGAGGACGGCCGTGAGCGCCGCCGTGGCCGCCGCGCCCTTGACCGTCTCGGGCGTGAGGACGGGCAAGCCCGATGTGTCGCCGTAGCCGCCGTGGCGCTCGTCGCGCACGACCACGCCACCGCGCAGCTCGATGACGCGGCGCTGCATCTGGTCGACGAAGCCCGCCTCGTGGGTCGCCATCACGACGGTCGTACCGCCGGCGTTGATGCGGGCCAGCAACTGCATGATGTCGATGGAGGTTCCCGGGTCGAGGTTTCCGGTCGGCTCGTCGGCGAGCAGGATCTGCGGCCGGTTGACGATGGCGCGCGCGATCGCGACACGCTGTTGCTCACCGCCCGAGAGCTCGTGCGGCAGGCGCTTCTCCTTGCCCGCCAGGCCCACCAGGGCGAGGGCTTCGGGGACGGACTGCTGGATGAACGCGCGACTCGACCCGATGACCTGCAGCGAGAACGCGACGTTCTGGAAGACGGTCTTGTTCGGCAGCAGACGGAAGTCCTGGAAGACCGACCCTATGTGACGACGGAAGTAGGGGACCTTGCGCGTGCTCAGACCTCGCACATCCCGTCCGAGGACGACGACGCGACCGTCGGAGGCGGTGTCCTCGCGGAGGATGAGGCGCAGGCACGACGACTTCCCCGACCCCGACGCGCCGACGAGGAACACGAACTCCCCGCGCTGGACGTCGAACTCGACGTCGCTGAGGGCGGGTTTGCTGGTGCCGCGGTACTTCTTGGAGACCTTTTCGAAGCGGATCATGGCCAGACGAGCCTAAGCGGCGAGGCCGCCGCATCCGTCAGCGACACTCCCGCGCGCTCAGGGGGCTGACAGGGTTCCCCGGACGATCGAGTCGCCCGAGTGACCCGGATCCCCGTCGACGTCCTCCTGCGAGATGTCGACCACGGTGAACCGCGACAGGTCGACGTCGTCGGGGATGTCGAAGGAGCCCGAGCTGCCGTCGAGCACGCCGAGGCTGATCAGGTCGCTGGCGTCCGACGTGAGCAGCCACACCTCGCGGTAGCCGTCGTCGGGGACGGATGCCGTCAGGTCGACCACGACGCGGTCGTGACCGTCGACGCGCTCGAGCATCGCCTCGCCCTGGGCGCCCGCCCAGGTCGGGAAGCCGTCGAGCCGGGCCTCGGAGATGATCTCGGGACGCGGGGCGATGCCCCCGGCCGTCCAGACGCCTGCCACGATCGCCACGACGGCGACGGCCGCTCCCGCCATCACGAAGAACACCGGGCGACGACTGACCCGCCGGCGACGTGCGACGTGCCGGGCCCCGGTCGACGGCACCTCGGAGGGACGGGATGTCGGCTCGTCGGGCGTCGACTCCGGTGCGGTCGACGGCTCCGACGGTAGAGCGAGTTCGCTGCGGATGGACTCCCAGACGCGGTCGGGGGGCGTCAGGAGCTCCTCGCCGGTGCGGGTCGCCCGGCCTGCGGCGACCGCGCGCGCGAACGAGGCGACTTCGGCCGTGCAATCCGCGCAGGAATCGAGGTGGTGCTGCTCGTCGGCGGACGGCTGCTCCCCCATCGCCAGGAGGGCGGCGACCTCGGGGTCAAGATGTGACATGGTGCGCCTCCAATCGGGTTCGCAGGCGGGTGAGACTTCGTCGGATGTGGCTTTTGACGGTGCCGAGCGGCATCCCCAGTCTGTCGGAGATCTGCTGGTGGGTCAGATCCTCGTAGAACGCCAGCGCCAGGACGGCACGGGCGTCGGGCTCGAGCTGGGCGACCTCGTCGGCCACGAGCATCGCGTCGGAGACGTCGTGTTCGGCGACCTCGTCGGGGACGACCGCCTTCAACGCCTCCTCGAGACGTGCCGCGCGGGCACGGGCCTCGTGGGCGTCGGCGATGCGGCGACGCGCGATCGTGATGAGCCACGCGCCGAGAGGCGCCCCGTCCACGCGGTACGACGACCGGGAGGTCCACGCCGAGACGAACGTGCGCTGTGTGACGTCCTCCGCCTCGGTCGTATCGCCGAGCGAGCGGACGGCCAGGGTGTACACGATGCGCGACCACCGGTCGTACATCGCCTTTACCGCGGTCTCGTCACCCGCCGCGAAACGCTCAGCGAGGTGGGTGTCGTCGTCGACGGCCTGCTCCTTCCGTGCGGCGAGTCGAGGCGGGGCCGTGATGGTCACGACTGCGCCTTCGCAATGAGCACCACGTTATCGCTGTAGGTGCGGGTCTGTTGATCGAAATCACCACCGCAGGTGATGACGGCGAGGGTCCGCGGACCCTCGCGGGTGAACAGCTCGTCCACGGGGAGCTCCGCGCGGGGGATGTACGTGACCGACTCGGTGACGTAGGTGGTGACCGTGCCGTCGGCATCCGTCACCGTCACCTCGTCGCCCTCCTTCGCCTCACGCAGTCTGGCGAGCGGTCCCACACCGTACTCCCGGTCGTCCACGTGGGCCGCGATCACGGTCGTGCCCTCGGCGTCGGCGGGAGCCTTGCCGAAGCGGTACCACCCCGCGATCGACGGACGTTCCGGGATCTCCATCTCACCGCTGTCCTGCACCCCGACCGCCTCCACCGGCATGTCGACGTCCAGCGACGAGATGGCGAGCCGCTCCGGTGCCGGAGCGCGCACGACGGCCTGCGGAGTGGCGGGAGCGACCGGGACGGAGACCTGCGGCGTGGGAGCCGCCGGTCGAGGGGAGACCGTCCCGGTCGCGCCCGAACCGGTGTCGGAGGGGGGTGATTCCGCCTCCGACACCGGTGCGCAGGCCGCCAGTATCAGGGCCGTCAGCGTGACGGCGATGATCGACAGGCGGCGCATGTCAGGACCTCAGCGGCGCGCAGCCGAGGTACGGGCGACGAGCACACCACCGGCGACGAGGCCGGCGATGAGGGCGGCACCACCGGCGATGAGCCAGCCGTTCGGGCCGTTCTCGGCGACGAGGCCCGCCGAACCGGTGTTGACACCGTCGGGGCCGGAGTGCAGACCGTCGATGGTCTGCGTGGCCAGGGCGAGGTTGCCGTCCTCGGCCGAGCCCCAGGCGTAGGCGATCGTCAGGACGCCCTCCTGGACCTCGACGTCGGCCGGGCCGATGACCGGGTCGGTCGTGCCCTCGAGCGCGACGGCCGCGCTCACTGTGCCGGCGGGCAGGTCGAGCGACTCCTCGCTGGGGTTGGTGAGGCCGGTGATGACCGCCTCGCCGCCGGCGAGCACGTCGACCGCCGGAGCGGCGGCCACGTGGCGCACCGTCAGACGACCCTCACCGGCAGCGGTCTCGGAGGTGTCGTTCGTGAAAAGGTTCGCAGTGGGGGTGCCCTCGGCGTCGAGGTGCGCGACCGCGGTGTAGTTCATGCCGGCCTCGAGGGTGAGGTCGATGGGGCCGAGGACCGGATCGGAGTCGTCGGTGGCGTCCGCGGCGGTCAGCGCGACCGAGTAGGTTCCGCCGGGAAGCTCGAGCGGACCGCCGAGGTCACCCGGCTGGAAGTCGTCGATCGTCAGGTCGCCGTTGACGTACACGTCGACGGGGGTGTCCGGGATCGCGTGGAGCACCGCGAGGTCGGCCGTGTCCGACGTGGCAGCGGATGCGGGGGCGAATGCAGCGAATGCCACGGCGGCACCGAGGGCGACGCCCGCAGAGAGTGTCTTGCGCATGGGAACTCCTTCTGATTCGGCGCGAGGTGTTCGCGCTTTCACAGAGGTATTCCCGCGGTCCACCGACTGTGGATGCAGGTGGATGAGAAAATCTCGAAGAGATTCCTCCGCGTCGACTCAGTCGTCGTCGTCCTTGCGCTTGCGCCAGCGGATGCCGGCCGCGATGAAGCCGTCGAGGTCGCCGTCGAACACGACCGCGGGGTTGCCCACCTCGTGTCCCGTGCGCAGGTCCTTCACGAGTTGCTGACCGTAGAGGAAGTACGAGCGCATCTGGTCGCCCCAGCTCGCGGTGATGGTGCCGGCGAGCTCCTTCTTCTTCGCCGCCTCCTCCTCCTTCTGCAGCAGCATGAGTCGGGTCTGCAGGACGCGCATCGCGGCCGCGCGGTTCTGGATCTGGCTCTTCTCGTTCTGCATCGAGACGACGATGCCCGTCGGGATGTGGGTCAGTCGCACGGCCGAGTCGGTCGTGTTGACCGACTGTCCGCCGGGCCCCGACGACCGGAACACGTCGACGCGGATGTCGCCCTCGGGGATGTCGACCTCCTGGGCCTCCTCCATGACGGGGATCACCTCGACGGCGGCGAAGCTCGTCTGGCGCTTGTCGGCCGAGCCGAAGGGGCTGATCCGCGCGAGGCGGTGGGTGCCCGCCTCGACCGAGAGCGTGCCATACGCGTACGGCGCATCCACTTCGAAGGTGGCGGACTTGATCCCGGCGCCCTCGGCGTAGGAGGTGTCCATCACCTTGACGGGGTACTTGTGGCGTTCGGCCCAGCGCAGGTACATGCGCATGAGCATCTCGGCGAAGTCGGTGGCATCGTCGCCGCCGGCGCCGGAGCGGATCGTGACGACCGCCCCGCGGTCGTCGTACTCGCCGTCGAGGAGCGTCTGCACCTCGAGCTGGCTGATGACCTTCTCGAGGTCGGCGATCTCCCGGCGGGCCTCCTCGGCGGAGTCCTCGTCGTCCATCTCCTGCGCGAGCTCGACGAGCACCTCGAGGTCGTCGAGCCGCTGCTCCACCTCGGTGACGCGCTTGAGCTCGGACTGGCGGTGGCTGAGGGCGCTGGTGACCTTCTGTGCTTTCTCGACGTCGTCCCAGAGGTCGGGGGCGCCCGCCTCTTCGGACAGACGGGCGATCTCGGCGGAGAGAGCGTCGACGTCGACGACCGCCTTGATCTCACCGAAGGTGGAACGGAGGGCCTGGATGTCCGCAGACGGATCGAATTCAAGCATGACACTCCAGAGTAACGTGGATGGGGATGACCGACCGCCCCGACTCCCCCGCTGCTCGAGATGTGCTCTGGCGATTCGGCCCCATGGTCTATGCACCGACCGTCCTGTTCGCCATCGGCGAGGGTGCGGTCCTCCCCCTCATCCCGAGTCTCGCCGGCTCCCTCGGCGCCGACGTCGCCCTCTCGGCGCTGATCGCGTCGATGCTCGTCGTGGGCCAGCTCATCGGGAACCTCCCCGCCGGCTGGGCCGTCGCGCGCGTCGGCGAACGGGCCACGATGATCGCCGCCGGAGCCCTCGCCCTCGTGGTCTCCCTGACGGCCGCACTCCTGCCGTCGCTGCCCGTGTTCGCCGGCGCCGTCTTCCTCATCGGGTTCTGCGCCGCGGCGTTCGGCTTGGCGCGGCACTCCTTCATGACGACGCGTGTGCCGGTGCTGTTCCGCGCCCGCGCCCTCTCGCTGCTCGGCGGCACGTTCCGGCTCGGCATGTTCACCGGCCCGTTCATCGCCGCCGCGCTCATCGGATTGTTCGGCGACGAGCAGGCGACCATCTGGTTCTTCGCCGTCTGCCTCGCGGCCCTCATCGTCCTCGTCACCTTCGGTCCCGATCCGGAGAAGCAGTTCGTCGCGCAGCCCGTGCACAGCCACGATGCCGAGGACTCGGGCGAGCCGGTGACGGGATCGATCCCGGTGGCCGAGCGCATCGGCGTGTTCCGGACGATGTGGCGGCACCGGCGGGTGCTTTCGCGCGTGGGACTCGCAGCGGCGTGCCTGTCGGCCGTGCGGTCGGCCCGTCAGGTGGTGCTGCCGCTGTGGGGTGTGTCGATCGGCCTCGAGGCGCAGACGATCGCCCTCGTCGTCGGCATCTCCGGGGCGCTCGACTTCGCCCTCTTCTATGCGAGCGGCCAGGTCATGGACCGCTTCGGACGCCTCTGGGCCGCGCTGCCGGCGATGATCCTGATGGGTAGCGGCTTCCTCGCCCTCTCCGTGACCCACGACGGAGCGTCCGCCGAGATGTGGTTCGCGATGTTCGCCGCCGTCCTCGGCGTCGGGAACGGGTTGTCCAGCGGCATCCTCCTCACCATCGGTGCGGATCTCGCTCCCAAGGACGATCCCGCTCCCTTCCTCGGGTCCTGGCGGACGCTGACGGATGCCGGTGGTGCCACGACCCCGCTGATCGTGACCGGCATCACCGCGATCTCGTCCCTGTCGTTCGCCGCCGGGGCGGTCGGTCTGATCGGCGTGCTGGGTGCCGTCGCCTTCGTGCGCTGGTTGCCCCGTTTCCTGCCGCACGTGGACCGCCGCCCATGACCAGCGACACGACGGCGATCGCGATGCGTCGGGGCGACCTCACGGTCCGCGCGAGCCTCACCTGGCGCCGGGAGGGGTGGCGCTACGCCGTCTCGCTGTCCTCCGACGCCGTCGAGACGATCGAAGAGGTCGCCGATGACGCCTTCGAGGCTCTGTGCCGGGTTCGCGAGCACCTCGAGCCGCGGGGCTGGCGCATCGGCGTCGTCGGTGCGCAGGCCGACGTCTGGCCGAGCGGGATGGCGCGGGATCAGGGCGGCGCGCTGCGCGCCTATCGGATGGGTGAGGACCGCGTCGGCGACCTCGTTGACGTGTTCGCACCCGCCGATCCCGACACGGTCACGACCGTTGCGGCCGAGCGCGCCGAGACGGATCGGCGATTCGAGCTCATCCGCAGGGCTGCAGAAGGCTGATCGCCGCGCCGGCTCCCTCGGGTGATCACGGCTCCGGCCCCAGGACGGGGTTGCCCTCGTCGTCGATCCGCTGGACGACCCGCAGGTCGCCGGGGGCGTGGTCGCCGCGTTCCTCGATCGCGTGGCTGCGATCACGAGGGCTGTACCGCACCGCGAATCGCGGGTCGGCCACCATCGTGCTCATCATCCGGCACGAGTGCGGGTCGGTGGCATCGGTCCCCGGAACCATGACGTCATTCTCGTCCATCGGTTCAGTCCAGCGAGGTGCGGCTCGTCGCGGTCGCATCGAGCACCACCCCCGCGGGGACGAAGATCGACGAGATCGGTGGATGCCACGTCGTCGACACCGTCACGCGGGCCGACACCCCGTCGGGGGTGGATGCCGAGACGAGCGCGACCTCGCCGTCCGCCGCGACCAGCGCCTCCGCCTGCTCCCGCACGCCGGCATCCGTCAGCTCCGCGCGCGGCTGATCCTCGTGCACGTCGAGCGTAAACCCGTCGGCGCCTGCGAGAGCCGCGGCATCCGCGGCCGCCTGCGTCCGCTTCTGCGCGAGGTACAGACTCGTCGCGTCGACGCACACGAAGACGAGCACCAGTGCCAGGAGCGCGTAGCCGATCGTCAGGATCAGGATGCTGCCGTCCTCGTCGCGGGCCTTCATCCGTCGCTCCAGTAGCGCGAGACCTTCTGCACGGACGACGACTCGACGCCCACGCGGGTCGCCTCGTCGAGCCCGAGGACCGGCGGCACGAGCGGCAGCGACACGGAGGCCGCGACCGTCACCCGAACGGTCTCGCCTGCGCCCGGGCACTCCGTCGGCCGGCCGACGCAGGAAACGTCCACGGCGAGCGTGTCCGCGTCGATCTCGTACTCGCGCACGAGGGAGTCGAGGACCGCCGCTGCCCGGGCGTCGGCATCCTGCACGCTCTCCGCTGACGCGACGGCGCGTGCGACATGCCGAGAGGCCGCCTCGACGCCCAGCGCGTGCGACTGGATGATCCCGAGGGTGACGATGAGGTAGACGATCGGGACGAGGAGGATGACACCGCCCACGATGAACTCGAGTGCGGCCGACCCGCGCTCGTCGCCGAGGAGGCGATCACTCGAAGGTCTCCGCCGGGGCATGGACGGTCACCTCCCACCCGTGCGGCACGCCGAGGAGGCCGATGAGGGGCAGCCGTGTCGTCACGGTCACCGCGACGGTGTCGTACCCGAGCGCGGTCGATTCCGAAGCGGTGGCACTCTCGACGAAACCGTCGCCCACGGCGCGCTCCACGACATCCCGGGCGCGCTGCGCCCCCGCCGCGGTCTCCACATCGGCGAGGGCCGCGTGGTACGCCCCCTCGACCGCCGCGTCGTGGACGACGTTGCGGACGTACACGGCGAGCCCCAGTTGCAGGACACCGAGGGTGAGCACGGTCAGCAGCACGCCGACGAGCACGAACTCGACCGGAGTCGAGCCGCGTTCATCGGAGAGCAGCCGGCGCACGTCGACGTCCTCAGAAGCTCGAGACCTGGTCGATCGCCTGCTCGAAGAGCTGGGCGAGCGCGGGACCTGCCAGGGCCCAGATGACGACGACGAGTCCGGCGGTCATGAGGGTGATCAACACCCAGCCGGGCACGTCGCCCCGCTCATCGTCGCGGACGTCCCCGAGCACGGCACCCCAGGCGGTGCGCAAACGGGACAGAGTGGAACGGATCATGATGTTCTCCTTTCGGTCAGGTGTCAGCCGACCCCGAGCCGCAGCATGACGATGCCGGGGAAGACGGCGAAGAGGACGCTCATGGGCAGCAGCAGGAAGACGATCGGGAAGAGCATCGCGATCTCCTTCTTGCCGGCGCGTTCGATGAGCGAGCGTTTTGCGTCCTCGCGGGCGTCGCCGGCCTGCGCCTGCAGGACCCCCGCCAACGGCGCACCGCGGTCGATGGCCGCGACGAGGTGCTCGAGCGCGCGCGACAGTGCCGGCACGTCGAGCCGCCGGCCGAGGTCCACGAGGGCGTCCGACAGGTTCGACCCGGTTCCGCTGTCGAGGACGGCGCGGCGGATCTCCGCCGTCAACTCACCCGAGCCGATCTCCCCGACGCGGCGGAGGGCGTCGCGCAGGCCTTCGCCCGCGGCGAGGCAGAGCGAGAGGAACTCGAGGAGCGTCGGCAGCTCCTCCTCGACGCGCGCCCGGCGTCGGCGCCCCGCCGACGTCAGCCGCAGATCCAGCACGGCCGCCGCGGCCGCCCCGGCCACCGGAGGAAGCAGCACGGCTCCCGGACTCATCCGGCCGACGAGGGCCAGAAGGACCAGGACGGCCCCTCCCGCCAGTGCACCCACCACGATCCAGGTGAGTTGCCGCGCACGGAACCCGGCCGCATCCTGCGTCCAGCCGGCCTGCCGCAGCCGCTGCTCGAGACGGGCGGCTCCCCCGAACGCGGCCATGAATCGATCGCGGCGCGTGCGCCAGTCCGTCCCGGCGGACTCGAGGGGGGTGAGACCGCGCGGGTCGGCGATGTCCCGAAGATAGGGCGCGATGCGCCGCGACAGCGTGGGCGCCGCCAGCCGTGGCACGCGGGTCGCGACGAGCACGACGCCGGCCGCGAAGGCGCCGCCGAGCACGATCGCGAGCGCGAGCTCCGTCAGGGCGTTCATGCGAACCACCGCCGAGGCTCGGGGAGACGTCCGATGCCGACCATGAGACGGAACGCGACCACCGAGACGGCGGCGCCGAGCAGGATCACCGCGACGCCCTCGGGGCTGCTGTAGGCCGTCGCTCCTTCGGGACGCAGGGCGAGCAGGCCGAGGATGATCCACGGCGCGACGACGCCGAGCACCGCGGCCCCGCGGATCCAGGACTGACGCGCTTCGATCTCGGCGCGCAGCGCCGCGTCAGCCCGCACCGAGGCGGACAGCGCGCGGAGGACGCTCGTGAGCTCCGTCCCGCCGACCTGACGCGCCATCCGGAGCGCCTCGATGATGCGGTCGGCGACCGGGTCGGCCAGCCGGGCCTTGAGGCGCAGCGCGCTCGAGTCGAAGTGCCCCGACGCCGACACGTCCGACGCGAAGGCCGCGAACGCGGGGCGCAGCGGCGGCGGCCCGACCTCGCCGAGCGCGGAGACCGCGTCGGGAAGCGACATCCCGGACCGTACCGAGGCGACGAGGAGGTCGCACACGTCCGGCCACAGCTGACGGCGGCTCTTCTGACGCCGGCGGGCGCGACCCCGCAGCCACCCGGCGGGCGCGAAGAATCCCGCCACAGCTGCGACGGCCGCGAACGCGGGCAGGGCGGTGACGAGCCAGACGATCGCCCCCGAGAGCGCCGCCGCGGCACAGGAGACCGCCGCGAGGTGCCCGGGCGTCGCATGGCCGAATCCGGCGCTCTGCAGGAGACGAGCGGATGCCGCATCGCGCCGCACGGGCGCCGGCTCCCCCGCGCGCGGTGGCCAGAGCCACGGTGACAGGGCGAGCAGAATGCCCGCCGCGAGGGTGATGCCGAGGAGGACGGTCATGCCGGAGCACCCCCGAAGAGCCTGCGGGTCTCGACCACGCCGGCGACGACACGGCCGGTCGGCGCGACGATCTCCACGACGGCGCGGCGACCGTCGGCATCCCGCCGGCAGTGGACGACCAGACCGACCGAGGCGGCGATCGCGGGCAGGAGGAAGTCACGGTCGATGTTCCGCCCGGCCAGCAGCGGGAGCGAGCCGAGCTTGCGGAGCGCGTCGGGCGCCGAGTTCGCGTGGATCGTGGCGGCGCCCGGGACGCCCGTGTTCAGGGCGAGCAGCAGGTCGAGGGCCTCCGCATCGCGGACCTCGCCGACGACGAGGCGGTCCGGCCGCATGCGGAGCGCTTCCTTCACGAGCCGGCGCAGCGACACCTCGCCGGTCCCTTCGAGGCTGGGCTGACGGCCCTGCAGCGCGACGAGGTCGGGGGCCTGCGCGTTCAACTCGAACGTCTCCTCCACCGTCACGATGCGGTGGTGCGCCGGTGCGGCGGCGATGAGGGCGCCGAGCAGCGTGGTCTTGCCGGCGTGCGTCGCGCCCGAGACGACGACGCTCGTACCCTCGCACATCGCGGTGCGGAGGATCGCCGCCGCCTCGGGGGCGACGGACCCGGCGGTGACGAGGTCGTCCAGGGTACGGAAGCGGGTGAGGAACTTCCGGATGTTCACCGCCCAGTGCCGGCGCGTGATGTCGGGGATGACGACGTGCACGCGTGTGCGTCAACCGATAGGAGCCGCCCAGGTGGGGGTGATCTGTACCCGCTCGCGCCACACACCGGTTCCTTGCCGGGTGGGCTTCACGATGCGGATCTCGCTGATGACCGCTCGGAGCAGGTTGCGAGCTCCCACGACGCTCAGGTTGTCCCAGTCGCCCGCGAGGTCGGCGGCGAGCCGCTGCGGGTCGACCTCGACCCGAGGGACTGGCGCGGCTCGGCGCCGACGTTCCTTCAGCGCTGCGAGGTCTGCATCCAGCTGAGCGATCGACGCGGTGTAGGCCGCCTCCGGCAGATCTCCTGATGACCATCGAATGGTGATGCGACCCATCCTGTCGGTGAGGTCAGCGATCTTCCGGTCGAGGGTGCTGGCGTTGTCGAGCTGTACGACGGCGCGCTCACGGAGCCGCGCCTGACGTTCCATCGAACCGTCCACGTCGGCAGCGAGCTCCTCTACCCACTCGCGGACGCGCTGCTCGACGAGAGCCCGGGTCATGTACATACCAGGGACGTCCCGGAACTGGTTGGCGCGGGAGCACTTGTAGTCCTTCAGGCCCTGATTGCCGACGTGCATCGGGGCGCCGCAGTCGCCGCACACGATGAGTCCCGTGAGGATGTACTTCGGTTCGATCGTGGCGGCGGCCTTCGGGGCGTCCAGCCTCAGGGAGACGTATTGGTCCCACTCGGCTTCGGTGATGACGGGTGTCTGCGCTCCGGGGTGAAACATTGCTTCGCTGATCCGCCAGTCCCGCTTGCTGTTCGTTGTCGGCCGCTGGATGATCTTGCCCGCCCCGAAACCGGCGTCCAGAAGGTGGGTCAACGTAACCCGCGACCAGGTGCCTCCACGTCGCGTGGTGTGCCCTGACTCGTTCAGCCACTTTATGATCCGGGTGAAGCCTTCACCGCGCAGGTAACGCCGGTACATCTCGGCGAGGATCGGCGCCTGTGTCGGATGCGGGTGGTACCAGCCATCTCGCTTCTCGTACCCATACCGCTCAGCCCCATCTGCAGGAAGCCCGAGTCGTCGACGCCGATCGTGCGTCTCCTTCCACTGCTCCCCGATCCGCTCCGACTCGAACGCGGCGAGTTCGGTCATGACGCCTCGAGCGAATCGGCCGGCGGCGGTGGCGTCGTTCGGTTCTGTGGCGGACTCGATGCTGCCGCCGGCGACGTCGGCCCGGTCCGCAGCGAGCGCCCAGTCCTTCCGAGAGCGGGAGAGCCGCGACCAGCGCCAGAGGACGACGACATCGGCTGATCCGTCATCGATCATCCCCATGACGCGCTGCACAGCGGGTCGCTGCCAAGTTCGGCCCGAGATCCCGGGGTCGGCCTCCACAGCGATGACGTCATATCCCTGCCGCTCGCAGTAAGCGCGGGCTGCGGCTTCCTGCAGTTCGAGGGAGATGGACTCTTCGCGGTATGTCGACTGCCGGAGGTAGAGAACCGCGCGGCGGCGATTGAGGCGCGCGAGGGGACGCGGGCTCACCGGGACACCCTGACGCGCCGCACCACGGAAGGTGAGGCGCACACGGTCGCAGAGAGCATCAGGCGACCCACTCGCGGTGACGGAACATACCGATGCCAAGCCGGGAGCCTGCGTAGGTCACGCCGCGGAGCTTCACTAGGCAGTGCTGCATGAACACGTTGACCAGGTCGTAGGTCACGCCCAGCTCGTCGGCGATGTCGTGCGGGAGCAGGCCGCTCTGCTCAAGGCGTGCGTACTCAGCAGGATCGATGAGGAGTCGGGCAGCGAAGATGTCTGCCTGCTGCTCCGCGTTCGGGTCATCCTCGCACGCGTGCCCGTGATGCGCGTGGCCGAGTTCGTGGGCCACCGTGGTGTCTCTTTCGGACGGGCACAGCTTCAGGTCGAAGTAGACCTCACGCTCGTCCTCGTACCACTCCCCGAAGACACCAGGCTCCAGGTGCGCTCCGTGGACGGAGATACCCATCCGGCTAGCCAGCTGCAGCAGTTCCTTCATGATCCCCCCGTCCCCCGTTCTCATTCCGCGTGTGGTGCAGCGTCACCCTTGCGGGTGCCCTTCTTCGCTGCCGTGCGCTGCTTCGCGGGCGGCTGCTTGATGTCCGGCTCATCCTGACCGTCCCCTCCGACACCACCGAAGGAACCTCGCACGACGTTGGAGGCGGCGACCGCTGCCGAGATGGGGAGGTCCAAGAGGATCGACCCGCTCAGACCCAGTCGTCTGCCGACCTCCGCGACGAGATCTTCTTCCCGCGCTGCGCGCAGAGCTGTCGCTGCGTCGCTTTCTCCGAGGTCGCTCTGATCGAGGTGGCCCAGCCGGACGAGATCCGCGAGAACGGGCCGACCGTACACGCGCGAGATGGTCCGGACGATCTCGAAGGACATGGCGTCCTCGTTGGCCTGCCGATTCAGAGTCGCGTGAGTCGTGCCCACCTTCCGAGCCACCTCACGGATGGAGTCCTTACCGCGCACGTCGTCAAGCCACCTCGTGGAGTCGTTCATGGCTCAACTATGAACCATTCGCGGAACGTGCGCAAGCCAATTTGAACGTCCGCTTGACAAAATGGAACGGTGGGGTGACATTTGGTGCATGCAGATTCCAAGTGGTTCGCAGGCGATCCAGACGGCGATGATTCGCCCGGGTCTGATCGACCGTCTCCGTCTTCAGTCCGGCGTGAAGAGCGACGAGGCTTTCGCCCGTCTGATCGGAGTTAGCCGGCCCACGCTTCAGCGTCTTCGCGCGGGAGAGGAGCCCACGCTCCGTTCCGTCATCGGGATCGCGACGGCCTTCGGCCTCGGCCTCGGCGAGGTCGTCCAGGTCATCGAAGCGACCGAAACGTCCGAGGCGGACGCTGACGTTGAGGCGCTCGCATCATGAGCGCCTCCCCCACCCGCCAGGAGGCGATCGACGCTGCTGCAGCGATCTACCTCGAGGAGAAGATCCGCATCGAAACCGAGCGGATCATCGCCGAGGCTGCCGAGCGAGCCGAGCGCGAGGTCGCAGCATGATGGCCCGGTTCGCACTCGCCGCCCTGATCGTCGCTGCGTCGATCGTTCTCGTCCCGTTCGCGCTCATGCCCGGGATCAACTCTGCGGACCTCCTCGTCTTCCTGGCGCCGTTCGGTGTCGTGTGGGTGTTCGCTCGCAAGCTGCCTGCCGGGGATGAGGTCTCCCCCCAGCCGTCGACCCTCCCCCCGGTCGAGTCCCCGGCAGGCTTCCTCGAGGGTGGTCAGCGATGACCGCCGCAGTGCCGGCGACGAAGCCGCGCCCGAAGGTGACCGTGGAGACGGCGCAGCACATCCTGTGGGTGCTGGGCGACCGGAACCTCGGTGTCGACGGTGGTCACTTCGTGAACCGCCTCCTGGCGACCGTGTCCGCTGCGGATCTCGCGAACCGGGAGAAGCTGCAGGCCGCGTTCCCCGAGCTCGTCGACCCGTTCGTCGCGGCGCAGCACACGACGTGGGGGCTGGACTGGCTCCGCGCGGTCGTGAAGCGGGACCTGGACCGGTTCGACGCGCAGCTCGACCTGCCGACGGATCTGCCCGCGGGGTACGCGGAGCACCAGGGGCAGGCGGTGCCGCTCCCGGATCAGTACGTGATCACGAAGTGCCAGCGGAAGGGCCCTGCCGGTGAGCAGTGCGTGTTCCCTCCCGGGCACGCGGGGCTGCACGCCCCTTCGGCCGGACGGCGGTGGGTGTGATGTCGCGCGCGGAGCAGGTGCTGTCGGTCGTGACGGGTGCGCTCGGGCTGGTGGCCGTCGTGCTGGCCGGTATCGGGATCGCGGTGATGTCATGACCCGCTTCGTCGGCATCGACTACTCGACGACCTCGTGCGGTGTCGCCATCTACGACGACGTCGCCGGGCACTGGCAGACGTTCACGCTCCGCTCGAAGCCGACCGGACCGAAGCTGACGGACTACTACGCCCGGATCTTCGCTCTCGCGGCTGACGTGATCTCTGCCGTGGACCTGCGCACTGACGACGTCGTCGGGTTCGAGGGCATCGCGTTCGCGGGCCGGGGTAGCTCGGTCGATCGTCTGCACTACGCGTGGCACCGGACGGTCGAGATCGTGACCCGTTACCTCGAGCGTGACGTCGCGATCGTCACGACGAACCAGGTGAAGCAGCTCGCGACGGGCAAGGGCAACTCGCAGAAGGACGAGGTGCTGCTCGCGACGGAGCGTCGGCTGCCGGAGGCGGAGGCGTCCAACAACGACGAGGCGGATGCGGTGTGGATCGCGGTGGGTGCCTCGATCCTCGCTGGTCGCCCGCTGATCACCCTGCCGGCGGCGCATCTGCCGAAGGCCTTCACGAAGGAGACGTCCTCATGACGATGACACAGCACTCACCCGTCCTGGCCGACCTCGAGTCCCGTGCCGGCGCATCCGACAAGGACCGTGAGCTGTGGCTCGCCGAACGCCGTGGCGGTGTCACGGCGACAGAGATCCGCGACCTCTACCTGCGTGCGATCACGGTGCAGGACCTCGTCGACCTGAAGCTCGGACGAAAGGTGGACACCTTCTCTGGCAACCGCTACACGGACTGGGGCAACGCTCGAGAGCCGATCATCGCCGCCGAGCTCGCGGGTGAGGGGTTCGTCGCCGAGTCGCGCGTCATCCACGCCGTCAGCAACTCGCGCTACCTCGCGTCGCCCGACGGGATCCGCCTCTCGTTCGACGAAGAGATCGAGATCGCCGAGATCAAGACCGCCGCATACGACCTGCCGCCCGGATCCCCTCGTCTCGCGAAGAAGGGCTACGTCGCGCAGATGCAGTGGGTCATGTTCGTCCTCGGTGGTGTCCGCGGTCGTCTCGCGGTCGAGGAACGGATCGAGCTGCCGGATGGCTCATTCGAGCCTGGCACGCTGCACCGTCACTGGATCGAACGCGACGACGCCCTGATCGGGGAGCTCGTCGAGATCGCTGATGGGTTCCTCACGGAGCTCGACCGGCAGCGTGACGGAGACGGTCCGGTCATCGACGAGGACGTGGACACGAACGCTCTCAACTACCTCCGTGGCCTCGCCGCTGAGAAGGAGGGGAAAGCGCTCAAGGAGACGGCATACCGGGCTCTCGTCGCTGCGGGCGTGTCGCAGGAGTCGCCGCTCGCCCGGGTGACGTTCACCCCGGGCACGGCATCTCACGAGTTCGAGGACATCGTCGTCGACTTCGAGGAGGCGGCGGCGGCGCACCCGAAGGAAACGGCAGCGCTCGAGCGGGCGAAGGCGCGCGTCCAGAAGCTGCAGGCCGAGTGGGACGCCCTCGCGGCCACGCACACGAAGACGGTCATCGCGACCAGTAAGGGAACGCCGGCTCGGGTGACCGTGACGGCCGGGAAGGGAACGAAGAAGTGAGCAACGCTCTCGCAACGCTGCCGAAGAGCAGCGACAGCACCACCTGGAACCCCGAGGAGCGGGCGCTCGTGGAGGCCGCGGGTCTCGTGCACACCGATGCGCAGTCGGGGCAGAAGACGCTCGCCGAGCGGGCGACCGTGGCGGCGTTTTTGCAGCACTGCGCCCGCACCGGGCTGGACCCGATCGCAAGGCAGATCTACTCGATCGCGCGGAAGTCGAAGGGTCAGCTGAAGTGGCAGATCCAGATCAGCATCGACGGCGCTCGTCTCGTTGCTGAGCGGACCGGTCAGTACGAGGGGCAGACGACTCCGGAGTTCACGTCGGACGGTGTCACGTGGACGCAGGTGTGGCTGAGCCACGAGCCGCCGAAGGCCGCCCGCGTGGGTGTGTACCGCCGCGGGTTCCGTGAGGCGCTGTACGCGGTCGCTCTCTGGGACGCGTACGTGCAGACGAAGTACAACGGCGATGTCACCGACATGTGGCAGAAGATGGGCCCGCTGATGCTGGCGAAGTGCGCAGAGATGCTCGCCCTTCGCAAAGCGTTCCCGCAGGACCTGTCGGGCCTGTACTCGTCGGAGGAGATGTCGCAGGCGGCGCCCGCTGCCGATCAGCCCGTTTCGTCAGACGCAGGTTCCTCGGCTCCCGCGAATCCTCCGTCCGCTGACGCGCCGCAGGTGCGCGCTCCGCAGAAGGACTGGCTGACGCTCGCGAACGCGGCGAAGTCGAAGGATGAGCTGCGCCCGATCTTCCAGGAGGCGCAAGCGGCGGGCGACTTGAATGTCGCGCTGGCTGACGGTCGCGAACTCGGCGCCTACCTGTGGGAGCTGCGCGACCGGCTGCCCGACCACACGCCCGCTGAGGACGTGGTCGACGCGGTCGTGGTCGAGGACGACGCCCCGGTGACGGAGTGGCCGACGGCGACGATCCCGAACGGTGACGACGCCTGATGTCTCCCGAGATCCCCACGCCCGTCCGTGCAGTGCTGCGGCAGATGATCGGCCTCGAGGTCGACTCGTCGGATGCGCTGCACCTGAAGCTCGCGGAGACGATCACGAACCTGGGCCCTGCGGCTTCGTACGGTCAGCGGATCGTGTCGCTTCGGTTCGACTTCGCGTGGGAGCTGCGCGACGCCGGCCGGATCTACGGGCAGGCGAAGGCGGACTACGAGAACGCCGTCGCGGTGCGGGTCGTGGAGATCTCGGAGAAGGCCGCTGCGGAGGACCGGCGGGTGTCGCTGGGTCTGGCGCAGGCGATGGCGGAGAAGGACGCGTACGAGCTGAAGCTGACGTACCTCGTGGCGGAGCAGCGTGAGCGAGCGATGAGGAAGTTCCTCGACGCTCTGGACGCGGCGCTCGAGAACCACCGGACCGACCGTGCCGACGCGCGCGCGGTGGACCGGGCCGCCTCGCAGGGGTTCGGCGGGGGTGCGTGATGGGCGCCGAATACACGCCGAAGCAGGTTCGGCACCTGTTCTTCGACCGAGAAGGGCAGTGCTGCTTCTACTGCGGGCGCGCCCTGTCCTGGTCGCTGAGGGGATCGATGCTCGCGGGCGGCTGGTCTCTGCATCACCGGAAGGGACGCCGCGCGGGTGACAGCAGCTACCCGAACGCGCTGATCCTCTGCGGCACCGGGACGACCGGATGCCACGGGTGGGTGACGGAGCACCCAGAGGAAGCGTTCGAGATGGGCCTGGCGATCCGCCGCCTGGCGACAACAGAGGAGTACGAGCCGGCCCGTGTTCGGGTGCGGCGGGAGGACAGGACCTGGTGGCTGCTCACGGAGCGCGGTCAGGCAAGAGAAGTGGAGGCGTCCTGGTGAGCAGGGCAGAAGGTTTCGCAGCGGTGCCGACGTGGATGATCCGCGACACCCGCGTGAGTGTCCACGCGATCGCAGTGTTCGCGTCGCTCGCTTCGCGGGCTGGGTTCGAGGAGATTCATCCGTCACAGGCGACGCTGGCGGCTGAGGCGCGGTGCTCGGAGCGGAAGGTTCGGGATGCGCTGAACGAGCTTGAGGAGCTCGGTGTGATCCGTCGTGAGCGTCGGAAGAACACGGCGGGTCGGGCGTCGAACGGGTACACGTTGCACCCGAATGGTCGTCCCCCACAGGTTCCGGCATCTCCTGCCGGTACCTATTTGGTTCCGGCACGGACGGCGGAGGTTCCGGCACGTGGTGCCGCCGGTTCCGGCACCAGCGAGCAGATCACTCCTCTTATAGAGGTAGAGAACCTAGAGGTAGATAACTCTCAGGTAGATAGGGCGCTCGATGCGCTGTGGAACCTCTGGCCGACGCCTCGACGCGCGACACGGAAGGTCGTAGAGAAGAGCCTTCGGGCAGCGCTTAGGGCGGCGTCGTGGTCGACAATCGAAGCGGCTGCTCGTGATCACGTCTCGGTGTGGCTGACCTGGCCGGCCAACGACATCGGCTTCGTTCCTCTGCTGAGCACCTGGCTGAACCAGGAGCGGTGGAGCGGCGCACGACCTCTTCCCCGCACAGGTCGCCTCTCCGCGGTGGACGCGGGCCGCGCAGCGGACATGCTGCTTGCTCAGCAGGAGCAGCGGGCGGTGTCGGCATGACCCCCCGCGAAGTGAACGTGCTGCTCACGAACGCGGCGCTGCTCGACGCCCGTCTGCGGCGTGAGCCGGAGGAGCGCGCGCAGATGGCCACCGCGTGGGCCCAGATCCTCGCGGACGTTTCGCTCGAGGTCGGCATGGCGGCGCTGCAGCAGCACTACCGGGAGGAAACCCGCCCGATCATGCCCGCCGACATCGCCGCACTGGCGGATGCGGTCACGCCCGACCGTGTGCGCCTCGCTGACGGCTCAGATTGGCTCACTCGTCACGGTGTGAACCCTGCCGAGTTTCAGTCCCGTATCGACGCCGGGGAGCGTCCGGCCCGTGTGCTGCGCGAGCTGGGGGTGAGCGGTGATGTCTGAGGTTCTGGTGCCGTTCGACCTGGAAGCGGAGCAGGCGGTCCTCGGCGCGATCATGACCGACCTGGATGTCCTGGACCAGGTGCTCGCGATCGTCGAACCCGACGACATGTACGACCCGAAGCACCGCACGATCTACGCCGCGATTCGACGTCTCCACGACCAGAACTCCCCCACCGACGTTGTCGCTGTCGGCGACGAGCTCGCAGCGGCCGGCGAGCTCCGAGGAGTGATCGACGCCGCGTACCTCCACGGTCTGACCTCCGCTATCGCGACGGCGGCGAACGGCGCCTACCACGGCACGATCGTTCACGAGCACGCGGTGCGTCGGCAGCTGCTCGAAGCGTCCACCTCGATTGCACAGATCGCAGCGAACACCGCCGTCGATCCGCTTGAGGCCGTCGAGATGGCGCGGGAACGCGTAGACGGCATCGGCGCGACCACGGCGCCCGCGATCGAGACCTTCGGCCGGACAGCGTTCTCCACGTTCGTCGAAGGGCTTGAGCACAAGCCGAAGTACGTGCCGACGCCGTGGTGGGACATCAACAACCACCTGGGCGGGTTCCGGGCCGGCGGCCTGTACGTGGTCGGTGCACGGCCGGGGCAGGGCAAGTCGATCGTCGGTCTGCAGGCGGCGATGCGTCTCGCGAAGGAGGGCCCGGTCGCGTTCATCTCGCTCGAGATGTCGCGGGATGACCTGATGGCGCGGATGGTTGCGCAGCTCGGCCAGGTGTCGCTGCACTCGCTGGTGAACCACGAGGTGACCTCGGCGGGTTGGCAGAACATCGCGATGGTGCGGAAGCAGATCGAGGACATGCCGATCTACGTGTCGACGTCGGATCAGGTGTCGACGATCACGCAGGTGCGAGCTTTCGCCCGGTCGGTCGCTCGGAAGGCGCCGAAGGGTCAACGGCTGGCCGGGGTGGTCGTGGATTACCTGCAGCTGCTGTCCTCCGGTGAGCGGGTCGAGTCGCGGCAAGTGGAGGTGTCGGGTTTCTCCCGGTCCCTGAAGCTCCTCGCGCAGTCGCTCGGCACTCCGGTGATCGCGTTGTCGCAGCTCAACCGTGGGTCGACGACGCGGAAGTCGAACCGTCCGACCCTCGCGGATCTCCGCGAGTCGGGCGCGATCGAACAGGACGCGGACTCGGTGCTTCTCCTGCACCGGGACGAGAAGAACGCACCGAACCGGCTCGACGTGGACATCGCGAAGAACCGGCAAGGACAGCAGGGGCGCGTGTCACTGCAGTGGGAGGGGACCTTCTCCCGCGTGGTGTCACGCGCATGGTCACCGTCGGCGCTGATCGACGACAACGGAGGGATCCAGTAATGGCAAGCAAGACAGTGGTGGGGCGTCTCGGGCAGGTCCCGGAGGTCCGTGCGGCGGGTGACAAGCACGTCGCGAACTTCGGCGTCGCGGAGACGAAGCGGAAGTTCGACCGGGACTCGAACCAGTGGGTCGACGACTTCACGATCTGGCACAACGTCGAGGCGTGGCAGAACGCTGACGCTCTCGCGCAGCTCCCGCAGGGCACTCTCGTGATCGTCGAGGGCGAGGAGCGGGACGGGTCTTACGAGGACCGGCAGACGGGTCGGAAGGTGACCCGGATCGTCCTGAAGGCACGCACGGTCGGAACGGTCATCCGGGACGCACCGCGCCAGCAGCAGCCCGCGGGGCAGGCGTGGTCGACGGGCGGTGACTTCTGATGGCCGCCGTGGCACCGAAGCGTCGCACTCAGGTTGAGGCGATGGATGACCTCGCCGTCGCCATGCGCGAAGTCGCGCGCGAGCAGCGCACAGCGAACCTCCTCACCGCGCTCGCGATGGGCGTGAGTGCGCTCGAGCACGACGAGGGGAAGACCGCCAAGACGGAGAAGGCAATCCAACGGATGGACCGCCGCAACGCTGTCCGCGCGGAGATCCGCGACCGCCTCAACCTGGACGGGGGCGCCTGATGGGAAGCATCGAGCAGACGCACACCACGACGGTCGCGGAGGTCGACTGGACCGACGACTTCAAGGTCGTGGTGAAGCTCACCGACCCGAACACGCAGCAGTCGGTCGAGGTCGGGTTCAGCTTGGCGGACAGCGCCGAGCTGGCCGATCAGGTCATGAAGGCGCACCGGGCTGCGCTGGATGCGCTGAGCGACTCGGTCGGTGGCCGGGTGAGTCCGATGCGTCGGCACGGGTTCGACACGGACGGGCCGGTGGCGTCATGACCGCAACGTGGACGCGGGTTGAGGACGAGATCGCGGGCGCGCTCCTCGAGACACAGGGCGACATCCCGATCGCGAACGTCCGCGCTCGAAGCGTCGAAGTTTCTTTCGACGTCGTCGAGGGCAGCGCCGTCATCACCTTCGGGGCAGTCACGACGATGCCGCGGGTGCAGTACGACGCGGTGCTCCGTGAGGTCGCTGCGGAACGCGAGGCACGGGAGCCGCGCTCGTGAGCGCCCTCCTCTCGCCTGCGGAGCAGCAGGAGGCGACTCGGTTCGGCATCTTCGACGAAGAGGCGTTCCGGGAGATCGCTGAGCACGCGGACGACGACCTGCGGTGCGAGTGCCTGCAGGGAGCGTGCGGGCGGCCAGCGGTCGCGCGGATGCGGATGAAGTGCTGCGGGATCGCGCTCCTCGAATGCGAGGACTGCCTCGAACGGCAGCGCCGGTTCTTCGAGGGCGTCGCTCCACGCTCGGTCGTCATCACGTGCACGGGCTGCCGCCACCAGGTCAACGCTCAGGGCCTCGATGATTTCGCTTCGGTGGTGCCTCTCTGATGGCCGCCGTTGACACCGTCCACGCCGCGGGAAAGGCGTTGAACGCGACCGTGGGGCGCGCGTACTGCGGCCGGAAGTCCACGAACACGACCGAGACCCGGAGCCGGGTCACGTGCCAAGACTGCGCTGCGGCGCTACGAGCAGACCAGGAGCAGCAATGAGCCGCGATTACCCCCTCACCTCATCCGACCTCCGCCACATCGCGGACAAGGTCGACGAAGTCCTCGCCGTCGTGAACCCGGAGGACGGCGAGCTGCCCGACGGTGACTGGCGTTGGGGGCTAAAGGTGACGATCTGGAACCAGGACGGCGGCGACGACGACATCGCCGGCGAGATCGCTCCGTATGGCGACGGCTGGCTCGGCTTCTACCCGAACGCGATCGGACGCCCCCAGTGAGCGGCGCTGACCGTCTCGAGGACGGCTTCCCCCACGGCACCGTCCAGGGCTACGACCAGGGATGCCGCGGCGGATGGTGCCCCGAAGGCAACGACCACGGCCTGTCCTGCGCTGCGGCGAAGCGGCTGAACGCGGGCGACTACCGGTACCAGCGGCTCGTGAAACGCGGCCTCACCCCCGGCGCGATTGCTGACGAGCTCGGCCTCGCACCCGAAACCCATCAACCCCCGACACGGAAACCCGTCCTCGTGGAGGACACCGATGACGTCGTGGACGTCGAACCGGAGGAACCCATCATGCGACCCACCCCCGAGAGCAAGCGTGACCAGATCCGCGCCTGGGCGGAGAAGAACGGCATCCCCGTGAAGGAGCGGGGCCGCTTCCCGAACGCGCTCGTCGCAGCGTACGAGGCGAACGACCCGAAGATCGCCACCGCTGCGCCAGAGCCGAAGGTGAAGGAGCCGCGGCCGCTCCCGGAGCACGGAACGGATGCGCGATACCAGCGCGGATGCCACGACGAACTCGACTGCCCAGGGCACCCGCAGACGGCCGAGACGTGCCGTGGCGCACACCGCGCAAAGATCCGGGAGGCAGCTCGCCGACGCCGCGAACGTCTGAAGAGCGAGAAGCCCGCTGACGCGCCCGTGGAAGCGCTGACGCATGATGAGGCGCCGGAGACGGGAACGCCCGCGAGCGAGGCGCACACAGTCGGAGAACACGCCTCCGACCTGGACGGTGCGGGTGACGCTCCGGTAGAGGGTGCATACCCGTCGAACGCGGCCCAGTTCGCGACCATGTGGAACGGGCTCACCCCCGAAGGTCGGGAGGAACTCGTCACCGGGTACCGGACCGCGACGGAACGATCCCTCGACTGCTACCTCCGCCACCACACCCCCGCGATCGAGGAGCAGCTCCTCACCTACATCCACGACCTCGCCGCAGCTCTCGCCCGAGCGGAGACGGCGGAGGGGGCGCTCGCGCTCACCCTCGTGAAGTGGGAGAAAGCGACCCATGATCTCGCCGATGCGCGGACCCTGGTCCATGCGCTGTCTGCTGAGGTCGTCGCGAACCAGGCGGCCCCGGAAGCGAAGGTGATGCACCTGGACGTCCAGCCTCCTTCGATCGACCCTCACGAGGCAGCGGAGCAAGCGATCGCGAAGCTCGACCGGACGTGGTGGAGGCGAGCAGCCTCGTGAGCGACCTCGAACGCGTCATCGCGGTACCCGCCTCCACCCCCACCGTGAAGTGGACCGGGATCGCCGCGCTCATCACACCCGAACCGTGGGTGCAGGACGCCCTGTGCGCCACCACCGACCCCGAGATCTTCCACCCACCGAAAGGCGGCAGCACCGCCGCCGCGAAAGCCGTGTGCGCCCGCTGCGACGTCCGGGAGCAGTGCCTCGCGTACGCGCTCCGCACGAACCAGACCGAGTCCATCTGGGGCGGGAAGTCCGCCCGTGAACGCCGAACCATGAGGAGCAACGCAGCATGAGCACTCTCCTGACCCTCAACAACGGAAACGACGGGTCACTGTCGTACGACGACTTTTTGCGCGAGAAGGTCCGCTTCGACCGCTCCTACGGCTTCAAAGTCCCCATGGAGGCGTTCTCGCCGATCTTCCAGCCCGGTCACCCCGACTTCAAGCCGCACCAGCGCGACATCGTCGGCTGGGCGGTGCGCGGCGGCCGTCGCGCGATCTTCGCCAGGTACGGCCTCGGCAAGACGATCATGCAACTGGAGGTCCTGCGCCTGATCGTCGCCCTGGGAGGCGCACACGGCCGCGCAGACACGTTCGGGCGCACCGTCCGCCGCGGGCTCATCGTCGCTCCACTCGGCGTCCGCTTCGACATCATCCGCGACGGCCGCCGCCACCTCGACACCGAGGTCCGCTTCGTCCGGCACACCGACGAGGTCGACCCCGACTGGTCCGGGCTCTACGTCACCAACTACGAGTCGGTCCGCGACGGGAAGCTCGATGTCGACCTGTTCATCGCCGTCTCTCTCGACGAAGCCGCAGTACTCCGATCGTTCGGCTCCGAGACCTACCAGCGGTTCATGGTCCTCTTCGAGCACGTCCCGTTCCGGTTCGTCGCGACCGCGACACCGTCGCCGAACCGACACAAGGAGCTGATCCACTACGCCGGCTTCCTCGGCATCATGGACACCGGCCAGGCGCTCACGCGGTTCTTCAAGCGCGACTCGTCGAAGGCGAACGAGCTGCACCTCTACCCGCACAAGCGGCGCGAGTTCTGGCTGTGGCTCAACACGTGGGCGTGCTTCATCCAGCGGCCCTCCGACCTCGGCCACGACGACGCCGGCTACGACCTCCCCGAACTGCGGCTCCACTGGGAGGAGGTCACCGTCGACCTGCTGTCCGACCAGGTCGAGAAGGACGGGCAGGGTGTCCTCGTCCGCGGCGGCGCGATGTCCACGATCGACGCGGCACGCGAGAAGCGTCGGACGCTGGAGGCACGGGTCGACCGGGCGATGCGCATCGTCACCTCTCACTGGATGGGCCCCGACGAGGCTGGACAGATCATCCTCTGGTGCGACCTCAACGACGAGCAGATCGCGCTCGAGCGAGCACTCACCGATCGGGGGCTCACGTTCTCGTCAATCCACGGCTCCCTGTCCGACGTCGACATCGAAGAACGCCTCCGGGCGTGGCTCGACGGCGAGACGTACGCGCTGATCGGGAAGCCGATGATGCTCGGCCGCGGGCTCAACCTGCAGCAGTGCTCCACGGCCGTGTTCGTCGGGATCACGCACAAGTACGAGCAGACCATCCAGGCCGTGCACCGGATCCACCGATTCGGACAGCAGCGGCCCTGCGACATCCACCTGCTGTACGCCGAGACCGAGTCGGAGGTCCGCGCAGTACTCGACCAGAAGTGGGCCGAGGACGCCGAGCTCACCGGCACCATGTCCGAGGTCCTCCGCGAGTTCGGGCTGTCGGCATCCGCGATCTCCAACGCTCTCGCTCGAGCGATGGGCGTCGAGCGGGAGGTCCACCACGGTCAAGCCTGGACGATCGCGCTGAACGACTCCGTCGCCGAGTGGCGCGACCACGTCGAGCCCGACTCGATGGGCCTCATCGTCACGTCGATCCCGTTCGGCAACCACTACGAGTACTCGCCGAACTACGCCGACTTCGGGCACACCGACGACAACGCGCACTTCTGGTGGCAGAACGACTACCTCACCCCGTCGCTCTACCGATCCCTGATGCCCGGCCGGATCCTCGCCGTCCACGTGAAGGACCGGCAGCTCTTCGGATCCGTCACCGGCGCCGGCGTCTACACCGTCTCGCCGCTTCACGCCGAGGCGATCGCGCACTACACCGGCCACGGGTTCGACTACTACGGGATGATCACGGTCACCACCGACGTCGTCCGCGAGAACAACCAGACCTACCGGCTTTCGTACTCGAAGATGCTCCGCGACCACACGCCGATGGGCGTCGGCTCACCCGAGTACGTGCTCCTGTTCCACAAGCCGCAGACGAACCGCTCGAAGGGCTGGGCTGACGTCCCCGTCGTGAAGGACCGCGCGCAGTACTCCGTCGGCCGGTGGCAGATCGACGCGGCCGCGGAATGGCGCACCGGCGGCGACCGGCTGCTCTCCCTCGACGAGCTCGCCGCGCTCGAACCCGGCATCCGGTCGAAGCTGTTCACCCAGCAGTCGCGGGGGAGCGTCTACGACTACGACGCGCACGTCGCCCTCGCCGAACGCCTCGCAGCCGCGAACGCCCTGCCCGGCACCTTCGCCTCTCTCGTCCCGGGCACCTGGCGGGAGGACATCTGGTTCGACGTCCTCCGCATCGAGACCCTGAACGGCCGGCAGAAGCGCCGCAACGTCGAGCAGCACATCTGCCCGTTCCCGCTCGACATCCCGCGCCGGCTGATCGCGATGTTCTCCAACCCAGGCGACCTCGTCGGCGACCCGTTCAGCGGGCTCGGCTCCACCGTCCTCGAAGCGGTCCGCGCCGGCCGCCGCGGCTACGGCGGCGAGCTGAACCCGGCGTCCGTCGCAGACTCGCTCGTCTACCTCCGCGAGCACGACGACCAGCGTCACGTGCCCACCCTGTTCGACCTGCTGGATGAGGAAGAGACCGCAGCATGACGATCCCTCTCGACGCCATCGACCCGCAGGCCCTGTACCGGCGGTGGCACCAGTCCTTCGAGCATCACCTCGGGCAGATCCCCGACGTGCTCAGCATGCTCGTTACCCTCGCCGCTCCCACCATCGGGGTGTCGCGGGGTGGGTCGCAGTTCGACCGGTTGCAGATCACCGGGGGCAACGATCACCGGGACCTGTCCGACACGGTCGACAACGCGATGTACCGGGACGCCGAGTACCTGTGGGGATGCCTCGCCCGGTACGCCGGCTACGTCTGGGAGCGCGCTGAAACCACCCGGAAGGACGCTCCCGCCCTCCCTGCTCACACGCTCACCGACCCGTCCACCGCCCGCGACACCGCGCTCATCACCGTTGGGTGGCTGATCGCCCACGCAGCGACCGTGTACACGCTCAGCGAGCTCGCGGAGGACCGGGAGGAACTGTTCCGCACCGTCCGCCGGCTCAAAGCGGTCCACGGCATCCACCCGCACCCGCGCCGGGAACGCTGCGACACGTGCGGCCGCCGGCAGGTGGAAGTCGACTACACGGACACCGCTGACGGCGGGGTCGTGAAGGTCGGCGTCTGTAGATCGTGCGATGAGCAGTACATCCAACGCACGCCCACCCAGAACACCCCCAACACGCAAGGAGAGAAGTGATGGCCGCCGAAGATCAGCTGAAGGCCGCGATGGCGCAGATGTTCGGGTTCGACCCGGACCAGATCGTCGAGGAGGCACGCGCTAAGGCGCAGGAGGCGGCCGATGCGATCCTGGCAGCCTTCCCCGAGGCGAACACCACGCAGACGATCGTGCTCACCCAGGCGATGCAGAGTCTGCAGATCGCTTACCTCGCCGTCCGTATCGACCACCCCATGTGGCCTGCGAAGCAGATTTACGAGGCCGTGCGTGAGGTCGGCCTGTCGGCCATGGGCGCGTCGGAGGCTACGTCGTGACCGTCCCGACGATCAGCGACGTTCAGGCCGCGTACGTGGCGCACACGGGCGGAGAACACGCCGCTGAGGAGTTCGACACCTGGCTGCAGCAGATCACCGGGCAGGTCGCAGACGGCGTCACGCAATCACGGCTCACCGGGCGCACGCTCGGGGACTTCGCCGCCGGGGCTCTCGCACTTGCCCAGGTGAACCGGGTCGTCCCCACTCAGGACGCACGCTGGGAAGCCGCGATCGACAACCTCCGCACCTTGTGCAGGGAGCGGCCCGAGGCCCCCACCGAACTCCTCGAAGCGCTGAACACGTTCCTCCTCAACCACGGGAACCTGCAACTCCTCACCCTGCTCGGTCGGGTCACCGACCCACGGCACCTGAACCCGAACCACCGGAACTGGGTCAGCACGCAGAGCGAGATCATCGCTTGCACCACAGACGGCGCCGAGTGGGGCCGCGGCACCGCGATCGCGTACACCGACCGGCCCACCCTCACCATCCAGCGAGAGGACGGCACCCGGTTCTCCTGGATCGCTGACCTCTGCACCCCCGCAGCAGAACAACACCTCAAGGAGACAACACCATGACCGAACCGCGGAAGTTCAACGTCGGCGACACCGTGATGATGTCGCGGATGTACAGCAAGCCAAAGTCCGCAGTCGTGACCAAGCTCGGGCGGAAGTATGCCTACGCCGCGGCGGGCCGCGACGAGATGCAGGTCGACATCCTCACCGGCCAAGCATCGACCGGTTCGGGGCGGATCTGGACGATGCAGGAATGGAACGACCGCGTCCGCCTCGAGGAGCTGCGCGCGGAGCTGCGCGCGCACAACATCGGCCCGGTCGGCGGCAGCCAGTTCAAGCAGCCGGTCGAGACGCTGGAAGCCCTGGTGGAGGTCCTGCGCCGTGCGAACCCGATCGACCCGGGAGTTCAGCGATGACCGGACAGGAAGCACGAGACGACGAACGCGAGGCGCTGATCGCAGAAGCCACCCGGCCAATGTCCGACCTCGACGTGATCACAAACCCGCCTTTCACGCGTGCCTTCATTCGCAGGTTAGGGCTCGCGCTTGAGTCGGCTCAGACCGAAATCGTCAGGACCCGGAAGCACCCGGAACCCGAGGCCGAATACGTTCGGGCTGGCGTCTGCCTCCTGTGCGGTGATGGCGTTATGAACGACGGCTCGCACATCGACCCGGAGCGGCATGTCGAAGAAGTAGAGCGCATCGTCACGGGCCGGAAGCACCCGGAACCCGAGTGGGAGTACGGCGCTGGCTACGAAGCAGACAACGGTCTCGAGATGCGCTGGTTCTCGATGGGCGGCGCGGCGTACACCGTGCGGGAGGCCGCAGAGAACGAGGTAGCTCGGTTCGACGACCCGCAGATCCAGCTCATCCGCCGCACGCGCCCTGGCCCGTGGGTACCTGTCGAAGAGGGGGAGCAGTGAGCGAGCGTGTCGAGGCCGAGCCGGGGGAAGCTGAACTCGCGCAAGCACTCTTCGGCACCCTCTACGCGGCAGGAGTCTCGTTCGTATCGGCGGACCTGATCCCGCGCCTCACGGCCGCTGTCCGCGCAGTCGGCTTCCGTTACACGCCGCCGCAAGAGTGCATCTGCTACGGCCCGGGAGTCGACTCGCTCTGTCTGGCACACGAGGGCAACCGATGAGCCGCCGCGCCGAACCGCCCTTCGAACCGGGGCGCCGAGCACGTGCACGGGCTGAGCGGTGTGTCTTCGTGGACGGCATCGCATGGCGCGTGGCGGCTGACTTCGACGAGAACGACCCTGAGCAGATGGACGCTCTCCGCGCGCTCGGTCAGTACATGCGTGAGCGTGTGGAGACGACGGTCTCGGACGAGACGGCCGCGAAGCAGGAAGCCACTCGCCAGCGGATCCGGGAACGCAACGACCGACTTCTGGGAGGAAAGAATGCCTGAGCGGATCCAACAGCGCCGCACGAAGGGCTGGCGGAAGCCCGAGAACACCGTGATCGTGTCTCGCTCATCCCAGTGGGGCAACCCCTTCCGAGTCGGCCAGAGCGTCCGTCGAGGCGTCTACGAGTTCACTGACGACGACAGTTACGTCTTCGTCAAGGATCGTGCCCACGCGGTCGCCCTCTACCGGGAGTGGCTAGTCGGACGCGCAGACGTCAGAGCGCGTATCCTCCGCAATCTGCGCGGAAAGAACCTCGCATGCTGGTGCCCTGAAGGCGAACCCTGCCACGCTGACGTCCTCCTCGAAATCGCGAACGCCTGACCCATGGCGCAGCTCACCTACCGGCAGGCCGCGAAGAAGGCAGGACGTGCGGTCATCACCATCAAGCGGTGGAGACGCCACGGGATGCCGATGGGATGGGCGATCATCAACGGCCAGAGCGTCCGAGTCGTCGAGGAACGCGTACTCATGAAGCAGCTCCGCGAGAGCCTCAAAGCGAACCCCGCACACCAGAAGCACATGGCCGCACTCCGAGCCCGGGAGGAAGCCGCACAGGACGCGACACGCCGGGAAAACACAGGCATCCCGACCCCGCCTAGATGAATCCCCCTACTGTTCAAATCAGACAGTTATCGATGGCCCCCTCCTCATAAGGTCGGGGGCCATCTGCATGCCTAGATCCTCGTCGTCCCCCGGGCCCGACGAGGCATTCGGACCGGCTGGACCGTTGGCACCCCGCACCCATCGGGGAGTAACGCCCGGCCGTACTCGTCCCGGTCGGGAGTCGAGACGCCGCGCACACACCACCCATGCGCCGCGCGAGACGACTTCTCCTCCCGACCGGGACGCACCTCGCATCGAGACAGGGGCACCGTCATGGGCAACGCAGCTCGCAAGGCACGGAAGCGCGCCGGCATCCCGTTCACGAAGCCGCCGAAGAAGCCGACCTACCCACGCTGGGACGTGAACGTTCCCCGCGGCCTCGGCCTCACCTCATGGCACGAGATCCTCGCCGGGCTCGTCATCCGAGGTCGGGCGTAGCAATGCTCGGGATGACGTGGGAAGCGACGCTCGACGGCGCGCTCGACCACATCCTGAAGCTGAACGCGGAGAAGGACAACGCGATCGACGCGATCGGACGGTTCCTTCTCGAGCATCCCGAGTTCGATGCGGACCTCAACCTCACCGAGGCGAGGGTGGCGCTCCTGTGAGGTACGCGCTGGGGATCCTCACCGGCCTAGCTGCGGCCGCTGTCCTCCACGCGTTCACCCGCACCCGCACGTACGGGCACCTCGTCCGCTGGATCTGGACCGCCGACGTCCGCCACTCCGACCCGCACCTGTACGGTCCCGGTCGGTGAGCACCACGGTCACCTGCCCTGTGTGCGGCGCCGAGTACGTGTGGAGCTTGTTCCTCGGCATCTGCTGCGACACCACCGCAGACGGAGACGCCGACTAGACCGGGCTGGGAGTTCGAGTAACACGCGCCACCACGCGGGTATGCCAGGTGCCGCACCGCTCCTCCCAGCCCCTCCCCTCTCGGAGACCCGCATGGCGATGAAGGTGTGCCTCGAACCCGGATGCCCCACCCTCGTCCGTGACGGATCCCGCTGCCCCACCCACGAACGCGAACGCGACCGTCAACGCGGACGTCGGCAAGCCCGCGGGTACGACGCCGAACACGACCGGCTCCGCGCCGAGTGGGCACCGAAGGTCGCCACCGGCACCATCCGGTGCACCCGATGCCGAGGGATCATCCGAGCCGACGAACCCTGGGATCTGGGTCACGACGACCACGACCGCACGAAGTACCGCGGCCCCGAGCACGCCACCTGCAACCGCGCAGCCGGCGGCCGAGCCGCCCACAGGTGAGAAGAGCAGCGATGACCCACCCCGGCCAGCTTTACGTCAACGCCACCGGTGCCCTGTTCACGCTCGACGAGCACGGTCAGCGTCACCCGTACACCGGCCCCCTCGACTTGAAGCACCTCGACCTCCCCGCCTCAGCACGCGAGACCACGTCGAACGAGGACGACCCGTCGGCGGCATCACGCATCGAGCAGGCCATCGCCGCCGTCGAAGCCACGTACCCCGGCGTCTACGAGGACGACTCACTCGAGATCTGGACAGCCCGCAACGGCAGCGAACCCTACGGGTCACTCACCATCCGAGAGTTCATCACCCTCATCATCAACGCCACCAGCTGACCCCACCTCACGCATCCCCCGGAGGCAACACCATGGCACGCATCCAGATCGTCCCGCTCCCCACGCTCAAAGCGGACGGGTACGAGCACACCCCGTTCATCCTGGTACTCGACCAGGTCGACCGGCAGGACGAAGACTGGCCGGACGTGCTCCTCGAGGACCTGCGGGAACGGACGGGAGCGGCGACAGTCATCGCACACGAAGCCACCCTCGACGCACCCGGGCAGCTTGAGCTCACCGCTCAGCAGCGAGAGCAACTCCTCGACTACCTGACCGAACCCCAGCGCATCACCCTAGGCGACCCGGAGGGCTCCACCGACGCACCCCACGTCCTAACGCCCACCACCACCCCCACCACGCCCCAACCCGCCGCGTAAGCACCCACGCACACCCACCCGCATAACCCACCCCACCGAGGCCCACACAGCCGGACAACAGGGGTGGGGAGGAACCCCCAGAGCGCACACCTGACCGGACCGCCGGGGAGGTGGCTCCGATGTGCGACGGAATCAAAGACTTCGCCTGGGGGTGGGCCGGCGCTGTGCTCGGGCTTTGCGTTCTGCGTCGGATCCGTGGCTGTGGCGTGGCAGTTGTGTCCTGGTCTCACCGACCGGGATCGGTGGTGGCGAGCATTCTGCTCAGAATCGACCCTCGATCGGTCGTTGATCGTCGCTGACGGGAGGATCACGGATGCCTCGAGGTGGCGCAAGGACGGGTGCTGGTCGGCCGCCGGACCCGGGTTCGCTCGCTGAGGCGCTGCGGATAGAAGCCGGTGCGATCCGGACTCTCCCGAAGGCTCGGACTGGTCCGACGCCTGCGTGGCCGTTGTCGAAGCCGTCGGCTCGTGAGCGGACGGTCTGGGGTCAGATGTGGAAGCGTCCGCAGGCGATCATCTGGGAGGAGCAGTCCTCTCACCGTCAGGTGGCGATGTACGTGCGGACCTCGGTGGAGGCTGAACAGCCCGGTGCGACGGCGGCTCTTCGGGGTCTGCTGCTGCGGCAGGAGAACGACCTGATGCTGTCCCATGCGGCGCTTCTGCGTGCGGGGTTCCGGATCTCGACGAACCCCGTCGCGGCGCCGACCGTCGCGTCGTCGAAGCCGGCGGCTGCGAAGCGGCAGGTGCCGTCATCGAGGGGAAGGCTGAGGGCGCTGCCGAATGTCGGAGACGATCACCCCTGAGTTCGAGGTCGCGTGGCCGACGCTCGGATACCTGCAGGCCGACTGGATGGCGTGGCATCTGCCGATCCCGGACGGGTTCAAGAAGGGTCAGCCGTTCGTCCTGTCGGACTGGCAGCTGTGGTGCACTGCGAATCACGGTCGGGTTCGCCCGGAGACGCCGTGGCGGCCGGACGACCCGGTCAAGAACCAGGCGTTCGAGTACCGGCGTTCGCTGATCGTGGGTCCGCAGAAGTACGGGAAGAGTCCGTGGGCTGCGGCGACGACCGCGGTGATGGCACTCGGACCTGACCTGTTCGCCGGCTGGGCCGGTGAGGGCGACGTCTACGACTGCGCCCGGTACGGGTGCTCCTGCGGGTTCGTGTACGAGTACGAGCCGGGCGAGCCGATGGGCATGCCGTGGCCGACCCCGCTGATCCAGCTGATGGCGACGTCCGAGGATCAGGTGAACAACACGTGGCGTCCGCTGCAGCAGATGGTTCTCCGCGGGCCGCTGTCGGAGCGTGTGCGCGTCGGTGAGAAGTTCATGCGCATCGGTGACGACGGTGTGATTGAGAAGGTCACCTCGGCGGAGTCGTCGCGACTCGGTAACCCGACGACCGGGTTCGTGCAGGACGAGACGGGGATCTACACGAAGACGAACGGCCTGATGGGCACGGCGCAGACGATGCGTCGAGGCACCTCCGGCATGGGCGGCCGCGGCGTCGAGCTCACGAACACGTGGGACCCCGCCGAGGAGTCCACGGCGCGCGCGACGTACGAGTCCCGCGCGAAGGACATCTTCCGGTTCTACCGGCAGCCGCCGAAGAACCTCAGCTACAAGAACAAGCGCGACCGTCGGAAGATCCACCAGTTCGTGTACTTCGGTGCGAGTCACGTCGACCTCGACTCGATCGAGGCGGAGGCCGCCGAGCTGCTCGAGCAGGACCCGGCGCAGGCGGAACGGTTCTACGGCAACAAGCTCGTCCGAGGTCTCGGCACGTGGCTCCCCGACGGGCTCTGGGAGGGCGCCTACGCCAGCCTCGGTCGCGTCGCGGCCTGACAGATGTGGGAGGGGCGTCAACGCGTCTCTGCTGTGTGCGCGAAGACCGCCCATGACGCCGCCTCCAAGGGCTAGGCGGATCTGCGCCCCTCCCAGCAGCACCCCGTGAGGAGCACGCATGCAGAGGCCGTGGCTCCCGAACCCGCCCGACGGGACACCGATCGGGCTCGCGTTCGACGGCAGCGTGAACAACGACTTCACCGTCATGCGCGCGCAGACGATGACCGGGTTCTCGTTCACGCCCCGGTGGGGGCCGAACACGGACACCCCGACGATCTGGAACCCCCGCGAGCACGGCGACCGCATCCCGCACAACGAGGTCGGCATCGCGATCGACGAGATCTTCGACCGCTTCCAGGTCGCCCGGTTCTACTACGACCCGGAGGACTGGACCACCGACGGTGAAGCGTGGGCGGCGAAGCACGGCGAGGAGAAGGTCATCGCGTGGCCGACAAACCAGGTCTCCCGCATGTACCCGGAGATCCGCCGCTTCGAGGCTGACCTCCGCGAGGGCCTGATCACCCATGACGGGTGCCCGGTCACCGAGGCGCACATGGGCAACGCGAAGAAGGTCGCGAAGCCCGGCCAGAAGTACATCCTCGGGAAGCCGAACGAGACCCAGAAGATCGACCTCGCCATGACGAGCATCCTCGCGAACGCCGCCGTTCGTGACGCGATCGCCGCCGGGTGGGAGCCCCCGAAAGCTCGAGCGAAAGTGCGCGTGTGGCGCTGAGAGGAGACGGGACGTGACCGATCTCGACGAGGCCCGCCGTCTGGCTCGACTGCTCAGCCGTGAGCAGAAGCCGCTGCTGAAGAACGACCTGTACTTCGATGGTGAGCAGCCTCTCCGGTTCGTGTCCCAGCAGCTCGAGGAGCAGCTCGGGTACCGGCTGTCCCCCATCGTCCTGAACCTCGCCCTGTTCGCGGTGGACGTCTACGACAACCGGCTCGACATCGAGGACTTCCGGGTCCAGTCGACGCAGCGCACCGTCGTCGGCCCCGATGGGTCGTTCACCCGTGAGGTCGTCGCGAACACGTCAGCGGATGCCGACGTGCGCGACACGTGGCAGGAGAACGACGGGCCCTTCATCTCCCAGCAGGCGCACCGCGAATCGCTCGCCCTCGGCCGCGCGTACGCGATGGTCGGCGGCGGCGACCGGCCGGACGACGCCCCGGTGATCACGATCGAGTCCCCGTTCGACGCGATCCACGAAGACGACCCCCGCACCCACCAGGTGCGGCACGGTCTGAAGCGGTGGACCGACCCCGACAAGACGAAGTGGATGACCTACCTCCGCTCCGACGGGTCGTCGATCACCTGGCGCCAGCGGGGCAGCGAGTGGAAGGAGCAGACCAGCGAGGCGACGGGCCCGAATGAGCAGGGCCTGTGCGCTCTGGTCCCGCTGATCAACGACCCGCGCGTCCTTGGCCGGTACCGGAACGGGAAGGTCGATCAGCGCTTCGGACGCTCGGTGTTCCACCCGATCATCAGCCCCCTCGACGCGCTGAACAAGATCGCCAGCGACATGATGGTGTCCGCCGAGTTCCACGCACTCCCCCGCCGCTGGGCGACCGGTCTCGACGAGAACGACTTCATGGATGAGGCCGGCAACCCCATCGACACGTTCTCCCTCGTCGCCGGCCGCATGTGGGCGACGGAGAAGGAGAAGGCGCAGTTCGGACAGTTCCCCGAGGCGGAGCTCACGAACTTCCACAACACGATCAAGCTGCTGATGCAGATCGTGGCGATGCAGCTCGGTCTGCCGGCGCACTACCTCCTCTTCCAGGGCGACAACCCGCCGTCGGCCGACGCGATCCGCTCCTCGGAGTCGGAGCTAGTGAAGCGGGCTGAGCGGAAGCAGACGACCCTGTCGACCCGGTGGGAGCAGGTGCAGCGCCTGGTGCTCATGGAGCTGGGGCGTGGCGCGGATGCGCGGCCTCGGATGATCGAGACGTCCTGGCGGGACGCGTCGACTCCGACGATCGCGCAGAAGGCCGACGCGATCGTGAAGCTCGTCCAGGCGCGCGACAACGCTGGCCGGTCGATTCTCCCGATCGAGCAGGCACGTGAGGACCTCGGGTACACGGCTGTCGAGCAGGAGCGCATGCGCGACTGGGATGAGGTCGCGATCCAGGATGCGCAGCTGAACGCGGCGATGAGGGGTCTCGAGGATGCTTCCCAGGTCGTCCAGTGAGCAGTACCGGATCCAGCAGGGCGTAGCCGCCACCACGGCGGCTGCGGTGGGTCGGGTGTGGCGCCGGATAGGCGACGACTTCGACGCCTCATGGGCGGGCACTCGCGGCACGCTCCTCGACGTGGTCGCCCGTGGACGGCTCGCTGCGGTGACGCAGGCGATCCCGTACACGGCGGCTGTGCTTGCGGAGACCGGGCAGACCGCGGCGCCTACGGGTGCGCTCGTCCCGGCGGCGTTCATCGCGACGGCTCCGGACGGCCGCGACATCGGGTCGCTGTACGACGAGTCGATCGTGAAGGCGAAGACCGCGGTCGCGGGCGGCGCGACGGCGCAGGAAGCTCTCGCGCAGTCGGGTCGCTGGCTGACGATGACCACGCTGACGGTCCTCGCCGACACGCGCCGGATGGTGTACGAGGCGGACATCATCCAGCGGCCGGCGATCACCGGGTACGTGCGGATGCTGAACCCGCCTTCGTGCAGCCGGTGCATCATCCTCGCCGGGAAGTGGTTCCGGTGGAACGAAGGCTTCCAGCGGCATCCGCGGTGCGACTGTTCGCACATCCCCACGTCGGAGAACGTCGCCGGGGACATGCGGACTGACCCGTACGCGATGTTCCGGTCGATGAGTGCTGAGCAGCAGGAGGCCACCTTCGGGCGATCGGAGGCTCGAGCGATCCGGGAGGGCGCCGACATCTACGGTGTCGTGAACCAGCAGGTCCGGAAGCTCCCGACCGCCCGCTCCCCCATCGACGAGATCTACCGCACCGCCGGCACCCGGACGAACGCGGTCCGCGCGCTCCGCGAGCGAGGGTTCATCCGCGACCGCGGCCAGGTCAACGTCCCGCTTTCCCCAGGCGTCCGCACGGACGCGCAGATCATCGCCGCAGGCCGCGGTAGGGGCGCGGTCACGATCAACGGGCAGCGGGTCACCACGGCCCGCGCGGCACGGTTCGACGCCGCGGCCACCGGCCAGCGGGACGTCCTCAACCGGTCCACGATGACCGTCGCGGAACGGAACCTGTACGACGCGAAGTACCGGCTCGACTACGCGCTCCGCACGGGGAACGTGCCCCGCTCGATCGGGCCGTCGTCGGCTGACCGGTACGCGAACCCGATACCAGCGACACCTGAGCGCATCGCCGAGCTGCGGCAGGCGCTGCAGGTGCAACTCAACGGTCTGAACCGACCAACGACTCCCGACAGTGTGCGCCGTCTGGCGCGCGCGCTCGGGCTCTGAGGGCGACGTCCGCCGGAATCTTCCCCGGTCTACGGGCGTCGCCCCCTCACTCTTCCCACCGCAGCGGTGGAGGCGCTACGCGAGCGTGTCGCGGCAGCCGACGGGCTCTAAACGGTGATGGCCGACGGGCCGAAAACGGAGAGGAACATCATGAAGCGCAACGCCTTCGGACAGATCACCAGCGCCGGGTTCGCTCCCGCCTTCCATCGCCCCTTCCTGCGCTACTTCGCGCCGGTCGAGGGCGCCGGTCAGGGCGGCGACGGATCGGGAGGGGGTGACGGTGCCAACGGCTCCGGTGACGGGGACGGCGGCAACGGTGGTGGTGACGGCGGGGACGCCGATCGCCGGTTCACTCAGGAGGACGTCGACCGGATCGTCGCGGACCGCCTCGCGCGCGCCGCACGACCGAAGCCCGGCGACCAGCCGAAGCCGAAGGCCGACAGCGACAAGAAGGACGACGAGAAGCCCGCGGGCGTCTCCGAGACCGACGTCGACCAGCGCATTCAGGATGCCCTCGCAGCCGAGCGGAAGGAACTCGCCCTCGAGCGAGTCGCCGACCAGCTCGACAAGGCCCTCGACGGCCGCGCCTACGCGGCGTCGAAGCTCTTCGCGCTCGACCGCTCCCAGTTCATCTCCGAGGACGGCAAGTCCGTCGACACGGAGAAGCTGCAGAAGTGGGTCAAGGACAACACGGAAGAGGGCACCGCCCCCAGCCGTCGACTCCGCGCGCAGGGCGAACGGGACGCCTCCGCTTCCGGCGGGAGCATCCAGTCGGGTCGCGACCTCTACCACTCAGACAAGCCCAAGAAGAAGGACTGATCCTCATGCCCAAGCTCCGCACGGAGAACTTCGGCAGCGGCGACCAGTCGTGGCTCGGATCGACGCATGGCATCCGCAATGCGCGCACCGAGATCCTCGACGTGTCGGCTTTCACCGCTGCCACCCACTTCCCCGACGGGTACATCCCCGCCGGCACGCCCGTCGGCAAGGTGAACGGCCTGCTCGTGCCGTACGACATCACCGCCGGCACCACGACCGGCGCGGGCATCCTCGTCGGCCACATCCTCACCGACCAGAAGGTCGTGGGGACCGCCGACTTCGGCGTCCCGCTGTTCGACCACGGACGTGTCATCGCGTCCAAGGTCGCCAGCATCCTGCCCGCCTACTCGTCCTTCGTCGCCCCCGCCGGCGCGAAGAACGGGTCGAACATCCTCTACGTCTGACGGGGAAGGGATAAGACATGGCCCTCTGGACCGACATCATCGACCCCGCTGAGCTCACCGGCTACGTCCGCGAGGCTCAGGCCGACTACGAGGAGCGTCAGGGCACCCTGGCCCGCTACCTCCCGAACCGCGAGGTGCCGAGCATCGACGTCCGCTTCCGTGCGGGCGCGAACGGTCTCGTCGCCGAGGCGAGCTACCGCGCCTACGACGCGGAGCCGACGATCGGCAAGCAGCCCGGCGGCAAGCGCGTCGTCCTCGAGCTGCCCGCGCTCTCGCAGACCATCCCGGTCTCGGAGTACGACCAGCTCCGCACCCGCAACGCGTCGGACGACACGCTGCGCCGCTCCATCCTGAACACGGCCCGCCAGGTCGTGCGCTCGATCTCGGATCGTGCGGAGCGGATGCGCGGTATCGTGATCAACACGGGCGTCGCGACGATCCCCGAGATCGGCGCCGCGGACAGCTTCGGCCGTTCGAGCTCGCACGACGTCACCGCTCCCGACCTGTGGGCGGACCCCGACGTCGACCGCATCGAGTTCCTCGAGGGACTGATCGACGTGTACTCGGAGACGAACGGTGCTGAGCCGGGCCGTCTCGTGATGACGCGTCGCGTGTACCGCGCGCTCGCGTCGGGCACCCAGTTCCGCACTTCTCTCGTCGGTGGCGGCAGCCGCCCGGCGACGGAGGAGCAGGTCCGCGCGGTCATCTCGGGAGCCGGTCTGCCGGAGATCGAGATCTTCAACCGTCGCACCGCGGCCGGTCGGGTCCTCGACGACAAGAAGCTGTTCCTGCTGCCGGAGCCGGTCGCTCCGGACGACTGGCAGGGCACCGAGCTCGGCGCGACGTTCTGGGGTCAGACCCTGACGTCGACCGACGAGCGCTACGGCATCGAAGAGGCCGAGCAGCCGGGCATCGTCGCGGGCGTGTACCGCGGTGAGAAGCCCCCGATGATCGCTGAGGTCGTCGGCGACTCGATCAACCTGCCCGTCCTCGCCAACGCGAACCTGTCGCTCGCCGCGACGGTGCTCGCCTGACCTGATCCGTCACGTGGGGAGTCGTCCTGACCGGGCGGCTCCCCACCACGGGAGGAGACCAGCATGGCCAAGACTCTGAACACCACGGTCGTCGTCCGCGACCCGAACGGTGCGACCGTCGTCCTGCATCCCGGGGAGAAGGTTCCCGACTGGGCGAAGGACAAGATCAAGAACCCGCACGTGTGGACGAAGTCGTCGAAGAAGGACGACAGCGGCTCGCAGAAGACGTCGGAGACCCCGACCGACACCGGTGCCGCCGCGACGCCGGAAACCCCGGCAGCGGGCTCCACGCCGCCGGAGGACGCCGGTCTCACCCCGCCCCCGAAGGTGGGCGCCGGTTCCGGTGCCGACGCGTGGCGTGAGTACGCCGTGAAGGCGACCGCGGCGGCCGGGCTGAAGCTCGACATCGCCGACGACGCGAAGCGCGCGGACATCATCGCTGCGCTCGACGACGCGAAGATCGCGACGGCCTGACCGTGTGGCCTTCCGTCGTAGTCGAGGATCTCGAAGACCGCTGGCGGAAGCTCACCGACGACGAGAAGCCCGTCGCGGAGGCGCGGCTCGGGGACGCTGAAGCTGAGGTGCAGTACCAGCTGCAGCAGCGTGGCGTCCTCGACCCGCCCACCGATCCGCTGTGGGAGACGCTGTACGTCGCGACTGTCGTCGAGATGGTGCGCCGGTACCTCGGGAACACCGAAGGGTGGCTTGAGGAGTCGGAAGCGATCGACGACTACCGCCTTACCCGGCGCCGCGACAGTGCCGTGTCGGCCGGCGCGGTGTACGTCACCGATGCGGAGATCGAGAAGCTGATTCCCCGGCGGCGGCGGAAGCGTGGCGCGTTCTCGATCGTGCTGGGGCGCTCGTGAGCGTCGAGTCGATCCTCGCCCGCGCCCGAGCGCGCACCGCCGAGACACGGTTCACGGAGACCGTCACGGTCGGGATGTTCAAGCTGCTGACCAACCCGGCGACGGGGAAGGCTGAGCGCGTCCCGGTGACGGTCGAGTACGAGGGTCCCGCGCAGGTCGTCCTGTCGACCCTGGCCGTGTCCGATCGGGACGTGAGCGCGCAGGACCTTGCCGACCAGTCACCGATGGTGAAGCTCCCCTCGGAGACTGTCGTGTCTCGCGATGCCGAGGTCCTGGTGAACGCGTCCCGCGTCGACCAGTCGCTCGTCGGCACCCGGTACAAGGTCGCCGGACGTCCGCAAGCCGGGCAGACATCCGCCGCGCGCTACCCGGTGGAGATCCTGACCTGACAGGAGGCCGGCTGTGGCCAACGGGATCGACATCTCCGAACTGCTGCAGCTCGAGCACGACCTCACCGAACTCGCCGACCTCGTGCCGGCGGAGATCCCGGGCGTGATGCAGCAGGTCGGGATGAACACGAAGAACCGGTGGATCGAGCTCGCCGCGAAGAACCCTCTCGGCCGTCAGTACACCGCGACGATCGACTACGAACTCCGCGGCGTCGGCCACTTCGGCCAGGGCGTCTTCTTCGTCGACATCGGCCCCAACCTGGCCCGGTATGGCGGGAAGACCGGGAAGGGCGGACTCGTCCCCTCCGCGGGCATCTTCGACGACCCGCTCGTCAGCCCGCTCGGTGTCCGCCCCGACAGGTCGCGCCGGCAGGCCGAGAAGTTCGCCGCCGAGGACCTGGTCCGCGGGATCGAAGTCGCGATCGAACGGTCCCTCGCGCGCACCCGGTTCCAGTCCACCCTGTCCGGCGCCGTGTCCGGCCTGCTCCGCGGAGGGATCTACTGATGACCGCGCAGGCTCACCACGCCGCCCTGAAAGCTCTCCTCCACACCGCCCCGATCCTGTCCGGTGTCGGCCATGACGCGATCCGGCGGCGCGGCGCGGACGAGTTCGTGCAGGACAACTACTGGGTGCTGTGGCCGTCGACCCCCGAGTCGTTCGAGGCGGCGCGTTACACAGGGCTCGCCACAGCTGATTCCCGCGCCACGTACGTGTTTCAGTTCCGAGCGATCGCGGTCGACGCCGCGGGCTGCACCCAGTTCGCGGACGCCGCTCTCACCTTCGTCGGGCAGACCCTGACCGTCCCCGGCCGGTACGTGTGGCCCATCCGCCTCGATGAAGGCGGCGACGTCGACTACGAGCCGAAGGCCGACCTGTTCTTCTGCGATCTCGCGTTCGAGATCGTCTCCGATCCCGCTTGAGGAGGTCCGCATGCCGTTCGTCCGTGTCCGCAGCAAGCAGCCCGGTGATCCCCTCCACGAGTACGACGTCGCCGCGCCCGAAGCGGCAGCGCACCCCGAGCTCTACGAGGTGCTCGACCCGATCCCCGTACAGACCGCCCGCCCCGCGACCTTCGTGGCCGGCGTGGTGAAGACCCCGCGGCCGCGCAAGCGTCCCGCGAAGAGGACCGCGAAGAAGCCGGCCTCCCCTCGTCCTGGTGAGGACACATCAACCGCCCCCGCGGGGGCCGACTCTTAGGAGGACGCATTGCAGGAAGCAGTGCAGCGCGGCCAGGCCGCGGATGGACACGGAATCGTCCTGTGGTGCCCGGCGATCGCTGATCGTCGCCGCCCGACCATCGCAGAACTGACCGGCTCCGGTGTGAAGCGACTGACGTACGGCCTCGGACCCGACGGGTTCAACCACTCCGTCACCGTCGCGACGATCACCGCGGGCCGGTACACCCTCGACCAGGCGCTCGAGCTCGACGGCACGATCACGGACACGCTCGAGGTGCGCTGGGTCTACAACCGGACCACGCCGACCGACGTCGAGACGGTCCTCGGCACCCCCGGTGTCGATGGCGAGATCGTCCACATCCTCGGGTACCCGAACGATCACGAGATCGACGAGGACACGAAGATCAACGCGATCATCCCCGTCACGACCGGCCTGCCCCGTGACGTGCCCCCGACCGCGAACAGCGAGCTGATGAAGGTCCAGAAGCTCAACGTCCGCGACAAGGTCGCGCGCGAGCACGAGATCGAAGTCCAGGCGGCGTAACCGACCCCGGGGTGGGGTTTCCCTCACCAGGCCCCACCCCGGCCCCCTTCCTGATGGTGAGACCCATGGTGAGGAGCAGAACGTGAACGTGAAGGAACTGATCGAGAAGCAGCGCGCTGAGGTCGCGCAGGAGAAGACCCAGACGGCGCAGATCGTGTACGGCGGCGAGCTCGTCGAGGTCGAGGTTGTGAAGCTGCTTCCCGACGACTGGCAGCAGCTTGTCGCGAAGTGCCCCCCGCGCACCGCGCACCCCGGCGACGCGAACATCGGGTACGACCAGGCCCAGCTTCCCCGCCTGTACCCGGCCGACAAGATCCGATTCGGCGGAGAGGTCATCGACCAGGACACCTGGGAGGAGATCTGGAAGCCGATGGACTCGGTCCACCGAAACAACATCGGCACCGTCATCTGGGGCCTCAACCACTACGCCGCCGTCAAGGAGCTGCGAGAGCTGGGAAAAGCGGCGGCGGGCCAGCCGTCAAGCTCGCCCGCTCGCTCGGGATCTCGCCCCGCCGCTTCCAAGGGTGGGAGCCCGCGGAAGTCACGCGCCACTACGACGCGGAAGGCCAACTGACCGGCACGTCCATCACGACGCGGGAGCCGGAGTTCGACGACCGCGACCGAGCACTGATCCTCGCCGACTACGAGCGAGAGAACGTCCCGCGCGGCGCGCACGGCGTACCGATCGCCGACGCCACGAACCCGCTCAACAACCCGCTGTCCCCGGACGCCACCGGCCACTTCGTCGCAGAACCGTTCTCGGACTTCGCGCAGGACGCGCTCAACAGCGCGCAGAAGAAGCGCCGTGACGCCGCTGGCGACGACGACTGGCCCCTGCAGTGGGTCGTCCGCTGGGAGCCGCTGAGCCCGCCCGAGGTCGGCGGCTGACCCACCCCTGACACCCACGGAGGTCCCGTTGTCGAACCGTCCCGTGGGTGTCAGCCTCTCCGCTCAGGTCAACGAGTGGAACGCAGCCTTCGCGTCCGCGCAGAAGGCTGTCCGCGACACGGGCTCCGAGGTCGAACGGCTCTCCCAGAAGAAGCAGGAGTTCGAGCTCCTCGGCCGCAGCATGCTGGTCGCTGGCGGTGTCATGGCCGCTGGTGTCGGTCTCGCGATCGGCAAGTTCGCCGAGTTCGACCAGGCGATGTCGAACGTCATCGCCACAGGCGAGGACGCGACCGAGAACCAGGAGGCGCTCCGCGAGGCGGCACTCGAGGCCGGCGCGGCGACAGTGTTCTCCGCGACGGAGTCCGCGAACGCGATCGAGGAGATGTCGAAGGCGGGCCTGACCGCCGCGGACATCCTCTCCGGCGGCCTCGCAGGGTCCCTGGACCTCGCCGCGGCTGGCGGTCTTGGCGTCGCACGGTCCGCGGAGGTCATGTCGACCACGCTGCAGCAGTTCGGTCTCGAGGGACGGGACGCTTCGCACGTCGCCGACCTGCTCGCCGCTGGCGCGGGCAAGGCGATGGGTGATGTCGAGGACATGGCGCAGGCCCTCAACCAGGCCGGTCTCGTCGCGAACCAGTTCAAGATTCCCGTCGAGGAAGCCGTCGGCACACTGTCCGCGTTCGCTGACTCGGGCATGCTCGGCTCCGACGCGGGCACCTCGCTCCGCACCATGCTCCTCCGGTTGGCGAACCCCACCAAGGAGAACGCCAACCTGATGAAGGCGCTCGGTATCGAGGCGTACGACTCGACCGGCAAGTTCATCGGCCTCGCCGGTCTCGCGGGAGAGCTGGAGACCGCGCTCGCTGGGATGACCGACGAGCAGAAGCAGACGAACCTGGCCATGATCTTCGGTCAGGACGCGATCCGCGGCGCCACGATCCTCCTCGAGGAGGGCCGCGCTGGGATCATGCGGTACACCCAGCAGGTCGACGACCAGGGGTACGCCGCCGACACCGCCGCGAAGCGACTCGACAACCTGAAGGGCGACGTCGAGGCCCTGTCCGGCGCTTTCGACTCCGCCATGATCTCCGCGGGTGAGGCCGCGGACGGGCCGGGTCGGTTCTTCGTGCAGCTGTTGACCGACATGGTCGACGGGTTCAACGCGCTCCCCGAGGGGGCGCAGCAGGCCGCCCTGTGGGTCGGTGTCGTCGGTGGCGCCGCGTCAATCGCGGGAGGCATCTTCTTCACTGCGATCCCGAAGATCGCTGAGTTCAACGCCGCCATCGACGGGATGCCTCCCGGTGTGCAGCGAGCATCGCGCGCGCTCCGCGGCTTCGCGGGCGTCGTCGGCGTCTTCGCTGTCGCTGGGGCGGCCGTCGCCGGGCTCGAAGCGATCGGCTCCGAGCTGCGCGGTGTAGAGGCGTCCGCCACCGAACTGCAGAACACCCTGACGAAGGGCAGCCTCGACAAGGCTCTGGCCCAGTCCGTAGAGGGCACGTCGTTCCCGTGGGAAGTCGAACGGGTCAAGGAGACCCTGGGCGACCTCGGCGGTGTGCTCGAGCAGATGCGGTCCGGCGCACCATCGTCGAACAGCAACGACCCGATCGATATCTACTTCGACCAGCTCTCCGCCTCGGTGACGAACCTCGGGGACGCGCTGGCCGGCGTGACCCCCGATCAGCTCGTCGCGACCCTCGACGTCATGCGCGAGCAGTACAACCTGACCGACGCTGACATCCTCACCCTCATCAACAGCTCGACGGATCTGCGGGACTCCCTGATCCGTCAGGCCGATGAGGCCGGACTCGCCGCCGACGACACCACCCTCCTGGGGCTCGCGCTCGGACGCATCCGGCCCGCAACGGACGAAGCCGCCGACGGGGCCGTGCAGAACGCCGATGCGCTTGCTGAGCTGCAGGGCGCGGCCGAGGGAGCGGGCGGAGAGATCGGCAAGCTCGCCGACCAGATCCGCGACTTCGGTTCCGCGGAGCTCGACACGCGTGCTGCGGCTCGCGAGATGGAGCAATCCCTCGCCGACCTGAAGGCGGCGTATGAGGACAACGGCGCCACCCTTGACACCGCGACTCAGAAGGGCCGCGACAACGAGGCGGCGATCGATTCCGCCGCGAAGAGCGTCCTCGAATACGCCGCCGCGACAGCGCTGCGCACTGGCTCTGAAGAGGAAGCCGCGGAGGTCCTCGAGGAGGGCCGGCAGCGGCTGATCGAGATGCTCGACCAGTACGGCATCAACGGGGAGGAAGCCGAGGCGTACGCGGACAAGCTCGGGCTGATCCCCGAGAACGTCGCCACTGCGGTCACCCTCAACGGGTGGGAAGCAGCGATGACGCAGGCGAGGCAAGTCGCAGCGGATATCCGTGACATCCCGGGTTACCGGGACGTGATCATCAACCAGGTCGTCCGTCAGACGGGAGCGCCTCGGGGTGAGGTCGGCGCCGCGTACGTGAACGCGAACGGCAACCTGTACGACTACAAGGCGTTCGCGAACGGCGGGTTCAGCCCCGACATCTATGCGGGCCGCCCGGGTGGAATCCACAAGTTCGCTGAGCCGGAGACGGTCTGGGAGGCGTACATCTCGGGGAAGCCTGATCAGCGTGACCGGAACATCGGGATCTGGCAGGACACCGGCCGGCGCCTCGGCGTCGAGCAGGGCGGGAGCAAGACGATCGTCAACGTCGACCAGACGGTCCAGGCCCTGCCAGGGATGAGCACGGAGACGGTCGCTCAGGCCGCGGCGCGCCAGATCCGGTTCGAGATGAGGAGCGCGCTGTGAGGGCTCACTGGTCAGGTCTCGAGTTCAACGGCGGAAACGGCCCCGCACGGTTCACGATCGAAGAGTTCACCGGGCTGTACGACGGTGTCTCGCCGCGCGGTGAACGCTCTGAGCGGCCGACAGGTGATGGCGAGTTCGATTCGCTGATGTACCTGTCGGCCCGGTCGGGCTCGATCACGGGGCTGCTCCACGCGACCAGCCCGACGGACTACGAGCGATCCTTGCAGCAACTCGCCGCGATCCCTTTCCGCGTATCTACGACGCTCACGGCACAAACCGAGCTCGGGTCCCGCTGGATCAAGGCGCGCCGCAGTGAGGCCCCGAACGTGCAGCATCTCGTCTACGGCCGGACGGCCCGCTTCATGGTGCAGTGGTTGGCGCAGGATCCTCGCTGGTACGGGGAGGCGCGCGAGTTCACGGGCAACACGGTCGACGTGTACCAGCGTGGCTCGTTCGAGTCCTTCCCGGTCGTCGAGGTCACGGGTTCGCGCCCGTCGGGGTACACGGTGTCGTCGCAGGGACACTCGTTCGTCGTCACCCGGTCGGTGTCATCTGGTGAGACGCATCGGATCGACATGCGCACGGGCTGGTTGTACGTGAACGGTGTGCTGCAGGGGACGGGTGTGGCGTCGGCGGATGTGTTCGCGATCCCGCCCGGCCGGACGGTTTCGGTGTCCGTGTCGGGCGGGTCCGGGTCGATGAAGGTGAAACCGACGGACACGTTCGTCTGAGTGGGGGTGGCCATGCTGCGCACGGTCATCTTCGACAGCATCACGGGTGAACCGATCCTGCCGATCGAGGTGAAGTCGGGGAGCTGGTCGGCGAAGATCGACGGGTCCGGGTCGAACTCGTTCAGTGTGGATGTCCGGTCGATCGACCGGTCGCCTGCGTTCCGGCGTGACCTTTTGCGGCCGAACGCTCGGCTGGTGGCGCACATCGACGAGGCTGACACGGTCATCGCGGCAGGGCTGCTTCTCGACGGGCCGTACAACCGGACCACAGGAACGGTCACTCGACGGTGGGTGGACATTCGGGACCTGTTCCGGCAGCGGATGGGGTTCGGTGTTGGGTCGTGGGGTCCTTCTGGGACGCTCACGGTCACGAACCGGTCCTATTCGGGCGCCGTGCGGGCGATCGTGTCCCGTCAGTTGCGGGACTTCACGCAGCCGACGTGGATGCTCCCCATCGACCTCCCGGCGGACGGGTCTGGCTCGTTCTCCCGGAAGTGGGATTACTACGCGTTCCCCACGATGGACGACTGTCTCAGCGAGGTCGAGAAGGAGGGCGTCGAGATCTACTTCGACCCCTACCTCAACAACGGGAATCTCCGGTTCGCTACCCGCGTCGGGACCCCCATCGTCGGTGGGACCGCACCTCTCCCCGTGTCCGCGCCGGACTCCCGAGTGGAGAACCTTGAGGTCACGGTGGACGGGTCGAAGCAGCTCACAGGGGTCCTGTACGCCGGCAACGGGACGGACGCTGACACGCTCACCGCGTGGGCTGGTGGGGGACCGTTCACCATCCCGATCCGTGACGCGTACCGTTCCGCGAAAGACGTGAAGAACCAGGCGCAGTTGCAGCGCATGGCGGACGCGGACCTCGCCGAACACACGAACCCGATCGAACAGTGGTCGTTCGACGTGAGGGTCGGTTCCCCGATCCTCGCTCAGCACGTGAAGCCCGGACGGCTTCTCAGCATGGATGTCCGTGACGACCCGTGGCTCCCCGACGGTGTGACCGTCCAGCGGGTCATCGGTGTGTCCGGTGACCTGGAATCGCAGACCTACCAGTTGGAGGTGCAGTCCTATGGCGGATGATCTTTCCTCCAACCGGGTGTTCCGGGAGCTGATGGACCGGGTGCGTCGGCTCGAGACGACGATCATGCTGCAGAACGCGGCCGTCACGGAGGGTCGACTCCGGTTCATCGGCGGGCTTCTCCGCGTCGATTCGGGCGGGCGGGTGGAGATCGTAGGGACGCTTCAGATCGATGGCACCACGAACGTCACCGGCTCGTTCAACATGACCGGAACCGTCGACATGCAGGGCAACGTCACCATCACCGGGCCGCTCACCGTCGAAGGCGTCTGGGACCTGACAGGTGACGGCACCATTGCGGGCGACGTGGACCTCACCGGGAACATGACCATCGCCGCGGGCGGGAAGCTGCTAGCCGGCGGGATCGAGATCTCCGAGGAGGATGGCGGGCTCATCGAGTCGCTCATCCAAATCCACATGCGAACGCCGCTGCTCGGCGTCGAGGGCGGGATCCAGGTCGATCAGGGCGCGATCTTCGACGGAGACGTGACCATGACAAGCCTGATCCCCATCGCACAGTCCGAGGTCCCGGGTTCGTTCATCGGCGCGATCATGCGCGACACCTCGAATCGACTGAGAGTCGTCGTGGGCGGCTAGTCGCAGAGGCTGATCGCAGCGGCCGTGAAGATGGCGCTGCTGTCGTTGTAGTAGCCCGCCTCGCTGGTCGGCTCGCCCTCGATGAGTGAGGTGGCGACCGTATCCCCGCCGTCTGCCAGGACCGCGCACGCCTCTTCGCCGGCCGCGATCAGCTGCTCATCGGTTGCGTCAGGGATGACGGTGTCGGCGGGCAGCGCTTCGCGTACAGCCTCGAGATAAGCGGCCTCGCCCGATGGGGCGGAGGCGGGGGTTCCGGCTGTCAGCGGGGCGGACGAAGCCGGAGGGGTGGTCTCCACGGCCTCCGGCTCGCCGCCCACTGCCCCCGAGCATCCGGTGAGGGCGAGCGCGACAAACCCCGCCGTGATGATCCCGGCCCGTGCGCGCATCTTCCCGCCCCCTGTGTCTAGGTGCCTGAGATTACCGCACCCCGTACCGCCCCGACCAGGGGCCGACCCTGTTGGAGGTCACCTTGGCTCTCGTCACGATCACGGGGAACGTGTGGGATCACTCCCGCGATGCGATCGGGGAGGATCAGCAGCCTCGGCTGTGGTTCCGTCCCGACCGGTCCCGTGTGGGTCCTGGGCTTCTTGGGGACGTGGAAGTGCAGGCGTCGCTGACCGCAGCGACCGGGGCGTTCACGGTGCAGCTTGAGTCGGCGTTGGGGATCTCGTACACCCCGATCCTCGACTATCTCGTCACCCCGACGGGGGAGACCCCGGAGAACCGTGCACGGGGTCGGGTCGAGTTCCCCCGCATCTACCCCGGTGACGGTGGCGACATCGGCGACCTGGGGGAGTTCATCGGGATGAGCGGGATCGTTTTCGGTTTCGGCCCCCCGCCTTCCCACTTCCGGAATGTCGTGTATCTCGACATCACCGGCCCTGACATCGACATTTACGGACCTCGAGGGGGTAACCGATGAGCCTCATCAAGTGGGGGTCCCTGTCGGCCGCGTCGGATCAGACGATGGAGACGGTCGCGAACAACTCGGGGTCGAAGTTCCGTGCCGCGTTGAACTCGATCATCCAGGCGATCGTGACCGCGACGCTCGCCGCGTCCCCGACGGTCGTTGCTGCGGCTGCGGCTGCGGTTGCTGGTGCACTTGCGGTGAAGAAGTGCGTGCACCTCGAGGCGGGTGTGTGGGTGTGGGACGGCCCCGACAGCCCCGACGCGACCCACTACCTGATCCCTGACGACACGGGCGCTCTCGTCGCCCGGGCTACGCCTTTCCCGACCCCCTCGGCCTCCGCGCCGGAAATGAACTGGTAGGAGACCGACCATGGCTGATGCGAACAAGACGCTTATCACCCGCGCTGAGGTGACCAGCATCATCACACCCGCGACGGGCCGGCGTGCCCTCGTCATCGACGGGGCGACGATCGAGCTCGGTGATACGGGTGTCCGTGACCTGACGGGGCTTCTCATTGCGGGGACGGTCCAGTCGGGTCGTCTCCTGGGGCGCCGTGTGGGCAGTGTTGTCACGTTCATTTTCGACGCGTTGAAGACGACCGCGGCGGTCGATGGGACGAACGCGAAGATCCTCGACCTGGGGGCGAACGGGCTCCCGGGGTTCCGGGCACCGTACACGGAGTCGGAGGCGTTCAACACGGGCGCAACGGCACCGCAGGGTCGGCTCGCGGTCGCGGGCAACGGTGTGTATGTGCAGTTCGCGAACTCGACGTTCACGTACACGACGCAGATGACGTACCAGACCACGGAGTCCTGGCCGTCCTCGAACCCGGGTGTCGCTGACGGTTCCCCGATCGGAGCGTGACGCATGCTGCTCGTTGAGATCACCCCGGATGGGGGGCTCCGGGAGCGTGGGGTCGCCGCGATCGGGAAGTATTTCACCCCGCTCGGTGGTGGCGACGGGCTCCCTTCGTGGGTTACCGGTACCACCGCGACGTGGGCTTCCCCGGTGTTCAACCGTGAATCCCCGGACCTGTTCGCTGCGCGTGTCGGGATCCGGCGTGCACTTCGCGGTGAAGCTGATTTCGAGATCGTCACCCCGGGTGATTCGAAGACCCGCCGCGCGGGCGTGCTGAACTGGCCCGAGCAGGTGAAGCAGCTCCTCGGCGGGGTTGACGGTTTCGTTGTCGCAGACGACGGAGTGACGGACTCCCGGTGGTCGGTGAGCCGGCTCCGCATCTCCGGCACCACATCGGTGATCGGTGTGATCCCCACGACGGGCAGTGAGGGTCAGGAGAAGCGGGCCACGTTCACCTCCACCCACCCGCACACCGGGCTCGTCGCGCTGGTGCGCGCATCCGCCGGCGCGTCGGTGATGGTGACCGTCGATGGTGCGCCGACGATGCAAACGATCCCCGCCTCCACCTCCTGGCAGGAAATCCCCGTCACCGGGTTGTCGAACAGCACGCACACGGTCGCGGTGTCGTCGATGGGTGACACGTTCGAGGTCCTCGGCTACCGGATGACGTACCCGACCCCGCGGTTGAAGATCAGCAACCCGGCCCGGTCCAGCACGAACGCTGTCGACTGGGCGCCTGGGAGTGCACGGTGGTCTGCGGTGATCGATGGTCCCGCGACCGACCCTGGCCTGATCATCAGCGGTCTGGGCACGAACTCCGCGACGGATCTCGCCGCGCTCACCACGTACTACAACGGTCTCGCCGCCCTGAACGTGCCTGTCCTGGTTGCGAGTCCGGGCGGGTTGGGGAACACGGACCGGCCCCGCGGGAACGTGGAACCGATGATGAACCGGCTGTACCAGCTCGCGCAGGAACATGATCAGCCGCTGATCGACTTCGAGAAGGTCATCGGCCAGTACACCGCAGCGGCCGCGGCGGGGTTGATGTCGGACACGGTCCATGAGAGCACTCGTGGGCTGCAGCTCGAAGCTCTCGCTGTCGTGTCACTACTCGCCGGCTGACACCGGACTCACTCTGACGGAGCCCCTGGCCTGGTGCTGGGGGCTCCGTCGTTCCCGAAGGAGACCTCATGGTCCAACTCGCATCACCCGCCCCCTACGCGAGCGTCACCCCCGGCCTCGCGTTCGGGAACACCACGGTCAAGCCGTACAGCCCGTCCCGCCCTCATCAGGGGAAGGACTGGAAGTGGTCGGTCGCGAATCCGACGAAGTCGAAGCAGACCCACGCGCCCGCCGCGGGCATCGTGAAGGCCGCGTTCAACGACGGGAAGTGGCACAACGGCTGGGGCAACTACGTCGACATCCACATCACCACCGAAGCGTTCACGCGCCTCGCGCACCACGAGACCGGCAGCGTGCGCGTGCGCGCCGGGCAGAAGGTCGCGCTCATGGACCGCATCGGGACGATGGGCGACACCGGTGAGGTGAAGAAGGATCACGACCACCTGCACGAGGAGCTGTGGCTGAAGCAGAAGGACGGGACGTGGAAGCGCGTCAACCCGGACCTGTACCGCGGCCCCAACGGGAAGCACCTCCCGGGTAAGCCGCTCGTCGCCGCGCCCGCTCCGAAGCCCTCCGGCTCGCAGAAGCCGACACCTGCAACACCGATCACGGAAGAGGACGAGATGCTCGAGTTCACCCGCCCGAAGAAGTCGAAGAACGTGTACGCCATCCACCCGGACGGCACTGTCCGTCACGTCGGGAAGGCGGAGTGGCTGTGGCGTCGCGCGTCGGAGAAGATCACGGGTCGGAAGCTCGCGTACACGGTCGACGTGCTCACTGAGGCGGAGATCGCCGGCATGCCCAAGCGGGGCAAGTGATCCGCCGGTTGTGGCGGGCGTCGATCTGGCATCCCGACGCGATCCCGCCGATCGAATGGAAGTACCGGAACCTCAAACGGCTCTGGCTTCCCGTGTACGACCTCATCGCGATTTGGGCCGGGGTCCAGGCGGTGCTGTTCGGTTCCTCTCTCCTGAACCGTCTGTTCCCGGCGCTGTTCGTAGACACGGTCGGGATGGTGTTCACCGTCGCCGCGTTCGCCGCGCTGCTCGGTGTCGCGTTCCCGCGGCTGTGGGCGGTGGAGATCTTCGCGAAGCTCGTCCTCGTCGCGCTCGTCGCCGGGTACGTCGCAGCGATCCTCCTGTTCTCCAAAACGCCGGAGCCGAACACGTTCGTCGTCGGGATGCTCGGGTGGGGGCTGCCGCTCGCGTTGTTCCGGCTGCACATGCTCGGTGAGGAGATCAAAGAGCGACGGGAGAGCGCATGAACGAACTCGTCCTCCCGATCATCTCCGGCATCTTCCTCCTCCTCGGCGCCTACCTGACCTATCGGGGCACCCGAGGGAAGACCACCGCCGACGCGAAGACCGCCCTGGACGCTCGTATCGACGCGCGCGTGAAGAGCGAGCTTGAGCGCGTGTACACGCGCCTCGACGAGGTCGAGGAAGCCGCTGTGCGCCGCACGTCCGCGTTCGCCCGCATCCTCCGCGCCATTGCCGCCCAGTGGGTGGGCGAGACCAGCCCCAACCTCGACCCGGACGACATCCGGGAGATCGAAGACACGATCCCGCCGCAGTGGATCCGCCGCAACCACAAGGAGACCCCATGACCACCACACCTGAGATCTGGTTCAAGACGCAGCGCGTCCTCCGCACGATCGCGCAGGCGATCATCGTGCTCGTCCCGGTGGTGAACGGTGCCGCGATCGCGGTAGTCACCTACCTGAACGAGCAGACCGACGTCATCGTCCCGGCCTGGGTGTTCGCGGTCCTCAACGGTGCGATCGCTGTCACCGCGGTCGCCATGGGCCTGGTTGCCCGCGTGATGGCCGTGCCTGGGGTGAACGACTGGCTGACGAAGCTCGGCCTTGGCTCGGTGCCGAAGACTGCGATCGAGGGGGACTGATGGCCTGGCCCGATTTCGTTGTCACCCGTGAGGTGACGTCCGGTCCTTCGTACACGCTCGAGGACGGCACCCCGCTGAAGACCCGCCTCACGGTCACCGCGTCCCGGTCTTTCGTCTGGGATGCGACGGGGGTCCCGTTCACCAGTGAGGAGCATCAGGTCACGTCCGCGCTGGGCGTGCAGGCTTCCCTGTTCCTCCCGGTGACGGATCAGGCTGGGTGGCGTGACGATCAGAACAACCTGATCGACGTGAGCGTGCCGGACACGTTCACTCACACGTACCGGATCGTCCGGGAGCTTCTCGACGAGAAGAACCGTGTCGTGAAGGGTTCCCGCCGCGACTATGTGGGCGTGGTCGTCCCGACTGGTGCGGGTGCGATCGACGTTGACTTGATGCTCCCCACGGAGACGGTCGAGGGTGCACGGGTCAGCATCCCGGACACGTGGTCTGCGGATGTGGCGGCGGCGGCGGAGTCCGCGCAGGTCGCATCGGACTCTGCGACGTCGGCTGCTGAGTATGCGTCGGCCGCGGCTGAGGCTGCCGGGGATGCTGCGGCGGCGGTCGCCCCGGTCGCAGCGAAGGCCACCGCCCTCGAATCCCTGACGACCACGGGACGCCTCGGAGAAGCTGGACTATCCGCCACCATTGCCGGCGCGACGGATCTGGACACGGACCAGGGACAGGCCTTTGCCCTTGCGTTTCGACGCCATGCCCGCACGCGCCGGGTCTGGGCGATCGGTGACTCGATCACCGACCAGGGCGTCGCGTGGGCGAGCGCGGCATACGGGGCAGACGCGAACGTGGCCCGTCGTCAGGGTGGATTGTGGCAGAACAACACCGCCTGGACGACATGGGCGACGCTCGCTTCGGCGGCCAAGTGGACGCTGGCTGGGATCTCGGCGACGGCCGGGTTCACGCCCGCGCAGATCCTCGCCACACACGTCCCCAACGTGATCGCAGTAGCGCAACCAGGGGACACGGTGGTTGTGCTCGCGGGAACGAACGGCGCTGGCACCGCGATGGAGGACATTCCTGCGATCCATGCGGCACTCCGCGCGGCCGGTCTGCACACGGTCGCGGTGACGACCCCGCCCCGAAACTCCGCACCCTCCACTCCGCAGACGCTGAACACGGCGCTTCGGGCGTGGGCGGACTCGGAGGGCGTCCCGGTCGCGGACGTTCATGCCGCGCTCGTCGACGTGACGACCGGCGGGTATCGGGCAGGTCTCGATAATGGCGATGGCGTGCACCCGTCAGAGGCGGGCGCGAAGATCCTTGGGGAGACGATCGCGGCCACGCTGGCGGGGATGTTCGCCTCCGCGGTGTCACCCCTGGTCCCTTTCAATGCCGCCGCGACAAACCACCTTCAGACCAAGCCCCTAGCGATCGACACCCCAGCCGTGGGGACAGACTTCCTGAACCTCACCTCCGTTGGCTCTGGTACATTCCTCCCTGGGACATTCTCGGCAGCGAAGGGTGGCATGGGGTACGTCGCCACCCGTGGTGACGTGGACATCAATGGTCGGTTCGGAACGTATGCTCTGGTCGCCGGCCACAAGTACCGACTAGGCATGATGTTCGACCTTGCTCTCGGCGAGGCCGGCACGTTCTTCATGCGCCTCGACTCGAACACGGGCGCCACCGCGGCCACGCTTTGGGCGATGGGATACCACACCGCAACGCCGAGCGGGAAGGTGCTTGCGCGATCGGTGGCTGATCGCCGGTTCTACTCCGAGTTCACCGTGCCGCCAGGGTTCGGCGACACCTACCGGCTTCGGTTCACGTTGGCGGGCGCAGGTTCGGTCGCGAAGTTCAGCGAGATCACCGTCGCCGATCTCACCGCGCTCGGTGTCGCCTGACCCAGTTTGATGCAGATCTAGAGCGGGGGCACAGCGGCCGCGACACTCTCCGCGAGCCGCCTGTGCCCCTCAGCGTTCGGGTGCACACCATCATCGAGAATCCACTCGGGGTGCCCCGTAAGGGCACCACCCGCGCCTTCGATGTAGGTCCCGCCGATCTTCGCCACTTCGTCCCGGACTAGCTCGCCGAGTTGGGTGAGCCTCTCCGGGTACGGGTCGCTGTCGTAGAACGGTTCGATCGCGACGATTTCGGCATCGGGGAATGCGGCGTCGAGTGCGGTGAAAAACTCAGCCACTGAAGGTTCGTACGCGCCTTCGTCGTCGTTGCGGCCACCCGAGACGAAGACGATGTCTGGCTCATCTGTGATGCGTGAGAGGCGGTCGAGGTAGGTGTCCGCACCGTCGATCGGGCCCGCAGTCGCGTATCCCGTCCCGCCGGTCCCGTAGTTCTTCTCGTACCAACCTTTCTCCGCGGACAGGAGATGTGTCCACCGCTCTTTGGCCTTGTCTGCTAGTCCGTCTCCTGCCGTGTAGGAGTCACCGATGAACGCCGCGACCGGCTTCTTCTCCGGAACGTACATTGATGGGAGAGGTCGCGGTGCAGCCTCGCTCCGCTGCGGCGGCGTAAGGGCTGCTGGAACTGCGATCGCGACCGCAATCACCAGCGCGACGACCGCGAGACCGAGACCCCAGACCGGCATCCCGCCGTACTGCCGCATCCAGAAGCTGTCGCGCGAGCTGCGGCGGCGTCGTTTCCCCATGCGCTCGATCATATGGGAGCGCCCGACTTGGCCTATCGCCCACATATTGTTGCGTTGTGTCGCTACACCTCCTAGTGTGTAGCGCATGACCGCAACAGGTGAGAACGTCGAATGCATGATCCGCCACTGCGACGAGGTCGCGACGACCAGCGTCACGCTCGAGCGTGTGGGGGGTCCGAAGACGGGCGTCGGTGGCGGCGGCTACCCAGCGCTCGTCGAGGGGGTGTACTGCTACCCGCACGCGTTCCGGCGCATGACGGACCCGGAGATGGTGCCTGGACACGAGCTCGAGGACTTCGGTGATACGTGGACGTTCCGTCCGCTCGCACGGGCGGGTGTGACGGCGCGGTGACCGGTACGCTCGGCGGGGTGACCCCGCAGCACCGTGGCCTTCTCGACCCCGACGACAGAGCGCGCATCATCGCAGCGCTGAAGGCGCGAGAGGACGCCGACCTCGCCCTGTACGCCGCGGTCCGCGCCGCCGCCGAGAACGGCGCGTCCGTGCGCATGATGGCCGACGACCTCGGCGTCTCCACCAACACGATCAGCCGCTGGAAGCGAACCGTAGCGACCAGCGGTGACAACTGATCGGACAGCCATAGTTGGTCGTCACGACCAAGCCTTAACGACGAAGCCCCCGGCCCGCTGCGGCACCGGGGGCTTCGTCGTTCCCAGAAGCTTCCCCGCGCCATCGCGGGGTTGGGTAACACCGCATCAACCGCCTCAGGAGGCATCATGTCCACCGTTCCCACCATCGGCCGCATCGTCCACTACACGCTCTCGGAGGACGACGCGAAGCGCATTAACAAGCGCCGCGACGACGCGATCGCCACCGCTCACGAGCACAAGATGAACCCGGAGGCCACGGGCAAGCAGGTTCACTTCGGCAATCGGGTCAACGAGGGCGACGTGTTCCCGATGATGATCGTGCGCTGCTGGGGCACCACCCCCGAGAGCTCCGTCAACGGTCAGGTGTTCCTCGACGGCAACGACGTCTTCTGGGCGACCTCCGTCTCCGTGGGCGAAGGCCCGCGCCGGTTCGTCTGGCCGCAGGCCCCTCGCGCCTGACGTCGCTACGGTGGGGCCATGACACCGCAGGCGCGGGGCGTGGTCCCACCAGAGACGATCGCAGCGATCAAGGCGGCACAGCGCGCCGCTGAGGAAGCCGAGCTCGAGCTGCACCGGGTGACGGTGCAGGCGCTCGTCGACGGCGCATCGTTCCCGGAGCTCACGCGGGCGACGGGGTTCTCGTCGTCGACGTTGCAACGCTGGGTGAAGGAGCTCGGCGCCACCCCGGCGGGCACGGCCGCGAAGCGGTCAGCTCGAGCGCGTGACGCTCTCCATATCCAGCGCGTCCAGGCCATGCGGGAGGAAGGTTAACCCGCCCCTGTCAGATCTCAACGGACAGATATCGTTCAGCCCCCGGAAACACTGCATGGGGAGCCGCCCTCGTCGGCCCCGAAATCGGCGAGGGCGGCTAGCGGATGGAGCCGCCCCCAAGCGCGCTGCCCGACGTGCGCGCCCATTCGGCTCCGTTACCAGGAATACTTCGGAGCGGGGGGACTCCAACGGATTGCCACGACATCTGCCCCGAAGTCGTCATGTGCATCACGGATAGGACGCTATCGGGGTGCTGATTCCGACAACATGAACGCGCCAATATGCGATGATCGAGCGCATGGATGAGTGGACGGTGCGCAAGCGGGAGGTCGTCCGTGTCGCGGATCTAGCCGTTGCTCGACCGGTCATCGAACGGCACCGATTCGAGGACTGCCTCATTATCGGCCCAGCGGTGTTAGCCACGACTGGTGACGACGGTCTGATCGAGGGCTGCACCTTCGATGGAGACGCTTCGTCCTTGGTTTGGCTTATTCCCGATGACCGGCCCTACGTCATCGGCGCAATCGAGGCTGCGAACTGTCAGTTCGTGAACTGCCGGTTCTCGATGGTCGGTTTCGCCGGCGGTGCTGACTTCCAGAGGATGTTCACGGAAGGGATGACATGAAGATCGGTCGAAACCATTTAGACACCTTCCCCAGGACGGAGCTGAATGTAGATGCGAGAAAGCTACGGGCCACTGTCAGGGTGAAGAGCACTTCGGATGCCCGCAGCATTGTCGGCATGTTGTCGAAGTACACGAACCGGACTGACCTTTCCGAGTTGATAACGCGGCGTGGCTAGTGCCTCGCCTGCAGGTCGTGGTCGACGCCAATGTTCTGATCGCCGCCCTGGTCGACTCTGACTCGAACCATGTGCCATGCGCGTCCTACGTGGAATCGATAGGAACGCCGATCCTGGTCTCCGTCTTGGCTCTGACCGAGGTCGCTCACTTCGTAGAGAAGCATCTAGGTGCAGATGCGGAGCTCGACCTCATCCGGAGCATTCGAGACGGGGAGATACTGCCCGTCTATGACGGCACCATCTGGGACGATCTGTTCTCGCTAGCCGAACGATACGTCGACGGTAAACTGGGGATGGTCGACGCCTCCCTCTTTGTTTGCGCCGAATTGCTGTCCACTGATCGGGTAGCAACCCTCGACATGCTCCACTACTCGGTCGTGACTCCACGCACGCCGGCGTTCTCTGTCGAGCGGCCTGCCTAACATCGCCACCCTAGGCCGCCTTTGGCTGGCTTCGGGATGAGTTCGAGTCCCCATCTATGAGTCGCTGTCGTTCAGTACGCCCCCGCCCGGCCTGATGGCTGGGCGGGGGCGTACTGTCGTAGTGTCAGCGGCATGCCCGTCTTCGTCCACTGCCCGTGGTGCGGCTACGACTTCCCGTCCAGGTTCCTCGACTTCGACAACGTAGTTGGCCTATCCATCTCGAATGTCAGCGAGCCTTGCCCTCGGTGCGGGAAACCTGCCCGAACCATGGAAGGCAACTTCAACATCGTCGGCGACACCGTCGAGATGACATCGGGGCCTGTATGGAGCCGGGAACTTCTCATCCGGCTCAATAAGAAGCAAGTCCACGCATTACGCGCTTCGGTCGCGTGGGCGCAGCAACAGGCCGACCATGCCGACGACGCGCACCGAGCTGACGTGCTCGAGAAGACCGTATTAGCTGCCGTTCCTCAGCTTGAGAAGCCGCTTCGAGGCATCCGCGAGAAGATCCAGCACGAGTACGACAATCATCTGGCCGCCTGGGTGACGGTTCTCATCACGCTGATCATGTTCATCGTCACGATGAACAGTCAGCAGGGCATCAGCGGTGAGCAGCTGGAACAGATCCTCGATGAGACCGTTCGACACGTTCAGAGCGAGCAAGCTCAGACAGTCGACGCAGAGCCCACAACAGAAGTCCAACCGCCGCGAGGGCCAGAGGAACCGCCGCCAGCGACTGAGATCCCAACGCCCAAGACACGTTGAAGCAAGCGACGATCACGATCGCTAACCAGTACACGGCCTGCCTCATGCGCCAAGGTTAACAGCGGCCTCACAGACCCACCAGAGGCTCGCCCTCGTTCAGCCCCCGGCTGCCTCACCCCGAGGCGGTCGGGGTTGTTCTGCGTTAAGGGGGATGGATTCGGGCGGGTTTGCCTCTATCTGCTCGATCAGTGGGCGGAGGGCCCGGATGGAGACGATGGCAATGTGTCGAAGGGTACCCGTCCACAGAGACGTCGACATCCGTGTCGATACGACGAACTGTTGCACGACCTCTTCGAAGCGTGACTTCGGCTTCCCGAGGTGCACGGCTCCATTGACGTTGGCGAAGTAGTCGATCATGTCGCGCACGCTGACGGGCTCGGAGTAGAGGTGTCCTGCCGGAGTCGAGAGGAACCGTCGGAGGTTGGCACGCTCGGTGGGCTCGGTGAACTCATCTCCCGCGAGCGCCAGCATCGGGGTGAGGCCGTGGCCCGGCGGTGAGGGCGGGGGCACGTCGAAAGGCGTGAACTCGAAGATCGGCCCGGGAAGGCGCAGTCGAGCTCGTGCTGAGTTGACGACGGGGTGCTTGTCGGTCAGGGTGCGGCGGAGGATCGCAGCGAGCCCGAGCGTCTCGTAGAAGTCCGCATCGGGACGGCTGCGCTGCTCGAGGTCTGGGAGGGTCCAGGCTAGGAGCTTCTCGGAGAGTCGATGCTTCAGCGCATCTCCCTGAAGAAGTGGCGAGAGAGCATCGTCAAGTGACCCCATGGGGTGTTAACGTACTGGTGTTTTCCTGATGCGAATCAGGTTCAGAGGTCCCGGTTCGAGTCCGGGTCGCCTTCACGGCGGTAGCTCAATCGGAAGAGCACCATGAGGCCCCCGCTACGGCGAGGGGCCTCATGCCGTTCGCAGGGGCTTGCGTGGTGTCCGGGGGTCGTCGTAGCCTCACGGAACCTCCAAAGACGGAGGCGCCCCCGACCGGTGTTGGAGCACCAGGCGGGGGCTGAGACGATCTGGTTAGGAGATCGCCGTGATGAACGGTACACCTCGCGCGTTCGCGCCCACCACCATCCACGCCCGCGACGGGTTCCTCGACCGGTACGCCGGCGGCACCCGCAAGCTCTACGAGCTCGACCTGCGCATCTACTTCGACTGGTGCACCGCCCAGGGGTTCGATCCGCTTGACGCGCGCCGTGTGCACCTCGAGGCGTTCGGGCGGTACCTGATCGACGCGCGCGGGAACAGTCCCCGCTCGGCGGCGCGCCGGCTGCAGACGGTCCGCTCCTTCTACCGGCTCGCCGCCGTCGATGAGCTGATCGATCGAGACCCGACGCTGATGATGCGGATGCCGCGGTGGCACGTCGACCGCGCGACCATCCCGTACACGACGCCGAGGCAGGCGGAGGAGCTGCTCGCCGCGGCCGCCGCGACCTCACCCGCACACCACGCGCTCATCGCCCTCATGGCCTACCTCGGCCTCCGGATCAGCGAAGCGTGCCGGGTGCAGATCGAGGACCTCACCGAGACGCCGCTCGGGTACGTCGTGCTCACCGGTATCCGGAAGGGCGGCCGCCCCTACGAGGCGCCCATCCCGATCCCGCTGCTCCGCATCCTCTACGCCGCGCAGGGTGACCGTACGAGCGGCCCGCTGATCCTCACCCGGGCGGGGAAGGAGCAGACCCGGCACGGCGGCTACGACTGGTTCCGGCGCCTCGCGAAGCGCGCCGGGCTCCCGCCCGAGCTGCATCCGCACTCGCTCCGTCACGGGTGCGCGCGCATGCTGCTCGCCGCCGGCGTCCCCATCGAAGAGGTCCAGGCGTTCATGGGGCACGCCGACATCCGCACGACGATGCACTATGCCGCCTCCGAGATGAGCCACGACCGCCACCCCGTGCACGTCGCCGCCCGGCAGTACGCACGCGCCGCCTGATTCACTGCGCGCGGCGGCTGACCGCGTTCCGCCACACGATGCACGAGCGGCGGCCGCCGCGCGCCTCCCACTCCACGCACACGACCCGGTCGTTCCACCCCGTCGCCTCTGCCGGGATCCTCGTGGCGGCACCGTCGGCCCAAGAGATCCAGGCCCACACCGGCACCCCCGGGCGCGTCCACTCGATCGTCTGCCGACCGTACGCCTGCACAGGCAGCGTCGTCGGGGTGAGGACGGATGCCGCCTCTTCGATGCGCATGTCGTTCAGCGCGTCGTAGTGCGCTTCGTACCTGCGATTCTTCGTCACGGGTGGCCAGAATCCTTCCTCCGGCCGAGGATGCCATCGTACGCCGACATAGGATCGTCCCCATGACGCTTTCGGCCGACCCATTCGAGGGCGGCGAGCAACCCAACTGCCCCGCCTGCGGGACGGTCATGCGCGACGTCGACGGCGGCTACCAGTGCGGCGGATGCGGATGGTTCCAAGACGTTCCTTGGATCGAACGCCCGGATGCCGCCGACAACCTGCCCGGCGTCTGCGGCGCGTGACCGGTAGGCTCCCCGCGTGAGGAAGCTCGGAGTCGTGTCGGTGGCCGCCGCCGTGCTGCTGCTCGCTGGCTGCTCAGGAACATCCGCGCAGGATGCTGGGGTCCGCCTCTGCGTGGACGACCTGCAGTACGAGATCGAGCAGGCTTTGCCGGTGCCGGCGGCTGGGTGGCTGGACTCCGAGTTGTCGACGGAGAATGTCGTCGCGGTGCCGATGGAGTCGGATGGTGTCGAGGCGTCGGACATCTCGGGGGTGGCTGTGGTCGCCCTGTCGGATGGCTCTGAGGTGTCCGCCCGGTGGACGTGCTTTGCTCAGCGTGTCGACGGGAAGGACTACGCGACAGTCCTGAGCATCGACGGCTTCTGCTCCACCGCGTACACCGGCAATAACCCGTCTGTCTGTAAGCCCAGGGATTGAACGAAACGCCCCTCCTGCACTCCGTGTGCGGTGAGGGGCGTTTCGTGCGTTCACGAGGCGCACGGAGCCGGAGGATGTCGGTAGTCGGTGGGATCCTCTCGGCATGGATGAAGATGAAGACGACATGCGGATCCGTTGCGGGACTTGCCAACCCGTTGAGGAACCACCGTGCTAACGACGAAGCAGCTTCTCGAGTTCGAGGCGCGCTACCCGAATCACCCGTCAGGGAAGCAGCAGGCCATAGAGGCTGAGCTTGGACTCACCTCCGCTCGCTACTACCAGCTCCTCGGTCGCGCGATCGACACACCCGAAGCAGCCGTGCTCGACCCGATGCTGGTGCACCGCCTTCGCCGGCTTCGGAGCCGCGCCGAGTCACGCCTGCGATCACGACAACGCACAGCCTGATCTGACCTCCGCGCCCCGCCGCCCGTCATGGATGGCGGGGCGTTTCGTCGTCCGCGGCCTACTGTCGGTTCGCGCTACACGACGTGCACGCGCGACCCGTCCGGCAGCGACGCGTCGACGAACGGTTGGCTGAGGTCGACGCGGCGGCCGGTGGCGTGCAGCATCCGCTCGACCAGGTCGCGCACGGCCGCGTCGGTCAGGACGATCGGTGCGCGTTCGCTGCGCCCCTCGCGGGCGACGTAGACGCGGTCGGGCGCGTTGATCCAGATCTCCTCGACCTCCGGGTCGTCGAGGAGCGCCTGCAGGGGGCCGTACCCCGCCACGGTCGACAGGATGTCGCGGACCGACCCTGCTTCGTCCTCGATGACCTCCACGCCTCGCGCGAGGGCGAAGTCGTTGTGGCGACGCACCTCGGCGCGAGCGATGAACGCTGCGCGGTCGGGGTCTCGCGACGGGTCGACCTGCTCGCTGCGCAGCCGCTCGCGCACCCGCTCGGCGACCGCGGCGAGCCCGCGGGTCGAAGTCGGGGCGGACGCGATGCTCATGGCCAGGGATCCTCGCAACCCGACCCCGCCCGGCGCGGAAGTTATCCACACGCCACCTGCTCCAGGTGGACTGCGGACGCCCTGTCGGCGGAAGGCGAGAATCGAAGGATGGACGAAACGCGACGTGTCGAACTGCCCGTGCTGTACTTCGGGACCCCGGTCGCGTTGATCACCACGGTGAATCCCGACGGGTCCTCGAACATCAGCCCGATCTCCTCCGCCTGGGCGCTGGGCGACCGCTACATGCTGGGGCTCGGCGCCGACGGCCAGGCGGTCGCCAACCTCCGCCGCGTCGGCGAACTCGTGATCAACCTGCCGTCATCCGACCTCGTCGCCGCGGTCGAGGCGATCGCGCCGACGACGGGGCGGAACCCGGTGCCCGAGGCCAAGAGACCCGCCTACCGCCACGAGCCCGACAAGTGGACCCTGGGGGGTCTCACCCCCCTGCCGTCGGACGCGGTGACGGCGGCACGTGTGGCCGAATGTCCGGTGCAGATCGAGGCTCGTGTGGCGCAGATCGTCGGCATCGACGGTGGCGACGCCGTCGCCGTGGAGGCGCAGGTCCTGCAGGTCCACGCGCACGAAGGGATCCTGCGGGAGGGGCAGGACCGCGTGGACACCGACGCGTGGCGACCGCTGTACTACGGGTTCCGCCACTACTTCGCGCAGGGGCCGCACGTCGGCGCCAACTTCCGGGCGCCGCTCCTGGACGATCCCGCGCTGACCTGACCAGGTCCGCATCGCCGCGCGATCCTCGGGATATCCCTCTCAGGCGTCTCCCACCGCGCGCCCTAGACTGAACGCACCAGCGGGAGTGGTGAAATCGGCAGACACGCAGGATTTAGGTTCCTGTGCCTTCGGGCGTGGGGGTTCAAGTCCCCCCTTCCGCACGAGGCACCCGCGTGCCTCACACCTTGCGCCCATCCGTCGGCGGGCCCACCGCCGCGAATCGAAAGACCTCCGTGCACCCCTTCGCACTGCTTCCCTGGCTCGATCCCGAGACCATCATCAACGCGGCCGGCCCGTGGGCCCTCGTCGTGGTCTGCTTCATCGTCTTCGCCGAGACCGGCCTGCTCGTCGGCTTCCTGCTGCCGGGTGACACCCTGCTGATCATGGCGGGCCTGCTGTCGAACCCGGTCACCCACGCCCCGAACGGCGTCTTCGGGATCAATGTCTGGGTGGTCGGCCTGCTGATCGGTCTCGCGGCGTTCCTGGGCGGTGAGGTCGGATACCTGATCGGTCGCAAGGGCGGACCCGCCGTGTTCGAACGCAAGGAGTCCGGCCTTTTCAGTCGCAGCAACGTCGAGCGAACGAATGCGTTCTTCGAGCGCTACGGCGGCGTGACGGTCATCCTCGCCCGTTTCGTGCCGATCGTGCGCACCTTCGCCCCGGTCGCCGCCGGCGTCGGCAAGATGGCATGGCACAAGTACTCGCTCTACAACCTGATCGGCGCCGTGATCTGGGGCTTCGGTCTGACGGTCGTCGGTTACCTCGTGAGCCTCATCCCGGGCGTCGGCGAGTTCGTCGCCGAGTACATCGACGTCATCCTGCTCGTGGCGGTGGCCGGCACCATCATCTTCATCGTGTGGCACTACTTCGCCGAGAAGCGCAAGGTCAAGCGCGAGATGGCCGCCGGACCCGACGGCGTCACCGACCAGGCCGAGGCGCAGCAGCTCGTCCTCGAGCCCGAGGCGTTCGACGAGCGCCCCGACGGGGAGAGCCGCCGCTCCTGATCAGGAGGCCTTCTTCTTCGCGGGCTTCTTCTTCGCCGCCGCCGGCTTCGTGTCGGCGGCGGCGTCTTTCTTCCCAGCGTCCTTCTTCCCGCTGCCCGCGCGCGCGGCGCGGCTCTTCTCGACGCTCGCCCGCAGGGCCTCCATCAGGTCGATGACCTCTCCGCCGGAGGCATCCGTCTTCTCGCCGAAGGTCTCGGCGGTGTCGAACGCGTCGCCCTTCTCGAGCTTCGCCTCGATGAGGGTGCGCAGCTCCTGCTGGTACTCATCGGTGAACTCGGTCGGGTCGAAGTCGCTCGAGAAGCTGTCTACGAGGGATGCCGAGAGCTCCAGCTCCTTGCTCGAGATCTTCACTGGCTCATCCAGCACGGGGAACGACGCCTCCCGCACCTCGTCCGCCCACAGGAGCGTCTGCAGCACGAGCACGTCGCCGCGCACGCGGAGCGCCGCCAGCCGGGTCTTCTGCCGCAGCGCGAAACGGACGATCGCGGTGCGGTCGGTCTGTTCGAGCGTCTGCCGCAGCAGGACGTAGGCCTTGGGGCTCTTCGAGTCGGGCTCGAGGTAGTACGCCTTGTCGAGCGTCAGCAGGTCGATCTGCTCGGTCGGCACGAACTCGACGACTTCGATCTCGCGGCTGCGTTCGCTCGGCAGGGCCGCGAAATCGTCGGAGGTCAGGACGACGGTGCGCTCGCCGTCGTCGTACGCCTTGTCGATCTCGGCGTACGGGACGACCTCGCCGTCGATCTCGCAGATGCGCTGATACCGGATGCGGCCGCCGTCCGCGGCGTGCACCTGGTGCAGCGACACGTCGTGGTCCTCGGTCGCGGAGTACACCTTGACGGGCACGTTCACCAGGCCGAAGGTGAGGGCGCCTTTCCAGATCGCTCGCATCACACCAGTAGACACCCGTCACAGCACGTTGCGACAGGGCTTGCGCACTACTCTGGGCCCATGCCAGCCCCACCGCAGGAGGTCGTCGTCGACGGGCGCCGCCTGCGGCTGACGAATCTCGACAAGGTCATGTACCCGGAGACGGGGATGACCAAGGGCGAGGTCATCGACTACCTCACCCGCATCGCGCCGGCGATGCTGCCGCACCTCGCCGATCGGCCGGTCACCCGCATCCGCTGGCCCGACGGCACCGGCGGGGGCTCGTTCTTCGCGAAGCACCTCGAAGCGGGGGCGCCGCCCTGGGTCGCGCGGCGGCCCATCGAGCATTCGACCGGCGCGAAGGACTACCCGCTCGTCGACGGGATCCCGACTCTCGTCTACCTCGCGCAGGTCGCCTCGATCGAACTGCACGTCCCGCAATGGCGCTTCGACGCCACCGGGGGACGACGGAACCCCGACCGACTCGTCCTCGACCTCGATCCGGGCCCGGGAGCGGGGCTCGCCGAGTGCGCGGAGGTCGCGCGCTGGGCGCGCGCGATCCTGATCGACCTCGGGATGGACCCGGTGCCCGTCACGAGCGGCAGCAAGGGCATCCACCTGTACGCCCCCCTCGACGGATCCCGCACGAGCGACGAAATCAGCGCCTTCGCGAGAGAACTCGCCCGCCTGCTCGAAGCCGACCACCCCGACGTCGTCGTCAGTCAGATGTCGAAGGCCGCCCGTCCCGGCAAGGTGTTCCTCGACTGGAGCCAGAACAACGGCAAGAAGACGACGATCGCACCGTACTCGCTGCGGGGCCGCGACCGGCCGACCGTCGCCGCGCCGCGCAGCTGGGACGAGCTCGACGACCCCGATCTGCGCCACCTGCTCTTCGACGAGGTCCTCGAGCGGCTGGGCGAGGTCGGCGACCTGTTCGCCGCCCTGGCGCCGACGGATGCCGGGCCGCTCGCCTCGTACATCGCGAAGCGCTCCGCGGCGAAGACGCCCGAGCCCGTGCCGGACTCCCCCGCCGGCGCACCGTCCGCCGGCTCCGCGCGCTTCGTCATCCAGGAGCACCACGCCCGGCGCCTGCACTACGACCTGCGTCTCGAACGCGACGGCGTGCTCGTCAGCTGGGCGGTGCCGCGCGGCATCCCGGACTCCCCCTCGACGAACCACCTCGCGGTCATGACCGAGCCGCACCCGATGGAGTACCTGGGCTTCGCGGGCGAGATCCCGGCGGGCGAGTACGGTGCCGGGTCGATGTCGATCTGGGACACCGGCACCTTCGCGCTGGAGAAGTGGCGCGACGACGAGGTGATCTTCACCGCGACCGGTCGCGAGGGCGGCCCGCTCGGTTCGGTGCGCCTCGCTCTCATCCGCACGAGCGGCGACGGGGAGAAGTCGCAGTGGCTGCTGCACCGGATGAAGACGGATGCCGCGCCCCCCGCATCCGCTCCTCCGGCACCCGCGTCGCCGCCCTCCCCCGCCACGCCCCTCCCGCCCCCGTCGCCGATGCTCGCGACGACCTCCACCCCTCCCCTGGCGCGCCGGGCGGCGGAGCGATGGGGAGCCTGGGTCGAGTTCAAATGGGACGGCGTGCGGGCCCTCGGCATCTGGGACGGACAGACGTTGCGGCTGCGGGCCCGCAGCGGCACCGACATCACGGCGCGCTACCCAGAGGTGACCGCGGCGGCGGCGTTCGGTCCCGCCTCCTGCGTGGTGGACGGCGAGATCGTCGCTCTCGACGGACGCGGTCGACCGAGTTTTTCGCTGCTGCAGCACCGGATGCACCTGACGAAGGCGCCCGAGATCGAACGCGAGGCGCGGCGGATCCCGGTGCAATACCTGCTGTTCGACGTCCTCGAAATCGACGGAAGGGATGCCGCGCCGCTGCCCCTCGCGCAGCGGAGGGAGCTCCTCGAACGGCTCGCCGCCGATGCGCACGAGCCGATCGTCCTCCCCCCGATCGCGGACGACGTCGACGACGCCCTCGCCACGGCGCGCGCGATGGATCTGGAGGGTGTCGTCGTCAAGGACCCGTCGTCGATCTACCGACGCGGTCAGCGCAGCGACCAGTGGCTCAAGGTCAAGCTCACCCTGATGCAGGAGATCGTGATCGGCGGCATCCGTCCGGGCAAGGGCGGTCGCTCAGGGGGGATCGGGTCGCTCCTGATGGGGATCCCGACGCCCGACGGGCTGCACTACGTCGGGCGTGTCGGCTCCGGCTTCGGAGACGCGACCCTCGCACGATTGGATGCCGCGCTCACCCCGCTGCGCACCGACGAGAACCCGTTCGTCGACGTCGGCCGGGAAGAGGCATCCGATGCGCTCTGGGTGCGCCCCGAGCTCGTCGGCGAGGTCGAGTACGCCGAGGCGACGCCGAACGGGACCCTCCGCCACGCGCGTTGGCGCGGTCTGCGACCCGACAAGACCCCGGACCAGGTCCGGATGGAGGACTGACCGGCGTCAGGCGTGGGCGTCGTGTTCGACGTGACCGGCGGGTTCGAGCTGGAACGTGGAGTGCGCGACGTCGAAATGCCGGGACAGGCAGGACTGCAGCTGCGACAGGAGTGCGCCGGCGCGATCGTCGGCGAAGTGGTCGGGTGCGACGACGACGTGGGCCGTGAACACCGGCGCGCCCCGGGTGAGCTGCCACACGTGGACGTCGTGGACGTCGACGACGCCCTCGGTGCCGAGGATGTGATCCCGGATGTCGGCGACCTTCGTCCCTGCCGGCGCGCGCTCCCCGAGCACGGCGAACACCTCGCGCAGCAGGGCGACGGCGCGGGGCACGATGAGGGCGGCGATGAGGAGGGAGGCCACGGCGTCCGCCGGCATCCATCCCGTCAGCCAGATGACCCCGGCGGCGAGGATGACGACGACGGAGCCGACCAGGTCGCCCAGCACCTCGAGGTACGCGCCGCGGACGTTGATGCTCGTGCGTTGAGCGGCGCTCAGGACGTAGAGCGAGACGCCGTTCGCGACGAGGCCGATGACCGCGACCACGAGCATCGGCAGCCCCTGCACCTCGGCCTCGGCGGGGTCGACGAGGCGCGAGATCGCCTCGACCGCGATCCATCCGCCCAGCACGATCAGGATGACGGCGTTGAGCAGCGCGCCGAACACCTCGGCCCGCTGGTAGCCGTAGGTCTGGCGTTCATCGGCGGGACGCGCCGCCACCGACGCCGCGATGAGGGCGATGACGAGACCCGAGCTGTCGGTGAACATGTGCCCGGCGTCCGCGAGGAGCGCGAGCGATCCCGTGAGGATCGCGCCGACGAGCTGGACGACGAGCACGGTCGCGGTGATGCCCAGCGAGACGGCGAGCAGACGGCGGGGATGTCCGCCGCGGATGCCGGTGGGCGCGTGATCGTGCATACCTCGAGGGTAGGGCGGGGCGGCCGCCCTCCCGCCCGGCTCGGGCTACTCGGGAATGAGTCCGATTCTCAGGCTCAGCGAACCGTGTCGGCGGGAATCAGAGCGCGGCGAGGAGCGGCGCCAGCGCCTCGAATGCGCGGGCGCGGTGCGACGTCGCGTTCTTCTCCGCCGCCGACAACTCCGCGGCCGTGCGCCCGCCGGCGTCGTCGGGCAGGAACACGGGGTCGTAGCCGAATCCGTTCCCACCCGCGGGAGCCGTCGCCAGCCGGCCCGGCCAGACCCCCGTCACCACGTGCTCCTCGCCGCCCGGGACGACGAGCGCGATCGTCGACACGAATTGCGCCGTCCGATGCGGGTCGGCGATGTCGGAGAGTTGATCGAGCAGCAGCTCGTAGTTCGCGACGCCGTCCTTGCGGTGCCCGGCCCAGTAGGCGGAGAACACCCCGGGCGAACCGCCCAGAACGTCGACGCTGATCCCGGAGTCGTCGGCCATCGCGGGGAGCCCCGTGTGGACGGCCGCCGCGCGCGCCTTGATCAGCGCGTTCTCGGCGAACGTCACGCCGTCCTCGACGGGCTCGGGTCCGTCGTAGCCGACGACCTCGAGGTCGGGCCGCGTCGCGGCGACGATCGCACCGAACTCCTCGACCTTGTGCGCGTTGTGCGTCGCCAGGACGATGCGGCTCACGCGCGCTCCTGCGCGAGGGCGGCGAGCTGGATGTCGCGGAGGTCGCCGCATCCGTTCACACCGAGGTCGAGCAGCGCGTCGAGCTCCCGCTTGTCGAAGGGCGCCCCCTCGGCGGTGCCCTGCACCTCGACGAACAGCCCGCGACCGGTGACGACGACGTTCATGTCGGTCTCGGCGCGGACGTCCTCGACATAGGCGAGGTCGAGCATGGGCTCACCGTCGATGATCCCGACCGAGACCGCCGCTACCGAGTCCAGGAGCGCCTTGGCGTTCTTCCCGACGAACCCCTTCGCCCGGCCCCACTCGATCGCATCCGCGAGGGCGACGTAGGCGCCCGTGATCGCCGCGGTGCGGGTGCCGCCGTCGGCCTGCAGCACGTCGCAGTCGATGACGATCGTGTTCTCGCCCAGCGCCTTCGTGTCGACGACCGCGCGGAGCGCGCGACCGATCAGCCGGGAGATCTCGTGGGTGCGGCCGCCGACCTTGCCCTTGATAGACTCGCGGTCGTTGCGGGAGTTGGTCGCGCGCGGCAGCATCGCGTACTCGGCGGTGACCCACCCCTTGCCTTTGCCGGTCAGCCAGCGCGGGACGCCGTTGGTGAAGGATGCGGTGCACAGCACCTTCGTGCCCCCGAAGGAGATGAGGGCCGACCCCTCGGCGTGGGCGCTCCAGCCGCGTTCGATGGTGACGGGGCGCAGCTGGTCGACGGCGCGGCCGTCGGCACGGGTGGTCTCGGTCATGAGGTCTCCTTCGGTAGGTCGATGGCACCGGTCTGGACGAGGCGGACACTGCTCACACCGCGTCCCATCAGCCGGTCGGCGAGGCGGAGGAAGTCCTCGGCGGAATCCCCCGTCGCCTCGTAGACATGCGTCGCTTCCGCGTCGGGTCCGGCCAGCAGGTCGCGCGACACGAGCTGACGATAGACGTCCTTCGCGGTCTCAGTGTCGCTCGAGACGAGCGACACGTCCGGGCCCATCACATAGCTGATGGCGCCCTCGAGGAACGGGTAGTGGGTGCAGCCGAGCACGAGGGTGTCGATCCCCGCATGACGCAGCGGCGCGAGGTACTCCTCGGCGACGCGCAGGACGTCGGGCGTGTCCGTGACCCCCGCCTCCACGAAGTCGACGAAGCGCGGACAGGCCTGGGCGAAGACGCTCAGGCGCTCGTTGACGCCGAGCATGTCCTGGTACACGCCCGAGCCGATGGTGCCCGCGGTGCCGATGACGCCGATCCGCCCGTTGCGCGTGGTCGAGATGGCGGTGCGCACGGCGGGGCCGATGACCTCGACGACGGGGACGTCGTATCGCTCCCGCGCATCGCGCAGGAGCGCCGCCGACGCGGTGTTGCAGGCGATCACGAGCATCTTCACGCCCTCGTCGACGAGGGCGTCGAGCACCTCGAGGCCGTAGCGACGCACGTCGGCGATCGGTTTCGGTCCGTACGGGGAGTGCGCCGTGTCGCCGATGTAGAGCACCGACTCCCGCGGCAGCAGCTGCGAGACAGCGCGGGCGACGGTGAGGCCGCCCACTCCGGAGTCGAAGATCCCGATCGGTGCGTCCGTCACGATCGTCCAGCCTAGTCTCGCGCGGGGGTCCGCTCGCGCGTGGCTAGAGTGACGGCATGGGCATGTCCACGGCGCTGCTGACCGACCGCTACGAGCTCACGATGCTGGATGCCGCGCTGCGCGACGGCACCGCCGACCGCCGCTGCGTGTTCGAACTCTTCGGCCGCCGCCTCCCGGGCGGACGCCGCTTCGGTGTCGTCGCGGGAACCGGGCGACTGCTCGCGGAACTCGCCGACTTCCGGTTCGAGGAGGCGGAGCTCGCCTTCCTCCGCGACCACCGCATCGTCAGCGCCGAGACCATCCGCTTCCTCGAGGACTACCGCTTCCGCGGGACGATCAGCGGGTACCGCGAGGGAGAGCTCTACTTCCCCGGCTCGCCGATCCTCACGGTCGAGGGCTCGTTCGCCGAGGCCGTCATCCTCGAGACCCTCGCCCTCAGCATCCTCAACCACGATTCGGCGGTCGCCACCGCTGCGGCGCGCATGAGCATCGCCGCCGGCGACCGCCCGCTCGCCGAGATGGGGTCGCGCCGTGCGGCGGAGCGCTCCGCCGTCGCCGCGGCGCGGGCCGCCTACATCGCGGGATTCTCCGCGACGAGCAACCTCGAGGCCGGGCGCACCTGGGGCATCCCGACCATGGGGACGGCCGCACACGCGTGGACACTGCTCCACGACACCGAGGAGGACGCCTTCCGCAGCCAGATCGACGCGCTCGGCACCGACACGACGCTCCTCGTCGACACCTACGACATCCGCCAGGGCGTCGAGACGGCGATCCGCGTGGCGGGCACGGGCCTCGGAGGCGTGCGCCTCGACTCGGGAGACCTCCCGACCGTCGCCGCGTCGGTGCGCGCGCAGCTCGACGAACTCGGCGCCACGGGCACCCGCATCACCGTGACGAGCGACCTCGACGAGTACGCGATCGCGGCACTGGCGGCATCCCCCGTCGACGCCTACGGCGTCGGGACCTCGGTCGTGACGGGATCGGGCACTCCGACCGCGGGCATGGTCTACAAGCTCGTCGCACGGCAGGGCGCCGACGGCGGGTGGGTCTCCGTCGCGAAGGCCTCGACGTCGAAGGCGTCCGTGGGCGGACGCAAGGCTGCGTTCCGCACCCGCGTCGACGGGGTCGCGACGGGCGAGGTGGTCGCCGTCGCCGCCGGCTTCGACGAGCTCGACACGCCCGCCGCCCACCCCGATGCCCGTCCGCTGCAGGTCGCTCTGGTCCAGCAGGGCGAAGCGGATGCCGCGCACCTCGGACCCGACGGCGTCGCCGCCGCACGGGCGCATCACCTGAGCGTGCGGGAGGAGCTGCCCGTCACCGCTCTCGCCCTCAGCCGCGCCGATCCGGCGCTGCCGACGGTCTACGAGGTGAGCGAGGCGTAGATCTCCTTGCACGTGGGGCACACCGGAAACTTCTCGGGGTCGCGCCCCGGCGTCCACTTCTTGCCGCACAGCGCGCGAACGGGCTTGCCGGTGATCGCCGATTCGAGGATCTTGTCCTTCTTGACGTAGTGCGAGAACCGCTCATGGTCACCCGGCTCGATGGACTCCTCGCGGATGAGCTCCTCGAGCTCACGGTCGAGTGTGGCGAGGCCGCCCTGATCCGGGCTGTCGATCGGCGTGCTCATTCCCCCGAGTGTACTGCCGGCGGGACCCTCGTGGACGGGGGTCAGTGCGTTTCGGCGAACTCCATGAGGCGGCTCGTGCGGCGCTCGAAGACCGCCCCGCCGACGGCGATCCCAACCGCCAAAACCGTCACCCCCACACCCATGCCGGCCCAGAAGGACGTCCATGCGGCGCCCTCGTCGCCGCCGAGCGCGAGCCAGCCCGCCCACAGCGCGGGGACGGAGAGGATGATCGCCCCGAACAGGACCGCCGCCTGAGCGACCGACCCGCCCGTGCGCTGCGGCTGCTCGAACGGTCCTTCTCCGGGACGCGAGACCGCGTAGGGCGCGGCCGCAGACGCCACAGAGCTGAGGCCGAGACCCGTCGCGAAGAGCGAGACGCAGACTCCGACGAGGGCCGGGAGCACCACCCACCGCCCGTGGACCCAGATTGAGAGGGTGATGGCGAGCGCCAGGAGCGGCACCCCGAGGAGCAGGACGGGGACGAGGCGCCCCACCCGGTCGGCGACGCCGCGGACACCGGCGGAGATGTGCAGCCAGATCCCGGTCGAGTCGTACGCGAGGTCGTTGTGCACGAGCCAGCCGAGGAACAGCGCGAGGATCGGCGGCGGGATCAGCGCGACGGTCGACAACGGCACGCCCACCACCAGGAGCGGCAGCACGATGAGGACGGAGGCGATGGGAACGACCACGATGTTGGCGAGGTGCCGAGGGTCGCCCGACCAGTACACGATGCTGCGCGCGGCGATCGCGCCGCCGGGGGTGCCGGGCATGACGGCGAACCAGCCGAGTCCGCGACGCTCGCGCACCGGTACCTCGCGCTCCGTCGCGCTCATCATGATCTGGACGAGCAGCCGCCACGCACCCGCCAGCGCGAGCACGGTCACGAAGGCCACGAGGACCGAGACGACGAGGTCGCCGCCGGTGCGCAGCGGGATGGCGACGGCTGCCCCGAGAGGCGTCGCGCCCAGCACCTGCGCCGCCTCAGCGAGCTGCGAGGGCAGACCCCCGGACCACTCGAGCGAGAAGGCGAACACGGCCACGGGGATGACGACGATCGCGGCCGCTGTGACCATCAGGCCCGTGAGCTGCGGCGACCTGCGCTCGCGGAGGGCGAGGACGGAGACGGCCATCGCGCACCGCGCGGCGAGGACGTTCGTGGCGACGAACAGCACCGCGGCCAGGACGGCGAGGGCGGGTGACGCCCCGTGACCGATCCACGCCACCGACATCGCGACCGCAACCGCGATCGTGACCAGTCCCGGCAGTCCGAAGGGGGATGCCGCCACCACCGACCACGCGACGATCCGAGGCTCGACGCCCGTCACGACGAACCGCCGAGGGTCGAGAGGATCGTCGGCCCCCGTGAAGAGCGGTACGAGGAGGAAGCCGCCGACGATGAGCGATCCGCCCACGACGACGAGCGTCGCCGCATCCGCATCCGGAACGCGGTCGAGCCGGACGAGCGCGACGCACACCGCCGCCACGGCGACCGCGAGGATCCCGAAGGCGGCCAGGCGGCGGACGAGCACGCCGGGGCGGGCGTTCAGCGAACCCGCGAGCAGCGCGAGCCTCAGTCGGAGTACGTGTGCAACCACTCGAGGCCTTCCACGTCGCTGAGTCCGCCGGACAGCTGGACGAAGCGCTCCGCGAGGGTGTGATCGCCGCGGACCTCGTCGACGGATCCATGGGCCAGCACCTGGCCGGCGACGATCACGGCGACGCCGTCGCAGACGCGCTCGACGAGCTCCATGCCATGGCTCGAGAGGATGACGGTGCCACCGCGCGCCACGTATGCCGTGAGGATCTCGAGAATCACCTCGCTCGAGACGGGGTCGACCGCCTCGAAGGGTTCGTCCAGCACGAGCAGGCGGGGAGCATGGATCATCGCGCCCGCGAGCATGATCTTCTTCGTCATGCCCGCCGAGTAGTCCGACACCGGCCGCACGAGCGCCGCGGTCAGATCGAAGGCGCGGGCAAGGTCTTCCGTCCGCTCGGCGACGACGGCCGGGCGGAGCCCGCGCAGGACGCCGTAGTAGTGCAGCAACTGCCGCCCGGTGAGGCGGTCGAACGTGCGCAGCCGGTCGGGCAGGACCCCCATCAGCGCCTTCGCCGCGCGGGGATCCCGCTGCAGGTCGACCCCGCCGACGACGATCGTCCCGGCATCGGGCCGCAGCAAACCGGCGATCATCGACAGCGTCGTCGTCTTCCCCGCACCGTTGGGCCCGACCAGCCCGTAGAAGGTGCCGGCGGGGATCTCGAGGTCGACGGCGTCGACGGCCCGCGTCCGACCGAACGACTTCGAGACCTTCTCCAGTCGCAGTGCCGGGGCGGGATCGGATGCGTCGAGGCCCGCCTCGGCGCCGTCGAGGTCGAGGACGGCCGTCGCCGTCTCGAGGGCGCCGGCGTCGGTCGCCGTGTCGTCGTCCGTCGCGGTCTCGTCAGCCGGGACCGGCTCGGTCTCCGGCGCGGGCTCGACCTCGGGTTCAACCTCGGGCTCCATCACGGGCTCGGTTTCGAGCTCGAGGACGGTCTCCGGCTCGGCTTCCACGTCGGGCTCGGATTCGATCTCGGGTTCGGTCTCGGGCTCGGTTTCGACGCCGGCCGAGGGTGCGACCTCGGGTTCAGGTTCGGATGCGGAGACGTGCTCGGTTTCGGCTGGAGACTCGTATTCGCCGTCGGGCTCGCCGTCAGCCTCGGGCTCGGGCTGAGCCTCGGGTTCGGCCTCGGGCAGCACCTCCTGCTCCGACACCGGCTCCGACGTCGCGTCGTCCTGGTCGGCGGGGTCCTCACCCGGGTCGCGAGAGGCCTCCTCAAACCGCGCAGCGGCGAGGGCGGCCGGCACCTCGGGCTTGGGCGGCAGGGCCTGCGCGACCTCGTCGACGGGTACGGGCGGAGGCGGCGGAACCGGGTTGTCGGCGCCGGACACGGGAGCCTTCTTGCGGGGCGGTCGTGTCTTGGGAGGCGTCACCCCTCAAACTTAGCAAGCCCGACCGGTGCGACTTCCGGCGCACGCCACAGGGGGTCGCACTATCACGAATGCACAACGTCGGGCCAGGATACGGGCCCTTTTCAGGTGACACCGATAGCATCGAGGGCGGCACGAAGATGTGTCTTTCCGATGTACGGACAGTGACCACATCGTCAGGAGCACCCCGTGACCAAGATCGTCATCCTTGCAGCCGGCATGGGCTCGCGCCTCGGCCGCAGCCTGCCCAAGCCGCTGACCGCGCTGAGCGACGGCCGCAGCATCATGGGGCAGCAGCACGACAACATCCGCGCGGCATTCGGGCCCAAGGCCCACATCACCACGGTGGTCGGCTACCGTGCCGAGACCATCGTCGAGGCCTTCCCCGACGTCGACTACGTCTACAACGACCGCTACGACCAGACCAACACGTCCAAGAGCCTGCTGCGTGCCCTCAAGGCGACGGGCAAGTCCGGTGTCCTCTGGATGAACGGCGACGTCGTGTTCGATCCGCGTGTGCTCGGCCGGGCCCTGGCGCTCATCGAGGCGGACCAGTCCTTCGTGACGGTGAACACCTCGAAGGTCAGCGACGAAGAGGTCAAGTACACCGTCGACGCGGACGGCAACATCGCCGAGCTGTCGAAGACCGTCGTCGGCGGCCTCGGCGAAGCGGTCGGGATCAACTACATCTCGCGCGCCGACAAGCCGGCGCTCATCGCTCAGCTGGGCCACGTCGACAACCAGGACTACTTCGAGCGGGGTCTCGAGCTCGCGATCGCCGAGAACGGCCTGAAGCTGCGGCCCCTCGACATCTCCGACCTGTACGCCGTCGAGGTCGACTTCGCGGAAGACCTCGATCGGGCGAACCTCTACGTCTGAGGCAGCGGACGATGCGTCCCGGCGCATCGTGAGATCCACCATGAGTGACGTCCCCCGCATCCACTCCCTTCCGGACGGGGCGCCCTGGGCGGGCGGGCTCCCCCCGGAGGGTTCCCCCGAGCACCCGTGGATGATCCGACTGCTCGACCGCGTGCTCGCGGTGCAGCGGCCAGCCGTCCTCGCGCACCTGCGGACGATCCGCGCGCGGCATCCCGAAGCGACCCCGGCCGAGATGGGCCGGATCCTCGAGCGTCGTTACCTCGCCACCGTCACGACCGGCGGTGCCGCCGTCGGCGCCACCGCCGTCGTGCCCGGCATCGGCACGGGCGTGACGCTCGCGCTCAGCGGTGCCGAGACCGTCGGATTCCTCGAGGCGACAGCCCTGTTCGCACAGTCCCTGGCGGAGGTGCACGGCATCCGCGTCAACGATCCCGACCGAGCCCGTGCACTCGTGCTGACCCTCATGGTGGGTCGCGAGGGTGTCGACCTGGTGAGCCAATTCGCCCGCCAGGTGAGCGGCACCGGCCCGGCCCGCGATGCGTACTGGGGCCAGATGATCACGACGTCGCTGCCGCGAGCGATGGTCGGTCCCCTCATCGACCGCCTCAAGGGCGCCTTCCTCCGTCGATTCGCCGCCCAGGGCAGCGCGTCCCTCCTCGGGCGGGCACTCCCCTTCGGCATCGGTGCGGTCATCGGCGGCGGCGGCAACCACATCCTCGGCCGACGGGTCATCGTCGGAGCCCGGCGCGCCTTCGGTCCGCCGCCGCTCGAGTTCCCGGCGGAGCTCACGGCCGTCGCTCCGCGTCGGCTGCCGCGATCCCGCAGGAAGCGACACGGCGACGACCCCGCCCTCAGCGGGTAGCGTGGCCGCGTGCTCCCCATCTTCGTGGCCCTTCTGATCGCCAACGCCCTGTTCAACGTGCTCGTGTGGCCGACGTTCTTCCGTCGCGTCTCTCGCGACACACGGGCGCGGGACGCGCAGGGCCGACCGACCCGGTTCCTCGTCGTGCACGCCGTCCTCATCGGCGTCGCCCTGCTGCTCGCGGCGGCATCCCTCGTCGTCGGCGTCCTGGCCGCCACCGGCGTCGGCAGCTGACCGTCGCGGGGCTGCACACCCGGCCCGGCGCGCGCAAGTGGTGTGGAGGCGGCGCGCGGACTGACTAGCGTTGTCGAGTGGTCACGACTCCCTCGCAGCAGCCGTCCGGCCGGATCCAGAGCCTGGACGGACTTCGCGGAGTGGCCGCCCTCGTCGTGCTCCTGCACCACTGGCTGCTGATCGCGGAGCCGCTGCTGGAGGGAACCGTCAGCTGGGCGGTCATCTCCCAGTCCCCCGTCAAACTCCTCACGGCCGGCAACGAAGCGGTCCTCGTCTTCTTCGTGCTCTCGGGACTCGTGGTGGTCCTGCCGGTCTTCAAGGAGAACTTCTCCTGGATGGGTTTCCTCTCGGCCCGCGTCGTCCGCCTCTACGGACCCGTCATCGCCTCGCTGGCCCTGAGCGCGATCCTGATCCTCCTGGTCCCCCGCGACCCGTCGCGTATGCCGCCGGGGTCCTGGATGGCGGAAACGCACGCGGACAGCGTGTCGGCGGGATCGTTCCTGGCGCAGGCATCGCTCGTTCCGCGTCAGTATCCCCTCAACAACCCGTTGTGGTCGCTCCACTGGGAACTGCTCTACTCGATCGTCCTGCCGCTGGCGACGGCTCTGGCTCTGCTCGTGCGGCGGCACGCGCTCGCGGCGGTCATCGTCTGCTGCGCCCTGAGCGTCGTCGGGCGCCTCTTCGAGCAGAGCGAACTGCTCTACTTCCCCGTCTTCGTGATCGGGACGATCATGGCTGCGCGGATGCCGGACCTGCTCGCCTGGGTGGAACGCCCCCGCCCGCGCTGGTTCATGCCGCTGTTCACCCTGGTGAGCGCCCTCATGCTCATCGGCAGCTGGCTGGCGCGCCCGATCTTCCCCAGCGGCACCGACCTCAATCACCTGCTGTGGGCGTTCGCCGCACCGGGTGCTGCCGGCACCGTGCTGGTCGCGCTCGCGTGGCGGCCGGCGATCCGGCTCTTCGAGACACGCCCGATCCAGTGGCTCGGCAAGATCTCCTTCAGCCTCTACCTCGTCCACGTGCCGGTGCTCGCCACCCTCGCCTTCGCGTTCGGATCCGAGGCCTGGGGGCTCGTCGGTCTTCTCGGCATCCCCCTCAGCCTCCTGGTCGCATGGGGGTTCTACGAGGCGGTCGAAGCTAGAATGCACAAGGCGGCGCGACGCGTTCACCGAGCAGTTGCGGCGCGAGCGCGTCGCCGGGCCGGAGAAGTCGCGCCCTGACCTGCCGTCGACGAGAGCACAGCACCCCTCATGCGTTCGCCCCTTCCGCCCGCCGTCACCCGTGCCATCCGCTCCGCCCTCACCCGCGCCAAGCGCGTGCCGACCTCCGAACTCATCGCCTGGTCCCGGTCGCGGCCGATCCGGCATCGGACGGTCCTCTACGAGTCCTTCGCGGGTAACGGTGCGCTCTGCAATCCCGAGGCGATCTTCCGGGCCCTCCTCGCCGATCCCGAGTTCGCCGACCTGACGCACATCTGGGCGATCAGTGACGCGGATGCCGCAGCCACCCTCCGCAAGGAGTTCGCCGGCGACCGGCGGGTCGAGATCGTCTCCCGGGGCAGCGGCGCCTATTGGCGTGCGGTGTCGACCGCGGGGTACCTCATCAACAACGCGACCTTCCCGACGGCATTCAGCAAGCGGGTGGGACAGGTCTACCTGAACACCTGGCACGGCACTCCTCTGAAGCTGATGGGCTTCGACATGCCGGGCGGCGCACGGGAGTCCGCCAACACCCTGCGGAACCTGCTGAACGCCGACTACCTCCTCGCGGCGAACCCCTTCATGGCCGAGACCATGTACGAGGACGCCTATCAGCTGCGCAACGTCTACCGGGGCGCGATCATCGAAGAGGGCTACCCCCGTATCGACCGTCAGCGGATGCCCGAGGCGGAACGCGTCGCCCGGATCGCCGACCTGGGGAGCCGTCTGGGCATCGACCTCGCAGGCCGGCGCATCGTCCTGTTCGCACCGACGTGGCGCGGCAGTTCGTTCCAGGCGCCGGACGCCGACCTCGCCCATCTCGCCGACCAGGCGGCGGGCCTGCAGCGACAGCTCGGCGACGACGTCGTCGTCCTCCTCAAGACGCACCAGGTGGTCCACCGCGCGGCCAGCGGCATCCCGGCACTGCGTCGCCTGCTCGTTCCCAACACGACGCCGACCAACGTGCTCCTCGGTCTCGCGGACGCCCTCGTGACCGATTACTCGTCGATCTTCTTCGACTACCTCGCGACCGATCGGCCGATCGGCTTCCTCGTGCCCGACGGCGACGCGTACGGCGCCGAGCGCGGCACCTATATGCCGCTCGACGAACTGCCCGGTCCGGTGCACACCGACCCCGAGGCGCTCGGGCGCGACCTGGCCGCGCTCCTGGCCCCCGGTGCTCCAGCGCATCCGCGGTACGCGGACTGGGCTCGCCGCTTCGTACCCCACGAGGACGGCGGAGCCACGTCGAGGGTCATCGACGTCGTGTTCCGGGGCCGCACCGCCGAGCGCCGGGTCCGCCCCGTGCGCCGCGACGAGCGTCCGCGCCTGCTGTTCTACCTCGGCGGCATGCGTCTGAACGGCATCACGACCGCAGCCGTCAACCTGCTGAACTCGCTCGACACCGAGAAGTACGACGTGACGGCGCTCATGGCGTTCCCGCGCGGCGCGACGACCACGCACAACCAGTCGCGGCTCGACCCGGGCATCCGGCAGGTCTTCCGCGTCGGCGGCATGAACGGGCTGAAGGCCCGTCAGATCATGCGGCGCGTCGCCGACGTCAGCACCGACCCGCTGCGAGCCCACCGGCGACTCGGCCACCGCACGCTCTGGCGCGACGAGTGGACGCGCATCTTCGGGTCCGCCACGTTCGACTGGGTCGCCGACTTCAGCGGATACAGTCCGTTCTGGGCCCACCTGATGCTCCACTCGCCGCGCGCCGTCCGCGCCATCTGGCTGCACAACGAGATGGCCGCCGATCGCGACCGCACGGTCAACGGCAAGCAGCCGTTCCGCCGCTCCCTCGGCCGCGTGTTCGCCATGTACCGGGCCTACGACCAGCTCGTCTCGGTGTCGCCCGCCCTCACCGACCTCAACCGGGCCGAGCTGGCGGAGTACGCCCCCGGCGACCGGTTCGTCACCCTGCGGAACCTGCCCGACATCGTGCCCGCGGCCGCGCTCGACGAGCGCGACGAGGAAGGCGAGGAGCCGGAGGAGGATGCCGCGCTCGGCGAGACGCTCGACGCCGCCCTCGCCGTGCCGGGGAACCGCAGGTTCGTCACGGTCGGACGGCTCTCGACCGAGAAGAACCACGCGCGCCTGATCCGCGCCTTCGCCCTCCTGTCCGCGACCGAACCCGACACCCAGCTGCTCATCGTCGGCGGAGGGCCCCTCCGTCGCGACCTGGAGCAGCAGGTCCGCGACGCGGGACTCACCGGACGCGTCATCCTGACGGGGCCGCTGCGGGACCCGGCATCCGTCATGCGGCGGTGCGACTGCTTCGTCCTCTCGAGCGACTACGAGGGCCAGCCCATGGTCCTCATCGAGGCAGCGCAGCTGGGCCTCCCGATCGTCTCGACCGCCTTCGGATCCGCCCGCGGTGCGCTCCCCGGCGACGACATGCACATCGTCGACCGCGAGGACACCGCCCTCGCCGCGGGGATGGCGGACTTCCTCGCCGGGCGCGTGGCACCGGCATCCCTCGACGTCGCGGCCTACACCGCCGAGGTGCTCGCCCAGTTCGACGCTCTCATCCCCCGTACCCCCGGCGCGTCGTGACCGTCGACGCCCCTGTGCCGGCGCCCGGATCGGGAGTCACGTTCGTCATGCCCGTGCTGAACGAACGGGACTACCTCGAGCGCGCGGTGCAGACGGTCCTCCAGCAGGACGTCGACGGACCCGCGGAGCTGATCCTGGCGCTCGGCCCCTCGAGCGACGGCACGACGGAGCTCGCCGGGCGACTGGCCGCGGCGGATCCCCGCATCCGTCTCGTGGAGAACCCGCAGGCCGACATCCCGGTGGCCCTCAACCTCGCGATCCGCGCCGCGCGGCATCCCACGATCGTACGGGTCGACGCGCACTCCGAACTCGCCCCGGGGTACACGCGGCGCGCGCTCGCCACCCTCGAGCGCGCTCGCGCCGCGAACGTCGGTGGCGTGATGCGCGCCGACGGGCGCACCCCGTTCCAACGCGCGGTGGCGATCGCCTACAACTCCCCCGCCGGCCTCGGCGGCGGGGCGTATCACGTCGGGGCGCCGGAGGGCCCGGCCGAATCGGCCTACCTCGGCGTCATGCGACGTGAGGTGCTCGAGGAAGTCGGACTGTTCGACGAGTCGATTCGCCGCGGCGAGGACTGGGAACTCAACCTCCGCATCCGTCGGGCCGGCTACCGCGTCTGGTTCGACCCCCAGCTGGCCGTGACGTATTGGCCGCGCGAGAGCTGGGCGCGCCTGGCGCGGCAGTTCGTCGCAACGGGGACCTGGCGCGGTGAGCTCGTCCGCCGGTTCGGGCGGCTCAACTCGCTCCGCTTCTTCGCACCGCCCGCGTTGGTCGCCGCCGTCGTGGCGAGCATCGTGATCGCGGTGCTGCAGGTCACCGGCCTGGTGAGCGGTGTCGCCTCGGCGGTCCTGTCGCTCGTCCACCTGCCGATCGCGCTCTACATCCTCGGCGTCCTCGGCTTCAGCGTCGTCGCCGGGCGGTCGTTGCGGGAACGCGCCTGGCTGGCCGCGGTCCTGCCCACCATGCACCTCTCCTGGGGAGCGGGCTTCCTCGCCGGCCTCGTGCGGGGGGCGAAGGACACGATCGACACGTCGCGGTTGGATCGCAACACGCCCCTGCCGTGACGACAGCCGCCACGGCAGCGGCGAGGCGTCAGTCGCGCGAGATCATGCCCTGGTCGAGGAGGCGCGCGACGACACGCTCGGCGGCGCGGCCGTCGTCGCGCGCGTTGAACCGTGCGCTCCAGGAGGCATAGCGCTCCGCGAAACGCTGGGGAACGTCCGGATCGTTCAGTCCCGCCGTCAGCTCGTCCTGCGTCGCCGCGAGCGGCCCCGGTGCCCGTTCGGCCAGGTCGAAGTAGAACCCGCGGAGCCTGCCGCGGTAGTGCTCCAGGTCGGGCACGAAGAAGTGGACCGGTTTGCCGGTGGCGGTGAAGTCGAACATGACGGACGAGTAGTCCGTGACGAGCGCATCGGCCGCCAGGAGGAGCGCCGAGATGTCGGGGTACCCGGTGACGTCGACGACGCGGGGCCCCGTCGCATCCGCGCCGGGGAGGAGGGTCCGCGAGTGGCCTCGCACGAGGACCGTGGCCCCGGCATCCTGCGCCAGCTTCTGCAGGTCGAGGAAGTCGACCATCTGCTCGCGGTCGTCACGCCACGTCGGCGCGTAGAGGAGGACGCGCTCGTCCGGCCCGACGCCCAATCCGCGGCGGACGGCGTCGCGATCCCCGGTGAGCAGCACGTCGTTGCGGGGATAGCCCTCCACCCACACGGGCCGCCGACCGAAGGCGTAGGCGGTGCGGAGGATGCGGGCCGCGTACGGGTTCTGCGCGAGCAGCACGTCCCACCGCCGGCTCTCGCGGACGACGGCGAGAGCACGACGCGGGTCGAACCCGGGCCGGTCGAGGGCGAGCCGTTTCAGCGGTGTGCCGTGCCAGGTCTGCAGGACGCGTTGGCCGGGACGCCGGACGAACCGACGGCGCAGCCAGTCGTTGACGACGAGCAGGCGCGCCGCACCGCGCGCGCGCCACCACTCCGGGGACCCCTCGACCACGGCGACGGCGCCGGGCGGCACCTCGACCGACCGGTCGACGACGCTCCAGTAGCGGACGACGGTCGGGGCGATCCGCGCGATCTCGGCGTCGATCGCCCGCGGGTTGCAGCTGGCGTTGCGGCCGTAGAAGCTCTCGAAGAAGACCGCGTTCTCGAGGTCGTCCGATCGGTCGGCGTAGGCCCGCTCGAGCGCAGCCTGGCCGGCGGGCGCGGCGTCGGCCTCGGTCAGCGGCGGGCCGACGATCACCTGCCCGTCCCGGACCTCGACGGCGAGAGTCTCCGCCACCGTGCGCGCCAGCGGAGCGATCTCCGCCGAGCCCCGCGCGGGACCGTCGAGCTCGAGGCGGTAGGTGCCGCTCGGGAGCGCGAGCTCGGGTCTTCCCCACCGCGACACCCGCAGCGGGAGGACGGCGGTCCAGCCGGCATCCGTCGCCGAGATCGACGCGGCGGAGACGGCTCGAGGCCCTGCGACACGGAGCCCGGCGGGAGCGGGGCCGCGACCCTCGAACTGCAGCGCGTCCCCGGCCACCAGCGACACCCGGATCATCCTCGACCCCTTCCCCGGCGCGTGGTCGACAGTCCGCGGCGGATGGCGGCGTGGACGCGCTCGGCGTTGCGGCCGTCGCGGTAGGCGTGGACCTGTGCGCTCAGCGCCTCGGCACGCGCGACGCGGCGCTCGCGCTCGCGGTCGTCGCCCAGCACCGCCGTGACCTGCGCCATGACGCCCGTCCAGTCGACGGCGACGTCCTCGCCCGCGACGTCGCGGTAGCGACCGTAGAACCCGCGCTCGGCGGCGTAGCGGGCCTCGTCCGGCGCGAAGAACACCACCGGTACCGGCACGAGCGCCGTGTCGTAGACGAGCGACGAGTAATCCGTGATGAGGACGTCGAGGGCCGGGAGGGCCGGGGTCACGTCCGGCAGCAGGTCGGACCCGAGCAGACGGATGCGGTCGCCCGCCGCCCCGGCGCGGTACTCCCCCGCCCCCAGCGGATGCGATCGCACGAGCAGCACGGCGTCGACGCGCTCGAGCGCGGTCGACATCGTCTGCCACTCGCTCGAGGTCGGCACGGCCGGATCCGGCTCGCCGTCGCGCCACGTCGGCGCGTAGAGCACGACTCGGGCGCCGCCGAGCGGCCCCACGAGCGCCTCGACGTCCGCCCGGGCCTCGGCGGCGGAGCGCCCGCTCGAGAGCACGTCGACACGGGGCTCGCCCGTGACGAGCACCCGGTCGTGACCGAGCCCGAACGCCGACTCCAGCCGACCGCGGACGAGGTGCGAGGCCGCGGGGAGCAGACGGATGCGTCGCTGGGTCCGCCGATAGGCGATCCGCAGGAGGCGGGCGAGCCCCGGGATCGGCAGGGGGGCGCGCGCCGTGACCGGGGAGTCGAGACCGAGTCGCTTCAACGGGATGCCGTGCCAGAGCTGCACGAGGTAGGACCCGGACGTGGCGTAACGGTTCACGTCGCCGGCGCCGTGCGTGACGACCACGACGCGGGCGCGCGCCGTGAGCCAGAAGCCCCGCAGCCCGCGTTTGGGGGCCGACGGGATGCCCGCTCGGCGCGCGGCATCCGCGTCGGCATCCGACCCGGTGAGCCACACCGCACGTTCGCCCGCAGCGGCCGCGACGTGCCACAGCGCGAGGGCGCCCTCGCCGATCCCGACGGCGGAGCCAAAGACCCACAGGTCCCGGGAGCGCGGGATGACACGGGTGAGGACGAGCCCGAGGACGTGGAGCGGAAGCCTCATCACCTGGGCGGCATTGCCCGACGCGAACGAGAAAGACCCCACCCCGCGAGCCTATCGCGGGGTGGGGTCGTGACTCGGACGGGCTACTCGGTCAGCTCGCCGAGGGTGACATCGGCGCTCTGCGTCTTGCCGTCGCGGACGTAGACGAGACTGGCCTTCGCGCCCGCCGCCAGCGCACGGACCTGAGCGGTCAGATCGGTCGCGTCGCGGACCGGGACGCCGTCGAACTCGGTGACGACATCGCCCGCCTTCAGTCCTGCCTGCGCCGCGGCACCACCCGAGGTGACGTCGCTGATCAGGGCCCCCGCGACGGTGCTGTTCTCGGCGTCCGCGGCGTTGCCGACCATCGCGCCGAGCAGACCGTGGCTGGCGGAGCCGTCCGCGATGATCTCGTCCGTGATCCGCTTGACGATGTTCGACGGGATGGAGAACCCGACGCCGATCGATCCCGCCTCGCTCGAGGAGGACGAGCCGCCGCCCGCCGTCGCGATCGCGACGTTGATGCCGATCAGGTCGCCGGTGTCGTCGACGAGCGCACCGCCGGAGTTGCCCGGGTTGATGGCCGCGTCGGTCTGGATGACGGCGATCGAGATCGTGCCCGAGGATCCGGAGCCGCGCTCCTGACCCTGGCCGAAGTCGAACTGGAACGGCGACTCGCCGTTCTGGCCCTGGTCCTGCTGCTGCTCACCGGAGTCGGGGACGGCCGAGGACGCGATCTGGATCGAGCGGTTCAGCGCGCTGACGATACCGGTGGTGACGGTGTTCGACAGACCCAGCGGAGCGCCCACGGCGACGGTCGTGTCACCGACGTTGAGCTTGCTCGAGTCGGCGAAGGTGGTCGGGGTCAGCCCGCTCGCCCCCGTCAGCTTGATCACGGCGAGGTCGTAGATCGGGTCGGTCCCGACGATCTTCGCGTCGTACACGCGGCCGTCCGACGTGGTGACGCGGAGGGCGGCATCCGAGCTCGCGCCGTCGAGGGTGACGACGTGCGTGTTCGTGACGATGTAGCCGTCGGAGCTGAGGATCACACCCGATCCGGTGCCGCCGCCGTCCGACGACGTCGCACTGATCGTCACGACGCTCGGGAGGGTCTTGGCCGCGATCCCCGTCGTCTGGTTCACGTTATCGGGATCGTTGACCGTGACGGTCGTCGATCCGCGCGACACCGAGGTGCTGCTGTTCGCAGCGAACATGTCGTTGCCGATCGCGGCACCGCCGAGACCAGACACCGCGCCGACGATGGCCGCGGCGACGAGGACGGCGACGATCTTGCCGGAGCCGACCTTGGCCTCGGCCGCACGGGGCGCGTGAGCGTCGGGCTGGGGTGCGGTCGGCTGACCGGAGAAGCTCGCTCCCGGTGCGTGCTGCCCGCTCGCCTGCGAGCCGTGCGAGAACCAACCACCGCCCGCGTGCGGGGCGCCGGATGCCTGCGGGCCGGCGGCCGACGGACCGGCGGCGCCCGAGTCGGGCAGCGGCGGACGCGGCGGCACGGGGGCGCCGGACGTGTTCGGGTCGGGGATGTTCGAATCGCTCATGGGACTGCTCCTTCTTCGAGGCGACTTCAGAGTGCTCCCGGAGTCTGTGGACCAGCTATGCCGACCCTCCGATCAGCCTATGGGAGTGGATGACGCCCCGGGTCGCGCCCGCGGACGCCGCCCGGCGCCGGGCGATACGCTGGGCCGGTGCTGCACATCCCCGGTGCCTGGCAACGCGCAGCCCGCGGCGCCGGCCTCCTCGCCCCCGACGGGACGCTCGCGGCGACGATCTTCGCGGAGATCACCGCCGCCGCCGTCCGCCACGACGCGATCAACCTCGGCCAGGGCTTCCCCGACGAGGACGGTCCCGCCGAGGTGCTCGCCGCCGCCGTCGACGCGATCCGTTCCGGCGTCAACCAGTACCCGCCGGGACGGGGGATGCCGGTGCTCCGAGAGGCCGTCGCGGATCACCAGCACCGCTTCTACGGCATCGACCTCGACCCCGACCGGCAGATCCTCGTCACGGCGGGAGCGACCGAGGCGCTGACGGCGACCCTGCTGGCTCTGCTGGAGGGACCGGATGATGAAGTGGTCGTCTTCGAGCCGTACTACGACTCCTACGCCGCTGCGATCGCCCTCGCGGGCGCCCGGCTCGTCCCGGTGCCGCTGCGCTGGCCCGACCTCGAACCCGACCTCGCCGATCTGCGCGCGGCGGTCGGCGACCGGACCCGGATCATCCTCGTCAACGACCCGCACAACCCGACCGGAACGGTGTTCTCCGCCGAGGTGCGCGCCGAGATCGTGCGCCTGGCCGCACACCACGACGCCCTGATCGTCACCGACGAGGTCTACGAGCACCTCGTGATCGACGGGACGCACACGCCGATCGCGACGCTTCCCGGCGCCGCCGAACGGACCCTCACGATCTCCTCGGGCGGCAAGAGCTTCCGCACGACCGGATGGAAGGTGGGGTGGGTGAGCGGCCCGGCCGACCTCGTCGACGCCGTCCTCGCAGTCAAGCAGTATCTGACCTATGTGAACGGCGCCCCGTTCCAACCCGCGATCGCCGTCGGCCTCGGGCTGCCGGACGCCTACTTCGACGACCTCGCCGCGACGCAGCGGGAGCGGCGGGACCTGCTCGGCGAGGGCCTGATCGCCGCCGGCTTCGACGTGTCGACACCGGCCGGGTCGTACTTCACCGTCGCCGACGTCGGTCCGCTGCTGGATGCCGGAGAGGATGCGGCCGGGTTCTGCCGCACGCTGCCCGAACGGGTGGGGGTTGCCGCCATCCCCCTCACTGCCTTCGTGTCCGAGGACCACCGGGCGGACTACGCGAGTCTCGTGCGGTTCGCGGCGTGCAAGCGGACGGACGTCATCGCCGAGGCGGCGCGGCGCCTCGCGGCATCCGCTCGGTGAGACCCGTCCAGGACCTCACTCCCGCGGCACGACGCGGTAGCGGCGCAGCGCCAGCGCCGGATTGACTCGCCGGACCCGGTCGACCACCGCGGCGTCGACGGCGGCCACCGCGACATCGGTGGCGGTGCCGATCGAGGCCACCGGGACGCCCAGCGGATCGATCACGACGGAGTGCCCGACGCCCAGCGGCGGCGGGTGATCGGCGCCGGCCACATACAGCGTGTTCTCGATCGCTCGCGCCTGCAGGAGCGTCCGCCAGTGATCCTCCTTGAGCGGCCCCCGCACCCACTCGGCGGCGACGAGCACCGCGTGCGCGCCGGTGTCGGCGAGGATCCGGGCGACTTCGGGGAAACGGAGGTCGTAGCAGGTCATGAGGGCGAAGCGGATGCCGCCGACCTCGAACGTCTCGGGTGTCTCGATCCCGCCCGGCTCCACCCAGTCCGATTCGCGCTGCCCGAACGCGTCGTAGAGGTGGAGCTTCCGGTAGCGCGCGACGACACCGCCGGCGTCCACGGCGACGACGGTGTTGCGCACGCGATCGCTGCTCGCGGCCCGTTCGACGAGGCCCGCGACGATGTGGACGCCGTGGCGGGCGGCGAGGTCCGTGAGCGCCGTCACGAAGGGGCCGTCGAGGTCCTGCGCGTGCGCGGCGAGCGAGGCGTCGAACGGGTCGACGAAGTAGCTCGAGTACTCGGGGAAGAGGACGATCCGCGCACCGCGCGAGGCGGCGCGCGCGACGAGGTCGGAGATCGTGTCGAGGTTGGCCGCGTCATCGGCGGCCGGCGCGAACTGCGCGACCGCGAGGCCGAGCGGGGTGACGGTCATGGAGTGCCTTCCGAGCGACGGCGCGTGACGAGCGGGACGATGAGCCAGAGGGCCGCGATCACGACGGCCAGGCCGACTCCCGCCACCCAGGATGCCGCACCGCCCACGACGACGTCGAACACGAACGCGACGACGCCGACCAGCAGGGCCGACACCAACACGAGCGCGCCGATCATGCAGAGATGACCGAACCGGACGATGGCGGGCTTGGCGCGACGGGCGAACAGGATGCGGTGCACCGAGACCGGGGCGAGGGCCACGACGGCGCTCAGCGCCGAGAGGACCACGAGCACGAGGTACCCGAGCCGCTGCGAGGACTCCAGGTCGCCGAAGGAGGGTTGGAACGCGAGGGCGAGGAGGAAGCCGGTGAGGATCTGCGTGCCCGTCTGCAGCACACGCAACTCCTGCAGCACCTCGTTCCAGTTGCGGTCGGCCCGTTCGTCGCGGGTCTCGTCCCGCCCGTCGGGCTGTGCGTCGGCGGAGGCATCGGTGTCGCGGCGGACCATGCGTTCCATCCTGCCGACAACCGGCCGCATCCTCGGACCAATTCGCGTGTCCGCGAAACCCGTGCTAGTGTTTTCTCTTGTGCCGCGGGGTGGAGCAGCTCGGTAGCTCGCTGGGCTCATAACCCAGAGGTCGCAGGTTCAAATCCTGTCCCCGCAACAAGAAAGAGGAAGGCGTTCCCTCTCCGGAGGGGGCGCCTTCTTCGCGTTCGGACCACGGATCGAGCCGTCACTCGGGCAGCATCGCACGCTCCATGTCGGCGAGGAACCGCACGATCGTGCGCAGTTCGTCGTCGGAGTACGGTTCGGTCGCCTCCCGCATCCGCCGCAGCCGTTCCCCGAAGTGCTTCCGGAAGGTCGCACGCGCCTCGTCGGTGAGCGCGACGATCCGCGACCGTCGGTCGTGCGGGTGAGGCTTGCGGACCAGGTAGCCGTCGGCCGTCAGCCGGTCGAGCAGTTTCGTCGTCGATGCGGTCGAGATCGCAAGGTGCGTCGCGAGATCGTGGGGCTTCACGACCTCGCCGTGCTGCTCGCGGACGATGAGCATGCGGAGGGCCGCGAGGTCGGTCGTGTTCATGTCCATGTCGCCGCGCATCGAGGCGTACATTCGGTCCAAGGCGTCCGAGAAGGCCCGCACCGCCTCGAGCGCGCCGAGCACAACGACGTCGCGCTCGGTAGCCGGAATCCATGGTTCCGCCACCATTGGACACCTTTCCGGTCGGTCTGTAGCATGTCGATTGATCGCTAGATAATCTAGCAAATTACGGAGGAATCGTGTCGGACATCGAATACGTCGTTCTGCTGGACGACGACGGACGCGACGTCGGCACGGCTCCGAAGGCTAGCGTGCACGGGACCGACACCGCACTCCACCTCGCCTTCTCGTGCCACGTCTACAACGATCGCGGGCAGCTGCTCGTCACTCGACGCGCGCTCGGCAAGGCCGCCTGGCCGGGCGTCTGGACGAACTCCTTCTGCGGACACCCCGCCCCCGCCGAGCCCGTGCTCGACGCCGTCCACCGTCGGGCGGCGTTCGAGGTCGGCCTCACCCTCCGCGACGTCTCACTCGCCCTCCCGCTCTTCCGGTACCGGGCCACGGACGCCTCGGGCATCGTCGAGCACGAGATCTGCCCCGTCTACGTCGCCTACACGGACGACGAGCCGCGGCTGAACCCCGACGAGGTCGCCGAGGCCCGCTGGGTCGACCCCGCCGACCTGGATGCCTCGCTCACGACGACGCCGTGGGCCTTCAGTCCATGGCTCGTACTGCAGGCGCAGCAGCTCGAGCTGTTCGCCCCACACGAGCAACGGAGGGCCTCGTGATCGGCCTGCTCCCCGCCGCCTGGCGGGAGATCGACGATGCGCTCGAGGTGGCGCTCGAGCGGCTCCGGGTGCGCTCGGCGGCGCTCGGCGAGGCATCGGCGGCTCTCGGGGACGCCACCGCGGCCTCTGCGACCGGGGGCAAGCGCCTCCGGCCCGCGCTCGTCGTCGCCGCCTTCGAGGCGTTCGGCGGTGATGCCGGCCGCTCCCCCGGCCTGTGGCGCGTCGCGGCCGCCTTCGAACTGCTCCACGCCGCCTTCGTCGTCCACGACGACCTGATCGACGGCGACGTCGAGCGGCGCGGCATCCCGAACGTCGTCGGCCGCTTCCGCGAACGCGCGCGCGTGCGGGGCGGGGACGAGGACGAATCGCGACTGCTCGGGTCGGCGGCGGCGGTGCTCGCGGGAGACCTGCTCCTGTTCGAAGCGACCCGGCTGATCGCGACGGCACCCGTCACGTCGCCCCAGCGTGCGGCCCTGTTCGTCCTGCTCGACGACGCGGTCCTCGTCTCGGCGGCCGGGGAGCTCGCCGACGTCGAACAGTCCATCGGCGCGGACCTGCCGCCGACGGATACGCTCCTGCGCACCGCGCGCGACAAGACGGCCTTCTACTCGTTCCAAGCACCGCTGGCCGCCGGCGCCCTGCTCGCCGGCGCGAACGACGACCAGCGCGCGGCGCTCGAGGCGGCCGGGTCCGCCATCGGCGTGGCGTTCCAGCTGGCCGACGACCTGATCGGCACCTTCGGCACCCGTGCCGAGGCCGGGCGCGAACCCGGGGCGGACCTGCGCGCCTCGAAACGAACCCCTCTCATCGCGATGGCGGCCGAGACCGAGGCCTGGCCCCAGATCGCCTCGGCCCTGGCGATGGCCCCCACCGGCCCGATCGCGATCGAACACGCCCAGCGCGAGCTGACGGCGAGCGGCGCCCGGGAGCGCACCGTCGAGATGATCGCGCAGACGCTGCGCTCCGCGCGGACCCTCGCCGCCGACGCCGCGCTCCCCCGCGACGCCGTCGTCCTCCTCGCCGCACTCGCTGCCGCCGTGGAGGACCGCATCCCCCGATGACCGACACGCTCTACGACGAGACGGCGGTCGCCGCCGCGGCATCCGTCATCCGCGCCTACTCCACGTCGTTCGGCCTCGCGACGAGCCTGCTCGGGCCGCGCGTCCGGCCGCATGTGCGGAACGTCTACGCCCTCGTCCGCGTCGCCGACGAGATCGTCGACGGCGCCGCCTCCGCCGCGGGAGTCCCGCTCGGCGAGCAGCGCGACGTGCTCGACGCACTCGAGACCGAGACCTACGCCGCGATCGAGCGCGGCTTCAGTGCGAACCTCATCGTCCACGCGTTCGCGCGGACGGCGCGGGAGTGCGGCATCGCGCGGCACCACATCGAACCCTTCTTCGCGTCGATGCGCACCGACCTCGAGCGCGCCGAGCACGACGAGGCGTCCCACGACGACTACGTCTACGGCTCGGCGGAGGTCGTCGGGCTCATGTGTCTGCAGGTGTTCGTGAACGCCGGCGCGGGAGTTCCCCACGACCCCGATGCCGTCCTGGTCGCGGGGGCGCGTCGGCTCGGCGCGGCGTTCCAGGACATCAACTTCCTCCGCGACCACGCCGACGACGCCGGGCGGCTGGGACGGGACTACCTCGGTGTCGGCGACGGCGCGACGCGCCGCCGCGAGGTGCTCGCCCGCATCGACGGGGACCTGGATGCCGCGGCCGCGACCATCCCGCTCCTCCCCGCCGACTGCCGGGTCGCCGTCGCCACCGCGCACGGCCTCTTCGCCGAACTCACCGAACGGCTGCGCCGCACCGAGGACCTCAGCGTCCGGGTCCGCGTGCCCACGCCGGTCAAGGCGGCGATCGCCGCCCGCGCGGCCGTCGCGCACCATCGACCCCTCACGCCTCGCACGACACGACAGAACCGGAGAACCCCCGAATGAGCCGGCGTATCGCGATCATCGGTGGCGGCATCACAGGCCTGGCGACCGCGGCGCTGCTCGCCGACCGCGGTGACCGGGTGACCGTCTTCGAGGCGTTGGACGACGTCGGCGGGCGTGCCGGGAGCTGGGAGAAGGACGGTTTCCGGTTCGACACCGGCCCGAGCTGGTACCTCATGCCCGAGGTGTTCGACCACTTCTTCGCCCTCCTGGGCACGAGCGCCCGGGAACAGCTGGATCTGGTGCGCCTCGAACCGGCCTACCGCGTCTACCACGAGGGCGAGCGGGAGCCCTTCGACGTCGTGTCGGGGCGGGATGCCGCCGTCGCGGCCTTCGAGGCGCGCGAACCCGGCGCCGGCGCCGAACTGGCGACGTACCTGGACTCGGCGGGCGAGATCTACGACCTCGCCGTCTCACGGTTCCTGTACGACCCGTACGTGTCCCTCAAGGGCCTCGCCCACCCCGACGTCCTCCGCAAGCTCGGCACCCTTCTGCCGCTGCTCCTGCGCCCCCTCTCGACCCACGTCGAGAAGAAGTTCTCCGACCCCGTGCTGCAGCAGGTGCTGGGTTACCCGGCCGTCTTCCTCGGCGGATCGCCCTACGACGCGCCGAGCCTGTACCACCTCATGAGCCACCTCGATCTCGACGACGGCGTGCTCTATCCGCGCGGGGGCCTCGTGCAGGTGATCCGGGCGATCGCGCGCCTGGCCGAAGGCCGAGGCGCCGAGATCCGCACCGGCACCCCGGTCGAACGGATCCTCACCGAGGGGGGCCGGGCCACCGGCATCCGCCTGGCCGACGGCACCGTCGTCGCGGCCGACCACGTCATCTCGACGGCGGACATGCACCACACCGAGACGGTCCTCCTCGAGCCGGAGCTGCGCTCGCGCAGCGACGCATGGTGGGACAAGCGCACACCGTCGTTCGGCGCGCTGCTCATCCTCCTCGGCGTCGAGGGGGAACTCCCCCAGCTCGAGCACCACACCCTCCTGTTCACGAAGGACTGGAAGGCGAACTTCGACGCGATCTTCGGCGAGGGAGCCGCAGACGGCATCCCGGACCCCGCGTCGCTCTACGTCTGCCGCCCCAGCGCGACGGACGACGACGTCGCGCCGGCCGGGCACGAGAACCTCTTCGTCCTCGTCCCCATGCCCGCCGCTCCCGAGCTCGGCCGCGGCGGCGTGGACGGCGCCGGCGACCCCCGAATCGAGGCGGCCGCCGACGCCGTCATCGCGCAGATCGCCGACTGGACGGGCGTCCCCGACCTCGCCGCCCGCGTCCGGGTGCGTCGCACGATCACGCCCGGCGACTTCGCCGCGGACTTCGGCTCGTTCCGGGGCGGGGCGCTCGGACTCGCGCACACGCTCCGACAGTCGGCGATGTTCCGACCGGGCCTGCGCTCGAAGGTCGACGGACTGCTCTACGCCGGCCAGACCGTGCTCCCCGGCGTCGGCCTGCCCATGTGCCTCATCTCGGCGGAGCTCGTCGTCAAACTGCTCGACGGCGACACCTCCACGGGGCAGCTGCCCACCCCGGCGCACGCGAAGGGCTGAGCACGGTGGCGGGACTGTACCTCCTCGCCCTGATCGTCTCGGCGCTCGGGGTGCTCGCCGTCGACCTCCGGCATCGCCTCGCCCTCGGCGCCGCACCCGGGAGGACGCTGCTGCTCATCGGATGCGGCACGGTCTTCCTGCTCGTCTGGGACATCGCCGGCATCGCGAGCGGCGTCTTCGTCCGCGGCGACAGCCCGCTGCTGCTCGGCGTGGACCTCGCCCCGCACCTCCCGCTCGAGGAACCGGTCTTCCTCGCCTTCCTGTGCCACCTGACGCTCGTCGTGCACGCGATCGCCCTGCGTGTCGCCGCGCGGCGACGTGCCGGGCGGGAGGCGGCGTGACGTATCCGCTCCTCGTCGTCCCGTTCGCGCTCGTCACCGTCGTCGTGACCCTCGTCTCCGCGCGGCGCCCGGGTGCTGCGGCGCGCCTGAAGGCCTCCCTCTGGACCGCGCTCGTCCTCATCGCCTTCACCGCGGTGTTCGACAACCTGATGATCGCGGCCGACCTGTTCACCTATCCCGAGCAGCACATCAGCGGCATCCGCATCGGCCTCGCACCGATCGAAGACTTCGCCTATCCGATCTGCGCGGCGTTCCTGCTGCCCGCGATCGGTGCACTCCTTCCCGCGCCCCGCCTTCGTTCGCAGCGGGATGCCGCATGAGCCCGGCGCTGTTCGTCCGTCAGCTGTTCGTCTCCTCACGACCGGTGAGCTGGATCAACACGGCGTACCCGTTCGCCGCGGCGTACCTGCTCAGCGCACGCGAGATCGACCTCGCGCTGGTGATCGGGACGATCTTCTTCCTGATCCCGTACAACGTTGCGATGTACGGCATCAACGACGTGTTCGACTACGAGTCCGACCTCCGCAACCCCCGCAAGGGCGGCGCGCACGGAGCCATCCTCGACAAGCGGCTGCACCCCGCCGTCCTCTGGGCGTCCGTGCTGCTCTGCGCCCCGTTCGTCATCGCCCTCGTGATCGCGGGGACCCCGGCATCCTGGCTCGTCCTCGGCCTGAGCCTGCTCGCGGTCGTCTTCTACAGCGCGCCGCCGCTCCGGCTGAAGGAGCGGCCGTTCGCCGACTCGATCACCAGCAGCATCCACTTCTTCTCGCCCGCGGTGTACGCGCTCGTCCTCACCGGCGCGATGTGGACGCCGCAGCTCGTCCTCGTGATCGTCGCGTTCGCCCTCTGGGGCGTGGCGTCGCACGCGTTCGGCGCCGTGCAGGACGTCGTCGCCGACCGCGAGGCGGCGATCTCCTCGATCGCCACGGCGCGCGGCGCCGCGTGGACCGTGCGGTTCTCGCTCGTCGCCTACGCGGCCGCCGGCGCGCTCATGCTCGCCACGGAATGGCCGGGACCGCTGGCCGCGATCGTCGCCATCCCCTATCTCGTCACGGTCTGGCCGTACCAGTCGATCCGTGACGCGGATGCCGCAGCCGCCACCCGCGGCTGGGACCGCTTCCTGTGGCTGAACCAGATCGCCGGGTTCCTCGTCACGCTGCTGCTGATCTGGTGGTGGCTGCTCGTGCGCTGAGCCGCCACCACCCGATCGGTCGGGGTCACTCCCCGTCGAGCTGGATGAGCCGGTCGATGATGTTGGTGAGCCGCTCGTCCTGCTCGCCGTAGGCGGCCCAGTCGCCCTTCTGCATCGCGTCGTCGCGGGCGAGCATGACCTCGCGCGCCTCCTGCAGCAGGCGGGCGGTCTCGTCGCCGACACCGGCCGGCGGCGTGGAGGTGCCGTCCGTCGGCTCCGGCGACGGGGTCGCGCCGGGTGTCGCCGACGGAGTCGGGGTCGTCCCGTCGTCGCCCGCGGTCGCGCCGGAGTCGCCGCCGAAGAGCTTGTCGAGTGCCTGCTGGAGGGTGTCCTCGAAGGCGACCTGCTTGCCGAAGGAGACCAGGATCTTCCGCAGCTGCGGCAACTGCGTTCCGCTGGAGGCCTGCACGAAGACCGGCTGCACGTACAGCAGACCGCCGCCGACGGGCAGAGTCAGCAGGTTGCCGTTCAGGACGTCCGACTGGCCCTGCTGCAGCAGGTTGACCTCGCGGGCGACGCTCGCGTTCGAGCGGAACTCGTTCTGCACCTGTCCGGGACCGGGAACGGACACGTCCGCCCCGATCTCGAGCATGCGGAGCGTGCCGTAGTCCTCGCCCTTCTTGCCGGCCTCGGATCCCGCGTTCGAGTCGACCGCGAGGTAGCCGAGCAGCACGTTGCGCTCGTCGTCGCCGACGGATGCCGGGATGAAGGAGGTGAACATGGAGAAGGAGGGCTGGTCCTGCCCCGGCATCTGCATCGTCAGGTAATACGGCGGCTGCAGGTTCGCCGGCGTCACCGGGTCCTGCGGGGTGCGCCAGGCGTTGTCGCGGCGGATGAAGGACTGCGCGTCGTCGACGTGGTAGGTCCCGAGCATGGCGCGCTGCACCTTGAACAGGTCCGTCGGGTACCGCACGTGGCTCATGAGATCGCCCGACATCTCGCTCACGGGCTTCAGCGTCGACGGGTAGATCTTCTGCCACGCCTGCAGCAGCGGGTCCTGGTCGTCCCACGCGTAGAGCGTCACCGAGCCGTCGTACGCATCGACGGTCGCCTTGACCGAGTTGCGGATGTAGTTGACGTCGTCGAGGGCGACGCGCGGCTGGGTGTTGGTCGTGTCCGAGATCGCGTCGCGCAGGCTCACGATCGAGGAGTACGGGTAGTTGTTGCTGAGCGTGTACCCGTCGATGATCCAGACCACACGGCCGTCGACGACGCTCGGATACGGGTCACTGTCGAGCTCGAGGTAGGGAGCGACCTTCTGGACGCGGTCGCGCGGGTTGCGGTCGTAGAGGATCTGCGACTCCTCGTTGATGCCGTCCGAGAAGAGGATGTCGGTCGACTGGAACTTCAGCGCGTACAGCAACCGGTTGAAGGGGTTGCCGATGTTCGGGCCGCCGTCGCCCGCGAACGTCGTACGGGTCTGGTCGGCGCCGTCCTCACCGCGGGGGTAGTCCAGCTCGACGGGGTCGCTGCCCTCGGGGGCTCCGACGATCGAGTACGGCGGCGACGACTCGCCGAAGTAGATGCGCGGTTCGTACTCCTCGTTCTGCGTGAGGTCGCCCGCGGTCGGGATGCCGCGCTCGAGGAAGACGGGGTTGCCGTCGTCCGTGCGCTCGTTGCCCTTGGCCGCGACGACACCGTAGCCGTGCGTGTAGACGAGGGTGTTGTTGTACCAGGACTGCGCGTTGCCGAGCTGGTCGAGATTGAGCTCGCGCACCGAGACGACGGCATCCTGCGTCTTGCCGTCGATCTCATAGCGGTCGACGTCGAGCGGATTCTGGAACTGGTAGTACGAGCGGTACTGCTCGAGCTGGCGCACCGTCGGACCGATGATGGCGGGGTCCATGATACGGATCGACGCCGTGGTGTCGGCGTCCGCACGGAGCTGCCCCTGTTCGGCGGTCGTGACCGCCTCGTACGGAGTCTTCTCGAGCCCATCGATGCCGTAGGCGAACTTCGTCGCCTCGAGGTTCCGCTCCACGTAGGGCGCCTCGTAGGTCTCGAGGTTCGGCGCCACCTGGAACTGGCTCACCGCCCACGGGTAGGCGACGCCCACCACGAGCGAGGAGACGATCAGGAGCGCGGTGCCGATGAGCGGGAAGCGCCAGCGGCCGATGATCGCGGTGACGATGAACAGCGCCGCGACGATGGCGGCGGCGACGGAGAGGATCGCAAGTCCCGGGATGACCGCGTTGACGTCGACGTAGCTCGCGCCGGTGAAGCGCTCGCCCTGCGTCGTGAGGGTCTTGTACTGGTCGAGCCACAGGCTCACGGCCTGCACGGCGAGGTAGAGCGCCGCGACGATGGCCAGCTGGATGCGGGCGGCCTTCGAGATGCGCAGCTCGCGCTGGCCGACGCGCACCGATCCGTAGAGGTAGGAGACGACGACGGTGACGAGCAGGCAGATGAGCAGGACGGCCGAGGCGAACCCGAGGACGACGCTGTAGAACGGCATCTGGAACAGGTAGAACCCGGTGTCCAGACCGAACTGCGGGTCCTTCTGGCCGGTGGAGACGCCGTTCGCCCAGAGCCAGACCGTCTCCCACTGCGCGGAGGCCGCGAACCCGGCGAAGAAGCCGAAGAAGACCGGGATGCCCCACATCGCCAGGCGTCGCAGCGGTTCGACGACCTCCTGGTAGTGGTCGAGCTGCGAGCTGAGTCGCGCGTAGACCGGACGGAGACGGTAGGCGAGCTGGATGGCCGCGAACACCGGCAGCGCCATCGCGGCGAAGCCGACGAGGAACATGACCACACGGGCGGTCCACTGCGTCACCAGGACGCCGTCGAAACCGAGTTGCCGGTACCACTGCCAGTCGGTGTACAGGCCCGCGAACGCGAAGAACGCGATCACCAGGACGACGAGCACGCCGACGGTGATGGCGATCGTGCGACGAACGGGATTCGGAGGGGTGGACGTGGCAGGCCCGGCAGGTGTCGAGGTCACCCTTTCATCCTAGGCGGGGGTCATCGGGCGCGCGGCCGGGGCGCGGTGCGCTCTGGGCGGAATCGCAGGGGCGGGATGCCGCGCTCAGCCGACCGTGCACACGGGCAGGTCGTCGACGCCCTCCCCCGTGCGGATGGCGTCGAGGGCGGCGAGCGAGTCGTCCAGGGTCGCGACCGGGATGACGCGCAGGTCACCCGGGATGTGCTCGACGACCTCGTCGCAGTTGCGCTGCGGGGCGAGGAAGTAGTCCGCACCGGCATCCAGCGCTCCGTAGAGCTTCTGACGGATGCCGCCGATCGGACCGATCGTGCCGGCCGAGTCGATCGTGCCGGTGCCGGCGACCTGCTCGCCGCCGTTGAGCTCGCCGGGGGTCAGGGTGTCGATGATCCCGAGGGCGAACATCTGACCGGCGCTCGGACCGCCGATGCGGTCGAGCTGGATCGTCACGTCGATCGGGAAGTCGAAGTCGCGGGCCGTCGTGATCCCGATGATCCAGACCGGGCCGTCCGCCGTCTCGCTGCGCACCGGGGTGACCGAGACCGTGCGCTCGGCGTCACTGCGACGGATGACGAGCTCGACCGGGTCGCCCCCGCCGTCGTTGATGACGGACCGGAGCTGCGCCGTGTCGCCGATCGGGGTCCCGTCGGCGCTCACGATCTCGTCGCCGACCTCGAGGATCCCGCTCGAGGGCGAGCCCTCCGTGAGGGCGCCGACGCCGACGTGCGAGCGGACCTCGTAGCCGAGCTGCGTGAGCGCCGCCGCCGTCGCCTCCTTCTGCGAGTCGACCATCAGGGCGGCGTTCTCCTCGTTGCGCTGCTCGGTGGTCGTCCCGGCGGGGAACACCTGGTCGATCGGCAGGACCGCCTGGGACGGGTCGAACCACGCCATCGCCAGCTCGAACCACGACGGGGTGCGTTCGCGGTTGCCGGCGATCTGCACGGTGGTGAGGTCGAGGGCACCGGCCGTCGGATAGGTCTCCGCGCCGCGGACGGAGATGAGCGGGACCTCCTCACCGTCGGTGTTCTCGGCCGAACCGAGGGTGTTGACGACGGGTCCCTGGCGCTGGATGACGAACCCGGTCGGGAGGAAGCTCAGCACCAGGAGCGCCACCAACGCGATCACGAGCGCCCAGACGCCCACGGAGAAGCGACGTGACCCGCTGGAGCGCCGCGGGTCGGTGGAGCGCGACGGGGTGGCGGTGGCGTCCTCGAAAAGCGACACGCGGGTCCTTCCTCCGGCGCTCGTTCGCGGCCGGCGTACACGGGATGTCTCCCGCTCGGACCGGGCGGAGAAAACCTGCCATTAGCGTAGAACGAGACGTCTCCCCCCTGCTGAAAGGCGCCTGACATGACCGATGACGCGGACCGGACCGGCGACGATCTGCCCGGCGACGACGACCTCGCCGAGATGCTCCGCCGGATGCTGGGCGGTCAGGGCGGGATCGACCCCGACCAGCTGCGGCAGCTGTCGGGGATGGGGATCGACCCGGCGATGATGCAGAGCATCATGCGCCAGTTGCAGGCGGCGATGGCGGGAGGCGACGGCGACGACGGCGTGGACTGGTCGGCGGCGAAGACGCAGGCACTCCACATCGCCAACCGCGACGGACTCGGGATCACGGCGGGGGCGCGCACCGAGTTCGACCAGGCCTTCGCGCTGGCCTCGCTCTGGCTCAGCGAGGCGACGACGATCGGCGAGCTGGCTCAGACGCCCCGCCCGATCACCCGCGGGCAGTGGGTCGAGGCGACGCTCCCCGTGTGGCAGGAACTCGCCGAGCCGGTGGCGACCTCGATCAGCGACGCCCTCATGGCGGCGCTCGAGTCGCAGACCCCGGAGGAGATGCGTCCGGCCATCGAGGGCGCCGGCCGCCTGATGCGCCGCGTCGGCGGGGCGCTGTTCGCCGGCCAGCTGGGCGCCGTGATCGGCAAGCTCTCGCTCGAGGTGGTCAGCGGCGGCGATGTCGGCATCCCGCTCATGCCCACCGGCGAGGCCGCGATCCTGCCGCAGAACTTCGCCGACTTCGGACGCGACCTCGAGATCGAGGAGGACCAGCTCGCCCTCGTCCTCGCCACCCGCGAACTCGCCCACGCACGCCTGTTCCGTCACGCCAAGTGGCTGCGCCTGCACGTCATCTCGCAGGTGACCGACTTCGCGCGCGGCGTCCACGTCGACACCGACGCGCTCGAGGACCTCGCGTCGCGGTTCGACCCGTCCTCCCCCGACGAGCTGAAGGCCGCGATCGAGAGCGGCGCCCTGCTGCCGCAGCGCTCCGAGGCGCAGGTCGCGGCCCTGACCCGGCTCGAGAACCTGCTCGCGACCATCGAAGGCTGGGTCGACGTCGTCACGGCGGACGCGACCACCCGCGTGCCCTCCGCCGACCGCATCGCCGAGGCGGTCCGCCGTCGCCGGGCTGTCGGAGGTCCTGCCGAGCAGGCGATGGCGTCGCTCGTCGGCCTCGAGCTCCGTCCGCGACGACTCCGGGAGGCCGCGGCCATGTGGCGCGCCGTGACGGATGCCGTCGGCTCCGCTGCTCGCGACGGTCTCTGGGACTACCCCGACCTGATGCCCACGGCCGAGGACATCGACGAACCGGCGGGACTCATCGCGCGACTGCAGGCGCGTCAGCGGGGCGAGGAGCCCGAGCGCGACGCGTTCGACGACGCGCTCGAGGCGCTGCTCGACGAAGAGGCCGGCGGACAGGACGACCCGACCACGGGCGACGCCGCGGGCGGGGACGACGGTCCCACCGGGCCGCGCCCCGTCTGACCCGCGCCTCCTCCACAGCCCCCGCCCGCGCCCTCGGCACGACGGGTCTGTGGAGGGCACACCCGACGGCGACGGCATCCCGGCCAGAATCGCGGCATGCTGCGTCTCGCCCCCTCCCACCCGCCGCTGTGGCGCACCCCCACCAGCGTGCAACTCGGCATCGACGACGAGCGCCCGCTCACGGGCCTGCAGCCCTGGCAGGAACGTCTGCTCGACGCGCTGGTCGACGGCATCCCGGACGGTCGCCTCGTGCCGCTCGCGCGGGAACTGGGCGCGGGTCCGGATGAGGCGAACGCCTTCCTCAGCCGCATCCAGGACGCCCTGGTCGCCGACGCCGCGCCGGTCCCGCCGATCCGCATCGAGCTGCCCGCCGACCTCGGCCACGACGACGAGACGACCCTCGTGGCGGGCCTCGCGGCCGCGGGCCTGGAGATCGACGCGTGCGAGCGGTGGTCGCTGCCGCCCGGGCCGGGTCCGGTCGTGGTCGTCGCCGCCCAGCTGATCGATCCGCACCGCGCGGCGCGCCTCACGGCGGAGGACACCCCGCACCTGCCGATCGAACTCGCCGGCGACCGTGTCGTCGTCGGCCCGCTCGTCGTGCCGGGCCGGACGGCCTGCATCGCGTGCCTCCACGCGGACCGGCGCGACCGCGACGCGGGCTGGCCGCTCGTCGCGGCTCAGCTGCTCGCGCGCCCGTCCGTCGCGACCGAGCCGCTCCTGCTCGTCGAGGCGGCGGCGCTGGCCGCCCGGTTGCTGCGCACCGGCGACGCGGGACGGTCGGTCGTCCTCACCGCGGCGGACGGACAGCGCGAGACCCGCGCGCACCGCCCTCACGCAGCGTGCCTCTGCCGATCTCCTGAAGGAATCTGGAGCGCTGACGCTCCCGGTTCCCCGACCGTCGCGCCCACGAGAGCGACAGCGTACGCGCGGCCCGCGTGACACCCACGTAGGTCAGGCGACGCTCCTCGTCGATCTGCTCGAAACTCGTCGCGTACGAGATCGGGAGCAGACCCTCGCTGAGGCCCATGAGGTGCACGTGCGGCCACTCGAGGCCCTTCGCGGCGTGCAGGGTCGCGAGGGTCACCGTCCGCATCGTCGGCTCGTGCTGCGCCTTGGCGCGCGCCGTCAGCTCGTCGGTGAACGCGCGGAGCGTTGTGCCCTCGGGCGCCTCCTCGGCGAGACGGAGCACGGCGGCGCGCGCCTCCCAGGCGTCGCGCAACGCCCCGCCCGCCGGCGGCGCCTCGTCGGTCAGCCCCAGCGACCGGAGGACGTCGCGGACGGTCGCGAGGAACGATCCCGACAGCGGCGCCACGGAGGCGCCGCGCAGGGCGAGCAGGGCCTGGCGCACCTCGGGCAGGTCCCAGAACCGCTTGCCGCCCAGGACGGTGGCGGGGATGCCGCGGGCCGAGAGCGCGGCCAACAGCGGCGCCGACTGCGCGTTCAGCCGGTACAGGACGGCCACGTCGTGCGGGTCGACTCCGGAGGCGAGCTGCGCGGCGATCCGGGCTGCGATGCCCTCCGCCTCCGCGGCGTCGTCGTCGTATGCGGTGACCTCGGGAGCGGGCCCGGCGGGTGCGGGTGTCGAGAGCTGCAGTGCCCCGGGGCGCCCGCGCATCAGCTCGTTGGCGACCGCGAGGACCGCGGCATCCGATCGGTAGTTGCGCTCCAGGCGCACGACCGTCACGTCGTCGTCCCGCGCGGCGAAGTCCAGGAGGTAGCGGGGATCGGCGCCGGCGAAGGAGTAGATCGTCTGACTCGCGTCGCCGACGACGCAGAGGTCGCGGCGATCGCCGAGCCACAGCTCCAGCAGCCGGTTCTGCACCGGGGACACGTCCTGGAACTCGTCGACCGTGAAATGCCGGTACTGCTCGTGGACGGCGGCGGCGACCCGCGGCTCCGACTCGATCATGCCCGCGCACGCGAGCAGCACGTCCTCGAAGTCGAGCTGACGCCGCTCGTCCTTCAGCTTCTCGTAGGCGCGCTGGAGGGCGATGAGGGGGTCCAGGGCCAGACCCGGGATGCCGCCGGGGCGATCGACCGCGTACTGCTCGATCGAGCGCATCGTGACCTTGCGCCATTCGATCTGCGACGCGACGTCGCGGAGGGTGGAGGCATCCAGCCGCAGACCGATCCCGTCCGCGGCGTGCGAGAGCAGACGCACCTTGCTGTCGACGATCGCGGGAGCGGTGTCGCGCGCCACCTGCGGCCAGAAGAAGTTGAGCTGCGCGAGCGCGGCGGCGTGGAAGGTGCGCGCGGCCACGCCCTCGACCCCGAGGGCGCGCAGCCGGCCACGGAGTTCACCGGCGGCCTTCGTCGTGAAGGTCACGGCCATGACGCGCTGCGGCGAGTACGCGCCGGTGTCGACGCCGTGGGCGATCCGGTGCGTGATGACCCGCGTCTTGCCGGTCCCCGCGCCGGCGAGCACGCAGACGTGCCCGCGCAGCGTCGACGCCGCTTCGCGTTGCCGCTCGTCCAGGTCCGCGAGGGGGTCGACGCTCACTCCCCCACCCACCGCAGGATGAGGCTGCGCGCGATGGACGCACGGCCGGGCAGGCGGATCTCCCCTCGGCCGGCGAGGGCGTCGCGGATCTCGTCGCGGGTGAACCAGCGGACGTCGAGGATCTCCTCGCCGTCGGCGCGCGCCTCCGCATCTGCGACGGCGTGGGCGGTGAAGCCGAGCATGAGCGAGCGCGGGTAGGGCCACGCCTGCGACCCGCGGTACAGGATCCGGTCGAGCCGGACGCCGGCCTCCTCCGCGACCTCACGCTCGACGGTCGTCTCCAGCGATTCGCCGGCCTCGACGAACCCGGCGAACGTCGAATAGGTGGGGATGTCGCCCCAGGCCGCGTTCCGGCCGAGCAGCAGACGCTCGCCGTCGGCGCTCGCGACGGCCACGATCACGGCGGGATCCGTCCGCGGGAAGTGCTGCCGGCCGCACTGCAGGCAGCGTCGGGACCAGCCGGCCTGCTCGACGCGCGTTTCTCCGCCGCACGCGGGGCAGAACGGCGCGTCGATCAGCCACCGCCCGATGCTGAGTCCCTGCACGAAGCGTCCGGCCTCGTCGGCGTCGAGGTCGCCGCCCACCGCGCGGAGCCCCGCCCACTCGACGCCCGGGATCACGGGCTCGTCCGCGGATGCCGGGAGCGCTGCGACGGCGACGGGGCGGTGCGCGTCGTCGCGGCCGAGGAAGGCCCATACCGCTCCGTCCGGGACGGCGTCGGGGGCGACCCACTGCAGCGTCGCCGGGCTCCCGACGGGGGCGCGGTCCCCGTGCAGCAGCAAAACGCGGGTGTCGGCATCGGTACGGATGCGGTCGAGCAGACCGTCGTCGAGTCGCTCCTGCGCCGCACGGTCGATGACCGCGCGCGCCAGGGGCGGCGGGACGTCCTTCGTCGTCATCGAGGACCTCTCTTGCGGGCGTGGCGCCGGTGCGCGGGGGCGTGCCCCGCCTACCCTGGGGGGCATGGCACGCTCTCCTCTCACTCTAGCCGCGGCTGCCACGGCGGCTCTCTCGCAGGCGACGGGTGTGCGCACGGCCATCACGGGCGCCGCCGCCCTCACCGAGGGAGCGGGCGGGCGTTTCGACAGCGCCGTCGTCCACCTCGACGACGGCTCTCGCCTCGTGGTGCGTGTCCCCGAGAGCGACGAGGCCGAAGCCGAGGCCGTCCGAGAGACGACGGCGCTGGCCGCCCTCACGGCGGGGGTCCGCGCCATGATGCCCTTCCGGGCTCCCGAGCACGTCGGACAGGCGCGCCTCGGCACCCGCACGGCCCGCGTACAGACCTACCTGCCGGGCTACCGGGTCGATGCCGCGCACGTCCCGCCGGGTCGCGGGGTGGCGACCGCCCTCGCGGCGGCGATCGCCGGCATCCACGACCTGCCGACCTCGATCGTGCAGGGCGCGGGGCTCCCCGCCCGCACCGCGGCGCAGGTCCGCACCGAGACCGAGCGCCTGCTCGACCGCGCCGAGGCGACGGGCCGTCTGCCGTTCGGCCTGCTCCGCCGCTGGAGCCGCGCCGTCGCCCTCGACGCGCTCTGGAACGTCGAGCCCACCGTCACCCTGGGTGGCGTCGACCCGTCCGCCTTCACCCTGACCGACGTCGACGGGGTGCCGACGGTCTCGGGGCTGCTGACGTGGGGCGGCCTGAGCATCGGAGACCCGGCCGAGGACCTGCGCTGGATCGCGAGCGCTCCCGACGCGGCATCCGACGTCGTCGTCGCCTACAGCGCCGCCGCCGGCCGCTCCCCCGACACGATGCTCGCCGAGCGGGCCCGCCTGCACGCCGAGCTCGAGTTCGCGAAGTGGCTCGTCCACGGACACGATTCCGCCTCCGAGACGGTGACCGCGGATGCCGTTGCGCTGCTCGAGTCGCTGGACGAGAGCGTCCGCGACGAACCGCCGATCGGCAGCGGGACGATCAGCGTCGACGACGCCATCGCCGCGCTCGGGCGCGTCCCCGCCGGCGCGGCCGAGGCCGTCGACACCTCGATGCACACCGACGCCTACGACCCCGGCCTCATCGACGGGCTCCTCGACGAGGACGCCGAGGCCGCGCCTGCCGCGTCTGACGCCGTCGACCAGGAGACCGAGCCGATCGAGTTCAGCGACTGGCCGGGAACCGACGAGGCACCCCCCGCCGAGGAGAGCGATCCCGACGACGCCGCGAAGAACGCGCTGCGCCGGTGGACGGGCACGGCCTGACCCCTCCCCGGACCGCCCACCGGTTCAGCCGCGCAGGACGAGGCCGTCGGCGACGTAGAACAGCGCGACGTCGATCCGCTCCATCGGCACGCCGTGCTTCGCGTGGTACGCCCGCCGGTAGAGCTCGAGCTGCAGCATCCGCTCCGTGCGCTCCGCCGCGGTGCGGGGCGGGCGCCCGGTCTTCCAGTCCACGATCTCGATCCGGTCGCCCCGGCGGTAGACGGCGTCGAGCTTGCAGATGACGACGTGCGGCCGGCCGTCGCCGAGCGGATCCGGTTCGACGAAGTCGATCTCGGTCTCGACCTCGATCGGCTGCAGGCCCCCCCACTCCGAGGCGAGGAACGCCTCGCGCAGCCGGTCGAGCGTCTCGGCGTCCGCGGGCGACGCCGAGGTCGCGTCCTCGTCGTCGTCCCAGAGGACGTCGTCAGCCGACCGCGCGCGGCCCACCAGTCCGGAACGCTGCTCGACCCACGCGTGGAAGAGCGTGCCCAGCCGCGTCTGACGGTAGGGACGCTCGGGCAGCGGCCGGGCCGCCGCGATCGCGGCCGCGCCGTAGTCCGCCACGAAGTCCTTGAATCGGGATGCCGGGATGCGCGTCGGTGCGTGCGGCGCCCGCCCCGCGGCCCGGGCGGCCCGCTCGGCCAGCAGGAGCTCGAGGTCGCGCGCGGGTGTCGCCGGGGCGGCCGCCATCGCCTGCCGCACCCGCGCCGCCGCATCCCGCACCCGCGCCGACCGCGCCCCGAGCGGGTCGATCGGCCACTCGAGGGTCGCTCGCGCCCCCTCGTACGGGTTCTCCGTCGTCTCCGACTCGGGCAGGGGCGCCTCGAGTTCGTCCGCGATCTCACGGACGAACCGGCTCACGACGCGCGGCTTCTTCGTCCCCGCCCAGGGGGACGCCGAGATGAGCAGGTGCTCGCGCGCCCGGGTCACCGCGACGTACGCGAGCCGCCGTTCCTCGGCGAGGTGTCGCTCGCGGATGCCGTCCTTGAACGCCGCGTGCTCCCGCTTGAGATCTTGCTGCGTCGGCGCGTCGTGCGCCGACCACAGGAACGCGGGCAGCCACTCGCGGTCGCCGCGGAAGGAGTACGGCAGGACGCCGAAGCCGAGCCATCCCTGCGCATCCCGGAGTGCAGCGGGCAGCTCGTCCTCGACGGCACGGACGACGGCGACGGCATCCCATTCCAAGCCCTTGGATCCGTGGATCGTCAGGAGCTGAACGACATCGTCCTCGGGCGGTTCGGTCCGGGGCGCGAACTCGTCGATGCGCTCGGCCCGGTCGAGCCAGGCGAGCAGGCTGGGCAGCGAGCCGCGCTCGTCGGTCTGCAAGAACCCGTGCAGCTCGTCGACGAACGCGCGGAGCTGATCGGAGGCCGTACGCGCGGGTCCGCGCGACTCGTTCGCCGCGAGCTCGATGTCCAGGTGCAGCTCGTTCTCGATGAGTCGCACGAGCTCGGGGATGGGAAGCCCCGCGGCCCGGCGCAGACCTGCGAAGACGGCTCCGGCGTCGCGCAGCCGCTCACGGGCGGCGGGCGTGAACCCGGCCAGCCACCCGTGGTCGGGCTTCTGCCGCGCGACGAAATCGAGCGCGGCGACGAGCGATCCACCCTCGTCGCCGGCGGAGGCGCGGATGATCTCGGCCAGCTCGGTCGGCAGCGGCTGCAGGGCGGTGTCATGCCGCACCAGCCGCGCCGCGACCTGCGCGAGTTCGCGGAGGTCCGCGAGCCCCACGGACCACCGCGGGCCGGCGAGCAGCCGGATGAGCGCGGAGCCGGACCGCGGATCGCTGATGACCCGCAGCGCGGAGACGACGTCGACGACCTCCGGGGTCGAGAGCAGTCCGCCGAGCCCCAGGATGCGGTGAGGGATGCCGCGACGCCCGAGCGCGTCCGCGAAGCGCAGCATGTGCTTCTTGCTGCGCAGCAGGATCGCGCCCGTCGTCGCCCGTCCCGCGCGGTGACGCTCGTCCCGGACGTCCGCGAACCACGCCGCGACGGCATCCGCCTCGGCGTCGAGGTCGTCCTCCACCACGATGTCGACCCGCCCCGCCGGCGCCCCCGGACGCGGCCGGAGGGAGCCCACCTCGACGGGGGCGTCCAGCGGAGCGAGCACCGCACCCGCGGCGCGCAGGACGTCGACGCCGTTGCGCCAACTGGTGAGGAGCGCGTAGCTGCGGCCGGCGGCATCCGGATCGAACGAACGGGCGAAGTCGCCCAGGTTCCCCGCGCTCGCCCCGCGCCAGCCGTAGATCGACTGGTGCGGGTCGCCGACGGCCATGACGGCGGTGCGCCGGAAGAGGGTCGCGAGCAGGTCGGTCTGCACGACCGACGTGTCCTGATACTCGTCCAGCAGGACGACCCGGTACCGCTCGCGCAGCTCCGCGGCCACCGCCGGATGCGACCGGACCACCTGAAGCGCCCCGGCGACCTGATCGGAGAAGTCGATGAGCCCGCGGCGGCGCTTCTCGGCCTCGTACGTCCGCGCGAGGGCGACGAGCACGGACAGGCCCGACACCTTCTCGGCCGCCGTCCGCACCTCGGCGTAGACGGAGGTCCCGGCGCGCTGGCTGGGACGCTCGAGGACGCCCTGGAAGGCCGTCGAGAACGCGTCGAGGTCGTCCAGCTCGACGAGGTTGTCGACGCTGTCGCGGGCGATCCGCAGCGCCGCGTCGATGATGGTCGACGGACGCTCGGCGCGATCGGGCAGACGGGGGTCGTCGGAGGAGAGCACGACCTGCCGCATGAGCAGCCACGCCGCCGACTCGCTCATCACGACCGCCTCGGCATCACGACCGATGCGGACGGCGTTCTCGCGGACGATGGCGTCGGCGAAGCTGTTGTACGTCGACACCGCCGGCCGCTCGAGCAGGGCGTCCGCGCCGTCACCGCCGGGCGACTCGGGTGCGAGGGCGTCGAGCGCCGCACGCCGAGCGGACTCGGGAGCACCGGACCGCTCGAGCTCGCCGAACACCGCGAGCCGCCCCTCGGCGTGGAGCCGACCGAGGTGCGGGAGCAGGCCGCGCCGCTCGAACTCCCCGAGGCGACGCAGCCGCGAACCGATCCGTTCCGCGAGTTCGCCGGCGGCCTTGCGCGTGAAGGTGAGCCCCAGCACCTCGTCCCGGCGCACGAGACCGTTCGCGACGAGCCAGACGACACGACCGGCCATCGTCTCGGTCTTGCCGCTGCCGGCACCCGCGACCACGAGCGCCGGCGCCAGCGGCGCGGAGATGACGGCCGACTGCTCCGCCGTCGGCGGAAACTGCCCGAGGGCCGCCGCAACGGCCTCGGGACTCAGGAGTGCGGAGGTCACGCGGAGCTCACCGGTCCGATCGTGTGGATGCGGCAGAGTCCGCGGGTGTGGTCGTCACGGCAGTGCTCCTCGAACGGGGCGACGAACGATGTGCCGCGCATGATCCGCACCGCCTCGTCGACGCGTCCCAGGAACGCGGCCCGCGTCTCGTCGTCGAAAGGCTCCTGCCTCGGCTCGGCGTACGGGCCGTGACGGGTGCCCTTCAGGACGAGGAGTTTCGCACCCCCGGGCTCCGCTCCCGCCGCCGCGGGGATCGCACCGCGCTCGAAGGCCAGCTGGTAGGCCGCGAGCTGCGGGTTCTCGAGGGCGGCGCGCTCACCCGTCGCCTCGCTGCGCCCCGTCTTCAGGTCGACGATCACGACGCGTCCGTCCCGGGTGCGTTCGACGCGGTCGATGTACCCCGAGAGGATCGCCGGGTGCGCGGCATCCGGCACCGGGAGCTCGACCTCGAAGTGCGGTTCGGCGCCGACGAGCTTCGTGCCCGCCCGCTCGGTGTCGCGCAGGTACGCGGCGAGCCGGGTCACGAGGTCCCGTGCGCGACGGCGCTCCGCCTCATCGATCCAGGGCGCCTCGAACTCCAGCTGAGACCAGCCGTCCTCGACGTACGACCACAGCGCCTCCTCGTCCGCCGTCGCGACGTGCTCGAGCGCGCCGTGCAGCAGCGTCCCGAGCCCGGCGACGGCCGTGCCGGGATCCCCGCCGAGGTCGCCGATCGCCCAGTCGAGCTGGCACTGCTCGAGGGCATGGATGCGGGAGGGCGACACGCGCAGCGGCGCGACGTCGAGATCCCGCAGCGGCGCGGTGCTCGTGGGTTCCGCGAGGCCGTACCACTGCGCCGGATGCGCGCCCGGCACACCCGCCGCGGCGAGGAGCGCGAGCTGGCCCGCGGCATCCTCCCGGTCGGACTCCGACGACCGCGGGTCGGTGAGCCGGCGGCGGTGCGCGGCGACGAGTCCCCGCAGCGTGAGGGGGTGCTCCGCCGAGCGCGGCGCCGGAGAGGCGGGCGGGAGGAGGTCGAACAGGACGCTCGGACCGGTGTCGTCGTCGTCGACGGCGGTGACGATCAACCGGGAGCGGGCGCGCGATACGGCGCGGGCGAAGAGCCGCAGCTCGTCGTGCAGCACCGCGCGACGTCGGTCGGCGGTGTCGAGGTCGGTGTCCTCCTCGGCCAACCGCGCCGTCTCGAGGAGGCTCCCTCGCAGCCGCAGGTTCGGCCAGACGCCGTCCTGCACGCCGGCGACGACGACGGTGTCGAACTCGAGGCCGAGCGCCGCGGCAGGCGTCGAGATCTGCACGCCGCTGGCGACGGTGCCGGTGCGGAGGCGATCCTCCGCGACCTCGGAGTGCAGCAGCGCGCGCAGGTGGTCGATCGGCGCGGTCCCGTCCTCCCGCTCGCCGTGCCGCTTGGCCGCTTCGAAGAGCGCCACGACGGCGTCGAGGTCGCGACGGGCCTGGTCGGCCAGCGGTCCCTGGCCGTCGGCCAGCGTGCGCAGCTGCCGCTCCAGCCCGCGCTGCTCCCACACGGTCCACAGCAGCTCGTGCGCCGTCGCGCCGGCCCGGATCTGCTCGGCGACCTCGGCCAGCGTGCGCGACAGTCGTGCGGCGCGCCGGGCCTCCGGGGTGTCCACCACGTCGAATTCCACGGGATGACGCACCCCCGACGCGAGCAGCTCGCGCGCGGACCGCTCGCCGCCGCGGCGCAGCTCCGCGTGCCGCAGCGCCGCCCGGAGCCGGCGGAGTTCGACGGGGTCGAGACCGCCGCCGACGAGCACGTCGAGCACCTCGTCGTCGCTGCGTGACTCCGCGGAGACGGCCGCGAGGTCGACCGCCCGGAGGAGATCCCGGACGATGGGCGTCTCGGCGAGGGCGCGCGCAGGCCCCACCGCCGCGGTCGGGACGTCGCGCGCCGACAGCTCCGCCTCGAGCGCCGTCACCTGTCGGGAGTCGTGCGCGATGACCGCCAGCTGCTCCCAGGGGACGCCGTCGTGGACATGCCTTTCGCGCAGCAGGCGTGCGATGAGGTCGACCTCCTCCGCTCCGGAGCGGAGTGCGAAGGCGCGCAGGCTCTCCTCGGGTTCGACCCCGACGGGCGGATGCCGGTGGGCGACCAGTCCCGCGGCGCCGATGCGCGAGGTGACCTGGGCGACGAGGTCCCGCTGGGCGGGCGTGCCGCGGTGGATGCGGTCCAGGACGTGCGTCCGCGTCGCGAGACGGGCGAAGTTCTCCGGGCGCGCGCCGCGGAAGGATCCCGAGCCCACGTCGGGGTCTCCGAAGGCGAGCACGGCGATCCCCCGCCGTCGGCACGCCTCGAGCAGTTCCACGCCGCCGAGGGTCAGCTCCTGCGCGTCGTCCACGAGGATCGCCCGCAGTCCCGCCACCGCGCCGAGCGCCGGCGAGCCGGCGGGGGCGTTGCGGAGGAGACCCACCGCCTCGCGCACGAGCCCCGCCGCGTCGCGGTGGGCGCCGCGCATGCGCGCGCGGACTGAGCGGTACTCCCGCGCGAACGAGGCGAGCGACGCCCAGACCGGACGGTCCGTCGCCGCCGCGCGCGCGGCGAGTTCCTCGGGCTCGATGCCGAGCGTCGTCATCTCGGCGAGGAAGGCACGGATCTCGGCCCGGAGCCCCGGAGTGCTGCGGATGTCGGCGGGCAGCCATTCCGGCCAGCGCGACGGGCCGTCGGCCTCGTCCTCGGCGTCGCCCGCCAGCAGATCGCCGATGATCCGGTCCTCGTCGGGCCCGGTGAGCAGCTGCGGCGGCTCGTCGCCCGCGTGGACGGCGTGCGACCGGACCACCTGGTAGGCGAAGGCGGGGACGGATCGCGCGAGCGGACCGCTCGTGGCGACGCGCACGCCGACCGCGAGACGGTCGCGCAACGCGGTCGCGGCCGTCCGTGTCGGGGTGAGCACGACGACCTCGTCGGGACGCATCCCGTCGTCGATGAGTGCGACGACGCGGGAGACGAGCGTCGCCGTCTTGCCCGATCCCGGCGCACCGATCACGACACCGGATGCCGCCGGTTCGAGACCCACGACGGCCTTCTGCGCCGTGTCGAGGGCGAACGGCAGGTCGGGCATGGGCTCCACGCTAATCGGAGCGACGGACACCCGCCCCGCAGCGCCCCGCGTGGCGCCGACGGGCCGTTCGCCGACAGCGAGCGGCCCGCGCGTCCGGGCCGGGAGCCGGTGCCGTAGGCTCGAGACGCGCCCGGAGACCCGGGCCGGGAAAGGCAGGCATCACCGTGGAGATCCGCATCGGCATCGCGAACTCGCGCGAGCTCGGCTTCGACTCGAACGAGACGGCCGACGCCGTGAAGCAGACCGTCACCGCCGCTCTCGACAGCGGCGCGACCTACGTGACCCTCACCGATTCCAAGGGCGCCACCTACGTCATCCCCACGGCCGGCATCGCGTTCGTCGAGGTCGGGACCGACCAGTCGCGTCGCGTGGGCTTCGTCGCCTGACATGCTCGTCGTCCTTGCGCTGGTCTTCGGGGCGATCGCGGGGACGGCCGTCCACTTCGCCCTGCCGCAGCGCGCGCTCCGCGGCGTCGCGATCGGTCCGCTGCTCGGCGCCGCCCTCGGCACCGCGACGTGGACCGCACTCACCTGGGCGGGTCTCGGGCCGGATGCGGCGTGGATCTGGCTCGCCAGCATCCTGGTGCCGATCCTGCTCACCGCGGCGGTCCTCGTGCTCCTCACCCGTACGCGGGCGGCGCGGGACGCCCGGACCCGTCACGAGCTCGGCATCGCCTGATCCCGGCGCACACCCGCCGCCCTCCGCGGCCCGCCGCCGGTCTCAGGCGTCGAGGCCGATGCTCGTCATCCGGCGCGAGTGGGCCCCCAGCAGCTGGGTGAACACCGGCTCAACCTGCTTCTCGTCGTCGACGTCGAGCGCTCCCGGGCGCTCGGTCGTGCTCGACCGCAGCGCGCCGCGCGCGACCAGGAGGGTGTCGCCGACGAGGCGCCTCCCCCACAGGCTCAGCAAGGAGCGCAGTTCGTCGTCGTCCGAGATCGCGTCGGTGATGATGCCCACGAGCGGGGCGCGGTCGGCATCCGCTCGGAGGATCGCGGCCGCACGGCGTCCGGTCTCGCCGTAGCTGCCGGACAGGGACAGATAGAAGTCGTCGAGCAGGCCCGCCGTCAGGTGGACCGACAGCATCGTCTCGAGGGGCCGCGCGCCGTGGGTGGCGCGGCGGAAGGCGTCGAGGGGTTCGCGGAACGGCAGCATCAGCTCGAGCGGGTCGTCGCCGCGGTCCCGGATGAGGGCGACAAGTGCCTGGTGCTTGAACAGCGCGGCGCCGGCCGCGCGGGAGAGCGACTCCTTGTGCCCGAGCTCGGGGCTGCGCTCGATGAGCGAGCTGAGGGTCTCGACGTAGCCGAGCTGCAGGTAGGCCGCCTGACCGAGATAGGTGGCGAGGTCGGGAGCGAGCTGCTCGAAATCGACGCGCCGGACGTCGCTCGCCTCGTCGCGCGAACGCAGCCGCAGGGTGCGCCCGGGGGGCCGCCGTCGCTGCCAGAACCACCTCACCACGGCAACAGCCTACGGGGCGCGACGGCCCCCTCCGGTAGGGTGGTGGGGTCCCGGCGTCGGATCGGGACCCCGCGCCTGGGGCTGAGTGAAGGGCGTGGACCCCTCATGACGGCGGCATCTCACCGCCAGACAGGCACGGAAAGCATGACCACGTTCGCAGAGCTCGGCGTCGACCAGGACATCGTCGACACCCTCGCCGCCAAGGGCATCGTCGACACGTTCCCCATCCAGGAGCAGACGATCCCGCTCGGCCTCCCCGGCCAGGACATCATCGGCCAGGCCAAGACCGGCACCGGCAAGACCTTCGGCTTCGGCATCCCCGTCGTCCAGCGACTCGGCCTGAACCCCGAGCCCGGCGTCAAGGCTCTCATCGTCGTCCCGACGCGCGAGCTGGCCGTCCAGGTCTACGAGGACATGGACATGCTGACCTCCGGCCGCGCCACCAGCGTCGTCGCCATTTACGGCGGCAAGGCCTACGAGGGTCAGATCGATCAGCTCAAGGCCGGCGCGCAGATCGTCGTCGGCACCCCCGGTCGCCTCATCGACCTCAACAACCAGCGACTCCTCGACCTCTCGAACGCGACCGAGGTCGTCCTCGACGAGGCCGACAAGATGCTCGACCTCGGCTTCCTCCCCGACATCGAGAAGATCTTCCAGAAGGTCGCGCCCGTCCGCCACACCATGCTCTACTCGGCGACGATGCCCGGGCCGATCGTCGCCCTCGCGCGCCGGTTCATGTCGAACCCGATCCACATCCGCGCGAGCGACCCCGACGAGGGCCTCACGCAGGCCAACATCAAGCACCTCGTGTACCGCGCGCACTCGCTCGACAAGGACGAGGTCATCGCCCGCATCCTGCAGGCCGAGGGCCGCGGCAAGACCGTCATCTTCACGCGCACCAAGCGCGCTGCGCAGCGCCTCGTCGACGAACTGAACGACCGCGGCTTCAGCGCCGGGGCGGTCCACGGCGACATGAGCCAGGAGGCGCGCGAGCGCTCGATGGCCGCGTTCAAGGCCGGCAAGCGGGACGTCCTCATCGCCACCGACGTCGCCGCCCGCGGCATCGACGTCGACGACGTCACCCACGTCATCAACCACACGATCCCCGACGACGAGCAGACCTACCTGCACCGCGCCGGCCGCACCGGCCGCGCCGGCAAGACCGGCATCGCGGTGACCTTCGTCGACTGGGACGACCTGCACAAGTGGGCCCTCATCAACCGCGCGCTCGACTTCGGCCAGCCCGAGCCGCTCGAGACGTACTCGTCGAGCCTGCACCTGTTCGAGGACCTCGACATCCCGGCCGGCACGAAGGGCCGCATCACCGCGGCGCCCAAGGCGGCCCCCGCACGGTCGAGCGCCGCTCCCGCCCGCGCGGCCGACGCCGCCGCCGACGCGTCCGGCGAGGCGGGCACCCGTCGTCGCCGCCGCCGGCGTTCCGGCAGCGGCGAGGCGAAGGTCGGCTCCACCTTCATTGAAGGGGCGGATGCCGCGGCATCCGACTCGTCCTCGGCGTCCGCCGACAGCGCGGACCGCGCAGTCGACGGTGCCGGCACGCACGACGGCGCCGGCAAGGAGCACCACGACGGCAAGCCCGCACCGGCGCGCCGGCGGCGCCGCCGTCGGGGCGGATCGGGCGCCGGCGCGCCCGTCGCGGGGGCCTGATTCCGCTCGTCGCGCTACGGCGTGACGAGCGAGCTGCCCGACCCGAGGGCGACGATCCTCGCGATCGCGTCCTCGGACGTCGTGTTCTCCCCCGGCACGTTCGGCTTCCCCCGGCCGTGGTAGTCGCTCGAGCCGGTCGCGATGAGGTCGTGCGCGGCGACGAGGCGCCGGAGTTCCCCGAGCGCGGGTTCGACGTTCTCGCGATGGCCGAGCTCGAAGCCCGCGAGGCCCGCGTCGAGCATGTCCCGCACGACCCGGTCGGGCAGGCGGCCGGCGCGGCCCGCCGGGTGCGCGATCACCGGCACTCCCCCGGCGCCGGCGACGGCCGCCACCGCCGCGACCGGGTCGGGCGCGTACAGGGCGACGTAGTAGTCGCTCCGAGGGGACAGGATGCCGCTGAACGCCTCGCCGCGGTCGCGGACGTGGCCGCGGGCCACCAGGGCGTCGGCGATGTGGGGCCTGCCCACCGTCGCCCCCTCGGCGGTCTGCGCCTCGATGTCCTCCCACGTGAGGTCGTAGTCGCGGCCGATCCGTTCGGCCATCGTGCGCGCACGGGAGCGCCGCGAACGCCGGATGCGGTCGGTCAGTGCGCGCAGGCCCGCATCGTCCGGGTCGACGAGGTAGGCCAGGACGTGCACGCTCCGCCATTCATGCCGTGCCGAGAGCTCCATGCCCGGCAGGAACGACATGCCGAGCGACACAGCCGCGTCGGCAGCCTCCGCCCATCCCGATGTCGTGTCGTGATCCGTCAGCGCGGCGGTCCGGATCCCGTGGCGGTGCGCCGCGGCCATGACCGCCGCGGGCGGCTCGGTGCCGTCGGAGTGATCCGAGTGCAGGTGCAGGTCGCCGGGTCCGAACGGGCCGGACGGAGCGGAGGACCCTGCGGACATGGACACGAGCGTACCGCGCGCAGAAACTCCCCAGCCTCCCCGCCTAATCTCGTGGTGTGCTGCGACTGACGGGGATCCTCTTCACGATCGCCACCGCCATCGTCGCCGCCGTCCTGACCTGGCCGCAGTTCTTCCGCCTCGAGCAGACCTTCCCGATCGCACAGCTCGTGTCGCTGCGCCCGGTGCTCGCCGTCGGCTTCGCGGTTCTCGCGCTCGTCGGCCTGCTGATCTGCCTCGGGCGCCGCACCCGCGGATTCGGCGCCGGACTCGCGATGATCGGCCTCCTCGCGGGCGGGGCGAACGTCGGCATCCTCGTCGTCCGCGGCGTCGGGACGACGGGCCTGCCCGAGAAGACGGCGGACAGCATCCGCGTCATGACGTGGAACACCGCGGGTCCCGCCACCGACGTCGATGCGATCGTCACGACCGCCATCGCGATGGACGTCGACATCGTCGCACTCCCCGAGACGAACGACGACACCGGCGAGGCGATCGCGATCGCGATGCGCGAGCGCGGCAACCCCATGTGGGTGCACGAGGAGAACTACCAGGGGTGGGACGCGACCTACACGACCCTGCTCATCTCCCCCGACCTCGGCGACTACGCCGTCGTCGAGTCCGACGCATCCGGCACCACCAACACCTCGGTCGTCCCCAGCGTCGTCGCGATGCCCGTCGACGGCGACGGTCCGATCGTCGTCGCCGTCCACGCCGTCGCCCCTCGCCAGGGCGACATGGACCACTGGCGCAGCGACCTGCGCTGGCTCGCCGACCAGTGCGCCAGCGACGACGTCATCATGGCCGGCGACTTCAACGCGACGGTCGACCACATGAGCCGGCTCGGGACCGACGGCGGCACGATGGGCCGCTGCCGCGACGCGGCGACGGCGACGGGCAACGGCGCCGTGGGGACGTGGGACACCGCGTGGCCGGCGCTGGTCGGCGCGCCGATCGACCACGTGATGACGACGGATGCCTGGCGGCCGACCGGGTCGGTGGTCGTCACCTCGCTCGACGGTTCGGGCGGCGATCACCGTCCGGTCATCGTGCAGGTGGAGCGGGCGGGCTGACGTCCCGCGCGGTCGGTGGGAGACTGGGAGGATGACCACCGACGATCGCGACACCATCGCACCGGAGACCACCGAGACCGCGGCCGCAGCGACCACCAATCGCAAGCAGCCCTTCCCCGCGGGCTTCCTCGACTCCATCTCGACGGGCTGGGCCGAGCGTCCCGCGTCGCTGCCCCAGCAGCGCGCCGAGGCACCGTACGCCGCAGCGCGCCGCGCGGCGGTCTCCGCCGCGTTCCCGGGCTCGCGCCTGGTCGTCCCCGCAGGCTCGTACAAGCAGCGCTCGAACGACACCGATTACCCCTTCCGCGCGCACTCCGCGTTCTCGCACCTGACGGGGTGGGGCGCCGACGCCGTCCCCGACTCGGTGCTCGTGTTCGAACCGACCGGCGACGGCCACGACCTCACGCTGTACCTGCGCGAGCGCGCCGATCGGACGACGACCGAGTTCTACGCCGACGCCGCGATCGGCGAGTTCTGGATCGGCCCGCGCCCCGCGCTCGACGCGGTCGCGGCGGACCTCGGCATCCCCACAGCGCACATCGATGCCTTCTACAGCACGGCGGAGGACCGCAGGGTCGAGGTCGACGACGAGCTCACCCGGTTCGTGTCCGAGCTGCGCCTCGTGAAGGACCCGTACGAGATCGCCCAGATGCGGCTCGCGGTCGAGGCGACCGGCCGGGGGTTCGACGACATCGTCGCCGAGCTCCCCCGCATCATCGACACGCCCCGGGGCGAGCGTGCCATTGAGGGCGTCTTCCACCTGCGCGCGCGCACCGACGGCAACGGCGAGGGGTACGACACGATCGCCGCCTCGGGCCCGCACGCCTGCTACCTGCACTGGACCCGCAACGACGGCGCGGTCGTCCCCGGCGACCTCGTGCTGATCGACGCGGGCGTCGAGGTCGACAGCCTCTACACGGCCGACATCACCCGCACCCTCCCGGTCTCGGGGACGTTCTCCGCCGTGCAGCGCCGGATCTACGACGCGGTCCTCGAGGCGGCGGATGCGGCCTTCGCCGCGGCACGCCCCGGGGTGAAGTTCCGCGCCGTCCACGAGGCGGCGATGGCCGTCATCGCCGCCCGCACGGCCGAGTGGGGCCTGCTCCCCGTGACCGCCGAGGAGGCGCTCCACGCCGACAAGGGTGGGCAGCACCGCCGGTACATGGTGCACGGCACGAGCCACCACCTGGGCATCGACGTGCACGACTGCGCGCAGGCGCGGCGGGAGATGTACTACGACGGCGAGCTCGAGCCCGGCATGGTCTTCACGATCGAGCCGGGGCTCTACTTCCAGATCGACGACCTGACGGTCCCCGAGGAGTACCGGGGCATCGGGGTGCGGATCGAGGACGACATTGTCATGACCGAGAACGGCCCGGTGAACCTGTCGGCGGACATCCCGCGCACCGCGGACGAGATCGAGGCCTGGATCGCCCGCGCCCGCTCCTGAGAACGCCTCGATGTCCGCCGCCGGGTACACCCCACCGCCGTCGTTCACGACCCGCCCGCAGCTGACGGGGACGTTCGGCATCGCCGCGTCGACGCACGCCACGGCGACGGCGACGGCCATGGCGGTGCTCGAGCGCGGCGGGAACGCGTTCGACGCCGCGTGCGCGGGCGGGTTCGTGCTGCACATCGTGGAGCCGCACCTGAACGGTCCCGGCGGCGACCTCGTCGGGATCTTCCAACCGGCGGATGCCGCGACCCCCACGGTCCTCATGGGCCAGGGCGCGGCGCCCGCCGGCGCGACGATCGCGCACTTCCGCGCCGAGGGCCTCGACCTCGTGCCGGGCGCGGGCGGACTCGCCGCGGCCGTGCCCGCCGCCGTCGACGCGTGGCTGCTGCTGCTCCGGGACCACGGCACGTGGCCGCTGGCCGACGTCCTGTCGTTCGCGATCGGGTACGCCGAGGACGGCCATCCGCTTCTCCCCGCGGTATCGGCGACCATCGGTCGGGTCGCCGACCTGTTCCGGGAGCACTGGCCGGCCTCCGCCGACCTGTGGATGCCCGGCGGCGCCCCCGCCGCCGCCGGCGCCCTGCATCGCAACCCGGCGTACGCCGCGGTCCTCCGACGCCTCGTCGAGGCGGGCTCGGGCGACGACCGGATTGCGGCGATCGACGCGGCACGCACCGAATGGCGCCGGATCCTCGGCGACGCGTGCGACGAGCTCGCCCGCCCGCACCGGCACTCCAGCGGCACCGACCACGCCGCGGTGCTCACCCGCGCGGACCTCGTCGACCCGCCGGCGGGGTACGAGGAGCCCCTCTCCATCCCGTTCCGCGGTCGCACGGTGTTCAAGGCGGGGGCGTGGACGCAGGGCCCCGCACTCCTCGAGGCGCTCCGGATCCTCGACCCGCTCCCCGACGACCGCCTCGATCCCGCGACCACGGCGGGCGCGCACACCGTCGTCGAGACGCTCAAGCTCGTCCTCGCCGACCGCGACGCCCACCTCGGCGACGGAGCGGATGCCGCGGCCCTCCTCGCGGACGACGTCGTCACCGCTCGTCGGGCCGACCTCGGCGATCAGGCCTCGTCGCAGTGGCGCCCCGCGCGCCTGGCGGCTCGGGACCCGTGGCGCCCGCCGCTCCGATGCGACGGCGCCGCCGCCGCGGGCACGGGCGAACCGACCGTCGCCCGTTCGGGAGCGACCCGCGGGGACACCTGCCACATCGACGTCGCGGACCGCTGGGGCAACGTCATCGCCGTCACGCCGTCGGGCGGGTGGCTGCAGTCGTCCCCCGTCATCCCCTCGCTCGGCTTCTGCCTCGGGACACGCCTGCAGATGACGTGGCTCGACGAGGACTCGCCCGCGGCGCTCCGGCCCGGCACGCGGCCGCGCACGACGCTGTCGCCGACCCTCGTGCACGACGGCGACACCCGCATCGCGATGGGGACGCCCGGCGGTGACCAGCAGGACCAGTGGCAACTGCCGATGCTCCTGCGCATGTTCGTCGGCGGGTACACCGCGCAGCAGGCGATCGACGCCCCCACCCTCCACACGACGGGCATGGTCGACTCGTTCTGGCCGCGCACGTGGGATCCGACGGGAGTCGTCGCGGAGGACCGTCTCGGCGACGAGGTCCTCGGCGGCCTCGCCGACCGGGGCCATCGGGTCACGCGCGCGGGCGACTGGTCGCTCGGACGGCTCTCGGCCGTCGGGGTCGACCGGGCCACCGGCATCCTGTGGGCGGCGGCGAACCCCCGCGGTGTGCAGGGTTACGCCGCGGGGCGCTGAACCCGCTCGCGCAGCCACGGGAGCGCGGCAGACGCGGTCGCCGCACCCACCTCGTCCGCCGGCAGAGCGCGGCCGGCGACCTCGAACGAGTGCCGGGCACCCTCGAACCAGAGGATGTCCGCGTCCCGGCACGCGGCGACCGCCGCCTCCAGGTCGGCGAGCGGCTGCAGGAACGGGTCCTTCGTCCCCGACAGGAACAGCTGGGGCGCGGCGACGGCCGGCAGGTGCGCCGTGCGGGCGTTCTCGGGCTTCCCCGGCGGGTGCAGCGGATAGCCGAGATACACGAGCGCGTCGGGGGCGATCCGACCCTCCGCCGCGGCCATCGACGCCATCCGCCCGCCGTAGGACTTGCCCGCCGCCACGAACGGGATGCCGGGGGTCAGGCGACGACAGAACTCCTCGACGGCGGCCCACGTCTCGATCGCGTGCGCGGCGGGCCCCGGCATCCGTCGTCCCGCCTGACGGTAGGGGAAGTCGAACCGCACGGTCGTGAACCCGGCGGCGGACCAGGCGTGCGCCGCGCCGGCGAGGAACGGGTGCTCGTGCCCCGCGCCCGCGCCGTGGGCGAGCGCGACGATCGCCGTAGGCTCGGGGGCGTCGTCGATCACCACGGCCAGTTCGACCCCGCCCGCGGGCAGGGTGACCGGGATCATCGCGGCGCGTCGGGAGCGGCAGGCTGCGCCGGTGCGCCGCCCTGCTGCGGCGCGGTCGGCGGCGGCGTCACGGGCGGGAGGGGCGCCGGGTCGACGCGCTCGCCGTACCGGGGCGGCTCGGCCGGGTCCACGTGTTCGCCCGGCGCGGGTGCCGGGGCGGGGTCGACGCGCTCTCCCGCCCCGGGGACGGGAGCGGCCGGGTCGACACGCTCGCCGTAGCGCGGGGGCGCCGTCATGTCGGTCGGCGGTACCGGCGGGGCGGTCGGGGCCGCCGCGGCGCCGAGCAGTTCTTTGGCGCGGCCGAAGCTGCGAGGCAGCACCGTCACGTCGTAGTGGTCGGCGATGACCTGGGTCACCGAGGTGAAGTCGCGACGACGGCGCAGGATCGAGTAGCTGATGATGCTCATGAGCATGCCGAGCGCGATGCCCACGAGCATCACGCCGACGAACAGCTGCAGCGCGGCGCCGGGGCTGCCGAGCACGAAGATCGCGGCGAACAGCAGACCGAGCAGGACGCCGTTGATCGCGCCGGACCGCGCCGCGGTCGCGTATCCCAGCCGACCGGTGACGCGTTCGACCGAGCGCAGCCCGCGGCCGACGATCGCGATGTCCTGCGCCGGGACGTCCGCGCCGATGAGGGTCGACACCGACTTCTGCGCCGCCTCGTACGACGAGTACTCCGCGACCGTCGCACCGTGTTCCTTCGGGGCCCCACCCATCATGCTCATGGCCTCAGTCTCCCACGCGAGCCTTTGCGTGGGCGCAGGGAGCGCGAGGGATCCGCCGACTACGCTGGTCGGGTGAGTACGCAACGGGTCTTCGTCGCGCGCCTGACCGGGTGCGCCGTCTTCGACCCCGCGGGCGACCGGCTGGGGAAGGTCCGCGATGTGGTCGTGATCTACCGCAAGGACGATCCTCCGAGAGTGGTCGGGCTCGTGGTCGAGATCCCCGGCCGACGCAATGTGTTCCTGTCCATCGGACGGGTCACCTCGATCGCCAGCGGCCAGGTCATCACGACCGGCCTCATCAACGTCCGCCGCTTCGAGCAGCGCGGCGGCGAGGTGCGTGTCATGACGGAGCTCATCGGCCGCAACGTGCACCTCACCGACGGGTCGGGCTCCGCCGTGATCGAGGATGTCGCCATCGAGCGCGACCGCCTGGGCGACTGGCAGGTGGGGCAGTTGTTCCTGCGCCGCCCCAAGACCAGTGCGTCGCCGTTCGCCAAGGGGCCGACGACCTTCGCGCAGTGGAACGACGTGCGCGACGAGCAGGTCGCGGGACAGACGCAGTCCGCCGAGCTCCTGGTCGCCTCGTACTCCGAGCTCAAGCCCGCCGACCTCGCCAACACGCTCCTCGACCTCCCCGAGGAGCGCCTGCTCGAGGTGGCCGAGGAGCTTCCCGACGACCGTCTCGCCGACGCCCTCGAGGAGATGCCCGAGGACGAGCAGGTGCACATCCTCGAAGCCCTCGGCGACGAGCGCGCCGCCGACATCCTCGACGCGATGGAACCGGACGATGCGGCCGACGTGCTGGGTCAGCTGTCGGATGCCCGCGCCGGACAGCTGCTCGACCTCATGGAGCCCGAGGAGGCCGAGGACGTCCGCGCCCTCCTCGAGCACGGCCCCGACACCGCGGGCGGTCTCATGACCAGCGAACCGATCGTGCTGTCCGCCGACGCGACCGTCGCCGAGGCGCTCGCCCTCATCCGCCGCCACGAACTGCACCCCGCCCTCGCGGCCGCCGTCTTCGTGACCCTGCCGCCCTACGAGACCCCGACGGGGCGCCTGCTGGGTGTCGTGCACTTCCAGCGGATGCTGCGCTACCCGCCGCACGAGCGGCTGGGCGCCATCATCGACGACACCGTCGAGCCCGTCACCGTCTCGGCCAGCGCCGCCGAGGTCGCCCGTCTCCTCGCGAGCTACAACCTCGTCTCGCTGCCCGTCGTCGATCAGGCCCGCCACCTCGTCGGCACGGTCACGGTCGACGACGTGATCGACTACCTGCTGCCCGACGACTGGCGATCGCAGGACGCGCCGCGACAGGGTCCGGAGGTGCGGCGATGATGGCACGCGCGCCGAAGTCCGGGTTCGAGGCGCCCCGCGGGCGGCGCACGAGCGTGCTCAGCCGCACCCCGCAGCCTTCCCGCGACCGCTTCGGTCGGTTCACGGAGTGGATCGCCCGGGCGATGGGGACCCCCGCGTTCCTGCTCATCCTGACGCTCTTCTGCGTCGCCTGGATCGTCTGGAACACCGCCGCGCCCGAGGGACTGCGCTTCGACGACGCGGCGCTCGGGTTCACCGCCCTGACGCTCATGCTGTCGCTCCAGGCCTCGTACGCCGCTCCCCTCATCCTCCTCGCCCAGAACCGCCAGGACGACCGGGACCGCGTGCAGATCGAGCAGGACCGACAGCGGGCCGAGCGCAACCTCGCCGACACCGAATACCTCGCCCGCGAGGTCGTGGCCCTGCGGATGGCGCTCACCGACATGCAGGACGAGATGATCAGCCGCGACGTGCTCCGCCAGGAGCTCAAGGCCCTCATCGAGCGTCTCGACGAGCGCGACCGGCCGGGCGACGACGCCCGCTCCTCGTGAGCACCCCCGCGACGGCCGACGACGTCCGCCGTGCCGTGTCCGCCGTCGTCGACCCGGAGCTGCGGCGTCCGATCGGCGAGCTCGACATGGTGCGGGAGATCACCCTCGACGAGGGAACCGCGCACGTCGGCATCGCCCTGACGATCGTCGGATGCCCCGCCGCGGACCGCATCGAGCGGGACGTGCGGGATGCCGCGGCATCCGTCCCGGGCGTCGACGACGTCCGCGTCGAGGTGGGCGTCATGACGGCGGCGGAGCGCTCGGCCCTCGTCGAGCGGATCCGCGGCGCGCGTCGCATGCCGTTCACCGCCGACGCGCTGACCCGTGTCATCGCGGTCACGAGCGGCAAGGGCGGTGTGGGCAAGTCCACCCTCACGGCGAACCTCGCCGTCGCCCTGGCGACGCGAGGGTTGGCCGTCGGGCTGATCGACGCGGACGTGCACGGCTTCTCGATCCCGGGACTGCTCGGCCTCGTCGGCGAGGACGGCCGCCCGCCGCAGCCGACCCGCCTCGACGACCTCATGCTGCCGCCGGTCGCCCACGGCGTGAAGACGATCTCGATCGGGATGTTCCTCCCGGAGGGCTCCTCCCCCGCCGTCGCCTGGCGCGGGCCGATGTTGCACCGCACCGTGCAGCAGTTCCTCACCGACGTGCACTTCGGCGACCTCGACGTGCTCCTCATCGACATGCCCCCGGGGACCGGCGACGTGGCGATCTCCGTAGGTCAGCTCCTTCCGCATGCCGAGGTCCTCGTGGTGACGACGCCGCAGGCGGCCGCGGCCGACGTCGCCGTCCGCAGCGGCGTCGTGGCCCGTCAGACGGGCCAGCGCATCGTCGGCGTCATCGAAAACATGGCGGCCTTCGCCCTTCCCGACGGCACCCTCGTCGACGTGTTCGGCGCCGGCGGCGGGGCGGCGGTCGCCGCCGAACTCTCGACCGACGACGCCGCGGTGCCGCTCCTCGGCTCGGTCCCGCTGAGCCCTGCCCTCCGCCGCGGCGGCGATGAGGGCGAACCGGTCGTCCTCGCCGATCCCGGCGATCCCGCGGCGCGTGCGATCTCGGCGGTCGCCGACACCCTCGTCTCGACGCGCTCCTCGCTCGCCGGTCGCGCCCTCCCCGTCTCCCCCGCCTGAGGAGAGACGGATGCCGCCGGTCAGGTGGCTTCGGAGTCGAACGGGACGACGCCCGCATCGACCGCATCGACCGCCGTCGTGACCTCGGGTGCCGGAGGCGCCGCGACCGCGGTCATCGCCGCAGCCCCGGCGGCGACGGGCTTCACGGGCGCGTCGTCGATGAGCGCCTCGCGGATGATGCGCCGGGGGTCGTACTGCCGCGGATCGAGCTTGCGCCACTCGATCTCGTCGAAGTCGTCCCCCATCTCCTCCTTGACGCGTGTCCGCGCGCCGTCCAGCCAGTCGCGGACGCGGCGCGTCAGACGTGCGAGGGAGGCCGCGTAACCGGGCAGGCGCTCGGGCCCCAGCAGGAGTGCGGCGATGAGCGCGATGAGGAGGATCTTCTCCAGATCGAGCCCGTTCGACATGCTTCCCAGGTTACCCGTGCGCCTGAGGGTTGCGGCATGCGGGCCCGCCTAGGCTGGGCGGAGGAGGTTCACCACATGGGAGATCACGAGGCGGTCCGCAGGTTCGCTGCCGAGGCGACGGTCGAACCCGACGCCATCGCCCGGGCGCGAGCGCACGCCCTCGAGATCGGCGCGAATCCGATCAGTCCCGAGGTGGGCGCGCAGTGCGCGGTGATCGCCGCGGCGAGCCGCGCGCTGAACATCGTCGAGATCGGCACCGGCGGCGGCGTCTCGGGGCTGTGGCTGCTGCACGGGTCCCCCCGCGCGACACTCACGACGATCGACAAGGAGCCCGAGCACCTCGCCGTGGCGCGGAAGGCGTTCACCGACGCCCGCGTCCCCGCCGCCCGCGCGCGCTTCATCACGGGCCGCGCCGCCGAGGTCCTGCCGCGGATGAACGAGGCCTCCTACGACATCGTCCTCATCGACGCGGACCCGGACGGCGTCATCGAGTACGTCGAGCACGGCCTCCGGCTCGCCCGGGCGGGCGGAACGGTGCTCGTCCCGCGGGTCCTGGCCGGCGGCGCCGTCGCCGACCCGGTCCGTCGCGGCCCCCTCGAGACGGCGTATCGCTCGCTGATCCAGGAGACCCAGGCCTCCCCGGCGGTCCTCGGGGCCCTCTCGATCGCCGGAGAGGGACTCCTGCAGCTGACGACCGTCGCCGACGCGGGCTGATCCCGGCGCACGCCGGATACGCCGAAAGGCCGGTCCCCACGGGGACCGGCCTCTCGCATCGAGTCGGGGTCAGGCGGCGCCGACGACCCCGCTGAGAACACTGTGGAGTTCCTTCGCCTCGTCGTCGTTCACCGAGACGACCAGTCGACCGCCCCCCTCGAGTGGAACACGCACGATGATGAGGCGGCCTTCCTTGACGGCCTCCATAGGTCCGTCTCCGGTGCGCGGCTTCATGGCTGCCATTGTGGGGCTCCCTTTCGTCTTCGGCCTTCCCCATTAGTCTACTCAATGGGCTGATCGCCTTCGGCGCGCGCGCCTGTCAGCGGACGCTTATCGTCACGGAATCCGGTAGAACGTGTCGCCGAGCGCGAGCATCTCGTGGATCCACAGCCACTGCCCGCCGAGGCACAGCACCAGCATCCCGATCCGCCACCATCGTGAGGGCGGGACCGCCACGGCGGCGACCACGGGCGTGAGGGGCAGCAGCAGCCGGAACACGCTCGACTGCGGGAAGAACACCGCGAGCAGGTAGACGAGGTAACTCGCGCCCCACAGCCGGATCTCGGGCCCGAGACGGCGCACCTGGGGCGCCCGCACGAGGAGCGCGGCGGCCCCCAGGACCAGGACGGCGAGGGCGATCGGTCCGAGCATCGGCGGCAGCCCCCAGATGCCGAACCAGAGCGAGGATGCCTGCACGAAACCGGCGAAGGGGACGAACTGCTCCTCGGAGCCGACCCAGCTTCGCCGCCAGGCGAGCTCGGTCTCGAGGTACGCGGAGGGATCCCCCGTCGCGACACCGGCGATGACCTGCCAGGCGAATCCCACGATCGTCGCGAGGGCGCCCAGGGCGATGATGTGGACGATGTGCGGGGTCGGCAGCGGATCGACGCGCCGCCGCATCCACCGATGGATCCCGTAGAGGCCCAGCAGCAGGGCGAACGCGAGCACCCCCGGCCGGGTGAAGCCCATCAGGACGACGAGCGGATAGATCCAGCCGAACCGCCGGCGCTGGAGCGCCCACAGCGCGAGGAACAGCCAGACCAGCAGGAGCGACTCGGCGTACCCCATCTGAAACAGGGCGGCGAGCGGACCGTTGGCGAACAGCACCACCGCCCAGAGCGACGCCGTCTCGCCGAGGCGTCCGCGCAGCAGCACGAAGAGCACCACGGATGCCGCGTACCCCGCCACGAGCGCCAGCACCACCGCTCCCATCGGGTAGCCTCCGAGGACGGCGCCCAGCGTCCGGGCGAGCACGGGGAACAGCGGCATGAACGCCCACGCGTTCTCGGCCACCTGCCCGGTGTCGTTCACCGGGAGCTCGGACGGGTAGCCGCGATCGGCGATCACCCAGTACCACTGGGCGTCCCATCCCATCGCGAGCGACGGGATGGTGGCGTCCGCACCGAAGCGCGAGGTGGGCCCCGAGAGGCTCGCCGCGGCCCAGAAGAACAGAGTCGTGACGAGGCGTGCCGAGAGGTAGACGGCGGCGACGGTGCCGGCGACGGAGGCTGCGGACCTCAGTCGCCGCTCAGCCATGCCCGCAGGCCCCGCTCGACGTCCTCGATCTGCGCGATCGGCACGCGCTCCTCGTCGTGATGGGCCAGGTGCGGATCGCCCGGGCCGTAGTTGACCGCGGGAACGCCCATCGCCGAGAACCGCGCGACGTCGGTCCAGCCGTACTTCGGCTTCGGCACCGCGCCGACCGCCGCGACGAACTCCCGCGCGAGCGGGGCGTCGAGCCCGGGCCGGGCCCCCTCCGACAGGTCGACGATCTCCACCTCGAACCCCGCCAGGACGTCGCGCAGGTGGGCCTCGGCGGCGGCGGCATCCCGACTCGGAGCGAAGCGGAAGTTGACGTCGACCTCGCAGGCGTCGGGGATGACGTTGCCGGCGATGCCGCCGCGGATCGCGACGGCGTTGAGGCCCTCACGGTAGAGCAGTCCGTCGACCTCGATCTCGCGCGGCCGGTACTCCGCGAGCCGGGCGAGGATCGGAGCGGCCTTGTGGATCGCGTTCTCGCCGACCCACGCACGGGCGCTGTGCGCGCGGACGCCAGAGGTGCGCACGACCGCGCGGAGGGTGCCGTTGCAGCCGCCCTCCACCTGCCCGTCGGAAGGTTCGCCGAGGATGGCGAAGTCCGCCGCGAAGAGGTCGGGACGGGATGCCGCGAGCCGGTTCAACCCGTTGAGGTCGGCGGCGACCTCCTCGTGGTCGTACCACATCCAGGTGATGTCGACGCGGGGATCGGTGAGCTCGGCGGCCAGTTTCAACTGGACCGCGACACCGGCCTTCATGTCGACGGTGCCGCGGCCCCAGAGGTACGGCTCGCCGTCGACCTCGATATCGCGGGCCGGGACGTTGCCGTTGATGGGGACCGTGTCGATGTGCCCGGCGATCGCGACACGCTGCGCGCGCCCGAGGCGGGTCCGGGCGACGATCGTGTCGCCGTCGCGGTGGACCTCGAGGTGCGGCAGCTCCGAGACGGCCTCGAAGATCGCGTCCGCGAGGACGGTCTCATCGTCCGACACGCTCGGGATGTCGCAGATGGTCCGTGTCAGGTCGACAGCGGTGGAGCGGAGGTCGAGCCGGGGCATGACGTCGAGTCTAACGACGGCCCGATAGCCTGGAATCATGAGTGACGCACGGTGGGTCTGGGGCATCGGTCTGGCGACGACGAGCGAGGACGGTACCGTCCTCGACACCTGGTACCCCGCACCGGCTGTCGGCCGGGCACCCGCCGAGGTGGACACGACGGGCCTCGCCGCCCACGTCGGCGACGACGAACGGCGCGCCGTCACCGTCGGTGTCGTCGTCGTCGAGATCGACCTCGACGCGCCGCCCGCGGGCACGTCCGACGCCTACCTCCGCCTGCACGCGCTCTCGCACCGCCTCGTCGCCCCGAACGAGCTCGACCTCACCGGCATCTTCGGGCATCTGCCGAACGTCGCGTGGACGAGCGCCGGACCGATGCACCCGCAGGATCTCACCCGTCTGCGCCCGACGCTGCAGCGCGCCGGCATCCAGGTCGCCGGGATCGACAAGTTCCCGCGGCTCACCGACTACGTCGTCCCCTCGGGCGTGCGCATCGCCGACGCCTCGCGCGTCCGACTCGGGGCGCACCTCGCGCCGGGGACCACGGTGATGCACGAGGGGTTCGTCAACTTCAACGCCGGGACGCTCGGTGCCTCGATGGTCGAGGGACGCATCTCACAGGGTGTCGTGGTCGGCGACGGCAGCGACATCGGCGGCGGCGCGTCGATCATGGGCACGCTCTCGGGCGGCGGCAGCCACCGGGTCTCGATCGGTCGCCGCACCCTGCTGGGCGCGAACGCCGGCATAGGAATCTCCCTCGGCGACGACTGCATCGTCGAAGCGGGTCTCTACCTGACCGGCGGGACCAAGGTCGTCCTCGTGGGCGAGTCGCCGCGGGCCGACGGCACTGTCCCGACGGCGAAGGCCGCCGAACTGTCGGGGCGGAGCGGCCTCCTGTTCCGGCGCAACTCGCTCACGGGCGCCGTCGAGGCCGTGCGTCGCGAGGGCGTCGGGGTCACCCTCAACGCCGACCTGCACGCCTGAGGGGTCAGCCCTTCAGGACGGCGGCCCGCGCCTCGCGGTGCTCCTCGTCGCTGATGATGCCACGCGCCCGGAGACCGTCGAGTTCGATCAGGCGCTGCTCGATCGCCGGCACGGCAGGGGTCGGCGCGGCAGGCGGTGTCGCGACCGCCGGCTCGGATGCCGCGGGCGCGAGCGCGTCGCTGCGCAGCACCTTGGCGGCGATCTGCGCGTCCACGGTGAGCGGGTCGATCCCCGCGTCGCTCAGGATGCGATACTTCCGTGCGCGGACGACGAGCCCGAAGACCGCCCCGACGATGCCGAGCACCAGGACCAGGCCGAAGACGGCCGAGAACCCCGCCGCCATCCCGTCCATGCCGGTCGGATCCATGAACCCGCCGTCGTCCATGCCTGGCGGCACGCCGATCACCCCGTCGTCGATGTACCCGCTGTCGTCGACGAAACCCGAATCGTCGAAGGTCAGTCCTACCCCCGGCATCCACCCCATGGGCACACCCTAGCGGGGTGCGGGGCGTGCGTCAGCGGGAAACGGGGTAGTCCCGCTCCGTCGCTCCCGTGTACAGCTGCTGCGGGCGACCGATCTTGGTCTGCGGGTCGTTCTGCATCTCACGCCAGTGCGCGAGCCAGCCGGGAAGCCGACCGATCGCGAACAGGGGCGTGAACATCCGTGTCGGGAAGCCCATCGCCTTGTAGATGACGCCGGTGTAGAAGTCGACGTTCGGGTAGAGGCGACGCTCCTTGAAGTAGTCGTCGTTGAGCGCGATCTCCTCGAGCTCGTTGGCGAGGGCGAGGAGCGGGTCCTCGACGCCGAGTTCGCGGAGGACCTCGTCGGCCGATTCTTTGACGAGCTTGGCGCGCGGGTCGTAGTTCTTGTAGACGCGGTGCCCGAAGCCCATGAGCTTGACGCCGTCTTCCTTGTTCTTCACCCGCTCGACGAAGCGCTGCACGCTCTCGCCCGAGTCACGGATGCGCGCGAGCATGTCGAGGACGGCCTCGTTCGCGCCGCCGTGGAGCGGCCCGTAGAGCGCGTTGATGCCGGCCGAGATCGACGAGAACTGGTTGGCCCCGGTCGACCCGACGAGCCGCACGGTCGAGGTCGACGCGTTCTGCTCGTGGTCCTCGTGCAGGATGAGCAGCCGCTCGAGCGCCCGCGACATGACCGGGTTGATCTCGTAGGGTTCGGCGTTGTTGCCGAAGTTCAGCTTGAGGAAGTTGTCGACGAAGCTCAGCGAGTTGTCGGGGTAGAGGAACGCGTGCCCGATGCTCTTCTTGTGCGCGTACGCCGCGATCACGGGGAGCTTCGCGAGCATGCGGATCGTGTTGAGCTCGACGTGCTCCGGGTTGTGCGGGTCGCTCTGGCCCTCGTAGTAGGTCGAGAGCGCGGCCGTCGCGGCCGAGAGGACCGACATCGGGTGCGCCGTGTGCGGCAGAGCTGAGAAGAAGTGCTTGAGGTCCTCGTGCAGGAGCGTGTGGCGCCGGATCTTCTCGTCCCAGCCGGCCAGCTCGTCCGCCGTGGGAAGCTCGCCGTAGATGAGGAGCCAGGCGACCTCGAGGTAGGTGCTGTGCTGTGCGAGCTGCTCGATCGGGTACCCGCGGTACCGCAGGATGCCCTGATCACCATCGATGTACGTGATCGCGGACTTCGTCGAAGCGGTGTTCACGAAGCCGTAGTCGAGCGAGGTGTGCCCGGTCTGCTTCGTGAACGTCGAGAAGTCGACGCTCGGTACCCCTTCGCTTCCGGCGACGAGCGGGAGCTCCGCGGTCGTGTCACCGATGGTCACGGTGGCCTTCTGAGGGGTGTCCGCGTTGGTCACGAAGCCTCCTTGCGGTCGTCGGGAGCGGTCTCTACAGCCTAACGGGGAGATGGCGCCTCTCCTGACGCGCCCAACGGATCGCGGCATCCGTGAGAGGAAACCTACGAAACGCTACGATCCCGCGGATGCCGTCAGTCGCCCCGCCGCGGCGGCGATGCGCTCGTCGGTCGCGGTGAGCGAGAAGCGCACGTGCTGCGGGTGATGCGCGCCGTAGAAGTGCCCGGGACCGGCCAGGATGCCGAGCTCGGCGAGCCGGCCGAGCGACGTCCACGCGTCCTCCCCCGCCGTCGCCCAGAGATACAGGCCGCCCTCGCTGTGGTCGATCCGGAACCCGGCCGCCTCGACGGCGGGCTTCAGCACGTCGCGCCGCGCACGGTACAGCGCGCGCTGGTGCTCGACGTGCGCGTCGTCCTCCAGGGCGGCGACCATCGCGTCCTGCACGGGACCCGGAACCATGAGCCCGAGGTGCTTGCGCGCCGTCACGAGCCCCGCCACCAGATCCGTGTCGCCCGCCAGGAACGCGGCGCGGTACCCGGCGAGGTTGGACTGCTTGCTGAGCGAGTAGACCGACAGGAGCGCGGTGAGGTCGCCCTCGGTGACGCGCGGATCGAGGACGCTCGGCACCGCGGCATCCGCCCACGGTCCGTCCCAGCCCAGCTCGGCGTAGCACTCGTCCGAGGCCAGGACGGCACCCAGCTCGCGCGCGCGACGCACAGCGCGGCGGAGCTCGTCGACGCCCAGCACGCGGCCGTCGGGGTTGCCGGGAGAGTTGAGCCACACCAGGCGGGTCGTCTCGGGCCATTCGCCCGGATCGTCCGAGGCGAGCGCGGTCGCGCCGACGAGGCGGGTACCGACCTCGTACGACGGGTAGGCGGCGCGGGGGTGGACGACGGTGTCGCCGGGGCCGAGCCCGAGGAGCAGCGGCAGGAGCGCGACGAGCTCCTTCGAGCCGACCGTGGGGATCACGTGCGCGGGCGTCAGGCCGGGGACGCCGCGGCGCCGCGCGTACCAGGCGGCGATCGCTTCGCGCAGCGCCGGGGTGCCGACGGTCTGCGGGTAGGCGTGCGCATCGGTCGAGCGCCGCAGGGCGTCCGCCACGACGCCGGGCGTCGGGTCGACCGGAGAGCCGATGGAGAGGTCGACGATGCCGTCAGGATGCTGCCGTGCGCGCGCGGCGTACGGTGCGACGGCGTCCCACGGGTAGTCGGCGAGGTCGCGGACGCTCATGGACGGTCAGTGCGCCTGCGGCGGAAGACCCGCGATGACGGGGTGGTCCTTCGCGATCACACCGACCTTCGCGGCACCGCCGGGCGAGCCGATGTCCTCGAAGAACTCGACGTTGGCGGTGTAGTAGTCCTGCCACTCGGCGGGGAGGTCGTCCTCGTAGTAGATCGCCTCGACCGGGCAGACCGGCTCGCACGCACCGCAGTCGACGCACTCGTCGGGGTGGATGTAGAGCGACCGTTCGCCCTCGTAGATGCAGTCGACGGGGCACTCGTCGATGCAGGCACGGTCTTTGACATCCACGCACGGGAGAGCGATCACATACGTCACACGACGAGTCTAGTTCGTGGAACGGCGCCGGGATGCCGACGGCCACGCCACGACCAGCGCGGCCACGAGCGGCACCAGGAAAGTCCAGATCAGGCCGGGTGTGATCGCCGCGTCCTCGGGCGGGGCGGGCACGACGACCGAGCCGCCGGGTCCCTCGTTGGCGAACAGCAGGGTCGCGACCATCGCACCGAGGCCGCAGGCCAGAGCCGACGCGCGCTCCCCCGTGAGGATGCGGACGGCGACCAGCAGGGCGATGAAACCGAGCGAGGCGACCAGCAGGCCGACGGGGACTACACCCCACACCGCCGCCTGACCGATGGTGCCGGCCACGCCGTAGACGACGCCGATGACGGCGGCGAGGATCCACGTGGCGACGCGGGCGAGCAGGGCGTTCACCACCACAGTCTAGGCGCGCACCCTGGGACGATCACGCCGCCCAGCCCCACAGGCGCAGGAGCGCCGCCGTGGCGGCGGCCGCGACCACGACCACGAGGAACGGCACACGGATCACGAGCAGGCCCGCGGCCACGAGGACGGCGGGCAGCCGCGCATCGACGACCACCGCCTGGCCTGCACCGAGGGTCTGCACGACGACGAGAGCGGCGAGCAGGGCGACGGTGAGCAGATCGATCGTCCGCGACGGACGCGGCGCGTCGAACCACGCCGGCGGCACGAGATACCCCACGGTCTTCAGCGCGACGCAGACGATCGAGGCGAGCAGGATGGCGTGCCACAGGGTCAAGACGCGGCCTCCGTGGTGGTCTCGCGGGCGCCGAGCCAGTTCGTCCAGCCGACGACGAGTGCGACGACCGCGGCGACGAGGACGGGAAGCCCCGGCATGAGCAGCGGGGTCGAGATCGCCGCGACGACGGCCGCCGCCGCCCCCACCGCCATCGCCTGACGTCGGCGCAGACGCGGCCAGAGCAGTGCGAGGAACGCGGCTGCGGCCGCGGCATCCAATCCGTAGGTCCGGACGTCGCCGAGGACGTCCCCCAGCAGCGCTCCCGCGAGGGTCGTGAGGTTCCAGCCGAGGTAGATGCCGATGCCGGTCATCCAGAAGCCGATGCGGCGGGTACCGGCATCCGTCTGCGCCAGCGCGACCGCCGTCGATTCGTCGATCGTGAAATGGGATGCCGCGGCGCGCCGCCAGAAGCCCGTACCCACGACCGGCGACATTCGCAGTCCGTAGGCGACGTTGCGCATGCCGAGCAGCCCCGCCGACGCGATCGCCGCGCCCGGGAGGCCTCCCCCGCCGATCACACCGACGAAGGCGAACTGCGATCCACCGGTGAACATGAACAGGCTGAGGACGCAGGTCTGCCACACGTCCAGACCCGAGGCGACCGCGAGGGCGCCGAAAGACACCCCATAGGCGCTGGTCGCGAGGACCACCCCGAGGGAGTCGCGCCACGCCCGTCGGGTGGGCTGCTCCTCCCCCGTCACCGCGTCAGGAACCGGCGTCCTGGCGCTTCAGGCGCGAGGCGGCGCGGCCGCGCTCGGTCGCGTCGAGGACGACCTTGCGGATGCGCACCTTCTCGGGCGTGACCTCGACGCATTCGTCATCGCGGGCGAACTCGAGGCTCTCCTCGAGGGTGAGCACGCGCGGCGGCGTCATCGACTCGAAGGAGTCCGAGGTCGACGAACGCATGTTCGTGAGCTTCTTCTCCTTCGTGATGTTGACGTCCATGTCGTCGGCGCGCGAGTTCTCGCCGATGACCATGCCCTCGTAGACCTCCTCGGTGGGCTGCACGAAGAAAGACATGCGCTCCTGGAGAGCGATCATCGCGAACGGCGTAACGACGCCGGCACGGTCGGCGACGATCGAGCCGTTCTGACGGGTCGAGATCGCGCCCGCCCACTCGTCGTAGCCGTGCGAGATCGCGTTCGCGATGCCGGTGCCGCGCGTGATGGTGAGGAACTCGCTGCGGAAGCCGATGAGTCCGCGCGAGGGGACGATGAACTCCATGCGCACCCAGCCGGTGCCGTGGTTGGTCATCGTCTCCATGCGGCCCTTGCGGCCGGCCATCAGCTGCGTAATGGCGCCAAGGTGCTCCTCGGGCGCGTCGATCGTGAGGTGCTCGAACGGCTCGGTGAGCTTGCCGTTCTCGTCGCGCCGGGTGACCACCTGCGGCTTGCCGACGGTGAGCTCGAAACCCTCGCGGCGCATGTTCTCGACGAGGATCGCCAGCGCGAGCTCACCACGGCCCTGGACCTCCCACGCGTCGGGCTGGCCGATGTCGACGACCTTCAGCGACACGTTGCCGATGAGCTCGCGGTCGAGGCGGTCCTTCACCATGCGGGCGGTGAGCTTGTGCCCCTTGACCTTGCCCATGAGCGGCGAGGTGTTCGTGCCGATCGTCATCGAGATGGCGGGGTCGTCGACAGTGATGGCCGGGAGGGGACGGATGTCCTCGGGGTCGGCGATGGTCTCGCCGATCGTGATGTTCTCGAAGCCCGCGATCGCGACGATGTCGCCGGGGCCGGCGGACTCGGCGGGGTAACGCTCGAGGGCGCGAGTCATGAGCAACTCGGTGACGCGGGCGTTGCTCGTCGTGCCGTCCGCGCGCACCCAGGCGACGGTCTGCCCCTTCTTGAGCGTGCCGTTGAAGACGCGCAGGAGGGCGAGACGGCCGAGGAACGGCGAGGAGTCGAGGTTCGTGACCCACGCCTGCAGCGGAGCCTCGTCGTCGTACGACGGAGCGGGGACGTGCTCGAGGATCGCCTCGAACAGCGGCTCGAGGTCGTCGTTGTCGGGCAGCGAGCCGTTGTCGGGGCGCGTGCGCGAGGCGGCGCCGGCGCGGCCCGAGGCGTAGACGACGGGGACGTCGAGCAGCGCGTCGACGTCGAGGTCGGGCACGTCGTCCTGCAGGTCGGAGGCGAGACCCAGCAGCAGGTCGTGCGCCTCTTCCTCAACCTCCGCGATGCGGGCGTCGGGACGGTCGGTCTTGTTGACCAGGAGGATGACGGGGAGCTTGGCCTCGAGCGCCTTGCGCAGGACGAACCGGGTCTGCGGGAGCGGGCCCTCGGAGGCATCCACCAGCAGGACGACGCCGTCCACCATAGACAGGCCGCGCTCGACCTCGCCGCCGAAGTCGGCGTGACCGGGGGTGTCGATGACGTTGATCGTGATCGGCTGCTCGGTGTGGATGCCGTTGTACGTGATCGCCGTGTTCTTGGCGAGGATCGTGATCCCCTTCTCACGCTCGAGGTCGTTCGAGTCCATCGCGCGCTCTTCGACGTGCGCGTGCTCGCCGAACGAGCCGGTCTGGCGGAGCATGGCGTCGACGAGCGTCGTCTTGCCGTGGTCGACGTGCGCGACGATCGCGACGTTACGGAGGTCAGGACGGAGGGCGTGCGCCATGAAGGGAGTTCCTTGCAGAGAGGGATGATGCCGGGATGCCGGCAGTCCACTTTACCGCAGCCCGTGACACGCCGACGGGGCGAGGACCTTTCGGTCCCCGCCCCGCCGGTGTTCAGGTGATGCAGGTGAGCGATGCTCAGATCACTCGGTGTAGCCGACCAGGGTCCAGTCCGTGTTCTTGAACGTGGCGGTGCCGTAGTTCGCGAGGCCCTCGTCGGTCGCGACGACCTCCGGGTAGGGGTAGATCGGAACGCTCGGCAGGAAGTCGGCGATCACTTCGTTGATCTCCTTTGCGATGCCCAGACGCGCGTCCTCGTCGAGCTCGGCGTTCGCCTGCTCCCAGAGGCCGGCGAGACGGTCGTCCGTGACGCCCGCGTAGTTCTGCGGGGAGTCAGCGGGGGTGTAGATCGTCTCAGCGGACGAGATCGGGAACAGGGTGCCCTGCCAACCGAACGTCACCGCCTGGAAGTCACCGGCGTCGATGTTGGTGAAGTAGTTCTCGCTCGGGACCTCGTTGAGCGTGACCTCGACACCGATGCGAGCCAGGGAGTCCTGGACACCGAGCGCGCGGTTGATGTTCGACTGCGTACCCGCGGGGACGGTGATCGCGAAGGTGAGGGTCTCGCCGTCCTTCGTCCAGCCGTCGTCGCCCTTGGTCCAGCCGGCCTCCTCGAGCAGGCTCTCCGCCGCGTCGGTGTCGCTGCCGATGACCTCACCGAAGACGTCGCTGTAGCCGGCCTGACCGGGCATGAAGATCCAGTCGCCGAGCGTGGTAGCCGGGGCGCCCAGCGGCTCGTTGGCGACGCGCGCGATCAGCTCGCGGTCGATCGCCATGCCGACGGCCTTGCGGACGTTGACGTCGTCGAACGGCGCGGCGGTCGCGTTGAAGGTCAGGTGCGACCAGGTGACGCCACCCGAGCGACCGACGACGGCGCCTTCCTTGCCGCTGGCGGTCTCGAGGGCGTCGGGAGTCTGGATCTCGATCGAGTCGATCTCGTCGTTGGCGTACGCCTGCGGGAGCGTTTCCTGCGCGATCACCTTGAAGGTGATGCTGTCGAGCTTCGGAGCGTTGGCGCCCCACCAGTTCGGGTTCGGAACCAGCTTGAAGATCTTCGCGCTGTTGTCGATCTCGTCGACGACGTAGGGACCCGCGGAGGGAACGGCCTCGGAGGCGAAGCCGCTGTTGAAGGCCTCCTTGTCGTTCGCGATGTCAGCGGGGAGGACCGGGGTGCTGAACAGGCTCGGCCAGTCGGCGTACGCACCCGTGAAGGAGACCGTGTACTCGAAGTCGCTCACGACGTCGACGGAGTCGATCGCGTCGAAGACCGACGACGGGACGACCTCGTAGCCCTCCTCCGCGCCGCCGGCAGCGGCGTAGGTCGCGGCGTAGTCCTCGGCCGTGATCGGGCTGCCGTCGGGCCAGACGGCGCTCTCGTTCAGCTTGACGGTGACGACCTGCGGTTCCTCGCTCGTGAGTTCGATCGAGGTCGCGTAGTCGGGGTTCGCCGTCCAGCTGCCGTCCTCGGCGATGACCCACATCGAGGAGAGCGTCGGCTCGAGGAGCTTCTGCACGTCGACGTTGGCCGCCAGGGCGTGATTCGGGTTCCAGCTGCCCTCATCGGTCGGGCTGCTGGTGACGGACAGGTTGAGGTTGCCGCCGTCGGTGAGGTCGCCGTAGGACACCTCCTCGTAACCGACCAGGGGGAGCGATTCGGGCGACGCCGAGGAGGACGGCGACGGCGACGACGTGGTCCCGCCAGCACAGGCGGTGAGCATGAGAGCTCCCGCGCTGAGCACAGCAAGACCCGCAAGTGCTGTCTTACGGATCATGTGCATCTACTTTCTTCTTGGGTCCGCCGGAAAGGACGGAGTTCAGGGGTCAGGTGACGACGAGGACGTTCTTGTCGACGTGGTGGCAGGAGACCTCGACGCGGCCATGCCGCGCCAGCTCGGGGTACTCCCCCAGGCACCGCCGCTGATCCTCTTCGGGAAGCAGGCGGAACAGCGGGCATCGGGTGCGGAAGCGGCATCCCTGGATCTCGACGGCCGGGCTCGGCAGGTCGCCGTCCAGCAGCACGCGCTCCCGGGTGCGCTCGATGTGCGGGTCCGGGATGGGAGCGGCCGACATGAGCGCCTGGGTGTACGGATGCCGGGGGTTGCTGAAGACCTCGGCGATCGGGCCGGACTCGACGATCCGCCCTAGGTACATGACCGACACGTCGTCGGCGAGCTGACGAACGACCGCGAGGTCGTGGGCGACGAAGACCATCGACAGGCCCAGGCGGTCGCGCAGGTCCTGCAGCAGGTTGATGACACCCGCCTGAATGGACACGTCCAGCGCGGAGACGGGCTCGTCGAGCACGAGCACCTTCGGGTTCGTCGCGAGCGCGCGGGCGATGCCGATGCGCTGACGCTGACCGCCGGAGAACTCGTGCGGGTAGCGATCGGCCATCGCGGGATCGAGCCCCACGAGTTCGAGGAGCTCGACGACGCGCTCGTCGCGCTGCGCCTTGGGAACGTCGTGCACGAGGAGCGGCTCGGCGATGACCTCGCCGATCGGCAGTCGCGGGTCGACGGCGGCAGCCGGGTCCTGGAAGACGATCTGGATGTCGCGGCGGAGGTCGCGTCGACCCTTACGGGTCAGGGACGCGACGTCCTTGCCGTCGAACGTGATCCGTCCCCCCTGCGGCGCGGTGAGCTCCATCATCTCGAGGATGGTGGTCGTCTTGCCGCATCCGGACTCCCCCACCAGGGCGAGTACGCGACCCTCCCGCAGGTCGAAGGAGACGCCGTCGACGGCCTTGACGTCGCCCACCCGGCGACGGAACACGCCGCCGCGGTAGAGCGGGAAGTGCCGCTTCAGGTCGCGTACCTCGACGATGGGCGCCTCTGTGGTCTCCGCCACGACCTCGGCCGGCAAGGGCTCGGGACGGGGGAAGATCTCGGAGCGCCGCAGCGTCCCCTCCGCCAGCTCATCGGAGCGGTGGCAGGCGGCCGACTGACCGACCGCACGCCCGGCGGGGACGAGTTCGGGCTCGACCTCATGGCACACCGCGATCGCGGCGGGGCAGCGCGCCGCGAAGGGGCAGCCCTTCGGAAGCGATGCGAGGGACGGCGGACGCCCCTCGAGCGGAACGAGTCGTTCGGTCCCCGCGGTGCGGATGTTCGGAACGGACCGGAGCAGACCGACCGTGTACGGCATGACCGGCTCGCGGAAGATGGTTTCGACGCTGCCGTACTCGACCATCTTGCCGGCGTACATCACGCCGACGTTGTCGGCATGACCGGCCACGACACCGAGGTCGTGGGTGATGAGCGACACGGCTGCGCCCGTGATGCGCTTCGCCTCCTCGAGGACTTCCAGGATCTGCGCCTGGATCGTGACGTCGAGGGCGGTCGTCGGCTCGTCCGCGATGATCAGGCGCGGGTTGTTGGCGATCGCGATGGCGATCATCGCCCGCTGACGCATGCCGCCGGAGAACTCGTGCGGGAACGCCTTGGCTCGACGTGGGGCATCGGGGATGCCGACGATCTTCAGCAGTTCGACGGCGCGCGCCGCGGCCGCCTGCTTGCTGAGGGCGGAGTCGTGCAGGCGCAGCGCCTCGGCGATCTGGTCGCCCACGGTGTAGACGGGGGTCAGCGCAGACAGCGGATCCTGGAAGATGATCGCCAGTTCGCGGCCGCGGATGCCGGAGAGTCGCCGGTCGTCGAGGGTGAGGAGGTTCTGTCCCTGGAACAGGATCTCCCCCTCGACCTGCGCCGTGTCGGGCAGGAGACCCATGACGGCCAAAGAGGACACCGACTTTCCGGACCCGGACTCCCCCACGATGCCGAGGAACTCGCCCTCGTGGATCGTGTAGCTCACATCGCGCACGGCGCGCACGGGCGACCCGTCGCGCTGGGGGAAGGTCACCGACAGATTCCGAACCTCGAGGATCGGGCGTCCCTTGTCGCGAGCGGACTCCTCGACCGAACGCAGCAATTCGTCAACCACGGTTGGCTCCAGACGTGGGATCGATGGCGTCGCGCAGAGCGTCGCCGACGAGACTCAGGCTCAACAGCAGGACGACGAGCGTGCCGGCGGGGAAGACGAACAGCCAGGGGCGGGTCGCGGCCGCCGTGTTGCCGGCGGCGATCAGCGTGCCGAGGGACACCTCGGGCGCCTGCACACCGAACCCGAAGAAGCTGAGGCTCGTCTCGGCGAGGATCATCGCGCCCACACCCAGCGTCGCGTCGATGATGAGCAGCGAGGCGACGTTCGGGACGACGTGGCGGGTGACGACGGACCACGTGCCGAAGCCCATGTACCGCGCGGCCTTCACGAACTCACGCTCGCGCAGCGACCGTGTCTGCGAACGGATCACCTGCGCCATGATCATCCAGCCGAACAGGGCGAGGAAGAAGGTCATGACGATCCAGCCGGACTCCCGGAAGAAGGGGAACAGCAGCACCAGGATGAAGAAGGCGGGCAGCACGAGCAGCAGGTCGATGAACCAGGCGATGACCTTGTCGCTCCAGCCGCCGACGTAGCCGGCGATGGCGCCGACGAAACCGGCGATGAGCGTCGCGAGCGGACCGGCGACGAATCCGACGATCAGCGAGATGCGCAGACCGGCCATCGTCTGAGCGAACAGGTCGTACCCGAGGGTGTCGGTGCCGAACGGGTGCGCCGGGCTCGGCCCCTGGTTGAGGGAGAAATAGTCGCGCGTCGTGTGCGAGATCGGCCAGACGAGCGGCCCGATCACCGCCCACAGGATGATCGCCACGAGCACGGTGGAGCCGATCCAGAACTGCTTCGACGAGCGCAGCCGCTGCCAAATCAGGCGTGAACGGGTGAGCGGCTTGCGAGGCTTCTGGTCGGCGGAGACCGAGAGCTCGGCGACCTCGGCGGATTGTTCGAGAGGGATGACCATGATTACCTCCGCACGCGCGGGTCGAGGGCGGCGTACAAGATTTCGGAGAGGGTCGACGAGCAGAGGATGAGGACGGCGACGAACATCGTCGAGCCGGCGACCGCGTTCACGTCGTCCTGCTGCACCGCCTGGATCGTCAGCTCGCCCATCCCGTGCCAGCCGAACATGATCTCGAGCATCGTCGCCCCCGCGACGAGGGTGCCGAAGCTGTACGCGAAGAACGTCGACATGGGGATGAGGGCGACGCGCACACCGTGCCGGACCAGAGCCGACCCGCGCGTGCGGCCCTTCGACCGCGCGGTCCGGATGTAGTCGGCACCGAGCACGTCGAGCATCGCGCTGCGCTGGTACCGGCTGTACGATGCGGCGGCGCCGAGGATGAGGACCAGGGTGGGCAGCAGGAGGTGTGAGAGCCGATCCCCCAGCTGCGGCCAGAACTCGTTCGGGATGCCCGGCGAGTACTGACCCGTGAACCGGATGATCTGCGATCCCGCCGCCTGGTTGAAATAGGTGGCGAGGATCATGAGCAGGATGGCCATGACGACCGTCGGCGTCGCGAAGAGCAGGTAGGACGCCGCCGTGACGATGCGGTCGCTCGTGCGGTACTGGCGCACGGCGCCCCAGACGCCGAGGATCACGCCCAGGATGGCGCCGATGATCGAGCCCACCAGCAGCAGCTGCAGGCTCACCCCGGCGCGGACGAAGATCTGCTCGACGACCGGCTGATTGCCCGTCGTGAGGCCGAGCGAACCCTGGGTGAAGAGATTGCCGAGCCAGCGGAAGAGCCGGAGCAGCAGCGGGTCCTCGGGATTGACACCCCAACGGTCCAGGATCCCGTCGATGGTCGACTGCGGCACCGGAGGGTTTCGCTGAAGGAACCGGCGTTCGGGGACCAGTCCGATGCTCGCGAGCACGTACGCCAGCGACGTGGCGACGAGGGTGAGGATCGCGTAGTTCAGGATTCTCCTGATCAAGTACAACGTCACGCGTCTCGGGTGTCCTCTCCGGCCGTTCCGGCGTCGAGGACGCCTTGCCTAACGGGGCTTCGCTGCCCCGCCCGCACAACGCTAACAAATATGCCCACAGATCAGTCGAAGCGGTGAACAGTTCGTTTCACGATCTTTACTTCACGGATGCACAAGTGTCACAGAGGCGATCGTGAGGGCCGCGAGGGCGACTCCCACGAGGAGCGCTGGGACGTCCCAGTGCGAGGTCGCGACACGCTCGGAGGGCGTCGCCGCCTCGCGCAGCGCTTCCATGACCAGCGCCGCATCCGCCGACGGCTCGGGCGTCCGCGTCATCCGTCGGCGCGGGGGGAACGGTCCGCCCCAGCAGTCGATGCGCCGGCCGCCGACGAGGACGACACGCAGCTGCGCAGACTGCACGACCTCCTCGACCGAAGACCACGGCAGATCGTGGATGCGTAGCGCGTTGATCACCACGGCGCCGTCACGGTCGGCACGCACCTGCGACCTCCAGAAGAGCAGCCACGCCCCCCAGCCGATCAGCAGGAGCGGGGCGGTCCACTTCGCCAGGAAGAGCCAGCTCCCCCGCACCGCCGCATCCCCCAGGAAGAAGGCGAGCATCGCGACGACCACCCAGAAGGACAAGAGGGTCGAGGAGGCGCGGAACACCCGAGGGCGGAGGAAGCGAGCATCGCGCTCGCCTCCCCCGCCCTCGGTGTGGTTCGTCACGCACGCCCCCCGAGCGGGATGTCCGCACCGGGGATCGCGTCGAGAAGACGACGGGTGTACTCCTGCGTCGGCGAGGCGAAGATCTCGTCCACCGTGCCCTGCTCGACGACACGGCCCTGCTCCATGACGCACACGAGGTCCGCCGCGACCCGGACGACGGCGAGGTCGTGGGTGATGAACAGGTATGTCAGGTCCAGCTCGGACTGCAGCTCCGCCAGCAGGCGCAGGATCTGGTCCTGCACGAGCACGTCGAGCGCCGACACCGCCTCGTCGAGGACGACGATCGACGGCTTGAGGGCGAGGGCTCGCGCGATCGCGATGCGCTGACGCTGACCGCCCGAGAGCTCGTTCGGGTAGCGCCACGCGACCTCGCGCGGAAGCGACACCTGCTCGAGCAGCTCGAACACGCGGTCGCGTCGGGACTTCTCGTCACCCACGCCGTGTACGCGAAGCGGCTCGGCGATCAGCGCACCGATGCTGCGGAGCGGGTCGAGCGACCCGTACGGGTCCTGGAAGACCGGCTGCATGCGACTGCGGAGGGCGAAGACCTCCTTGCGGTTCATGCCCGAGGTGTCGGCACCGTCGACGATCACGGCGCCGCTCGTCGGCTGCTCGAGCTGGAGCACCATCTTCGCCACGGTCGACTTGCCCGACCCCGACTCCCCGACGAGGGCGAGCGTCTTACCCCGCGGGATCTGGAAGGAGACACCGTCCACCGCGCGGAACGGCTCGCTGCGGAAGCCGCCCGAGCGGATCTTGTACTCCTTGACGAGATCGCGCACCTCCACGACGGGCTTCGCATCGACGACCTCGTCGTGGTGCTCCACGCCGCGCCGTTCGGCGACAGCCTGGATGCGCTGCGACGCGAGGCTCGGGGCGGCGGCCACCAACCGCTGGGTGTAGGGGTGCTGGGGGTTCTCGAGGATGACCCGGCTCGGCCCCGCTTCGACGATCTCACCCTGGTTCATCACGACGATCCGGTCGGCGCGCTCCGCCGCGAGTCCGAGGTCGTGCGTGATGAAGAGGACGGAGGTGCCCTTCTCACGGGTGAGCGAGGCGAGGTGATCGAGGATGACCCGCTGCACCGTCACGTCGAGCGCGCTGGTGGGCTCGTCGGCGATCAGGAGCTTCGGGTCGGCGGCGAGACCGATGCCGATGAGGGCGCGCTGCCGCATCCCACCCGAGAACTGATGCGGGAACTGGTGCATGCGCCGTTCCGCATCGGCGAGCCCGGCCTGCTTGAGCACCTCGATCGCGCGCTGACGCGCCTGCCTGCGGCTGGAGGCGAGACCGTTGGCGCGCACGGCCTCCTCGACCTGGAAGCCGATCGACCAGACCGGGTTGAGGTTCGACATCGGGTCCTGCGGGACGTAGCCGATGTCGCGACCGCGGATCGCCTCCATGTCGCGACGGCTCGCCTTCGTCAGGTCGACGCCGTCGAGCATGATCGAGCCGCTCGTCACCTTGCCGGTGCCCGGGAGCAGGTCGATGACGGCAGCGGCCGTCGTCGACTTACCCGAACCGGACTCGCCGACGATGGCGACGGTTTCTCCCGGGAAGACGTCGAGGTCGACCCCGTGGAGGACCTGGCGCTCCTTCTTGCCGTTCGAGAAGGCGACCTTCAGGTCGCGGATCTGGAGAAGGGGTTGCGACACGACGCTCTCCTTGTGGCTGCCGCGCAGCGAAGCGCGGCTCGACGGGTTCTCGGTGGCGCTCATCGCTGGGCCCTCGACTTCGGGTCGACGGCGTCACGCAGGAGCTCGCCGAGGGTGATGAAGGCGAGGACCGAGATCGTCAGAGCGAGCGACGGCCACAGCAGGGCGAACGGCGCCGTGCGGATGGAGGACTGCGCCTGGCTGATGTCCGCGCCCCACGACACACCGCCGAGGCCGACACCGAGGAAGGACAGGGTCGCCTCCGCGACGATCGCGGTGCCGAGGCCGAGCGTCGTGACGACGATCACGGGAGCCATCGCGTTCGGGATGACGTGGCTGAGCAGTGTCCGGAAGCGCGACAGACCGATGGAGATGGATGCCGTCACGTAGTCGGACTGCTTCACCCGGAGGACCTCGGCGCGTGCGATGCGAGCCGTGCTCGCCCACGAGAATCCACCGATCGCGAGCGCGAGGACGAAGACGTTCTTGTACTCGGCGAGGACCGACATGACCACGACCGCCGCAACGATGTAGGGGATCGTGAAGAAGACGTCACCGACGCGCGAGAGCAGCGAGTCGAGGAATCCGCCGTAGAAGCCGGCCAGGGTGCCCATGATGAGACCGATGACCGTCGAGATCACGGTCGCCAGGACACCCACCGACATCGACACCCCCGTGCCGTGGACGACGCGCGACCAGATGTCGCAGCCGAGGTAGGTGAACCCCAAGGGGTGGCCCGCCTCCGGTCCGCCGTTGCTCTTCGCGAGGTCGCACGCGCCGCCCGACGGGGCGACGGAGGTGAAGAGGTTCGGCGCGACCGCCATGACGACGATCAGCAGCGAGAAGGCGATCGAGATCCAGAACGTCGGACGGCGACGCAGGTCGCGCCAGGCATCCAGCCAGAGGTTGCTCTTCTTCTCGGACAGGCGCAGCTGGTCGACCACCACCGTCTCGGTGCGGGTCGGCGCCACATAGTGCGTGGAATTACTTGACATAGCGGATCCTCGGGTCGAGCAGGCCGTACAGGAGGTCGACGGCCAGGTTCACCAGCACGTAGATGACGACGAAGATCGTGACGAAGGAGACGACCGTCGGGGTCTCGTGGCGGATGATCGCGTTGAAGAGGGTGTTGCCGACGCCGGGGACGTTGAAGATGCCCTCCGTCACGGTGGCGCCGACCATGAGGACACCGAACTGCGTGGCCGTGTCGGTCACCATCGGGATCATGGAGTTGCGCAGGACGTGGACGGGGATGACCCGGCGACGCGGCAGGCCCTTCGAGTAGGCGGTGCGGACCCAGTCCTGCCCCAGCGACTCGATCATCGAGGCGCGCGTGAGGCGCATGCTCGAGGCGTAGATGCTGAGACCGAGGACGATCGCGGGCAGCCAGAGGTCGCCCCAGTCGTTCTGCCCGCCGACGGTCGGCTTGAACCAGCCGAGCTGCACGCCCAGGAAGTACTGCGCGAGGAAGCAGAGGACGAAGATCGGGATGGCGATGAAGATCAGCGCCGTCACGAGGGCGCCGTTGTCGAAGATCGAGCCCTTCCACACCGCAGACAGCGCACCGATGACCAGGGCGAGCACGAAGGCGATCGCGACGGACATGATGGCCAGGCGCATGGTGACCGGGATGGTCCGCGCGAGGACGTCGTTGACGCTCTGACCGGAGAAGGTGTTCCCGAAGTCGAGGCGGAGGACGCCGCCGAGGTAGTTCGCGTACTGGACGATGAACGGCTCGTTCAACTTGTACTGGTCGCGGATCGCGTCGATGACCGCCTGCGGCGGCTGCTTGTCGCCGAACAGTGCGGCGATCGGGTCGCCCGGGAGTCCGAAGACCATGTAGTAGATCAACAGGGTCGCGCCGATGAAGACCGGAATGACCTGAAGGATCCGTCGGAGGATGTAATAGGCCACCCTCGGCCCCCTTTCAGGGAAAAGACGTATCAGTGCTGACGCACGAAGAAGGGCCCCGCTCTGCGGCGCCCCTGTTCATCCATCCTCCGCCCGCCCCCTGTGAGAACAGTGAGACAGGCGGGTCACGCCACGAGGCGGTGACGGGTGACCGTCACCGCCTCGTGCGAGGTGATGCTGTGTGCGGGTTACTTGGTGATCTCGTAGTAGAGCGGCACCGAGTTCCAGCCGAACTCGACGTTCTGGACGCCGTCGGCCCAGCCGCCGTTCACGTTGGAGTACCACAGCGGGAGGGCCGGGAGGTCCTCGAACAGGACCGACTGCGCCTCGAGAAGGGTCGCGTTGCGCGCGGCCTCGTCCGTCTCGCTGATGCCCTTGGCCAGCAGGTCGTCGAACGCCTTGTCCGAGTACTTGCCGTCGTTCGAGCCGGCCCCGGTCGCGTAGAGCGGGCCGAGGAAGTTGTACAGACCGGGGTAGTCGGCCTGCCAACCGGCGCGGAACGCACCGACCTTCTCGTTGTCACGGGCGTCGAGGTAGCTCGCGAAGTCCGGGAAGGGCTGGCCCACCGCGGTGATGCCGAGCGTGCCCGAGATCGAGTTCGCGACCGCGTCGACCCAGGTCTGGTGGCCACCGTCGGCGTTGTAGGCGATCGTGAAGTCCTCGCCGCTGTAGGGCTGAATCGCGTTGGCCTGGTCCCACAGCTCCTTGGCGAGCTCGGGGTCGTACTCCAGGACCTCATTGCCGGGGACCGAGTCGCTCCAGCCGTCGATGACGGGCGAGGTGAAGTCCTTGGCGGGGGTGCGGGTGCCCTTGAAGATGACGTCGGTGATCTGGTCGCGGTTGATCGCGTGCGAGATCGCGGCGCGGCGCAGCTTGCCCTCTTCATCGGTCTGGAAACCGTCGAGCCACTCGGGGATCGTCAGCGACTGGAAGATGGCGGCGGGCTGGTTGACCGCGCGGCCGTCGAGGTCGGACTCGTAGGTCTCGAGCGCGCTGTCCGGGATGGCGTCGAGCACGTCGAGGTTGCCGGCCTGAAGGTCCTGGTACGCGGCGTCCTGCGTCGCGTAGAAGACGATGTCGAGACCGCCGTTCTTCGCCTTGCGAGGACCGTCGTAGTCCTCGTTCGGGACCAGGTCGATGCGGACGTCGTGCTGCCACGCGCCCTCCTCGGCCAGCTTGTACGGGCCGTTGCCGATCGGGTTCTCGCCGAACGCCTTCATGTCCTCGAACGCGACGTCGGGGAGCGGGAAGAACGCCGAGTAACCGAGACGCTGCGCGAAGTCGGATGCCGGCTTGTTCAGCGTGATGGTGAAGGTGTGGTCGTCGACCTGCTTCAGACCGGTCAGCTCCGAGTCCTCCTCGTAGCTGAAGCCCTCGATGTCCTCGAAGAAGTACGAGGCGTTCTGTGCGTTCGACAGCAGGGCGCCGTAGTTCCACGCCTTGATGAAGTTGTCGGCCGTGACCTCTTCACCGTTCGTGAACGTCAGGCCCTTGCGGATCTTGACGGTGAGCTGCGTGGGCGAGTCCGTGGTGATCTCTTCAGCGACGTCGTTGACGACCGAGCCGTCGGCCTCGTAGGAGATGAGCCCCGCGAAGATCGAGTCGACGACCTTGCCACCACCGGTCTCGTTGGTGTTGGTGGGGATGAGCGGGTTCTGGGGCTCGGAGCCGTTGGTCGTGATGACCGCATCCGTCGAACCGCCGGTGCCCTCGGTCTCGGTACCGGTGCCGCCGCCGGAGCTGGCGCAGCCGGCGAGAACCAGGCTGGTGGCGCCGAGCAGGGCGAGGCCCGCGACGCCGATCTTGTTGCGCTTCAAAGTGTCCTCCATGAGACCTAATGAAAGCCCGGGTCGAGGCTTCGCGACCCAGGCGTGATGAGAAGCACACTAAGCAGCTTGAGCGCAATGCGACAAATCTCTCACAAGACCGTTACACAGCCTTTACTTGAGAAGCCGTCGATGAAGCAGTCTGATCGGTGGGCCCACCGGCACCCCCCTCATACGAAGTCGTGCCATTCTGACCGGATGGCAGCGTTCACGGACCTCCCCACGGATTCCTCCCCGCGGCGGCGGGCACGCCTGTGGTGGGAGATCGTCATCGTCCTCTCACTCTCGCTGGGGCGCTCCGCGGTGTACTCCGTGCTCTCGTTGATCGAGGCGCTGACCCGTGCACCCCTGAGTGACCAGCAGACCTCGCTCAACCCGGGCGCCGCGCCGTCGGAGGTGTGGGATGTCATCTCGCAGTTCCTGTCGGCGCTGTTCGGTTTCGCCCCGGTCGCGCTCGCGATCTACCTGCTCTGGGAGCCCGCCCGGTCGGGCTTCGCGAAGATCGGCCTGACCTTCGAGCGGTTCGGCCGGGGCCTCGGCGGCGGCGTGCTGCTCGTGCTCGTGATCGGCGTCCCGGGCCTCGTCCTCTACGCCGTCGGGCGCGAACTCGGGATCACCGTGCAGGTGGATGCCTCGCCGCTGGACTCGTCCTGGTGGACCGTGCCCCTGCTGCTGCTCGCCGCCCTCCGGGCGGGGCTGCTCGAGGAGGTCATCATGGTCGGCTACCTGTTCGACCGCCTGCGCCTGCTCGGCTGGAACACCTGGGCGATCATCCTGTCCACCGCGGTGCTGCGCGGCTCGTACCACGCATATCAGGGGTTCGGTCCCCTGATCGGCAACATGGCCATGGGCGTCGTGTTCGGCTGGGTGTACTCCCGCTGGGGCCGCGTCATGCCGCTCGTCGTCGCGCACGTGCTCATCGACATCATCGCCTTCGTCGGGTACCCGCTCGCCGCCGCGTGGTGGCCCGGGGTGTTCGGCCCGCCCGGCGGCTGACGCGCGGCATCCCGGGCCTGGGTCTTTTTTCCGCGAGACTGCACGGGCGGGCCGAGACGGCGGCGCGGCGCAGCTGTCTCGCGCGTCGGGTGCAGTCCCGGGGGGGATCGGTGAGGCGGGGCGGTTCCTCCACCGCGGGCGCGGCGGGCGGGGTGTCCACGGGGTGGAGCGCAAGAGGGGCGGTGCCGGGGGCGGGTCTGGAGCATCAGGGGTATGCCCGCGATCGCCCGCCCCCTGCCCTTCGTCCGTCCCGCGCCCGTCGCCTGCCCCGTGCCGCTCCTGCGGGCGCGGGACGTTCCGCACGCCGCGCGCGTCGCGGCTCGCGGCGAGCTCGTGTCCGTCGTGCGCGGGGTGTACGCGCCGACGGGGTTGTGGCGACGGCTCGCTCCGTGGGACAGGTACCTCGCGCGCATCCACGCGACACTCCTCACGCACCCGGGGCTGGTGCTGAGCCACGAGTCGGCCGCGGCGATCTGGGGGATGCCGGTGCTCGGCGACCCCGGCGTGGTCCACGCTCTCGGCGACCCGACCCGCACCTCGCGCCTGCACGCCGGCCTCCGGATGCACACGACGACGGGAGCGCGGGACGTCGTCGACCTGGGCGGGTTCGCCGCGGTCGCACCCGCGGACTGCGCCGTCGACCTCGCGCGGGCTCGGCACGTGGTGGTGGGGCTCATCGCGGCGGACGCCGCGCTGCGGCTGGACCCGGCGGCATCCGTCGAGTCGCTCGTCGAACAGAACGAGCATCGACCGAGTTCGCGGGGGCGCCGCATCGCCCGGTGGCCCCTGCATCGTGCCCGCGCGGATGCGGAGTCGACGCTCGAGTCCGCGAGCCGGGCGATCATCGAGCTGCTCGGCTACGAGGAACCCGAGCTGCAGACCGAGTGGAGCGGGCAGGGCGCGACCGACCGCACCGACTTCTGGTGGCCGGGAGCGGGAGTCGCCGGCGAGGCGGACGGCGACCTGAAGTACGACGGCCGATTCGGCGACCCCGGGTCGTTGTTGCGCGCGCGCCGCGAGCGGGACCACCGCCTTCGGTCAAGAGGCATCCGATCGGTCGTGCACTGGGGATGGTCCGATGTCGCCGACCCCGATGCGCTGGACGGCATCCTGCGCGGCGCGGGCGTCACGCGCGTCGCGCTTCCCGACGCGTACCGCCTCGCGACCGCCCGGACCGCCCTCGGCTCTCGCCACCCCGCCGCGAGACTGCACACGCGCGCCGAGATCGGGGTCTGAACCCGCTGTCTCGACGGCCGTGTGCAGTCTCGCGGAAATGGGCGCGGGGGTCAGGCGAAGGCCTCGATCGGCGGGCAGGCGCAGACGAGGTTGCGGTCGCCGTAGGCGTTGTCGATGCGGCGAACGGGCGGCCAGTACTTGGTGCGCACGATGCCGGGCACGGGGTACACCGCGGTCTCGCGCGGGTACGGGTGCGCCCACTCGCTGGTGATGACGGATGCCGCGGAGTGCGGCGCGTTCACCAGCGGGTTGTCGTTCGCCGGCCACTCCCCCGCGGCCACCGCATCCGCTTCGGCCCGGATCGCGATCATGGCCTCGACGAACCGGTCGAGCTCGGCGAGGTCCTCGGACTCGGTCGGCTCGACCATGAGCGTTCCCGCCACCGGGAACGACATCGTCGGCGCGTGGAAGCCGTAGTCGATGAGCCGCTTGGCGACGTCATCGACCGTGATGCCGGTGGCCTCCTTGAGCGGGCGCAGGTCGAGGATGCACTCGTGCGCGACGAGTCCGCCCTCCCCCGCGTACAGCACCGGGTAGTGCCCCTCGAGCCGCCGCGCGACGTAGTTCGCCGCCAGCACCGCCGCGGCGGTCGCCTGCCGGAGCCCCTCGGCGCCCATCATGCGCACGTACGCCCACGAGATCGGCAGGATGGATGCCGACCCGTAGGGCGCCGCCGACACCGGACCGCCGTCGAAGACGTGTCCGCCGGCGTGCTCGGCGCGCTGCGCCATCGGGTGCGAGGGCAGGAAGGGCGCGAGGTGGGCCTTCGCCGCCACCGGACCGACGCCGGGCCCGCCGCCGCCGTGCGGGATGGCGAACGTCTTGTGCAGGTTCAGGTGCGAGACGTCGCCGCCGAGATCGCCGAACCGGGCGAACCCGAGCAGCGCGTTCAGGTTCGCGCCGTCGACGTACACCTGACCGCCGGCGTCGTGCACCGCGCCGGTGATATCCATGACGTCGTGCTCGTAGACGCCGTGCGTCGACGGGTACGTGATCATGAGCGCCGCGAGGTTGTCGGCGTTCGCCGCCACCTTCGCGCGAAGATCGGCGAGGTCGACGTTGCCGGCCTCGTCGCACGCGACGACGACGACCCGCATCCCGGCGAGGACGGCGGATGCCGCATTGGTGCCGTGCGCGGACGACGGGATGAGGCAGACGTCGCGGTGCACGTCGCCGCGGGAGTGGTGGTAGCCGCGGATGGCGAGCAGGCCCGCCAGTTCGCCCTGCGAGCCGGCGTTCGGCTGCAGCGAGACCGCGTCGTACCCGGTGACCTCCGCCAGCCACGCCTCGAGCTGCTCGATCATGACGAGGTAGCCGGCGACGTCGTCCGCCGGGGCGAACGGGTGCACCCGGGCGAACTCGGGCCATGACACCGCCGCCATCTCGGTGGCCGCGTTGAGCTTCATCGTGCACGAGCCGAGCGGGATCATTCCGCGGTCGAGTGCGTAGTCGCGGTCGGCGAGCTGCTTGAGGTAGCGCATCATGGCGGTCTCGGAGCGGTGCGTCGTGAACACCGGATGCGTCAGGTAGTCGTCCGTGCGGCGGAGCGCCTCGGGCAGGTGGGCGTTCCGGTCGCGCAGCGGCACGAACACCTTCGACGAGTCGACGCCGAAGACGGATGCCACGGCCTGCAGGTCGGCGACGGTCGTCGTCTCGTCGACGGAGACCCCGACCGAATCGCTGTCGCGGAACCAGAGCTGGTAGCCCCGGCGCCGCGCGTCGGCGATGACGTCCTCGGCGCGCCCGGGCGTGCGGACCACGAGGGTGTCGAAGAAAGCGTCGTGGAGCACGTCGGCGCCGGCCTGGACGAGCCAGTCGCGCAGCAGCGACGCCTTGGCGGTCGTCTCCTCGGCGATCCGCTTCAGGCCGTCGGGGCCGTGGTACACGGCGTACATCGACGCCATGACGGCAAGCAGCACCTGCGCGGTGCAGATGTTGGAGGTCGCCTTCTCGCGGCGGATGTGCTGCTCGCGGGTCTGCAGCGAGAGTCGGTACGCCGGCGCTCCCGACGCATCCATCGACACGCCGACGAGACGGCCGGGCAGCTGACGCTCGAGCCCCGCGCGCACCGCCATGTACCCGGCGTGCGGACCGCCGAAGCCCATCGGCACGCCGAAGCGCTGCGTCGTGCCGACGGCGACGTCGGCGCCCATCGAGCCGGGCGAACGCAGCAGCGTCAGAGCGAGCAGGTCGGCCGCGACGACGACGAGACCCTTGTGCGCCTGCACGGCGGCGATGATCTCGGAGGGATCCCAGACCCGCCCGGTCGCGCCCGGGTACTGGACGAACGCACCGAAGGCCTCGGGGACCTCCGCGAAATCGGTCTCGACGATCTCGACGCCGACGGCGGCCGCGCGGTGGTGCAGCAGCGCCTTGGTCTGCGGCAGGGCGTCCGCGTCGACGAGGAACACGTTCGATGCGGACTTCGAGGCCCGGCGGGCCACCAGCATCCCCTCGACGACGGCGGTCGACTCGTCGAGCATCGACGCGTTCGCCGTCGCGAGCCCGGTGAGGTCGGTCACCATCGTCTGGAAGTTGATGAGTGCCTCGAGCCGGCCCTGCGAGATCTCGGGCTGGTAGGGGGTGTACGCCGTGTACCAGGACGGGTTCTCCAGGACGTTCCGCTGGATGACGGACGGCGTCAGCGTGTCGTAGTAGCCGAGGCCGATCATCGCTCGCGCCGAGCGGTTCTGCGACGCGAGGTCGCGGAGCTCGGCGAGGGCCTCGGCCTCGGTCGCGGCGGGCGGGATGATGCTCTCGCGCTCGGCGACCTGGATCGCGTCGGGGACGGCGGTGCCCATGAGATCGTCGACGGACGGACGCCCGAGGACACGGAGCATCTCGGCCTGCGCGGCCGAGTCGGTGCCGATGTGGCGATCGCGGAAGGCCGAGCTCACGCCTCGCCGCCCGTCAGCGCGACGTAGGCGTCGCGGTCGAGGAGGTCGCCCGTGGGCGCGCCGTCCACGCGGATCTTGACGAGCCACGCGTCGAACGCGCCGGCGTTGACCGAGGACGGGTCGTCCACGACGGCGTCGTTGATCTCGACGACCTCGCCGGTCAGCGGGGCATAGAGCTCGCCCACCGACTTCGTCGACTCGATCTCGCCGCAGGTCTCGCCCGCGGTGACGGTCGTGCCGACGGCGGGCAGCTCGACGAAGACGACGTCACCGAGCTTCTCGGCGGCGTAGTCGGTGATCCCGACGGTCGCGACGTCGCCGTCGAAGGCGATCCACTCGTGCTCGGCGGTGTAGGACAGGGCGGTCAGGTCGGTCATTTCTGTCTCCGGTAGAAGGGCAGGGCGGTGACGGTCGCGGGGATGCGGGTCCCCCGGACGTCGATGGTCAGGGCGGTGCCCTCAGCGGATGCCGAGGGGTGGACGAGGGCCATCGCGACGGGATGGCCGAGGGTCGGGCTGAGGGCTCCCGAGGTGATCTCGCCGACGATGTCGTCGCCCGCGAGCACGGCGTAGCCGGCACGGCCGGCGCGGCGGCCGTCGGCGACGAGCCCGACGAGGACGGGCGCCTCGCCGAGGTCGCGGGCGGCGAGGCCGTCCCTGCCGACGAAGTCCTCCTTGTCGGCGGCGACGACGCGGCCGAGTCCCGCCTGTGCCGGCACGATGTCGCGCGATAGCTCGTGGCCGTAGAGCGGCATCCCCGCTTCGAGGCGGAGCGTGTCGCGCGCGGCGAGCCCGGCGGGGACGAGCCCCGCGTCGCGGCCTGCGTCGGTGACGGCCTGCCACAGGCCCTCGGCGACCTCGTTCGGCACCATGAGCTCGAAGCCGTCCTCACCGGTGTACCCGGTGCGCGCGACGAAGAGGCTGCGGCCCTGGAACGAGCCACGCGCCCACGAGTAGTAGGTCATGTCCGCGAGCGCCGGTTCGTCGCCCTCGACGCCCGCGGTCGACTCGAGGATGCCGCGGGCCGCCGGGCCCTGCACGGCGATGAGCGACATCCGGTCGGTGATGTCGTCGATGCGCGTGTCGCCCGCCGCGACGGCGGCGAACGCGGCCGCGACCTCGGCGCGGTTGCCGGCGTTGGAGATGACGAGGAACTCGTCGTCGGCGATGCGGTACACGATGACGTCGTCGACGATGCCGCCGTCGGCGGCGAGGACGAGGGAGTACTTCGCCTTGCCGACCTTCATCGTCGACAGGCGGCCGGCCAGCGCGCGGTCGAGGAACGCCGCGGCATCCGTCCCTTCGATGCGGAACTCGGCCATGTGCGAGATGTCGAAGATCCCCGCCGCACGGCGCACCGCGTGGTGCTCGGCGAGGTCCGACGTGTAGCGGACGGGCATGAGCCAGCCGCCGAAGTCGGTGAAGGACGCGCCGAGCCGCTCGTGCAGCTCGTGCAGCGGCGATCGCCGCGGCTCGGTCGTGGTCTCGGTCATGCCGTCTCCGCTCAACATTCCACGACGCTGACCGCGAGGCCCCCGAGCGCCGTCTCCTTGTACTTGCTGCTCATGTCCCGCCCCGTCTCGCGCATGGTCACGATGACCTCGTCGAGCGACACGCGGTGGGTGCCGTCGCCCCACAGCGCCATCTTGGCGGCGTTGATCGCCTTCGCCGCGGCGATCGCGTTACGTTCGATGCACGGGATCTGCACGAGACCGCCGATCGGGTCGCACGTGAGGCCGAGGTTGTGCTCCATTGCGATCTCGGCGGCGTTCTCGACCTGCCGGGGCGTTCCGCCGAGGACCTCGGCGAGTCCGGCAGCCGCCATCGACGACGCGGACCCGACCTCGCCCTGGCAGCCGACCTCGGCGCCCGAGATCGAGGCGCGCGCCTTGTAGAGGACGCCGATCGCGGCGGCCGTCAGCAGGAACGGCACGACGACCTCTTCGCGGGGGCGCGGCGGCGCGGCGTAGTGGGTCGCGTAGTGGAGCACGGCAGGGATGATGCCCGCCGCGCCGTTCGTGGGGGCCGTGACGATCCGTCCGCCGGACGCGTTCTCCTCGTTGACGGCGATGGCCACGAAGTTGACCCATTCCTGCCAGAGCGCGGGATCGTCGCCGGTCGGGTCGTCGCGCCGCAGGCGCGCGTGCCAGGCCGGAGCCCGTCGCGGGACGCGCAGGTCGCCCGGCAGCATCCCCTCGCGCGCCGCCCCGGAGGCGACGCTGCCCTCCATCACGTCGGCGAGGTGGAGGATGCCGGAGACGATGTCGTCGTCGGTGCGGGAGACCCGCTCGTTGCGCCGCTGGACCTCGGCCATCGAAAAGCCCTCGCGCTCGCAGTGGGCCAGGAGCTCCGCCGCCGTCTCGAACGGGAAGGGCACGGGCGCCGCATCCGCCGTGCCGGCAGCCTCGCCGTCGCGGACGATGAACCCGCCGCCGGTCGAATAGTAGACGGCCTCGTCGAGGAGCGCGTCGTCCGCGTCCCACGCCTGCAGCCGCAGTCCGTTCGTGTGCGCGGGCAGGATCGTCAGCGGGTGCAGGACGATGTCGTCCGTGCACAGCGGCACGTCGCCCGTGCCGCCCAGCCGGACGCGACGCGCCTCGGCGATCGCGGCGGTGCGCTCCTCGACCTCGGCCGGGAGGACCTCCTCCGGCTGCAGCCCCTCGAGTCCCAGCAGCACGGCGGTCAGCGTGCCGTGGCCACGTCCCGTCGCCGCGAGAGAGCCGTACAGGTCGACCCGCACCCGCGCGGCGCGGTCCGCGTCGATGCGCGAGACGAAGTCGGCGGCCGCGCGCATCGGACCCACCGTGTGCGAGCTCGACGGCCCGATGCCCACGGTGAACAGGTCGAAGACGCCGATGCTCAGGGACATCGTGTCGACCCGGCGGAGGGGTGAGGTGAGGGGAACAACGGAACTCCTGACGGCGCAGCGGGATGCGGGTGAGTTCCTCCCCCTCTGTCATCGGCCTGAGAGATTTCGCGGGCGATGCCCGCTTGCCCCGTCGGCGGGCACCGCGAGGGTGCCGCTTTTCAGAGTGACCATGTCGGCTCGGTACGGGGGCCTGAGAGATTCCGGGGAGGGATTGCTCCTTCGGCAGCCACGAGGGCTTCTCCCGAGCAGACGCGATGGTCCGGTGTGCGGTTGTGAGTGCGAGCCTATCACCGGGGCCCGCCGCGCCGATACGGCCCGGTCAGTCCGTCGTGCAGGCGCCGGAGGACACCGTCGCGTCGCCCGGCGAGACCTGGAGCGCGGGGCGCAGTTCGGCGGTCGTCATGGCGTACCCGCGGCTCGCGTCGTCCTGGCCGCGGGCGAAGACCACACCCGCCACTTCGCCGTCCTCGGTGAGGAGGGGACCGCCCGAGTTGCCCGGACGCACGTTCGCCTCGAGGGCGTAGATCTCGCGCGGCTGCGAGCTGTCCTCGTAGATGTCGGAGACGACGGCGCTGCCGACCGAGAGGACGTAGGCGGCACTGCTCGTGAAGGGACCGCCCAGCGGGTAGCCCTGGACGGCGACGGGGGTCCCCGCCGCGACCGGGTCGACGATCTCGAGCGGTGCCGCGTCGAGGCCGTCGACGCTGATGACGGCGAGGTCGTCGATGGGGTCGAAGTAGACGATGCGACCCTCCTCGGCATCCCGTCCCGGCAGTTCGACCAGCGGCTCGTCGACACCGGCGACGACGTGGGCGTTCGTGACGACGAGATCGGGCGCGGCGACGAACCCCGACCCGGTGAGCGACGCACCGCACGCGTAGGCGTTGCCGCTGATGCGGGCGACGGATGCCGCGGCCCGCTCGAGCGCGGGATCGTCGAGCGAGACGGGGGGCGCCGTCGGCTCCACCTCGGGCGCCAGGAGCTCCCCGACGCGCGGGATGCCCTCGTCGACGATGAAGCCGCGGAACTCGGCGAGCGCGGAATCGACCGCCGGCGGGGTGAGGGCGTCGAGGGCGCCCAGGACGCGGGAGGACGCGACGGCGGGGGCGACCACCGGCATCCCGGAGCCGACGATCGCGCCGCTCGTGAGCAGCAGCACGACGGCGGCCGCGGCGGTGTTCACGACGCCGCCGAGGATGCGGTCGAGCGGGGCGAGCCGCGCGCGGTCGACGCCGCGGCGGAGGCGTCTGCCGACGGCCGTCCCGAGCGCGGCGAGGAGCGCCACGATGCCGAGGGCGATGATCGCCAGCACGAGGCTGCGGTACTCCCAGCCCGTGAAGGCGGGCGCGATGACGGGGGTGAGCCACACGGCGACGACGGCGCCGAGAACGATGCCGACGAGCGTGCCGGCGGTGGCCACGAGACCCCGCAGGAGTCCGCCGAACAGCGCGGCGATGAGCACGAGCACGACGATGATGTCGACGACGAGCACGGCGGGCCTCCCTTGACGAGTCCGCCCGGGAGAGCCGGCGGTTCCTCCCGATCAGCGTAGGCCGCCGCTGCTGGGAAATCGGTTCGTGTTGCGGTTCTGGTCATGTCGACTCTAAGATCGACGTCGGCAGTTAAGGTCACTATGACAAGAACAACCTCCCCTCCCCCCATCGGCGTCGCCGTCTCGACCGTCATCTTCCGGTTGCGGCGCGAGGCCGACGACGCGCGCATCGAGCTCCCCCTCGTGCGACGCACCCGCGATCCCCACGAGGGTCAGTGGGCGCTTCCGGGCGGCTGGGTCGATCCCGCGGAGAACCTCGAGGCCACCGCGTCGCGCACCCTCGCCGAGACCACGGGTCTCGCGCCCAGCTACCTCGAGCAGCTCTACGCGTTCGGCGACGTCGGCCGCTCGCCGGGGCGCGTCGTGTCGATCGTCTACTGGGCGCTCGTGCGCGAGGACATCGCCCGGGCGACCGAGCAGCACAACGTGGCGTGGTTCGACGCGACCGCCCTTCCGGCGCTCGCGTTCGACCACAACCACATCGTCGACTACGCCCTCTGGCGCCTGCGCAACAAGGTGGGCTACAGCCGCATCGCGCACGGCTTCCTGCCCGACCGGTTCACCCTCGCCGAACTGCGCGAGGTGTACGAGGCGATCCTCGGTCGCCGGCTCGACCCCGCCAACTTCCGGCGGCAGGTCGAGGGGTCGGGCACCCTCATCCCCACCGACGACTTCCGCACGGGCAGCCACCGGCCCGCGCGGCTGTACCGCTACAACCAGGACGTCGAGCTGGCCGATCGCGGCCCGCTCCCGCAGTGAAGGACCCGAACCGACATGAGCGCCACCCCCGTCACCCTCCAGCCCCGCCCCGTGGACCCCAGGCCCGTGGATCCCAGCGTCGACCACGAGATCCAGGCGATCGTCGCCGGTGAGCTGACGACCGAGACCTGCACCACCGACCTCGCCGCAGGCCCCTGGACCTTCGACACCCGCCCCGGGTACGGGCCGGGCTCGTCCATGGGCGACGTCATCCCGACCGGGGCTCCTCGCCAGGGCGAGCTCCCCGCCGAGTACCGCGAGGCCGGCGAGGAGGAGCTCGCCGCACGGATCGTCGCCGCCAAGGCGACGCTCGGCGACCGCGTCGTGGTGCTCGGGCACTTCTACCAGCGCGAAGAGGTCGTCACCCACGCGGACTACGTCGGCGACTCGTTCCAGCTGGCCAACGCCGCCCTCGAACACCCCGAGGCGGAGGCGATCGTCTTCTGCGGCGTCCACTTCATGGCCGAGACCGCCGACCTACTCTCCCGTCCCGAGCAGTCGGTCATCCTCCCGAACCTGGCCGCGGGCTGCTCGATGGCCGACATGGCCGACATCGACCAGGTCGAGGAGTGCTGGGAGCAGCTCGCCGACGTCTACGGCGACATGGACACGCCGGATGCCGAGGGGCTGCTCCCCGTCGTCCCGGTGACCTACATGAACTCCTCCGCGGCGATCAAGGGCTTCGTCGGTCGTCACGGCGGAATCGTCTGCACGTCCTCGAACGCCCGCACGGTGCTGGAGTGGGCGTTCGCCCGCGGCCGGAGGGTGCTCTTCTTCCCCGACCAGCACCTCGGCCGCAACACCGCGAAGGCGATGGGGGTCCCGCTCGAGCGGATGCCGATGTGGAATCCGCGCAAGCCCCTCGGCGGATCGACCGAGGCCGATCTCGAGGACGCCCGGGTCATCCTCTGGCACGGGTTCTGCTCGGTGCACCGCCGTTTCACCGTCGACCAGATCGCCCAGGCGCGCGCGGAGCACCCCGGCGTCCGCGTGATCGTCCACCCCGAGTGCCCGATGGACGTCGTCGACGCCGCCGACGAGGCGGGGTCCACGGACTACATCCGCAAGGCCATCGCCGCCGCGACCGAACCGACGACGTTCGCGATCGGCACGGAGATCAACCTCGTCCAGCGCCTCGCGGCCCAGTTCCCGCAGCACGAGATCTTCTGCCTCGACCCCGTCGTCTGCCCGTGCTCGACGATGTACCGCATCCACCCGGGATACCTCGCGTGGGTGCTCGAGGGTCTCGTGGCCGGCGAGGTGCGCAACCGCATCCAGGTCCCGTCGGACGTCGCGGTTCCTGCGCGGGTCGCGCTCGAGCGGATGCTGGCGGCCAAGCCGTGACCACGGTCGTCGTCGTTGGATCGGGGATCGCGGGCCTCACCGCGGCTCTGCATGCCGAGGCCGCCGGCTGCCGGGTCACCCTCGTGACGAAGGCGGCACTGACCGAGGCGAACACCCGCTACGCGCAGGGCGGCATCGCCGGCGCGCTCTCACCCGCCGACCGCACCGCCGACCACGCGCGGGACACCCTCGTCGCGGGAGCCGGCCTCGCCGATCCGGGCGCCGTCGCCGTCCTGGTCGAGGAGGGTCCCGACCGCATCCGCGAGCTGATCGCGGCCGGTGTCGGCTTCGATCGCGACGAGTCGGGAACCCTCCGGGGCGGGCTCGAAGGCGCGCACTCCTTCCCCCGCATCCTGCACGCGGGCGGCGACGCGACCGGCGCCGAGATCCAGCGCGCCCTGGTCGCCCGGGTGCGTGCGAGTCGAGTGAGCGTCCGCGAGCACGCGTTCGTGACGGAGCTCGTGCGCGAGGACGGTCGGGTCGCGGGGGTGGAGCTCCACGGCGGCGAGCGGATCGAGGCGGATGCCGTGATCCTCGCCACGGGCGGAGCGGGCGAGCTCTTCGCGCATTCCACGAACCCGACCGTCGCGACGGGGGACGGCATCGCGCTGGCGGCGCGCGCCGGCGCCGCGGTGCGCGACCTGGAGTTCGTGCAGTTCCACCCGACCGTGCTCGCCGTCGGCGAGGCGTTCCTCGTCTCGGAGGCCGTCCGCGGCGAGGGCGCGGTCCTCCGCGACGAGGCCGGCCGGCGCTTCGCCCTCGAGTCGCACCCCGACGGCGAACTCGGTCCGCGCGACGTCGTCACGCGGGCGATCGCCGCCGCGATGGCGCGTCAGGGCGGCCGGCCCGTCCTCCTCGACGCGACCGGCCTCCACAGCAGCGACCCCGACCGCCGCGCGGCGTTCCTCGCGGCGCGCTTCCCGACGATCGACGCCGCGGTCCGCGCGCGCGGCCTCGATTGGGCCCGCGAGCCGATCCCCGTCACCCCGGCGGCGCACTACCTCATGGGCGGGGTCGTGACCGATCTCGACGGCCGCACCGACGTCCCGGGTCTCTACGCGGTCGGCGAGGTCGCCCGCACCGGGGTCCACGGCGCCAACCGGCTCGCCTCGAACTCGCTGCTCGAAGGCGCCGTGTTCGGCGCTCGCGCCGGGGCTGCGGCGGCGACCGACGCGGGGCGCCCCTGTCCCGTGCCCACGGGAGCGCCGGCATCGCCCGTCGTCGAGCCGGCGACCGCCGGCATCCGGCATCCGCCGTTCTCCCGGCGTGCACTGCAGGACGTGATGTGGGCGGATGCCGGGGTGTCCCGCGACCGCACGGGGCTGATGCGCGCGGCCCGCACCCTTGCCGCGTGGCGGGCGGAGACGCCGGCACCGGCCACGGTCCGCGCTCACGAGGACGCGAACCTTCTGCAGGTCGCGCAGCTCGTCGTCGCCGCGGCGACCGCACGCACCGGATCCGTCGGGTCCCACCTGCGCACCGACGATCCCGCCGCCCTCGCCGCACCGACCGCACGCACCGACCTGGAAGGCGCTGCCTGATGCTCTCCCCCGCCGTCATCGAGACGACCGTCCGCTCCGCCCTCGCCGAGGATGCGCCGTGGGGCGACCTCACGAGCGAGGCGCTCATCCCGGCCTCCGCCACCGCGACGGCGGAGCTCGTCGCGCGGGAGTCCGGCGTGTTCAGCGGCGGCGAGGTCTTCGCAGCGGCCTTCGCCCTGGCCGATGCGCGCGTGGCCGTCGACGTGCGCGCCGCCGACGGGACCCGGTTCGCCCCCGGCGACGTCCTCGCGGTCGTCACCGGGCCCGCCCGCGCGGTGCTCACCGCGGAGCGCATCGGCCTGAACTTCGCCCAGCGGATGTCGGGGGTCGCCACCCTCACGGCGCGTTACGTCGACGCGGTCGCCGGCACCGGCGTGCGCATCGCCGACACGCGCAAGACGACCCCGGGCCTGCGGGCGTTCGAACGCCACGCGGTCCGCAGCGGCGGCGGCGCGAACCACCGGTACTCGCTGTCGGATGCCGTCATGGCCAAGGACAACCACCTCGCCGTCCTGGTCCGCTCCGGGATGTCGGTGACCGACGCCCTCCGCGACGCGAAGACGCGGCTGCCCCACACGACGCACCTCGAGGTGGAGGTCGACCGCCTCGACCAGATCGAGGCGGTGCTCGCCGCCGGGATCGGCACGATCATGCTCGACAACTTCTCGCTCGCCGACCTGCGGACGGGAGTCGCCCAGGTCGCCGGGCGCGCGACGGTCGAGGCGTCGGGCGGCGTGTCGCTCGACACGGTCCGCGCGATCGCGGAGACCGGAGTGGACGTCATCTCCGTCGGCGCCCTCACCCATTCGGCGCGCGCGCTCGACCTGGGGCTCGACGTCCGCATCGACGAGACCTGACGTGCTCTACCTCGACCACGCGGCCTCCGGCCCGGTGCGCGCCGAGGTGCGCGAGGCGATGCTGCCCTTCCTGGGCGACCGGTTCGGCAATCCGTCGAGCCACCACACCGTCGGGGAGGATGCCGCGGGTGCGCTCGAGGACGCGCGGCGGCGGGTGGCCGCGGTGCTCGGCATGCGTCCGGGGGACGTGGTCTTCACGTCCGGGGCGACGGAGGCGAACAACCTCGCGATCAAGGGGGTCGCCGTCGCCGCCCTCCTGCGTCACGGACGCCCCGGCCACGTCGTCACCACCGCGATCGAGCACGAGTCCGTCCTCGCCTCGGTCGACCACCTCGAACGCGTCCACGGCGTACGGGCGACCCGCCTACCGGTCGACCCGCACGGCGTGCTGGACCCCGCGGTCCTCGCCGGCGCGCTGCAGGACGACACGGTCCTCGTGTCGGTGGGGTACGCCAACAACGAGATCGGCACGGTGCAGGATGCCGCAGCCCTCGCCGCCGTCACGGCGGGCAGCCGCATCCCCTTCCACCTCGACGCGGTGCAGGCGGCGGGATGGCTCCCGCTGTCGGGGACCGGCGCCGACGCCCTGTCGCTGGCGGGCCACAAGATCGGCGCACCCCAGGGGGTCGGCGTCCTCGCCATACGGGGCCGCATCCCCCTGGAGCCCGTCCTCCACGGCGGCGGTCAGGAACGCGATCAGCGCAGCGGCACGCAGAACGTCGCCGGCGCGGTCGGGTTCGCCCTCGCGCTCGAACTCGCCGAACGCGAGCGCGACGCCGCCGCCGCCCGGGTCACCGTCCTCCGGGACGCCTTCGTCGCCCGCGTGCAGGCGCTCGTCCCCGAAGCGGTCCCCACGGGGCATCCGACGCGTCGCCTTCCCGGCACCGCGAGCTTCACGTTCGCGGGGGTGAGCGGCGAGGCCGTGCTCCTCGAACTCGAACGCCGCGGGGTGGTCTCCTCGAGCGGCTCGGCCTGCGCGGCGGGCAGCGACGAACCGTCGCACGTCCTCGTCGCCCTCGGGATCGCCCCCGAGGTGGCGCAGACGTCCGTGCGGTTCAGTTTCGGCCACCACGCCGCGGGCGACCCGACCGGGATCGCCGACGCGGTCGCGGCCTCCGTCGCGGCGGTACGATCGCGGTGATGAGCTCCCCGACCGTCACCGTCATCGTGCCCGGCCGCGATGTCGGCGCCTTCGTGGACGAAGCCCTCGCCTCCCTCCGCGCACAGACCCGCAGCGACTTCCGCGCGATCCTCGTCGACGACGCCTCGCGGGACCGGACGGCCGAGGCCTTCGCCGCCACCGCGGCGGCGGATCCCCGCTTCCGCCTCGTGCGCCACGAGGTGGCCCGCGGCCTCGGCGCATCGCGCAACGAGGCGCTCGAGCTCGTCGACACCCCGCTCGTCGGCTTCTTCGACGCCGACGACGTCATGACCCCTCGCGCGCTCGAGATCCTCGTGGGGAGCCTCGAGGCCTCCGGCAGCGAGGTCGCCGTCGGCGCGTACGTCCGACTGCGAGCGGATGCCGCGGGGCACTACGCCCCCGGGGTCGTGCAGCCGTGGGTCGCCGCCTCGACCTCCCCCGCCCGGCGCGGCACGAGCCTGGCGGAACACCCCGACGTCTCGGGCAACATCGTCGCGTGGTCGAAGGTGAGCCGCCTGGACCTGTGGCGCCGCGAGGACCTGCGGTTCACGGAGGACAAGGCGTACGAGGACCAGGTCGTCGCCCAGCAGCTCTACACCGCGGCCCGCGGCATCGACGTGATCCCCGACGTTGTCGTCCACTGGCGCGAGCGCGCCGACGGCACCTCGATCACGCAGCTCCGTCACGCGGTCCCCGTCCTGCAGGACTACCTCGACGGCATGAGCGGCGGCCTCGCGATCCTCGATGCCGCCGGACGCACCGCCGCCGCGCGTTCGCGGGTGCGCCTCATCCTCGGAATGGACGTCCCCGCCCTCGTGAGGATCGCCGAACACCACCCCGACGACACCTACCGGAAGCTCCTCGGCGCGTTCACCCGTGGACTCACCGAGCGCGCCGAGCGCGACGGCATCCCTCTCGACGAGGACTCCGCCGCGCTCCGGGCCGCCGCCCTCGCCTGGTGACGCGCGGGCCCGGTGCGGATCAGACCGCGCCCTCGATGCGACCCGCCGCGATCTGCTGGGCGGCGAGCTCCGCGTAGAGACCGCCGAGAGCGAGGAGCTCGGCGTGCGTGCCGGACTCGACGATGCGCCCGCCGCTCACGACGTGGATGACGTCCGCGGCGACGACCGTCGAGAGCCGGTGCGCGATCGACAGGGTGGTGCGCCCCCGCGCCGCCTCGTCGATCGCCTCCTGCACGACGCGTTCCGAGACCGTGTCGAGCGCCGAAGTCGCCTCGTCGAGGAGCAGCACGGGCGGGTCTTTGAGCAGCACGCGCGCGATGGCGATCCGCTGCTTCTCCCCGCCCGAGAGCCGGTACCCGCGCTCGCCCACGATCGTGTCGTACCCGTCTTCGAAACCCGCGATGACGTGATGGATGTTGGCGGCGACGCACGCGGCCTCGATCTCGGCATCCGTCGCCTCCGGCCGGGCGTAACGCAGGTTGTCGCGGATCGAGGCGTGGAAGAGGTACGTCTCCTGCGACACGATCCCGATCCGGTCGATGATCGAGGCGTGCGCGAGGGTGCGGACGTCGGCACCGGCGAACAGCACCGTGCCCGCCGCCGGCTCGTACAGGCGCGGGGCGAGGTAGAGGATCGTCGTCTTGCCGGCCCCCGACGGTCCCACGAACGCGACGTGCTGGCCCGGCTCGGCGACGAAGGACACGCCGTCGAGCGTCGCGGGGCTCTGCGGACCGGCATCCGGGTATCGGAAGGACACGTCGCGGAACTCGATCCGTCCGAGCGGACCCGGCGCCGCCGTCACGTCGATCGCGTCGGGGCGGTCCGTGATCGCGGGGCGCAGGTCGAGGTACTCGAAGATGCGGGCGAACAGGGCGCGCGAGGTCTGGACGTCCAGCGCCACGCGCATGAGACCCATGAGCGGCATCAGCAGGCGCGCCTGCACCGTCGTGAAGGCCACGACCGCACCGGCCGTGATCGCGGGGCCGTCGCCCGAGATGAAGAGGCCCGCGACGAGGTAGATGACGGCGGGCACGGAGGACATGATGATCTGCACGACGGCGAAGAAGCCCTGACCGCTCATCGCCTGCCGCACCTGCAGGCCGATCTGCGTGCGGTTCTCGGCGGCGTACCGCTCGGACTCTGCGCGCTGGCGGTTGAACGACTTCGACAGCAGGATGCCGGAGACGCTCAGGGTCTCCTGCGTGATCGCGCTGAGCTCGGAGAGGGACTCCTGCGTCTGCCCCGCGATGCGCGCCCGCACCTGACCCACCCGGCGCTGGACGAGCACGAGGATCGGCATCATCACGACGGCGATGAGGGTCAGCCGCACGTCGATCAGCACCATCGCGACGAGCGCCGAGATCACCGTGACGGTGTTGCCGAGGATGCTCGTGACCGTGTTGGTGAGCACGCCCGAGACGCCGCCGACGTCGTTCTGCAGACGGGACTGGATGACGCCCGTCTTCGTGCGGGTGAAGAAGCCGAGGTCCATGGCCTGCAGGTGCTCGAACATCCGCACCCGCAGGTCCCCCGTGACGCGGTTGCCGACGGTCGAGGTGAGCCAGGTCTGCGCGATGCCGAGCCCCGCGCCGAGCACGAACAGCGCGATCATCGAGAGGACGAGGACACCGAGCAGGCCGAGCCGGGGCGACGAACCGTCGACGGGGAAGAGCGCGTCGTCGAAGATCCGCTGCACGAGGAGGGGCGGGATGACGCCCACCGCCGCACCCGCGACGACGAGGACGGCCGTCACCGCGAGCCGGCGGCGGTACGGCCGGAACAGCGCGGCGACGCGGCGGCCGAGGTCGGGGACCTCGGGGGCCGACGCGTTGCGGCGGCGCTGGGCCTCCTCGTCGACCGCGCGGAACCCGCCCCGCCCGCCTCCGGGTCCGCCCATGCTCATGCCGTCACCATAACCCCGGGTCGGGGTCGCGGCGCCGGCGCGGGAATGCCCGACTCACAGCATCCGTTAAGCTGAACGGCTCGCCCGGGCCCGGCACCTCCGCCGCATCCCGCCCACTCGAAGGATCCCCGTGCCCCTTTCGGACACCGCTTCCACTCCCGTCGTCCCGACCGATTCGCGACCCGCCAGAACGGGTCCGGTCATCGCGCTGCTCGTCGTCGCCGCATTCGTCGTCATTCTGAACGAGACGACCATGTCGGTCGCACTGACCGACATCGTCGCGGACCTGGGCATCACCGTCGCCTCGGGTCAGTGGCTGACCACCGGCTTCCTGCTGACGATGGCTGTCGTCATCCCGTTGACCGGCTTCCTGCTCGAGCGCTTCCCGCTGCGCTCCGTCTTCTTCGCCGCGATGAGCCTGTTCGCCGCCGGCACGCTCATCGCCGCCCTCGCCCCCGGCTTCGGCTTCCTCCTCGTGGGCCGCATCGTGCAGGCCAGCGGCACCGCGATCATGCTGCCGCTCCTGTTCACGACGGTCCTCAACATCGTTCCCCCGTCGCACCGCGGACGGATGATGGGCCTCATCTCCGTCGTCATCGCGGTCGCGCCGGCGATCGGCCCGACCGTCTCCGGCGTGATCCTGTCGACGCTGACCTGGCACGCGATCTTCTGGGTCATGCTGCCGATCGCCCTCATCGCCCTGGCGCTCGGAGCGGTGTGGGTCAAGAACGTCACCACGACGCGACCCGATGCGCGCTTCGATCTGCTCTCGGTCCCCCTGTCGGCCTTCGGCTTCGGCGGGCTGATCTACGGCTTCAGCGCGATCGGCGAATCGGCATCCGGTCACACCCCTGTGCCCGTCTGGATCCCGCTCGCCGTCGGCGCCGCATCCCTCGTCCTCTTCGTCCTGCGCCAGCTGCACCTGCAGAAGACCGACAGCGCCCTCCTCGATCTCCGGACGTTCCGGACGCCGGCCTTCTCGCTCGCGATCGTGCTCGTCGTCATCGTCTTCATGGCGCTGTTCGGGTCGATCATCCTGCTCCCCATCTACCTCCAGCAGGTCCTCGGCCTGGACGTGCTCGGGGTGGGGCTCGTGCTGCTCCCCGGCGGCATCCTCATGGGCGCGATGGCGCCGTTCGTCGGCAACGCGTTCGACCGCTTCGGACCGACCCCCCTCGTGATCCCGGGGATGCTGCTGGCCGCCGCGGCCCTGTGGGGCATGACGTTCTTCGGTCCGGACACCGGCGTCGCCTTCGTCATCGCGGTGCACCTCACGCTGAGCCTGGGGCTGGGACTCACGTTCACCCCGCTCATGACGTCCGCGCTCGGCTCGCTCCCTCGCCGGTTCTACCCGTACGGTTCGGCGACGGTCGGCACGCTGCAGCAGGTCGCCGGCGCCGCCGGCACCGCCGTGTTCGTCGCGATCATGACCGTGGTCACGGCCGGCGCCATCGCCGACGGCAGCGACGAGGTCATCGCCAAGGCCGACGGCATCCACGCGGCGTTCCTCGTGGGTGCGATCGTCGCCACGGCGGCGGTCGCCCTCGCCCTGTTCGTCCGGAAGCCCGCGGAGGGCGACGTCGATCTCCCGGCCGCGGCGCACTGATCCCCGCCGCGCCTTGACGCCGCCGGGGCGGGAGCCGTCAGTCGATGCTGCAGCTGCCGCCGCCGCAGCACGCGGCGCCCTGATCGAGGATCTGGAGCGACGGCTTCTCGTCGGCGGCATCGGTCGTCGGGGGGACGGGCTGCAGGTTCGGGGTCGGCAGGTTCGACATCGCCATGTCGATCAGCCTACGCCGCATAAACGCGGGCGGGGCCGCGGTCAAGGGCCCGCCACCGGCGCGGGCCGCGGCGTAACGTGCGGGCCATGAGCAGCACCGACGGAACCCTCAGCGGAAAGCGTGTCGCGTTCGTCGCGACCGACGGATTCGAAGACAGCGAACTGACCTCGCCCTGGCAGGCGGTGACGGATGCCGGCGCCACCGCCGTGCTCGTCTCCCCCGACGCCGGGAGCATCACCGGTAAGAACGGGCACGAGCAGCGGGTCGATGTGACGACCGAGGAGGCGGAGGCCGCGGACTTCGACGCCCTCGTCCTCCCGGGCGGTGTCGTGAACGCGGACGACCTGCGCCTGGACGCGGCCGCCGTCCGCCTCGCGCGCGACTTCTTCGCGCAGCACAAGCCGGTCGGCGCGATCTGCCACGCCGCCTGGCTGCTGGTGGAGGCCGACGTCCTGGGAGGGCGCACCCTGACGAGCTACCCGAGCCTGCGCACCGACCTCGTCAACGCCGGGGCGACGTGGCAGGACGAGGAGGTGGTCGTCGACGCCGGCCTCGTGTCGAGCCGCACCCCCGACGACCTGCCGGCGTTCGACGCCAAGCTCGTCGAGGAGATCGCCGAAGGACGTCACGCGGCGCAGACCGTCTGACCCACCGGATGCCGCACCCCCGCAGGCGCGCGGGGTGCGGCATCCGTCGTCTCAGCTCTCGTCCGACCGGGTCCGGCGACGGGAGAGGACGATGCCGACGACGACGGCGATCACGGCGACCGCGATCACCGAGCCCACGACGACGGGAAGCAGCGCACGGTCGTCGCCCGGGAGGGCCTCACCGGCGACGTCGTCGGAGGTGATGGGGGCGCCGCCGCCGACCGTGAACGGGATGGTCCCGCTGATGGGGTGCCCGTCGCTGGAGACGACACGCCACTCGACGACGTAGCCGGCGGCCGGCAGCTCCCCGTCGAGCGCCATCGTGAGGGTGTTGGTGTCGATGGTCGGATCGCCCTCCGCTCAGTCGCGCCCCTCCGCGTCGAAGACCGCGACCGTCGCCCCCTCGGTCATGATGGCGGCCGAGTACGTGAGGGTGATCTCCGCGGGCGCCTCGGCCAGATCGGCGCCGGCGGCCGGGGAGCTCCCGACGAGCTCGTCGTGCGCTGCGGCGGGGTTCGCGACGGTCAGGACCGCCGCCAGAGCGCCGACGATGCCGGCGAGAGCGGCGCGGACGGAGGCGGGGAGGGACGAGAGGACGCGCATGCCTCGATTCTCCCGCGTCCGGCCGTGCGGGAGGTCTGTGCGACCGGCGCTAGCCACCGGCCCCGTCCGGCGCAAGGCGGGCACGACGCGACGGGCTGCGGGGTAGCGTTCACGGACGACACGACGAGAGGACCGGCGATGACCGACGACACCGCAGGAGTCGACAAGCCCGAGGACCGTGGCGCGCCGAGTGCCGAGTACGGCGTCCGGGTGAGCGAGCACGACGGGGTGACGCGCATCGACATCGCCGACGACGCGGTCGCCCGCCCCGGGCCCGGACCGGGTCAACCCGAGGCCGACGAGGACTGACCCGCGCGCGTCAGAGCCCGAGGAGCTCGTGGGGCGTCGTCCCGTAGCTCCGCAGGTGGTCACGGGTGAGCCCCGTCTCGGTGAACCCCCAGCGTGAGGCGACTTCGGCGACGGTCACCGTCCCGTCGAGGGGGGCGCGCAGAATGTCGGCGTGCGCGGCATCCAGCCGGACCGCCGCCAGGTGCTCTGCGGGGGTGCGTCCCGGAACGGAGTGGGTGCGGAACGCGCGGTCCAGCGCCGCCGAGCCGACACCCGCCGCAGCGGCGGCGTCGTCGATCGTGATCGGCAGCGAGGCGTGGTCCTCGAGGAAGGCCACCGCCATCCGGTAGGCGGCCTGCTGCTGCGCGATCGTCTCGCGCCGGACGCGGGCATCCTCGACGGCGGCGAACGTTTCGAGGGTGGTGACCGCGAGCGAGCGGAAGACGGACGCGCGGACGAGGTCGTTGCCGAGGAGGGACTCGGTGTCGAACGCCAGCGCTGCGGCGGAGCGCCACGCCCGGGAGAGAGCCGGAGTGGACGGGGCGGTACCGCCGAATCGCAGCGTCAGGGTGTCGTCGTTGTACACGGTCCGCGCAACGTCCGTCAGGACCTCGACGGGGAGCGCGACGACACGGACCCGGGCGTCCTGGAGCCGGCAATCCAGTGTCCCCGGCTGGAACAGCACGGGAGCCTCAGCGGTGCCCCGGACGCCGTCGACCTCCCATTCGTAGCGGTCGTCGCTCTGCACGACGATGACGGCCTCGAGCTCGCAGGACGCGCTGTAGCCGCCCTCCACGTGCAGCCGGCGGAGACCGAACCGCTCGTCGCCGGTGCTCGATTCCTCGAAGACGAGGTCGTCGGCGTCGAGCTGGACGTTGCCGTAGCTGCGCCGGATGTAGGCCTCGGCCTCGCCGAGATCCGCGGAGCGGAAGTGCTCCTCGAGCACGGTCATGGGGTCTCCTCACACCGGTGCACGGGTCTCATCCTATGATCCCCTCGCATTCTCCGGGCCGGCGGGATCGATGTGCGCAAAACGGATATCCGTGCGCATAATGGATACACCGCCGCAGAAGGAGCACCGTGGGAAAGTTCATCTACAACGAACGCATCCGTGTCGATTTCGAGGACCGGGTGCTCGCCCACCTGCAGGTGGTCATCACAACCAAACTGCGCCGAGGCGAGTCGTTCACGTTCATGTGGCGCAACGACCAGAGCCTCGGCGACGGCCGACAGGTCGTCTGGCTCCACCCGGGCGCCGACCTGACCTTCCAATACTTCGGAAGCCGGCAGCCGAGCCTCAACCCCGCCTGGCTCGACGCGCTCAGCTACGTTGCGAATTCCCCCTCCGGCCTCTACCTCGTGCCCGAGCCGCAGGGAAGCGCCGCGGCCGGGGTAGGGTCATCGGAGCGGATCGGGTGATCCGGCGCCGGCTCGTCAGGAGAATCCGGCATGGGCGTTGAGGTCGATCCGAAGGTCCGCGACGAGACCATCGTCGCGAGCGACGCCGCCGGGGTGCAGAGCGCCGTCGCGCAGCTGAGTACCCGGATCGCCGTCCGCGACATCGGCTCCCCCCTCGCCCTCCGGCAGCGGATCGTCGGTGACGACCGCCTCCTGCTGACCTCGTTCGGCATCGACACCCACCTGCACGTCGAGTCCGCCATCACCGGCGCGGTCGCGATCGCCCGGCGCCGGGAGGGCGACCTCCGCACCGTCACCAACGGCGAGGAGGTCGACGCGGGCCGGCCGTTTTTGCTGCGGCCCGGGCGAGCCGAGTCGTGGTCGCGCGAGGTGACGGCCGACATCCTCAGCGTGGATCTGCCCGCCCTCGGCGCCTTCACCGGTCACGACGAGTCCGCACTGCACTTCGGTGCGACCCACGCCCTCTCCCCCGAACTGCAACGGCACTGGGACCTCACGATCGACCACGTCACCCGTGTCTTCGACGATCCCGAGCTGCTGCACAACCCCCTCATCCGTCAGGCCGCCGTCGATGCGGTCTTCGCCGCGACGCAGCACGCGTTCGACATCCGATCGGTCGCGGACCGGCCCGACACCCGCGCCGGAACGGATGTCGTGGGCCGGGCGACCGCGTTCATCGACGCGCACCTGGCCGACCCCCTCAGCGTCGGCGACATCGCGCGGGCCGCGCGGCTCAGCGTGCGAGGGCTGCAGAACGCCTTCGCGCGCGTGCTCGACACCACACCGGCCGCGTACGTGCGCGGCGCACGTCTCGCCGCCGTCCGGGCGGAACTGGTCGCCGCCGAACCGCTGCAGACGACGGTCGCCGACGTCGCCCGGCGCTGGGGCTTCGCCCACCTGCCGCGCTTCGCGCAGCACTACCGCGCGGAGTTCGGCGAGCAGCCCAGCGAGACGCTGCGGCGCTCCCGCTGATCAGTCCCAGCCGAGGTAATCCTCGATCTGGAAGGCCGTCTCCCCCGGGTGGGTCATGGGGAAGAGATGGCCGGCACCGGGCAGCCGCACGACGCTCGTGCGGTCGGCCGCGGTCGCCTGCAGATCGTCGCCGTTCGCCGGCGGTGTGATCGCGTCGTCGGCGCCCTGGATGATGAGGATCGGAAGGGATGCCGCGAGGGTCGCCCAGTCCGCGACCGGGGTGGAGGCGAGGGCTCCGCTCTGCAGGTCCTCGACCTCGAGGTCGCGCGAGCGGGCGAACACGTCCCAGGCCAGCGCGGTGTCGATACCGGGGCCGACGAGGGTGCGGACGGCATCCGCGTCGGGGGCCTCGACGGGCGTGGCGAACGCGGTCTGGAGGGCGCGGGCGGCGTCGTCCTCGAGCGGACGCGTCGACTCGACACCGAGAAGCAGGACTCCGCTGACCCGGCCGGGGTGGTCGAGGGCGACCGTCCGCGCGACCGCGCCGCCGAACGCGTGCCCGCCGATCCACGCCGCGGCGATCCCGAGGTGGTCGAGGACGTCGATGACGTCCTGCGCCAGGTCGTGCATCGACACCGCAGCGGGGCCGGGGCGCCGCGAACCGATGCGGACGATCCGGAACCCCTCCTCCTCGAGGATGCTCGCGAGCCCGCCGAGGTAAGCCACGTCGAGGCCCTGAGCGGGGATGAGGACGAGGGCGGGACCCTCCCCCTCATCGATGAACGGGATGGCACGAGCCTCGGCGTCGAACACCTGGCGCTGGATCTGTGACATGGGAGAGGTCCTTCAGTTGTTGAAGCGGAACTCGACGACGTCGCCGTCCTGCATGACGTAGTCCTTGCCCTCGAGGCGCGCCTTGCCCTTCGCCCGCGCCTCCTGGACCGAGCCCGTCGCGACGAGATCCTCGAACGAGATGACTTCGGCCTTGATGAAGCCCTTCTCGAAGTCGGTGTGGATGACGCCGGCGGCCTGCGGCGCCTTCCATCCCTTGCCGATCGTCCAGGCGCGGGCCTCCTTGGGGCCGGCCGTCAGGTAGGTCTGCAGACCGAGGGTGTCGAAGCCGACACGCGCGAGCTGGTCCAGGCCCGACTCGTCCTGCCCCGTCGAGGCGAGCAGTTCCGCGGCATCCTCCGGGTCGAGCTCTGCGAGCTCGGACTCGATCTTCGCGTCGAGGAAGACGGCCTGGGCGGGCGCGACCAGCGCGGCGAGTTCCGCCTTGCGGGCGACATCCGTCAACACAGCCTCGTCGACGTTGAAGACGAAGATGAACGGCTTGGCGCTGAGCAGGCCGAGTTCGCGGATGGGTGAGAGATCGATCCCGGATGCCGAGAGGAGCTCGCCGCGCTGCAGCGCCTCCTGCGCGGCCTTCGCCGTCTCGAGGACCGAGGGGTCGAGCTTTTTGCCGCGCACCTCCTTCTCGTAGCGCACGATCGCCTTCTCGAGGGTCTCGAGGTCGGCGAGCTGGAGCTCGGCGTTGATCGTCTCCATGTCGTTCTTCGGGTTCACGGCCCCGTCGACGTGGACGACGTCGTCGTCGGCGAACCCGCGGACCACCTGGGCGATCGCGTCGGCCTCGCGGATGTTCGCGAGGAACTTGTTGCCGAGGCCCTCGCCCTCGCTCGCACCGCGCACGATGCCGGCGATGTCGACGAACGACACGGTCGCGGGCAGGATGCGCTCGGACGAGAAGATCTCCGCGAGGGTGTCGAGCCGGGGGTCCGGCAGGTTCACCACGCCGACGTTCGGCTCGATCGTCGCGAACGGGTAGTTCGCCGCGAGCACGTCGTTCTTGGTGAGGGCGTTGAAGAGGGTGGACTTGCCGACGTTGGGCAGTCCGACGATTCCGATGGTGAGAGCCACGGGCATCCACTCTACGCGGCGTGCGCGCGGCGCCCCGCCCGCCGGTCCCGGTTCCCGGCGGCGCGCCTCCGCCGGGGCGGCCCTCCCGGCGGCGAAGGTGAGGGCATGCCCTTGGACTTCACCGCGATCGACTTCGAGACGGCGAATCCCTCCAACGCCTCGGCGTGCGCCGTGGGAGTGGCCCGTGTCCGGGGCGGTCGCGTGGTCGCCTCGGAGGGCTGGCTGATCCGCCCCCCGGTCGGCCACGACCGCTTCTTCGAGGTCAACGTCGGCATCCACGGGATCCGCGAGTCCGATGTCGTGACGGCCCCCACCTGGACGGAGCAGCTGCCGCGCCTGCTCGATTTCGTCGGCGACGATATCCTCGTCGCCCACAACGCCGGCTTCGACATGCGGGTCCTCCGCACCGCATGCGAGGTCACCGGTCAGGTCGCACCGGAGGCCCGCTACCTCTGCAGCCTGCACGTCGCGCGCAAGACGTACGACCTCCCGTCGTACCGGCTCCCGTTCGTCGCGGCGGCCGCCGGCCACCTCGACTTCGCCCACCACGACGCCACCGCCGACGCGCTCGCGTGCGCGCAGATCGTCATCGACGCGGCGGCCCGCGCCGGGGCGGGCGACCTCGTCGAGCTCGCGATGCTCCTGGGCGTCCGCATCCCGCAGATCCCCTCCGCCGTGCCCGCCACCGCCGCCTGAGACCCCTCGCCCGCGCGGCGCCGACGGATGTCGGAGGCCTGGGGCACCATGACGGACATGGATGCCGCCTTCCCCGTCGTACTCGCCGTGCTCTGCCTCCTCGCCGGCGCCGTCGCCGCGGGCGCGGTCGTCTCGGCCCGTGAGGCCGGACGGCGCGGCGCCCTCCACGCGCAGGCATCGGCGGCAGAGGCGGCCCGCGACGCCCTGCAGGTCCAGCTCGACCAGCAGCGTTCGCTCCACCGCGACGTGACGGCCCGCATCCACGCCGAGCAGGCCGCGCGCGACGAGCGGGAACGCCGCGAGCAGACGGTGCTGCGCGCACTCGCCCCCGTGCAGGAGACCCTCGCCGCGATGCAGCAGAAGGTCGATCACCTCGAGCGCGACCGGCAGGAGCAGTTCGGGTCGCTGGCCGAGCAGCTGCGCCGCGCCCAGGAGTCCGACGAGGCGCTGCGGGCCACGACCGAGTCGCTCGCCGGAGCCCTGCGCTCCAACGGCGCGCGCGGTGTGTGGGGCGAGACGCACCTGCGCCGCATCGTCGAGTCCGCGGGTCTCACGCGTTACGTCGACTTCGACACGCAGACCTCGATCTCCACGGATGCCGGGGGCGGCCGCCCCGACATGATCGTCCGGCTCCCCGGCGACAAGGCGTTGGCGGTCGACGCGAAGGCGCCGTTCGACGCCTACCTCGAGGCCAGCGCCATCCCCGTGACCGCCGTCGGCGAGGAGGCCGCGCGGCGCAGCAGGCTCCTCGCCCGGCACGTCGCCGCCGTGCGCGGCCACATCGACGCCCTGGCCAAGAAGAAGTACTGGGCCGGGATGCCGTCGAGCCCCGAATTCGTCGTCTGCTTCATCCCGAGCGAGTCGCTGCTCGCCGCCGCCCTGGAGGAGGACCCGGCCCTCCTCGAGTACGCGTTCGGTCGGCGGGTCGCCCTCGCCTCCCCCGTGAACCTGTGGGCGGTCCTCAAGACCGTCGCCTACACGTGGACGCAGCAGGACGTGTCCACCGAGGCGCGCCGGCTGTTCGACCTCGGCAACGAGCTGTACCACCGGCTCGGCTCGCTCGCCGGTCACGCCGACGACCTCCGGCGCGCGATCGAGCGCACCGTCGACAGCTACAACCGGTTCGCCGGGTCCCTCGAGACCCGCGTCCTGGTGAGCGCCCGACGGTTCCCGGGGATCGACGACACGCAGCTCGAGGAGCTGCCGTCGCCGACCACGATCGAGTCGACGACCCGCCGACTCACGGCTCCCGAACTGCTCGAGGATCGAGAGCAGGCGGCCGATCTCGGCGAGCTGCGCGGACGCCTCGCGAGCGACTGAGCGCTCAGGAGGGGAAGAAGGTCATGAGACCTACGACGCCGATGGACACGGCGAGGAACGCGCCGATGAGCCACCACGCGTTCACTTCGTGCCCGGGGGGCATGCGACGGCGCAGGAGGACGTCGGGACGGCGGGCCGGGTCGTCGGCCACGGCGATCGGTGCTGTCACGGGACGCACACCACCGGTCGCCTGACCCACGATCGGGATCTGGCCCGTCGGGGTGACGGGGAGGTGACCCGTGAGCGAGAGCTGGCCCGTGCGCGGGTCACTGGATGCGGTCGACATGTGAACTCCTGGGGGCGGTGGCGAGTGCCGGGGACAGCTGACACCATCGACCATTGTGCCAGAGGGGTCGTGCCGGATCCTGGGTTGACGCTCAGCGCGCGTGTCCGCTACGAGGTCTCGGCGACCGACCGGATCACAGCCACTTCGAGGTGAGGTGCTCCGAAGAGATCCGCCGAAGCGTGCCCGAGGCCCCCCGCAGGACCACGCTCTCGGTGTAGACGAAGTCGCCCACCCGACGCACCCCCGCGACCAGTTCGCCGTTGGTGACGCCAGTCGCGACGAAGAGGGTGTTGTTCCCTCGGACGAGGTCGTCCGCTTCGTACACGTGGTCGTCGAGCCGGAGTCCCGCGTCGATGCCCCGCTGCTTCTCGTCGTCGTCACGAGCCCACAGCCGTCCTTGGATGTGACCCCCGAGCGCCTTGATCGCGCAGGCCGTCACGATGCCTTCCGGGCTGCCGCCGATGCCGACGCACATGTCGGTGCGGGCGTTGTGACGTGCCGCGTTGATGCCGCCGGCGACGTCGCCGTCGCTCATCAGTCGCGTGCCGGCGCCGGCCTCGCGGATCTCCTCGATGAGCTTCGCGTGGCGCGGCCGGTTCAGGACCGAGACGACGAGTTCGTCGACGGGCTTGTCGAGCGCCTTCGCGAGGCGGCGGATGTTCTCGGCGATCGGCAGACGGATGTCGACCACCCCGACGCCGGCGGGGCCGGTCACGATCTTGTCCATGTAGAAGACCGTCGAGGCGTCGAGCATCGCTCCGCGATCGGCCACGGCGATGACCGACAGGGCGTTGTTGCGCCCCTCTGCGGTGAGCGTCGTGCCGTCGATGGGGTCGACGGCGATGTCGCACTGCGGTCCGCGCCCGGTGCCGACACGCTCGCCGTTGAAGAGCATGGGGGCGTTGTCCTTCTCGCCCTCGCCGATGACGATGACGCCGTCGAAGTTCACCGTCGTGAGGAAGGCGCGCATGGCGTCGACGGCCGCGCCGTCCGCGAGCTCCTTCTTGCCGCGCCCGATGAACGGGACGGAGCGGATCGCGGCAGCCTCCGTCGCGCGGACCAGCTCCAGCGCGAGGTTGCGGTCGGGATGCAGCGGACTCATGTCGGCAGTCAGGCTCACCATGGGCTCAGCCTAGGGCCGGCCTCCCTCGTGCCCCGCGGATTCCGTAGTGACGGACACGAAGGAATGCCGAATCTTTCCATCGGTGAAGAGACCGGCCCCGCGCGATACGCAGGCTGACCCCGAACCGGAGCGGATGCCGACCCTTCGATAGAGTTGGCCTGAATCCACACCCCTTCCCGAGGAGCTCACATGCCCGTCGCCACCCCTGACCAGTACGCCGACATGCTGGATCGCGCGAAGGCAGGCGGATTCGCCTACCCCGCGATCAACGTCTCGAGCTCGCAGACCATCAACGCGGTCCTCCAGGGCCTGACCGAGGCCGGCTCCGACGGTATCCTCCAGGTCACCACCGGCGGTGCCGACTACTTCGCCGGCCACACGGTCAAGGGCCGCGCCACCGGCGCCCTGGCCTTCGCCAAGTACGTCACCGAGGTCGCGAAGAACTACCCGATCACCGTCGCCCTCCACACCGACCACTGCCCGAAGGACGCCCTCCCCGGCTTCGTCCTCCCCCTCATCGAGGCCTCCGAGGCCGAGGTCAAGGCCGGACGCAACCCGATCTTCCAGTCGCACATGTGGGACGGATCGGCCGTGCCGCTGGACGAGAACATCCAGATCGCGCAGGACCTGCTCCCGCGCATGAAGAACATCAACGCCATCCTCGAGATCGAGGTCGGCGTCGTCGGCGGCGAGGAGGACGGTGTCGCGCACGAGGGCTCGAACGACGCCCTGTACACGACCGTCGCCGACGTGACGAAGGCCGTCGAGGCGCTCGGCCTCGGCGAGAACGGCCGCTACATCTCGGCGCTGACCTTCGGCAACGTCCACGGCGTGTACAAACCGGGCGGCGTGAAGCTCCGCCCCGAGCTCCTGGGCGAGATCCAGGAGGGCATCGCCGCGCACTTCGGCACCGGCCCGAAGCCGCTCGACCTCGTCTTCCACGGCGGCAGCGGCTCGTCCGACGAGGAGATCGCCCTCGCGGTGAGCAACGGCGTCGTGAAGATGAACATCGACACCGACACCCAGTACGCCTTCACGCGCTCGGTCGCCGGTTACATGCTGTCGAACTACGAGGGCGTCCTGAAGCTCGACGGCGAGGTCGGCAACAAGAAGCTGTACGACCCGCGCGCCTGGGGCAAGGTCGCCGAGTCCGCGATGGCCGAGCGTGTCGTCGCCGCGACGCAGCAGCTCGGCTCGGCCGGCAAGTCGCTCGGCGTCTGAGCAGAGCGGCCCCCACGACGAAACCCCGGTCCGCACGGACCGGGGTTTCGTGTCGCCGGGCTCAGTACCGGGCGGTGCCCAGGACGTCACGCGGGTACAGGGCGTAGCGCACCCCGTCGACGGTGAAGGCGGTGTGCAGGTGGGGGCCGGTCGAACACCCCGTGGAACCGACGGACCCGATCCGCTGTCCGGCGGCGACGGTCTGACCCGTCTTCACCGAGAAGGCGCTGAGGTGGGCGTACACCTGCTCGAGCCGCATCCCGTCGACCGTCGAGGTCACGACGACCTCTTTCTGCTTCGTGGTGTTGGACGCCCAGGAGGGGCAGCCGGTCCGGATCCACACCTCGCGGACCGAGACGGTCCCGCCCCGCATCGCGTAGACGGGCGTCCCGGTGGGCGCGGCGATGTCGTCGCCGCTGTGGCCCGAGTAGGTCGTGAAGGTACCCGAGGGGCGCAGCGGGTACGCCCACCCGTAGCGGCCGGGCACCGACGGCCCGGCGGCCGTCGCGTCGGGCTGGGCGGACATCGCCGCGCTCGTCCAAACGTCGTCGCCGTCGCCGTCGACGAGCCGGAGCACCCCGTCGTTGCCGAGGATCGCGGCCCTCGCCTCGAGCCCGGCGGTCTGGGAGGACCACACCGAGACGCCGCGCTCGTCGAGCAGGAGCAGCTCCCCGTCGCCCGAGAAGAGGAGGCTGGCGTCGAAGGTGCCGGTCGTCCGCGCACTCCTCACGAGGGCGTAGTCACGCGTGAGCGCCACGTTGCCGTCGCCGCGCAGCCCGAACGTGTAGCGACCGTCGGGTGAGGTGAGCAGCACGCCCGGACGGAGGGTCGTCCCGGGGGTCATCACGGACCCGAGCGAGAGGGCCACGGCTTTGCCCGCCGAGGTCGTCGTGACGCTCCGATGATTCTTCTTGACGGCGGTCACCGAGACGCTGACCGAGCGGCCGGCGGCCCACGTCGGGACCTCCCAGCTCGTCCCGGTGGCGCCCTCGATCGCTCCGCCGTCGACCCGCCACTGCACCCGAAGCTGGTCGGGCGCCGGTCGCCACGAACCCGGACTCACGGTCAGCGTCCTGCCCGCTGCGGCCGTCCCGGTGATGGTCGGCTTCGGTGTCGACGTGAAGGGGGCGAGCACGCCGATCCCGGCGGACGTGCGAACGGCCGGGGTGTAGCCCGTCTTCGTGCCGGTGACGCGCACCGCGACGGTGGTACCGGCATCCGCTCCGATCAGGCGATACGTGCGCGCCGTCGCTCCCGCGATCGGGGCGCCGCCGCGGAGCCACTGATACGCGAGTGCGGTCCCCGCGGGAGCCCAGGTGCCGGGGGCCGCCGTCAGCGTGGCGCCGACGGTGCCCGCGCCCGAGATCGTGACGGCGGACGGCGGCGTCAGAAGGCGCGCCACGACCACCCCCGCGCTCGTGCGCACGAGGGACGTGTACCCGGTCTTGGCAACGGTCACGCGGACCGACAACGTCGCGCCGGCATCGGCGGCCGCGGGGGTGTACGTCGCCCCCGTGGCGCCGGGAAGCACGGCTCCCCCGCGCATCCACTGGTACGCGACGGTGACGGGAGCGGGGCCGAACCCGACGACGGTCGCCGTGAGCTTCGCCCCGACGGCGGGGGTTCCGGTGACGGCCACCGTGCCCGCGGTCAGCGCCGCGGCGGTCGGCGAGGGGGTCGCGGCTGCGGAGGTCGCTGCGGGAGTGGATGCCGCCGTGGCGGGCCCGCCGGCCAGAAGCAGACCGATCGTCGCGGCCAGAGCGACGGCGGTGGAGGCGATCCTCCGGGGTGTGCCGGTCACGATTCCCCTCCCGAGATGACGCACGCGAGGGAACACCCGCAGCAGCCGTAAAACTACCAGGTGCTAGGAACCGAGCGCGAGGCCCCGCACGAAACCCGGGTCGCCGAAGATCGGGATCACGAGGCAGACGCTCACGATCACGAACGTGACGATGGCGCCGACGAGCGGGATCCACCAGCTCGCGCGGCCCTTCGCGAGCGACCACCACGACAACCCCGCGGTGAGCACCCAGCCCACCGCGAAGACGGTCGCGCCGACCCCGCCCCACAGCGCGCCCTGGGCCGTGTTGGTGAACTCACCGTTGACGCCGGCGACCTCCATCCAGGTCTTCGCGAACGACGTGAAGTCCACGAGTTGCGGGATCGCACCGATGACGGTCACGAGGCCGTAGGCCAGGAGCGCCACGGTGATGATGCGGTCCGCCATCCGCGTCGGACGGGCCGCCACGGTCGTCGCCGGGGCGGTGGGCGGATGCGGCGGGTCGACGGGTGCCGCCGGTTCCGGCTCCGGCTGCCGGATCGCGGCGCGCTGCTGCTCGGGCGTCGCGTACTCCCCGTACTGCGGTCGCGGTCGGGGGTCGTCGCTCACGGGCGGGTCCGCCCCCCGAGGGCACGGTCGTCGGTGCGGCCGGAGCGGTCCTGACGGAGTTCCTTCGGCAGCGAGAACATGAGGTCCTCCTCCGCCGTCTTCACCTCGGCGACATCCCGGTACCCCGCGCCGGCGAGGTCCTCGAGGACCTCGGTCACGAGCACCTCCGGGACCGAGGCGCCCGAGGTGACACCGACGGTCTCGACGCCGTCGAGCCACTCCTGCTTGATCTCGTGGGCGTAGTCGACGCGGTACGCCGCCTTCGCGCCGTACTCGAGGGCGACCTCGACGAGCCGGACGCTGTTGGACGAGTTGGCCGAGCCCACGACGATGACGAGGTCGGCATCCTTCGCGACCTTCTTGATCGCGACCTGACGGTTCTGCGTCGCGTAGCAGATGTCGTCGGAGGGCGGGTCCTGGAGGTTGGGGAACCGCTCGCGGAGGCGGCGGACCGTGTCCATCGTCTCGTCGACCGACAGCGTCGTCTGCGAGAGCCACACGACTCTGTCGGGGTCCTTCACCTCGACGGTGTCGGCCTCCTCGGGCGAGTTCACGACGGTGACGTGGTCGGGCGCCTCACCGGCGGTCCCCTCGACCTCTTCGTGACCGTCGTGCCCGATGAGGAGGATCTCGAAGTCGTCGCGTGCGAACCGCACGGCCTCGCGGTGCACCTTGGTGACGAGCGGGCAGGTCGCATCGATGGCCTGCAGTCCACGGTCGGCGGCGGCGTTCACGACCGCGGGCGAGACGCCGTGCGCGCTGAAGACGACGTGCGCGCCCTCGGGCACTTCGTCGACCTCGTCGACGAAGATCGCGCCCATCGACTCGAGTTCGGTCACGACGTGGATGTTGTGGACGATCTGCTTGCGCACGTAGACGGGCGCGCCGTAGCGCTCGAGCGCCTTCTCCACCGCGATGACGGCGCGGTCCACGCCCGCGCAGTAGCCGCGCGGAGCGGCGAGGAGGACGCGCTTGGAGCCCTGGACGGGGAGGTCGACGAGCCGCCCGCGGGCTCCCGGGATTCGGGGCATCGGCAGCGAAACGGCAGGTGAGGTCACCCCTCGATTGTACGAAGCCCCGGCTGGGTGGGGGACGTGTGCAGCAAGATGGGTGTCCGTGACGACTTTCCAGACCGAGCCGGGCGCCGTCCCGCCGCCGGACGCCGTGCACCCGCGGGACTCCTCCCCCGACACGCCGACCTCGGTCTCCCGACTGAACGAGACCATCCGCGACTTCGTCCAGAAGTGGGGGTCGGTCTGGGTCGAGGGCGAGATCACGGCCTGGAACCTGCGGGGTGGTCACGTCTTCGGACGCCTGAAGGATGCCGCCGGCGACGGCATGCTCTCGTTCCGGATGTGGTCCTCGACGCTGCAGCGCACCCCCGACGACCTGAAGATCGGCGACCGCGTGATCGCCTGCGTCAAGGCGGACTACTTCACGAAGACCGGAGATTTCACCTTCACGGTCTCGTCAATGCGCCACACGGGCCTCGGCGACCAGCTCGAGCGGCTCGAACGCCTCCGCGCCACGCTCCGGGCCGAGGGACTGTTCGATCCCGCACGCAAGAAGCCCCTCCCCTTCCTCCCCCACGTGATCGGACTGATCACGGGCGAGCGCAGCGACGCCGAGAAGGACGTGCACCGCAACGCCGAGCTGCGCTGGCCGCACGTCGTCTTCCGCACCGTGTACGCCGCCGTCCAGGGCGACCGCTGCGTCCCCGAGACCCTCGCCGCCCTCCGCACCCTCGACGCCGATCCCGAGGTCGACGTCATCATCATCGCCCGCGGCGGCGGCGACCCGCAGTCGCTGCTGGGGTTCAGCGATGAGCGCCTGGTCCGCGCGGTGGCCGCGGCATCCACCCCCGTCGTCTCGGCGATCGGACATGAGAACGACCATCCGCTCCTCGACGAGGTCGCCGACCTGCGTGCGTCGACCCCGACCGACGCGGCCAAGCGCGTCGTGCCCGACGTGTCCGAGCAGCGCGCGCTCGTCCAGCAGCTCCGCAGCCGCGCCCGCACGCGGCTGACCCAGCGCGTCTCGCACGACATCGCGGCGCTCGCTCAGCTGCGCTCGCGTCCCGTGCTGCGCGACCCGGAGTCGATGCTCACCGGTCGAGCCCAAGAGGTCGTGGCGCTGTCGTCGCGCGGGCGCGACGTCATGCGACGGCGATGGGATGCCGCGGCCCGCACGACGGCGGAGCTGCGGGCGTCGCTGCGCGCCCTCTCCCCCGGTGCGACCCTCGACCGCGGGTACGCGATCGCGCACCTGCCGGGCGGCGCCATCGTCCGCGACGCCGCGCAGGCCCCCGTCGGCACGGACGTCGTCGTCACCGTCGGTCGCGGCTCCTTCGCGGCGCGCTCGTCCGGCGAGGTGCCGGAGGCCGGGGCGGAAGGCCCGTCACCCGCGAACTAGGATGGAGGCCATGACGACCGACGCCGGGGATGTGTCGACCCTCTCCTTCGAGCAGGCCCGCGACGAACTCGTGCAGGTGGTCGCACAGCTGGAGCAAGGCTCCCCCACCCTCGAGGAGTCGCTCGCCCTCTGGACCCGCGGCGAGGCCCTCGCCGCGCGCTGCGAGGAATGGCTGCTCGGCGCGAAGCGACGCCTCGACGAGGCGCGTCCCGACGGCGGAACGGCGCCCTGATGGCCCGGCCCCGCATCGTCGCCGAGCTCGGCCGACTCGAGACGCCGGAGGAGACCGCCGCGCGCAAAGCCGCGGCCTCCGAGCGCTACCGCTCGAGCAAGACCTTCCGCAACCTCATCGCCGCGCTCATCGTGTGCGTCGGCATCATGGCCGTCGTCTACCTCGGGGTCCCCCGCGGCACCCCCGCCGACATCCCCGAGGCCGACGTCCCCGCCGCCGCCGCAGAGGCGGAGCGGACCGCCGGGCACGGTGTGATCGTCCCCACCGCGCCCGACGAGTGGCGCGTGAACTCCGCGAAGGTCGAGGGCGGCGAATGGCGCGTCGTCTACGCGCCGTCGACCGGCTACGTCGAGGTGACGCAGGCCTTCGCCCCGCCGGAGGGCTGGGTCTCGCGGGAGCTGGGCGGGTACGCCCCGACTGGGACGACCACGATCGACGGCATCGAGTGGGACGTCTACGACCTCCCCAGCGCCGTCGACGCCATCGACTACGCCCTCGCCACCACGGCGGGCACCGACACCGTCGTCATCGGCCTGGCCGCCTCCACGGACCGCGGCGCCGCCGAGACCGTCGCCGCGAGCCTGGGCGATCAGATCCGCACCCTGAGAGAGGAGCTCCGTTGAGCACGACGACCCCCGCAGACGTCTGGACGGCCATGCTGGAGGGCAACCGGAGATTCGTCGCCGGCGAGCCGCGGCATCCCCGGCAGGACGCCGAACGCCGTCACGAACTCGCACACACGCAGCGTCCGACCGCCGCCCTGTTCGGCTGCTCCGACTCGCGACTGGCCGCCGAGATCATCTTCGACGAGGGCCTCGGCGACCTGTTCGTCATCCGCAACGCCGGCCAGGTCGTCTCCGACTCGGTCGTCGGCAGCCTCGAGTACGCCGTCGCCGTGCTGAACGTCCCGCTCATCGTCGTCCTCGGCCACGACGAGTGCGGCGCCGTGCGCGCGGCCATCGACTCGACCGCGGTGGATGCGCCCGCCCTGCCCGCGAACATCTGGCGACAGGTGGCACCCATCGTCCCGGCCGTCCGACGCGTGCTCACCGCCCACGAGGGCGCCACGGCGCAGACGGTGGATGCCGAAGAGGTCGGCCGCGAGCACCTCCGCGACACCGTCGCCGGCATCCTGCGCTCGTCCGAGCTCATCAGCGAGGCCGTCGCGGAGGGTCGCGCCGCGATCGTCGGCGCCAACTACCGCCTCGCCGACGGCACGGCGATCCCCGACGTCGTCGTGGGCGACGTCGCCTGAGCTCAACACCCCGCACGACAGTCACTGAAACGAGGACGTGAACGACCATGACTGAGCCGACCGAGTACCGCATCGAGCACGACACGATGGGCGAGGTGCGTGTTCCGAAGGACGCGCTCTACGCCGCGCAGACCCAGCGCGCGGTGGAGAACTTCCCGATCTCGGGCTCCGGCCTCGAGTCGACGCAGATCGCGGCCCTGGCACGCATCAAGAAGGCGGCCGCGCTCGCCAACAAGGAGCTCGGCACCCTCGACGGCGCCATCGCCGACGCGATCGCCTGGGCGGCGGACGAGGTCGTCACCGGCGCGTACGACGAGCACTTCCCGGTGGACACGTACCAGACCGGCTCGGGCACCTCCTCGAACATGAACATGAACGAGGTGCTCGCCACCCTCGCGACCCGCAAGCTCGGCGCTCCCGTCCACCCCAACGACCACGTCAACGCCTCGCAGTCGTCGAACGACGTGTTCCCCACGTCGGTTCACATCGCCGTCACGCAGGCCCTGATCGACGACCTCATCCCCGCCCTCGACCACCTCGCCGTGGCGCTCGAGGAGAAGGCCGAGACGTGGAAGAGCGTCGTCAAGAGCGGCCGCACCCACCTGATGGACGCCACCCCGGTCACGCTCGGCCAGGAGTTCGGCGGGTACGCGCGTCAGATGCGTCTCGGCATCGAGCGCGTGCAGTCGGTCCTCCCCCGCGTCGGCGAGGTCCCGCTCGGCGGCACCGCCGTCGGCACCGGCATCAACACGCCCCTCGGGTTCCCGCAGAAGGTCATCGCGCTGCTCGCGGCCGAGACCGAACTGCCGATCACCGAGGCGAAGGACCACTTCGAGGCGCAGGCCAACCGCGACGGGCTCGTCGAGGCCTCGGGTGCCCTGCGCACCATCGCCGTCTCGCTGACGAAGATCAACAATGACATCCGATGGATGGGATCGGGGCCGAACACCGGTCTCGGCGAGCTCCACATCCCCGACCTGCAGCCGGGCTCGTCGATCATGCCGGGCAAGGTCAACCCGGTCGTCCCGGAGGCGACCCTCATGGTCGCCGCCCGCGTCATCGGCAACGATGCGACGGTCGCCTGGGCCGGGGCATCCGGGTCCTTCGAACTGAACGTCGCGATCCCCGTCATGGGCACGGCCCTGCTCGAGTCGATCCGACTGCTCTCCAACGCGATGCGGGTCCTCGCCGACAAGACCGTGTCGGGTCTCGTGGCGAACGAGGAGCGCGCAGCGGCCTACGCCGGCATGTCGCCGTCGATCGTGACCCCGCTCAACAAGCTCATCGGCTACGAGGCCGCCGCGAAGATCGCGAAGCACTCGGTCGCCAAGGGGATCACGGTGCGCGACGCGGTGATCGAGCTCGGGTACGTCGAACGGGGCGAGCTCACCGAGCAGCAGCTCGACGAGAAGCTCGACCTCCTCTCGATGACCCACCCTGGTTGATAATCGGAGCGTGAACAGCGCCGCCGCACCACCGCGACGGGGCACGCCGGGACTCGGGATCCTTCTCGCGGTCGCCGCGGCGGGCCTCGTCGGCGTGGGTGCGGCGGCGTTCGTCGTCGTCCTGCTCACCGCCCCGCAGGCAGCCGGCTGGACCGCGCTCGTGTGGGGCGCGACCGCCGTCCCCGCCCTCGCGGGCGTGGGCGTCGTGGGGTGGGCCGTGCTCGAACGGCGGGGCGCGACATCCCTCCCCTCGGGTGACACGGTCGAGGGGGCGTTCGAGAACCAGCGACGCCTGCTCGACGACGTGCGTCACGAGCTGAAGACGCCCATCACGATCGTGCGCGGTCACCTCGAGATGATGGATGCCGCCGACCCCGACGACGTCGAGGCGATCCGCTCCCTCGGGATGGCGGAGCTGGATCGCATGACACGCCTCATCGGCGACATCGACGTGCTGGCCGCGGTCGAGGGCGGGCAGGTGTCGACGGGGGACGTCGACCTGTCCGCCCTCACGCAGCGGGTCTTCGAGATGGTCGGGGTCATCGGCGATCACGCGTGGCGCGTCGAGCAGTGCGCGGACGGGGTCATCCGCGCCGACGGCGACCGCCTGCTGCAGGCATGGCTGCAGCTGGCCGACAACGCGACCAAGTACTCCCCCGCCGGCACCGCGATCGAGATCGGCAGCGCGGTCCACGCCGGCGGCGCGCAGCTCTGGGTGCGCGATCACGGCCCCGGCATCCCCCCGGCCGTCCGTCACCGCATCTTCCGCCGCTTCGACCGCGGCACCGGCAAGCGCCACGTCGGCGGTTCCGGACTGGGACTCGCGATCGTCGATGCGATCGCGAAGGCGCACGGCGGGCACTGCGCCGTGGCGGACACCCCCGGCGGCGGTGCTACGTTCACCCTGGAGATCCCGACCGGCACCCGGGGCGCCCTGCCGTCCCCGATCCGCGCCGGCGACGTCCTCCTGCAGCGAGAGGCCACTGAATGACCCGCATCCTGATCGTCGACGACGAACCGCACATCGTCTCGCTCGTCTCGCGCGCCGTGCACGCCGAGGGCTACGAGGCCGTGGGGGCCGACGACGGCCCCGAGGCCCTCGAGATCGCGCTGGCGGGCGAAGTCGACCTCATCGTCCTCGACGTCGGGCTGCCGACGATGGACGGTTTCGACGTCCTCCGCGAGCTGCGCGGCTCGGGCGACACGACACCGGTGATCATGCTGACGGCCCGCAGCGGCACGAGCGACACGATCGAGGGGTTGGATGCCGGGGCCAGCGACTACGTCCCCAAGCCGTTCGCGGTCGCCGAGCTCATGGCGCGCGTCCGCTCGCGTCTGCGCGACAGCGCCGCGAGCGCGCCGACCACCCTCACGCGCGGCGGCGTGACGCTCGACATCCTCGGCAGGCGGGCCACCGTCGACGGACGGGACGTCGAGCTGTCGTCCCGCGAGTTCGCCCTCGCCGAGCAGTTCCTGCGCAACCCCGGCGACGTCCTCACGCGCGAGGTGCTGCTGAGCCGTGTCTGGGGTCTCGACTTCGACCCGGGCTCGAACGTCGTCGACGTCTACGTGCGCTACCTCCGTGCGAAGCTCGGCGCCGACCACATCGTGACGGTCCGGGGCGAGGGCTACCGCTGGGAGTGAGCGACGGACACGGCGACGCCCCCGGCCGATCGGTCGGGGGTGTCGCCGGTGCGGACGGGGTCAGCTCAGCTCGCCGGCCTCCAACAGGTCGGTGACGAGTGCGGCGATCGCCGAGCGCTCCGACCGCACAAGGGTCACGTGGCCGAACAGGTCGTGGCCCTTCAGCGTCTCGATGACCGACGCGATGCCGTCGTGGCGGCCGACCCGCAGGTTGTCGCGCTGCCCCACGTCGTGGGTGAGGACGACGCGCGAGTTCTGCCCGATGCGGCTGAGGACCGTCAGCAGGACGTTGCGCTCGAGCGACTGAGCCTCGTCGACGATGACGAACGCATCGTGGAGCGACCGACCGCGGATGTGCGTGAGCGGCATGACCTCGAGCATTCCCCGCGCCACGACCTCTTCGAGGACGTTGCCGGTGACGACGGACCCGAGGGTGTCGAAGACCGCCTGCCCCCACGGGTTCATCTTCTCCTGCTGGTCGCCGGGCAGGTAACCGAGCTCCTGACCGCCCACCGCGAACAGCGGCCGGAAGACGATGATCTTCTTCTGCTGCTGCTTCTCGAGCACCGATTCCAGTCCCGCGCACAGCGCGAGGGCCGACTTGCCAGTACCTGCTCGGCCGCCCAGCGAGACGATCCCGACCTCCGGGTCGAGCAGGAGGTCGATCGCGATGCGCTGCTCGGCGGAACGCCCGTGCAGGCCGAAGACGTCGCGATCCCCCCGGACGAGGCGGTAGGAGCCGTCGCCGGTGACCCGGCCGAGGGCGGAGCCGCGCTCGGAGTGGATGACGAGACCGGTGTTGACGGGGAGCCCGCGAACGTCCTCGCTGACACCCACCTCGCTGTCGTAGAGGTCGCTGACCTCGTCGCCCGACAGGTCGATCGAGGCGATACCGGTCCATCCCGAGTCGACGGCCTGTTCGGCCAGGTACTCCTCGGCGTGCAGACCGAGCGAGGCGGCCTTCACCCGCATCGGGAGGTCCTTCGAGACGACCGTGACCGCCTGACCCTCCTGGCTCAGGTGCATCGCGACGGAGAGGATGCGGGTGTCGTTGTCGCCCAGCCGCATCCCCGCGGGGAGGACGGTGGGGTCGGTGTTCGTGAGCTCCACGCGGAGCGTCCCGCCGGCGCCGACCGGCACGGGGAAGTCGAGTCGGCCGTGTTCGACACGCAGCTCGTCGAGGTGGCGGAGAGCCTGGCGGGCGAAGTAGCCGATCTCGGGATCGTGACGCTTGCGCTCGAGCTCCGTGACGACGACGACCGGCAGCACGACGGAATGCTCGGCGAAGCGGAACAGCGCGCGCGGATCGCTCAGCAGGACGGAGGTGTCCAGCACGTACGTGCGGAGATCCTGGTCCTGGGCCGCGTCCGCGGTCCCGTCCTGGTGCTGCTGCTTCTCAGGTGCTCGTGTGGCCACAACCCACTCCCGCCCCGGGTGGAACCCACCCGGCAGTCACGAGTCGACCTGGGGTCACGAGTCGTGAGAGGCCGACTCGAACAGGCGCTTTGCCCGTTGGGATGAACGTAGGCGCCCCGAGCGACACGGCGGCGCCGCGACACGCCGCCGGATGTGTCGGATGCGTGAACTCTCCGTGTCAGCCGAGGAGCGGCAGCACGGCGGCGGGCGGGGAGACGATCGGACCCGACTGCGAGGCGGCGAGAGCGGCCTCGAGGAGGTCGAAGGCGGCGTCGGAGGTGCCGGCGTGCGGGGAGACCCGGATGAGCCCGTCCCGCACGGTCGCGATGACACCCGCGTTGGCGAGTTCGGCGGCGATGACCCCCGCGCGCCCCGGCTCGGGGGCCAACGCCACGATCCCGGCGTGCCGGTCGCGATCGGTGAGGACCGGGATGCCGTGGGCGTCCGCGATCGCCATGACCCGTCGCGCGTTCTCGGCGACGAGCCCCGCGACGGCCGGGATGCCGGCATCCGTCATCTCGCGCAGGGCGGCGCTCAGGCGACCCGCCGCCTGCGGGTCCGGACGCGAGACGGCGTAGGCGGCGGCGCCCGCCCTGGGCGGACCCACCTCGAGGTCGCCGAGTTCCGCGTCGGTTCCGGCGACACCCGCGAGCACCGGGGCGATGCGTTCCCGGGCGCGGTCCGAGAAGCGCGCGAAGCCCGTCCCGCGGCCGGCGCGGACCCACTTGTACCCGTGCCCGGCGACGACGTCCGCGGCCGCCCAGTCGACGTCGACGACACCGAACCCCTGGATCGCGTCGACGATGAGCAGTCGGTCGCCCACGACCTCCCTCAGGGCGGGCAGGTCGGCGAGGTACCCGGTCCGGTAGTCGACGAGGCTGACGGCCACCGCCGTGACCTCGTCGGTGAGCGCGTCGCGCACGGCGTCGGGGGTCACGCTCGCGATCGCGGGATCGAGCTCGCGGACCGTGAGGGCGCCCCGGATGTCGGCGGCGCGGCGGGCCGCGACGGGGATCGACGGGTACTCGTTCGGCGAGAGGACGACCGTCCCCGACAGGCCGAACAGCGCTTGGAACAGGGCGTCCGTCGTGGACGGCACGAGGGTGACCTCATCGACGTCCGCCTCGAGCACCTCGGCCACGAGCGCGCGGGCCTCGTCGACGTGGCCGGCGACGAGGTCGATGCCGGAGGGACGGCCGGTGACCGAAGCCTCCTCGTCGGCACGCGCTTCCTCCCGCACCGCGGCCGACAGGGGCCCGAAGGAGGCCCAGTTGAGGTAGGCCGGTTCGACGTCGAAACCGGCCAGGTAGGACTCGAGATCGCTCACCGACCGATTTTCCCACGGATGCCGGGGGTGCGCCTCAGCTGCCGAAGCGCCGATCGCGGTCGCCGAAGTCGCGGATCGCGCGCAGGAAGTCGACCTCGCGGAGGTCGGGCCCCAGGGCTTCGACGAAGTAGAACTCGCTGTGCGCCGACTGCCAGAGCAGGAAGTCGCTGAGCCGCTGCTCGCCGGAGGTGCGGATGACGAGATCGGGATCGGGCTGGCCGCCGGTGTAGAGGTGCTCGCCGATCTGTTCGGGCGTCAGGCTCTCGGCGAGCTCCTCGAGGGAGCCGCCCTTCTCCTGATGCTTCGAGATGATGCTGCGGACGGCATCCACGATCTCGCCGCGCCCGCCGTACCCGACGGCGAGGTTGACGTGCAGGCCGGTGTTCTCGCGGGTGCGCTCCTCCGCCGTCCGGAGACCGTCCGCCAGTACGGGCGGCAGCACCTCGGCGCGCCCGACGTGCTTGACCCGCCAGCCCGGCTCGTGCGAGAGCGTCTCGGCGAGGTCCGCGATGATCTCGATCAGATCGGTGAGCTCCTGCGAATCCCGTTTGACGAGGTTGTCGGTGGAGAGCAGGTACAGCGAGACGACCTGGATGCCGAGCTCGTCGCACCAGCGGAGGAACTCGTGCATCTTGGCGGCGCCCGCACGATGACCGTGCGAGACGGTGGTGTATCCGAGTTGACGCGCCCACCGACGGTTGCCGTCGATCATCATCGCGACGTGATGCGGCACGGTGCCCGCGTCGATCTCCCGGCGCAGCCTCGAGCTGTACAGGCGGTACAGCAGACCCCGTCCTTGAGTCGAGGAGGCGCGGGTCACACGGCTACGCTACTCCGGCCCGCCGATCGCGGTGAGCAGGGGCGCGTCCTCAGCCTCGCGCATGGCGGCGAGCGTAGGCTCGTCGCGTGACCCGACACGATGCCGACGGCGGCGCCGAGATGCCTCAGCTCCCCCTCCTCGAAGCCGGTGCGGTCGATGCCCAGGTGGAGGTCCGACCGACCTGGCGCGGCTGGATCCACGCCGGAACCTTCCCCGTCGCGATCGCCGCGGGCGTGGTCCTGATCGCGCTCGCACAGGGCGCTCCGGCGAAGTGGGCGGCGGCCGTGTTCATGGTCACGTCGCTTCTGCTGTTCGGCAATTCGGCGCTGTACCACCGGTTCGACTGGGGGCCGCGGACCAAAGTCGTCCTCAAGCGCATCGACCACGCGAACATCCTGCTGCTGATCGCGGGCACGTACACGCCGATCGCGACGCTCGCCCTCGCCCCCGGGCAGGGCACGCTGCTGCTCGTCCTGGTGTGGTCGGGTGCCCTTCTCGGCATCCTCTTCCGGGTGTTCTGGATCCACGCGCCCCGCTGGCTTTACGTTGCCCTCTACCTGCTGCTCGGCTGGGCCGCCGTCATGTACCTCGGCGACCTGCTGCGGGCGAGCGTGGCGATGATGGTGCTCGTGATCGTCGGTGGCCTGCTCTACACCGGCGGCGCGGTCGTGTACGCGATGAAGCGCCCGAACCCGTGGCCGGGGCACTTCGGGTTCCACGAGATCTTCCACGTCTGCACGGTGCTCGCGTTCCTGTGCCACTGGAGCGCGTGCCTGTTGATCTCGCTGCAGCCCCTCAGCCCTTCGCTGGGTCTTCCGGGCTGACGTCGCCCGGCGCGGCGCCGGGGTCGTCCCCGGGGCCCTCGCCGCGGGCGGCAGCTTCCTCCGCGTCGAGCATCTCGTTGACGTCGGAGCGGTACTGCGCACGACGGATGCGGCGGAGCATGTCGATCGCGAGGAGCACGATGATCACGGCCACGATCGCGATCGCGATGAACCCGGCGACACCGGGGGTCACCGCCTCCGGCGGGGGCGTCGTCGGGGTGGGACTCGGCGAGACGGCGAGCCATCGCAGATCCGGCATGTGACCTCATTCCTCAGCCAGAGCGAATAGCCTGGAATCCCAGCCTAGAACGGATGCCGCATGACCCTGACCGACGTCGACCGCAAGCTGGCGGATCGGTACGGCCGCACGCGTTCCGCGGCGTCGCGTCGGTGGACCTGGGTGGTCATCGGGGTCATCGCCGTCGTTGCGACGGGGCTGCTGGGGTGGACGACCGTCTCGAACGCCGTCAACTCCGTCGACGCGGACACGACGGGCTTCACCCTCGTCGACGACCGCACCGTCGAGGTCCGTGTGCAGGTGACCGTGAATCCCGGCACGACGGTCGCCTGCTCGCTGGAGGCGCAGGACGCCGAGCACGGGATCGTCGGCTTCGCGGTCGTGGAGGTCCCGGCATCCGAGGATCACTCCCGCATCATCACGGAGCGGATCCCGACCACCGCGCGCCCCACCACGGGTTTTGTCCGTTCCTGCTGGATCATCTAGGCTGAAGGTTCTCGCGCCCCGGTGACTTGCCGGGGCGTTTGGCTTACCCATCGACCGCACCGGGAGATCACGTGTCCGAGACGTTCCTGACCCAGGAGGCCTACGACCGCCTCGCCGCCGAGCTCGAGGAGCTCTCGACGACGGGCCGCGAGGAGATCGCCAAGCGCATCGAGGCCGCCCGCGAAGAGGGCGACCTCAAGGAGAACGGCGGCTACCACGCGGCCAAGGACGAGCAGGGCAAGCAGGAGGCCCGCATCCGGACCCTCCAGCAGCTGCTGAAGGATGCCAAGGTCGGCGTCGCCCCCGAGTCCGACGGCACCGTGCAGTCGGGCACCGTCGTCACCGCGATCGTCGCCGGCGGCGAAGAGGTGTTCCTGCTCGGCAACCGCGAGATCGGCGCGAACAGCGAGCTCGACGTCTACAGCGAGGCTTCCCCCCTGGGCGAGGCCATCATGGGCCTGCGCGAAGGCGAGAAGACGAGCTACACCGCTCCCAACGGGCGCGAGATCACGGTCGAGGTCGTCAAGGTCGAGACCTACTCGGGTCAGTGACGCGGGCGGGTCGATGACCCGGGTGCGCCGGCACGCTCAGTTCGGGACGACCGTCGGGGCGTAGCCGGCGTCCTGCAGGATCGCGAGGACCTGCGCGCGGTGCTCCTCGCCGCGCGTCTCGACGCTCAGCTGCAGGATGACCTCGCTGATCTGCAGTCCCTGTCCGTGGCGGGTGTGCAGGACCTCGATGACGTTCGCCCCGACCACCGACAGCAGCTCCGACACCCGCGCCAGCTGACCGGGACGGTCGGGCAGCGGGATCTGCAGCGTCATGTAGCGTCCGGATGCCGCGAGCCCGTGCGCGACGACGCGCTGCAGCAGCAGCGGGTCGATGTTGCCGCCCGAGAGGATCGCCGCCGTGGGACCCGACGCGGTCACCTTGCCGGTGAGGATCGCGGCGACACCCACGGCGCCGGCGGGCTCGACGACCTGCTTCGCGCGTTCGATGAGCACGAGGATCGCCCGCGCGATGTCGTCGTCGCTGACGGTGACGACCTCGTCGATGAGGTCGCGGATGATGTCGAACGGGATCGCGCCGGGCCGCTTGACGGCGATGCCGTCGGCGATGGTCGGCGAGGTGTGCTCGGCGTCGATCGGGCGCCCCGCGAGGAGCGAGCCGGGGTAGCCCGCGGAGTTCTCGGCCTGCACACCGATGATGCGGATCGCGCGACCCTCCGCCGCGGCGCGGGCCTTCGCGGCGGCGGCGACTCCCGCCGCCAGTCCCCCGCCGCCGATGCCGACGACGATGGTCTCCAGGCCCGGGATCTCGTCCATGAGCTCGAGCCCGAGGGTGCCCTGGCCGATGATGATGTCGTGGTTGTCGTAGGGCGGGATGAAGACCGCACCGGTCCGCTCGGCGAACTCCTGCGCGAGGCGGAGCGGGGTCTCCACCGTCGCGCCCTCGAGGATGACGTCGGCGCCGTAGCCCCGCGTGGCGAGGAGCTTGGGGACGGGAACACCGAGCGGCATGAAGATCGTGGCCGGGATGCCGAGGGTCTGCGCACCGAGTGCGACACCCTGCGCGTGGTTGCCCGCTGAGGCCGCGACGACGCCGCGCGAGCGCTCCTCCGCCGTCAGGCGCGACAGCCGGTAGGTCGCCCCGCGGATCTTGAACGACCCGGTGCGCTGCAGGTTCTCGAGCTTGAGGTGCACGGGCGCGCCCAGCACGCCCGAGAGGAACTCCGAGTCCTCGACGGGCGTCCGCGAGACGACGCCGGCGAGTTCGGTCGCGGCGGTCTCGAACTCGGCCAGGGTCGGGGCGGCGATCTTCGCCTGATCGGTCACGCGGTCATCCTCCTGCGTCGCGGCACGGTACTCCAGATGAGGTCGTCGGGGCCGGGGTCCACCGGTTGCTCCCACCCGCGCCGCGAGAGGTAGAGCCAGACGACGTTGACGAAGGCGGCCAGCGGCACGGCGAACACCGCGCCGGCGATCCCCGCGACCATCGCCCCGCCGGCGACGGCGAGCACGACCGCGAGCGGGTGCACCTTGACCGCCGAGCCCATGAGCAGCGGCTGCAGGACGTGGCCTTCCAGCTGCTGCACGCCGAGGACGATGACGAGCATCCAGAGTGCGATCCACGGCCCGTTGTACACGAGCGCGAGGAACACGGCGAGTGCCCCGGTCAGGACGGCGCCGACGAACGGCACGAAGGCGCCCAGGAAGACGAGTACGCCGATCGGGGCCGCGAGCGGCACGCCGAGCAGCGCCGCACCGAGCCCGATGCCGATGGCGTCGATCGTCGCGACCAGGAGCTGGGTCCGCGCGTAGTTGATGACCGTGCGCCATCCCGCCCGGCCGGCTCCGTCCACGGCGGAGCGTGCGCGCACCGGGAAGAGCCGTACCGTCCACCGCCAGATCCCGCCGCCGTCGGCGAGCGTGCAGATGAGGATGAAGAGGGTCAGCAGAATGCCGGTGACCACATGACCGAGCGTGGAGCCGATCGCCAGGGCGCCCGAGAGCAGGAGTTGGGCCTGCTCCTGCAGGATGCCGAACGCCTGCCGGACGGCGTCGTCGATCTGGCCGCCCGTCAGGTGCAGCGGCCCCTCGATGAGGTAGTCGCGGAACTGGGCGATGCCCTGGACGGTGCGGTCTCGGACGGAGGCGGCATCCTGCGTGATCTGCCAGATGGCGATCCACAGCAACCCGACGACGACGGCGATGGTCAACAGCAGGGTGAGGATCAGGGCGAGCCAGCGCGGCAACCGCCGCTGCAGCAGCCACGAGAACAACGGCCACACAAGGGCTGTGATGAGGATCGCCGCCAGCAGCGGGATGATGAGCAGGCGCAGCTGGATGACGATCCACACGAGCACCGCGATCGCCGCGGCGAGGACGAGGAAACGCCAGGCGTAGGCGGTCGCGATCTTGAGACCCCGCGGAACCGTCTGGGACACCTCGGTGGAGACGGTGCGCGCGCGGAGCGCGTCGAAGAACCCGTTCCGGTGCTTGTCGTCGGTGCCGCTCACTGGGCCATCCTAGGCCGTGCGCCCCGGGCGACGCGGCGCGTCAGAACTGGATCCGCGGCGGCTCGGCGATCGCCGCGCCGTCGACCACCTCGAAGAACTCCCGCTCGCCGAATCCGAGCCGCCGGGCGAAGAGGTTGTTCGGGAAGACCTTGATCTTCGTGTTCAGCTCGCGGACGCCGCCGTTGTAGAACCGGCGGGACGCCTGGATCTTGTCCTCGGTGTCGACCACGGCCTGCTGCAGCTGCAGGAAGTTCTGGCTCGCCTGGAGCTGCGGGTAGGCCTCGGCGACCGCGAACAGCGACTTCAGCGCCTGCTGCATGTGGCCTTCGGCGACGCCCGCATCGGCGGGGGTGGTCGCGGTCAGGGTCTCGGCACGTGCCTGAGTGACGTTCTCGAAGACCGCCTTCTCGTGGGCGGCGTAGCCCTTGACGGTCTCGATCAGGTTGGGCAAGAGGTCCGCGCGGCGCTTGAGCTGCACCGTGATGTCGCTCCACGCCTCATCGACCCGCACGTTCAGGGCGACGAGCGAGTTGTAGGTGGCCCAGAGGTAGACGCCGACGATGACGAGGAGGGCGACGACGACGAGGACCGGGATGAGGATTTCCATGAGTCTCCGATCGATAGCCTGATCATCCTAACGAGGCCGACCCGGTGGATGCGGGCGCCCGGCCGCACTTCCCAGGCGTTGCACACGGGGTGCGACTTGTAGTGTCGGTGGGGTGACGGGTCTGCGCACGCATCGGTACCTCCGACTCGCCCTCGTCGGCATCGTCGTGGCCCTGGCGGCATCCGTCCTCATCGAGCTGATACGCAGCGGCGGGCAGCCCCTCCCGTCCATCAGCGACTACTACTACTCCCCCGCGGGCGGCGTCTTCGTCGGCGCGCTAACCGCTGCCGGCGTCGCCCTGCTGGTCCTCTCTGGCCGCGACACGGAGTCCATGCTCCTCGACATCGCCGCCGTGTTCGCCCCGCTGATCGCCATCGTCCCCACCGGCTACCGCGGTGAGCCGTCCGTCCCGTCGGAGGTCCTGCCCACCGTCCGGAACGGGGTCGGCGTGTACCTGACGATGGTGACGATCCTCGTCGCCCTGGGCATCGTCCTGGCGGCACGCGGGGACCTGGCCTGGCGACGGGTGGCGATCGTCGGAGGCACCGCGTCCGCGGTCGTCATCGCTCTCGCGACCCTCGCATTCGCCCCGGGCCCTGCGGCTGTGTTCCCGTTTCCCGGTGGAATCAACCTTCACCTGGTCGCCACGGTCTGCTTCTTCGCGATGTTCGCGGCGATCCCCTGGGTGACGTCCTTCGGCGAGGATCCCCCTGCGGCGGGATATCGCCGCGTCTACCTCGCGGTGTCCATCGTCATCGCGGCGGCCCTCGTCACGACGGTCGGCGCGGCGATCGCGAACCCGGACACGGTGGGCGTGCTGATCGGCGAAGCGGTCGCCCTGGGCGCGTTCGCCGTGTACTGGACCGCGCAGACCATCGAACGATGGGGGGATGCCGATCCGCCCAGCATCGTGCCGGCGTCGTACCCCCGCTGGGACTCGAACCCAGACTGAAGCGATTTTAAGTCGCCTGCCTCTGCCATTGGGCTACGGGGGCCTCCCGTCAGCGTATCCCCGACACGACGCGACCCCCGCCGGCCGAGGCCGGAACGGGGGTCGCGGGAACGCTGTCGGTCAGCTCGCGGCGACCTTGCCGGTCTTCTCCGCGGCGACCGTCTTCGGGTCGATCGCGGGGGTCTCGGGGGCGGCCGGACGCGGACGCGCAGCGAACTCCTCGAAGACGTACCGGGGGTTCTGCAGCGTCTCCATCGAGACGTTGTCGCGGCCGAGCCAGAAGTTCTGCCACCAGTCGCCGACGACGCGGAACTTGCGCTCGAAGGTCGGCATGGCGAGACCGTGGTAACCGCGGTGCGCGATCCAGGCGAAGAAGCCCTTGATGGCGATCTTGCCGGACTGGAAGACGCCGTTGTAGAGACCGAGCCCGGCGACCGCGCCGAGGTTCTTGTGGAAGTACTCCTTCGGCTCCTCGCCCCGGAGGACGGCCACGATGTTCTTCGCGAGCAGCTTGCCCTGACGAACCGCGTGCTGGGCGTTCGGGACGCAGAACCCGCCGACACCGCCGCCGGAGAGGTCCGGGACGGCGGAGACATCACCGGCGGCCCAGGCGCCCTCGACGACCTCCTCGGGCGTGCCCACCCGCAGGTCGGCGCGCGTGCGCAGACGGCCCCGCTCCTCGACGGGCAGGTCGCTGCCGCGGACGACGGTGGGGTTCGCCATGACACCGGCGGTCCAGATGATCACATCGGTCGGGATGACCTGGCCCGTCGAGAGCTCGACATTCCCATCGACGGCGCCCTTGACCTGGGTGTCGAGGTGGACGTTGGCGCCGCGCTTGGCGAGGTCCTTGAGGACCCACTCGCTCGTCTTGAGCGACACCTCGGGCATGATGCGCCCCATCGCCTCGATGAGGTGGAAGTGCGTCTCCTCGAACGAGATCGTCGGGTAGTCCTTCAGCAGCGCACTCGCGAAGGCGCGCGTCTCGGCGAACACCTCGATGCCGGCGAAGCCACCGCCGACGACGACGACGGTCAGCAGACGGTCGCGCTCCGGCCCGGGAGGCAGGTTCGCGGCCCGGTCGAAGTTCGTGAGGATGCGGTCGCGGATCGCGACGGCCTCTTCGATCGTCTTCAAGCCGATCGCGTTCTCGGCGATGCCGGGGATCGGGAAGGTGCGCGAAACGGCGCCGGCGGTCACGACGATCTGGTCGTACTGCTCCTGCCACGGCTCGCCGACCTCGGGCGTGATCGTCGCCGTCTTGCTGGCGTGGTCGATGCCGGTGACCTTGGCGATGACGATGCGCGTGCGCTTCAGGTGGCGACGCAGACCGACCACGACGTGGCGGGCCTCGATGCCGCCCGCCGCGACCTCGGGGAGGAACGGCTGGTACGTCATGTACGGGAGCGGGTCGACGATCGTGACCTCGGCCTCACCCTTGCGGAGGTGCTTCTCGAGCTTCCACGCAGTGTAGAAACCGGCGTAGCCGCCTCCGACGACCAGGATCTTGGGCACAGTGGTAGTCACAGTCGGAAGAACTCCTTGATTCAACGGCTCGGCGGTCGCGGGGTGCGCGCCGATCGGATGCGCCGGGCAGCAGCGGTGACCCCGAGCACGATCAGTATAGTCCCCAGGCTGACCACGATCAGCGGCACCGTCCCGTAGCGCAACGAATCGCTGCTGGGCAGGAGCGGCGATGCGGCCGAACTCGGCGGCTCGGCCTCGGGCAGCGGTGCCACCGTGTAGGGGGTCGGGGTCGGGCTCGTCTGCGGGGTCGATTCGGCCCGGCGGTAGAGCCGGATCCACTCGCGGAGGTCGCCCATCGGGTTCGCCGAGACCTTCGCGACCGGAGCGGAGACCGCCTTGGCGGCGTTGATGAGGCCGTACCCGTACAGCGGGTCGGGCACCTTCTTCGCGCGCTCGCTCGGCGTCGCGGTGGCGATGATCCGCTTGATCACGTTCGCGGCATCCAGGTCGGGGTGCGCGGACCGCACCAGGGCGGCGACTCCGGCGACGATGGGGGCCGCGCCGCTCGTGCCGTCCCAGATGACGAGGTCGCCGTTCGCGGAGACACCCAGCAGCTCCTCGCTCGGCGCGGAGATGCCGATGACGATGCCCTGCGTGGAGGCCGTCCGACTCGCGCGTCCCTCCCGGTCCACCCCGCCCACCGTCAGGACGCCCGGGATCGTCGCGGGGGCGCCGACCTCCTCGGTGCCGCTCTCGCGGTTGCCGGCGGCGACGACGACCACGACGTCGTGGTCGAACGCGTAGAGGAAGGCGTCGTCCCACGACCGGTCCCAATCGAGGGTGTTCGTCGTGAACGAGAGATTGATCACATCCGCGCCGTGATCGACCGCCCACCGAATCGCCTCGGCGACCTGATCGACGAACGGGACGCTCGCTGAGCTGCCGAAGCCGATCGAGAGCGACAGCAGGTCGGCCTCCGGGGCCACCCCGATCATGCCCTTGTCGGCCGCCGTCCCCCGGCCTGCGGCGAGAGACGCGACCCAACTGCCGTGGTTACGGTCGCTGTCTCCCACGGGTGTGCGGCCGTCGGCCTTCCCCACCCCGGAGAAGTCGGCTCCTCCGACGACGGCGCCGTCGAGTTCCTTCGGCCCTTTGCCGATGCCCGTGTCGATGACGGCGATCGTCGTCCCGGCGCCCTTGGTCGTCTTCCAGGCCTCGGAGATCCCGTACTCCTTCAGCCAGTACTCCATGTTCCGCACCGGATCGACCGGCGGGGGCGTCGGCGACGGGGCGGGCGCGGCCGCCGTGAGCACCGCCGTGACGGCGACGACGGCGGCGGCGAGAAGGGCGCGGACTCCCCTCATCCGGTCACCCTCGGCGTCGCGCAGGTGCACCGCTGCGGCGACCACGACCCGCGCGCGAGGGCGATGTCGCCGATCGGGTTCACTCCGGGACCGGCGGCGAGCGAGTGCGCGGCGAGGGCGTGCAGGCACTTCACGCGGGTCGGCATCCCGCCCGCGGACACGCCGGCGATCTCGGGGACGGCACCGTGCACCTCGCGGTCGGCGAGGTAGGCGTCGTGGGCGCGGGCGTAGGACGCCGCGAGGTCCTCGTCGGCGGCGAGGTCGTCGTTCAGCTCCCGCATCACCTGGGTCGCCTCGAGGGCCGACATGGCGGCCGTCGCCCCCGGATGGGTCAGGTAGTAGAACGTGGGGAACGGGGTGCCGTCGGGCAGCCGCGGTTCGGTGGCCACCACCGTCGGATTGCCGCAGACGCACCGCGCCGCGATGCCGATCACGCCGCGCATGGGGCGCCCCAGCTGCTCACGCATGGTGTCGTGATCGGCGGCTGACGCGGGCGAGAGTGTCGGATGAGGCACCGGTCAAGGGTACCGGGCGACGCGCGTGAGAGCTGGGCGTCAGCCCGGGGCGACGGTCTCTGCGAGTCCCGCCTCGGTCACGGAGCGCAGGAACTGCGTCATCCAGTCGCGCTGCGTCTCCTGGACGTCATCGCTCACGGAGCGCTGCGCGGGCTCGATCAGGTCGGTGGGGAGGTCGTCCGCGACGAGGTACACGACCTCGCCGGGGCGCCGGTAGTACAGCCGCTCGCGGGCCTGGGCGACGATGTAGGCCTCGTCGCGCCAGCGTTCGCGCTCGCTCGTCAGCTGGGTGATCTCGTCCTTCGTCGCCTGGACGTCGTGGGTGAGCGCCGCGATCTGCTGCCGCTGGTCGACGTAGGTGCCGATCGTCGGAACGAGGACGAACGCCGCGAGCACGACGAGCCCGAGCATGATCCCCATGAACCCCGACATCCGGATGCCGCCGACCCAGTCGCGGACGTCGACGCGTCGACCCGATCGGGGCGTGCGATCCTCGCCGCGCGGGGTCCGGGACGCACGGGAAGGGGGAGCCGATGGTCGGTCCACGGCTCCCCCTTCTCGTCGGTGTCTGTGCGGTGCGCGTCAGGCGGTGAAACGCGGGAACGCGGCGGCGCCGATGAACTCCGCAGCCTCGCCCAGGTCTTCCTCGATGCGCAGAAGCTGATTGTACTTCGCGACACGCTCGCTCCGAGCGGGCGCGCCCGACTTGATCTGACCCGAGTTGACGGCGACGGCGAGGTCGGCGATCGTCGTGTCCTCGGTCTCACCCGAGCGGTGCGAGAGCATCGTGGTGTAGCCGGCGCGGTGCGCGACGTCGATCGCGTCGAGCGTCTCGCTGAGCGTGCCGATCTGGTTCACCTTGACCAGGAGCGAGTTCGCCGCTCCGCGCTTGATGCCGTCGGCCAGGCGCTGCGGGTTGGTGACGAAGAGGTCGTCGCCGACGAGCTGCACCTTCTTGCCCAGGCGCTCGGTGAGGGCGGTCCAGTTCTCCCAGTCGTCCTCGGCGAGGGCGTCCTCGATCGTCACGATGGGGAACGAGTCGACCAGGTCGGCGTAGTAGTCGGTGAGCTGCTCGGCGGTCCAGTCCTTGTTCTCGAGGCGGTAGACGCCGTCGTTGAAGAACTCGGTCGCGGCCACGTCGAGGCCCAGGGCGATCTGCGAACCGGGGGTGAAGCCGGCCTTCTCGATCGCCTTGACGAGGAAGTCGAGCCCCTCGCGGTTGCTGGGGAGGTCGGGCGCGAACCCACCCTCGTCACCCAGGCCCGTCGCGTAGCCGGCGGCCTGCAACTCCTTCTTCAGGACCTGGTAGACCTCGGCGCCCCAGCGCAGCGACTCGGAGAAGCTCTCGGCGCCGATCGGGGCGAGGAAGAACTCCTGCATGTCGATGCCGTTGTCGGCGTGCTCGCCGCCGTTGATGACGTTGAACAGCGGAACGGGCAGGACGCGCGCGTTCGGTCCGCCGAGGTAGCGGTACAGCGGCAGGTCGGCGCTGTCGGCGGCGGCCTTCGCGACGGCCAGCGAGACGCCGAGGATGGCGTTCGCACCCGTGCGCGACTTGTTCTCGGTGCCGTCGGTCTGGATCAGAACCTCGTCGATGAGGCGCTGCTCGCTGGCCTCGAGGCCCTCGATGGCGGGGCCGAGCTCGTCGATGACGGCGTTCACGGCCTTGAGAACGCCCTTGCCGCCGTACCGGCTCTTGTCACCGTCACGGAGCTCGTACGCCTCGAAGGCGCCGGTGGATGCGCCGGAGGGGACGGCTGCGCGCTGGACGATGCCGTCGTCGAGCAGGACCTCCACCTCGACGGTCGGGTTGCCGCGCGAGTCCAGGATCTCGCGTGCGCCTACTGCCTCGATCAATGCCACGGGGGTTTCTCCTTGCTTGTGGAGGATGGAACGGGAGCGTCGTCGGTCCGCCCCCGAGTCTAGTGAGGCGCGGGATGCCGCACAGGACCCGCCGTCACACGACGAGCGCGATCGCGATGCCGTCCCACCCCTTGCGGTCGAGGGTCTGCAGCGCGGTGGCCTCGAACCGGGGGTCGTCGCGGAGCATCGCGAGACCGGCGCGGACGCCGTCGACCTGGGCCCCGGCATCCGTCTCCACCACATGCCCGGAGCGGACGACGTTGTCGACGACGACCACCGTGCCGGGGCGGCCGAGGCGCGCTGCCCAGTCGAGGTAGAGGGTGTTCGACTCCTTGTCGGCGTCGATGAAGACGAGGTCGAACGGCTCGCCGCTCTCGAGGGCCGGCAGGACGTCCGCCCCGCGCCCCTCGCGCACCTCCACCCGGTCAGCGACCCCGGCGCGCTCGAGGTTGCGTCGGGCCACCGCGGCGTTGTGGGGCTCGGCCTCGATCGAGACGACGCGCCCCTCGGCGGGGAGCGCGCGGGCGAGCCAGATGGTCGAGTAGGCGCCGAGGGTCCCGATCTCGAGCACGCGCCGCGCCCCCGTCATGCGCGCGAGGAGGTGCAGCAGCTTTCCCGACAGCGGCGCGACCTCGATCTCGGGGAGCCCCTCCTCGGCGAGCGAGGCGATCGAGGCGGCGAGCGCGTCGTCGTGGGCGACGAGGGTCGACGTCAGGTAGTCGTCGACGTCGTTCCAGCGAGCGGGGACCGGATCGTACGGGTGTGGATGCGCCATGCCGCCACTCAATCGCCCCGGCGCGCCGGCGTCAACGCGGCGTAGGCGCTCAGCAGGCCCGCCGCGATCGCGGCGTCGTCGACCGTGACCGTGAGGGTGCGGCCGTCGCGGCGGCGCACCAGGAGCCCCTCGCCCGCGCGCAGCACGACGCCCTGACGCCCGCCGCCGGGCCAGCGGATGCCCCACCCGCCGAACTCCCCGAACGGCGAGACCTGGACGAGCTCCGCCGAGACGATGTCCTGCGTCGGGACGTGCACACGCGGCCATCCCGCCGCGGAGACGGCGGTCAGGCCGTCCGGGTCGACGCGCACGTGGAAGCGCAGGGTCGTTGCGACGACGACGAACAGCACGACGACGATGAGACCGGAGATGATCGCCGTCACGAGGTCGCCGAAGAAGACGACGGGCAGGACGGCGAGGCATCCGATCGCGAACGCGATCCACAGGACCACGGCTCCCCCGCGGGCGAGGGTGACCCCCTGCATCCAGACAACCCGCTCCCCCGCGCGGACCGGCACCTCGGCGGCCGGCATCGTCGGGGTCGGACGCCACGGGACGCGGGGTTGCACGGCCCACCCGATCCATCCCGCGGCAGCGGCGGCGAGGAGCACGCCCGGCAGGAGCAGCACGGGAAGAGCGGCGTCCGCATCCGTCCTTCCGACCTGGATGCCGAGGGTCGCGACGCCGAGGCCACCGATGAGCACGGCGAGTCCGAACGCGACGGCTCCCAGGAGGCGGTAGGCGAAGCCGTGGTCGCCGCGGCGCAGCCCGCCCACGCTGGCTCCGAAGAGGGTCGCGGGAAGCCCGAGGCCGAGGATCGCGGTGACGAGCGGGACGGTCCAGGCGGGCGCGAAGCCGTCGGGCTCCCCCGTCCACCCCCAGTGGGTCGCGACGACCGCCGGCACCGCCAGAAGGAGCAGCACCTGCGCGACGACCGCGACGAGGATCACCACGGCGGGGAGCAGCAGGGCGACGAGGGTGAACCGGCGGCGGACGACGGTCAGGGTGTCAGTGGTCACGAGCAGCCTCCTTGACGAGAGCGGACAGGGTGTCGGGCGAGACGCCCAGGGCACGGGATTTATCGACCAGGGCCGCGATCTCGGCTCGCAGGCCCGCGAGGGCGGCCCCTGCCGGGGTGACCACGGCGCCGCGGCCGCGGCGGAGGTCGATGAGACCTTCGTCGCGGAGGTCCTGATAGGCGTGCAGCACCGTGTGGAGGTTCACCTGCAGCGCCTCGGCGACTTCGCGTGCGGCGGGGAGTCGCTCCCCTGCCCCGAGACGGCCGCCGGTGATCTCGGCGCGGAGCCCGGCCGCGATCTGCGCGAACAGCGGAACGGTGCTCTGTGGGTCGACCCGGATCAACATACGGTAATTATAGCGCAACTATAATTAGTCGGGTGGTCGCCCCAATCCGGTACGCTCGCGCCGTGTCCTCCCCTGCTCTAGCGCGCCGCCTCGGTCTCGGCGACGCCGTGGTCATCGGTCTCGGCTCGATGATCGGCGCGGGCGTCTTCGCCGCCTTCCCGCCCGCGGCGGCCGTCGCCGGCCCCGGGCTGCTCGTCGGACTGGCGCTGGCCGCCGTCATCGCGTTCGGCAACGCGACCTCGACCGCGCAGCTCGCGGCCGTCCATCCGACCTCCGGCGGCGTGTACGCCTACGGGCGCGCGGAACTGGGGCCGTGGTCGGGCTTCCTCGCCGGCTGGGGCTTCGTCATCGGGAAGACGGCCAGCTGCGCCGCGATGGCGCTGACCTTCGCGGCCTACATCGCGCCCGCGGGGTGGGAACGACCCGTCGCCGCCGGCGCCGCCCTCGCGCTCGGCGCCGTGAACCTCTTCGGGATCACGCGGACGGCTCAGCTGACACGCGTGCTCGTCACGGTCGTCCTGATCGTGCTGACCGTCGTCGCCGTGGCGGGCTTCACGGCACCGAGCGCGCCCGGTCCCCTCTGGGGTGACGGGATCGCCGGCTCCGGCCCCCTCGGCATCCTGCAGGCGGCGGGCCTGCTGTTCTTCGCGTTCGCCGGCTACGCCCGCATCGCCACCCTCGGCGAGGAGGTGCGCGACCCCGCCCGCACGATTCCCCGGGCGGTCGTGCTCGCCTTCTGCGGCGCCCTCGTCGTGTACGCGGTCATCGGTGTCGTCGCCCTCCGCACCCTCGGACCCGACGGGCTCGCCGCGTCCACCGCGCCGCTCGTGGCCACTGTCGAGGCCGCAGGGTGGGATGCCGCGGCTCCGGTCGTCCGGATCGGTGCCGCCGCGGCATCCCTCGGCGCCCTGCTCGCCCTCATCGCCGGCGTCGGACGGACCACCTTCGCGATGGCGCGGGAGGGAGACCTTCCCCGGATCCTCGCCGCCGTGGACGCGCGTCACCGGGTGCCGCGGAACGCCGAGGTCGCGGTCGTCCTGATCGTCGTCGCCGTCATCGCGCTCGGCGACATCCGGGGCGCGATCGGCTTCTCGTCGTTCGGCGTGCTGCTCTACTACGCGGTCGCCAACCTCGCTGCGTTCCGCCAGCGGGGCACGGCCCGCCGGTACCCGCGATTCCTGCAGCTCGTCGGCGGCGTCGGGTGCGTCGTCCTCGTCGTCACCCTGCCGTGGCCGTCGGTGCCGATCGGGGTCGGGGTGCTGCTGGCGGGATGCGTCTACCGGTTGCTGCGTCTGCGCCGCCGCGCGTGATCGCGTCGCGCGCGACGGGCAGGAGCGCCTCGGCCGTTCGCCGGTAGCCCAGCGCGCTCGGGTGGAACCGATCGAGGCTGAACATGCCGTCGGGGTCGATGCGGAAGAACGGACCGACCGCGCGACGCAGCGACACCACGCCGGCGCCCTCGGCGCGCGCCCGGTCGGCCTGGGCCGTGGCGAGCTGCTGCGACGCACGGGAGCCGATGCTGCGCAGCGGCTGCGGCACGGCGCGGAGGGCGCCCAGGTCGGGGCACGTGCCGACCACGACGGCGGTGCCGACGGCGCGCAGTCGGCGGATCGCCTCCGCAAGGTGGGCTGCCGCCACGGCGACCGGCACCCGGTGCGTCACGTCGTTGCCGCCGACGATGATGACGGCGGCATCCGCCCGGTAGTCCGCCGGGAGCGCGTCGATCTGGCCGGCGAGGTCGGCCGATTCCGCACCGACGACCGCCCCCGTCCGCAGCCGCACGGGCCGGTCGAGCTCCCCTGCGAGACCCTTCGCGAGGCGTCCCCCGAGGGTCTCCTTGCGGTGCTGCGCACCGAGACCCGCCGCGATCGAATCGCCGAGCAGCAGCAGCTCGAGCGGCGTGCCCCCGAGTCCGGCCCGCCAGACCCGGTCGGCGGTCGGGGCGGCGTCACCGAGCGGCTTGCCGATCCGCCGCCGCGCGATCGCCGCCTGCCGCGCGAGCGCGATCCGGGTGCCGAGGACGACGGCGCCGACGACCACGAGGGCTGCGGCAACGGCGACGGGGAACGGAGTCCGAGCTGAACGTGGCACCACCGCATCCCACACCGCCCCGGTGAACGACGGGCGACGTCGCGGTGACGTGCGCGATCAGGTGCTGGCGGGCGAACGGAGGGAGTCCACCGCGGCGGCGATCCGCTTCTCGCGCGTCTCCGACTTCTTCGCGTCGATGACGGAACGAGCGACCTCCTTGCGGCGCGACGGCGCGAGCGCATCGAACGCGGCGCGCACCTGCGGTTCCGCGTCGAGGGCGGCCGCGAGGTCGTCCGGAACGTCGACTTCCCGCTCGTCGGTGTCGAGATCGACGGTCGCCTCGACCGCGTCCCCGATCTCGACGCCCAGCTCGGCGCGCGCCGCCTTCGACATACCGATCAGGTTGCGCCCGCCCATCACACCGAGACGCAGGCGCGCGCTGCGCCCCGCGATCGTCACCCGGACCGCGGCCCGCTTGCCGCCGCCGAGGGCCTCGACCTGTTCGTCTGTCAACTCGATCGCGGTGGCGGGGCCGTTCTTCGGCAGCACGGTGCGGACTGTGAGCGTCATGCGCGGAACGCTAGCAGCGCCGCGCAGCGCCGTCAGCCGAGCGGACGCAGCTCGATCGACGCGGACGGGGCGCCTGCGGACACGGTGCCGAAGGACGTGTACCCGTCGGCGGCGGACCGCTCCAACAGCCCCTTGAGGTTCTTCGCCCGCTGCTCGAGGCGCACACGCGCGCCCTGCGCGACGAAGAACGCCTTGTGGCCGGCGAGCTCGGCGAGGGGGACGTCGCGGTCGGCGATGAGGACGACGGCAGCGGATGCGGCATCCTCCCCCGCTCCGACGAGGTCCACGATCCGCTCGAAGCCGATGGAGAAGCCCACCGCCGGCACGTCCTGGCCGAGGAAGCGGCCGATCATGCCGTCGTACCGGCCACCGCCGCCGAGCGAGTAGGAGACCGAGGGATGCGCGAGCTCGTAGATCGTGCCGGTGTAGTAGCCCATGCCGCGCACGAGGAACGGGTCGAAGTGCAGGGGCACGTCGGTGGTCCCCCGCGCGGCGGCGACCGCGTCGCCGATGCCGACCAGGTGGCCGACGATCTCGTCCGAGACACCCTCGGGGAGCGCCTTGCGGATCTGCGCCTCGCCGAAGGGCAGGTACTCGCGCGTCTGCGGACGGGTCAGGAACGCCTCGAACGCGGTGACGGCGCCTTCGTCGGCGCCGCGGTCCCGCAGCTCGGCGACCACCCCGGCCGGCCCCACCTTGTCGAGCTTGTCGATCGTGATGAGGACGCCGGCGCGGTCCGCCTCGGCGAACCCGAAGGCGGCGAGCATCGCGTCGAGGGCGCGGCGGTCGTTGATGCGGATCGTGCCGCCCTCGAGACCGAGCGCCTCGAGGACGTCGAGGCTCGCCGTCAGCAGCTCGACCTCGGCCCGGGCCGTCGCGTCGCCGATGATGTCGATGTCGCACTGCACGAACTGGCGGTACCGCCCCTTCTGGGGCCGCTCCGCGCGCCACACCGGCGCGATCTGGATCGCGCGGAACACGGACGGCAGCTGTGCACGGTTGGTCGCGTAGAACCGCGCCAGCGGCACGGTGAGGTCGTAGCGCAGCCCCAGGTCGGACAGGGCCGCCGGGTCGTCGGCGGCCGCGCGGATGGCCTCGGCGTCGAGCCCGCGACGCAGGACGTTGAAGGCGAGCTTCTCGTTGTCGCCGCCGATCCCCGCGTGGAGCCGCTCGTAGTCCTCGACGACGGGGGTCTCGATCTCGTCGAACCCGTGCGCCCGGTAGCGGTCGCGGATGACGGCGAGCACCCGCTCGCGGCGGGCTTTGTCGGCGGGGAGGAAGTCGCGCATGCCGCGCGGCGGATTCACGGAGGGCACGGTCCTAGTCTCTCAGACCGCGCTCCCGCGGCCGCGCCTGCAGGCCCCGGGGCGACTCAGCGGGACTCGGCCGCGCGGACGTCCTCGGCGAGCGCGCGCAGACGCTGCCGCAGGGCGCGCTCGGCATCCCAGCCGGCCTCCCTCGCCTGCGCGACCAGCGCCAGCAGCGCCTCGCCCAGCTCCGCCTCGTCGGAGGGCGACGGCGTCGGTGGCGGCGGTGTCACCCCGACCTGGGCAGCCTTCCCGAGCATCTTCTGCGCGAGGGCGAGCGAGGGCATGTGCATCGACACCCCGTCGAGGACGCTCGTGCGCGTGCGCTTCTCGGCCGCCTTCGCCGCGTTCCAGTGGATCAGCACCTCGTCGGGTGTCGTCGCGACGGCGGCGCCGAACACGTGCGGGTGGCGACGGATCATCTTCTCGGCGAGCGCCGCGGCGACGTCGTCGATGTCGAACGGATCCGTCTCGTCGCGCGAGGCGATCTCGGCATGGAAGAGCACCTGCCACAGCAGGTCGCCGAGCTCCTCCTTGAGATCGGCGCGGGTGCCCGCTTCGACCGCGTCGACGAGCTCGGCGGCCTCCTCCTGCAGGTAGGGCACGAGGTCGGCGTGGTCGATCCGCTGGGTCCAGACGCACCGGTCCCGCACGGCGCGCATCGTCTCCGCTGCCTCCCGCAGGTGGTCGCGGCGGGGTTCGCGGGGCTCGTCCGTCATGACGGACACGATACGAGGGATGCCGCGGGCCGGGGTGATCGCCCGCGGCGATGGCCCGGCGGACCGCCGCGCGTAGGGTGGGACGGTGACCCCCGCTCCCACCGCCTCGGGTCCCACCGCACCCGCGCAGGCGACCCACGTCTCCCTCCTGACACTCAGCACGTTCGTCGTCGGCTCCATGATCGGCGCGGGGGTGTTCTCCCTCCCGGCGACCTTCGCGGAATCGACCGGGGTCGCGGGCACGCTGATCGCCTGGGCGATCGCCGGCGGCGGCATGTTCATGCTCGCGCTCGTCTTCCAGCGGCTCGCGGTCCGCAGGCCCGACCTCGACGCGGGCATCTTCAGCTACGCGAAGGAGGGGTTCGGCAACTACGTCGGCTACTTCGCCGCGTTCGGCTACTGGGCGAGCGCCTGCGTCGGCAACGTCTTCTACTGGGTCTTCATCACCGGCACCCTGGGCGCCGTCTTCCCCGCGCTCGGCGAGGGCAACACGCCGCTCGCGGTGGCGATCTCCTCCGCCGGCATCTGGCTCTTCTACGTCCTCATCCGTCGGGGCGTCCGCGAGGCTGCGGCGCTCAACCGGATCGTCACGATCGCGAAGACGGTGCCCATCGTCGTGTTCGTCGTGCTCTGCCTCACGGTCTTCGATCCCGCCGTGTTCGCCGCGAACGGGTCGGGCGACCCGGGCACCGGTCTCGGCGAGCAGATCCGGACGACGATGCTCGTGACGGTGTTCGTCTTCATCGGGATCGAGGGGGCGACCGTCAACTCGCGGCACGCGCGACGCCGATCGGATGTCGGACGCGCCACCGTCCTCGGCTTCCTGAGCGTGCTCGCCGTCTTCGCCTCGGTCACGGTGGTCTCGTACGGTGTCATCCCGCGTGCGGAGATCGCGGGGCTCCGCCAGCCGTCGATGGGCGGCGTGCTCGAGGCCGCCGTGGGCGGCTGGGGGGCCGCGTTCATCGGGGTCGCGCTCGTCGTCGCGGTGCTCGGCGCCTACCTCGCCTGGACCCTCATGGCCGCCGAGGTGCTGCTGTCGGCGGCGCGCGCCGGCGACCTGCCCCGGTTCCTGCAGCGCACCAACGCCAAGGACACCCCCACCGGCGCCCTCACCCTCTCGTCCCTCCTCGCACAGGCGATGCTCGTGGTCGTCCTGTTCGCGCAGAACGCCTTCGACGCGGCGCTCGAGCTCACGAGCGCGCTGGCCCTCATCCCGTTCTTCCTCTCCGCCGCGTTCGCGCTCAAGCTCGCCGTGCAGGACGGTCGCCGGGGTCGTCTCGGCGATGGGATTGTCGCGGTGCTCGCGACGCTCTACACGCTGTACCTGCTGTGGGCGGCGGGGGCGACGTACCTGCTGCTGTGCCTGGTCATCATCGTCCCCGGCACGATCCTCTTCGTCATCGGCCGACGCCAGCAGCGCGCGCGTGTGTTCACTCCTGCCGAAGCGGTGCTCTTCGGTCTCGCCGCCATCGGCGCGGTCGTCGCCGTCGTGCTCATCGCGCAGGGCGTCATCGCCGTGTGACGGTAGCGGGCACCGGCATCCACCGTCACGCGGAAAATGTCGCTCGCAATCCTCGCTAACGTGAAACGGTGCACGAACCGACCCCCACCGAAGCCATCGACCTCGTCGGACGTTACGAAGCCGAGCAGGAGATCCCCGAACGGATGCGCGCCGATGTGCGCACGCTCGGCGCGCTGCTCGGGCGCGTGCTGCGCGAGAGCGGTTCGCCCGGTCTGTTCGAGGACGTCGAGCGACTGCGCGTCGCGACGATCCAGGCGTACACCGACCCGACCCCCGAGGCGTTCGCGCGCGCGGCATCCATCGCGGACGCCTTCACTCTGGAGCGCGCCGAGGAGGTCGCCCGCGCCTTCACCTGCTACTTCCACCTCGTGAACCTCGCCGAGGAGCACCAGCGCGTGCGAGTTCTCCGCGAGCGCAGCGGTCGCGGCGACACTCGCGACGCGGGCGACTCGATCGTCTCGGCGTACCGGCGGCTGTCCGAGGAGATCGGGCGGGAGGGCGCCCTCGAACGGCTGCAGGGTCTGCGCTTCCACCCCGTCTTCACGGCGCACCCGACCGAGGCGCGACGCCGTGCGGTGTCGAACAGCATCCGTCGCCTCGCCGATCTGCTGCGCGAACGGGATGCCGCGGAGGCCGACAGCCCCGACCGCCGCCGCGCCGAGCGTCGCATGCTCGAAGAAGTCGACACCCTTTGGCGCACCGCGCCGCTGCGCGCCGAGAAGCCGTCGCCGACCGACGAGGTGCGCGCCGTCATGGCGATCTTCGACGAAACGCTGTACACGTCGATCCCGCACGTCTACCGCCGCATCGACGACGTCCTGCAGGGGGAGGATGCCGGGGCCCGCCCGCCCCTCGTGCGCCCCTTCATGCGCATCGGCTCCTGGGTCGGCGGCGACCGCGACGGCAACCCGTTCGTGACGGCGAAGACGACGCGCAAGGCCGCCGCGATCGCGAGCGAGCACGTCCTGCTCGGACTCGAGCACACGGCGAACCGGGTGGGGCGCACGCTGACCCTCGACGCCGAGTCCACCCCGCCCACGCCGGAGCTGCTCGCACTGTGGCAGCGGCTGAAGGATGCCGACGAGGAGGCGGCGGCCGAGATCGCGAAGCGCTCCCCCAACGAGCCGTACCGCCGCATCATGCTGCTGCTCGCCCGCAAGATCGCCGCGACGCGCACCCGCAACGCCGACCTCGCCTACCGCGATCCCGAACACCTGCTCGCCGACCTGCGGGTCCTGCAGGATTCCCTCGTCGCGGCGCGCGCTCCCCGTCAGGCCTACGGACACCTGCAGCACCTCATCTGGCAGGTCGAGACCTTCGGGTTCCACCTCACCGAGCTCGAGGTGCGCCAGCACTCGGCCGTGCACGCCAAGGTGCTCGCCGAGCTCGAAGCGGGCGGTGCGCGCTCGGAGCTGACCGAGGAGGTGCTCGAGGTCTTCCGCACCATCGCGTTCCTGCAGGACCGGTACGGGCCGCGGGCCGCGGGCCGCTACATCGTCTCGTTCACGCAGTCCGCCGACGACCTCGCCGCCGTCCACACCCTCGCCCGGCACGCCGTGGGTCCCGACGGCACTCCCCCGGTGCTCGACGTCATCCCGCTGTTCGAGACGTTCGCAGACCTGCAGGCCGCCCCCGGGATCCTCGCCGAGATCGTCGACCACCCGGCGTTCGCGTCCCGGCTCGAGGCGACCGGTCGTCGGCTCGAGGTCATGCTCGGCTACTCCGATTCGTCGAAGGACGTCGGCCCCGTCGCCGCCAACCTCGCGCTGTACGAGGCACAGGCGGAGATCTCGGCCTGGGCGGTCGAGCAGGGCATCGAGCTGACCCTGTTCCACGGGCGCGGCGGCGCCCTCGGCCGCGGCGGCGGACCGGCGAACTCCGCGATCCTCGCGCAGCCGCCCCACTCCGTCGACGGCCGGTTCAAGCTCACCGAGCAGGGCGAGGTCATCTTCGCCCGCTACGGCGACCCCGCGATCGCGATGCGCCACATCGACCAGGTCGCCGCCGCGACCCTGCTCGCCTCGGCCCCCTCGATCGAGGACCGCAACCGGTCGGCGGCCGAGCGCTACGCCTCGGTCGCGGCGACGATGGACGCTGCCTCGCGCGAGCGGTTCTTCTCCCTCGTGAAGGCGCCCGGCTTCGCGCCGTGGTTCGCCCAGGTGACCCCCATGGAGGAGATCGGGCTGCTCGCGCTCGGCTCGCGTCCGGCGCGCCGCGGCCTGTCGGTGGAGTCCCTCGCCGACCTGCGGGCGATCCCGTGGGTGTTCGCGTGGACGCAGGCCCGCATCAACCTCGCCGGCTGGTTCGGCCTCGGGACGGCGCTCGACGCGGTCGGCGACGAGGCCACGCTGCGGGGCGCGTACGAGGAGTGGCCGCTGTTCCGGACCCTCATCGACAACGTCGCCATGAGCCTCGCCAAGACCGACGACCGCATCGCCCGTCACTATCTCGAGCTCGGCGACCGCGACGACCTCGCCGCGCTCGTCCGCGACGAGATGACCCTCACCCGCGACTGGGTCGTGCGCCTCACCGGCGGCACCGAGCTGCTGTCCAACCGTCCCGTGCTGGGGCGCGCGGTGAAGATGCGCAGCCCCTACGTCGACGCGCTCTCGCTCCTGCAGCTGCGTGCGCTGCGCGGACTCCGCGAGACGCAGGCGGGCGGCCGGGTCGACCCCGACCTGCAGCGGCTGCTGCTGCTGTCGGTCTCGGGGGTCGCCGCCGGACTGCAGAACACCGGGTGAGCCCCGGCATCCCTCGACACGGCGCGTCCGGCCCCTGACGGTCCACCGTCGCGGGCGGGACGCGCCGTCTCAGGCGTCCGCGGTCTCGGCGACCGGGAGCGGGAAGATCTGATCGAGCAGCTGCGCCGTCCACGCGATGAGGTCGGCGTCGGCGAGCGGCTCGCCCCCGGCGGTCGGCAACGGGACGACCATCGCCTCGCCGCCCGAGACGACCTTGGCCTTGGGGTGCAGGCGCTGCAGCCGGACCCGGATCGAGTCCGGGATGTGCGCCGGCGCGATGCGGAGGTTCGGTCCCATCGCGACGACGTCGGACAGGCCCGACTGCGCGGCGCGGCGACGCAGCCGCGCGATCGAGATGAGGCCCTCGACCTCCGCGGGCGGGGCACCGTAGCGGTCGGTGAGCTCCTCGAGCACGAGGTCGATGGCGTCGTCCGCCGCGGTGACGGATGCCGCGGCCGACAGCTTCTGGTACGCCTCGAGACGCAGCCGCTCGCTGTCGATGTACGACTCGGGGATGCGCGCCTGCACGGGGAGCTCGAGCCGGAGCTCGGTCGGCCCCTCGGTGTCCTCGCCGCGGAAGGTCGCGACCGCCTCGCCGATCATCCGCAGGTACAGGTCGAATCCGACGCCGGCGATGTGCCCCGCCTGCTCGGCGCCCAGGAGGTTGCCCGCGCCGCGGATCTCGAGGTCCTTGAGGGCGACCTGCATGCCCGAGCCGAGGTCGTTGTTGACGGCGATCGTCTCGAGGCGGTCGGCGGCGGTCTCGCTCAGGGGCTTGTTCTCGTCGTAGAGGAAGTACGCGTACGCGCGCTCGCGGGCACGTCCGACGCGGCCGCGCAGCTGGTGCAGCTGCGACAGGCCGTACTTGTCGGCGCGGTCGATGATGATCGTGTTCGCGTTGGAGATGTCGAGGCCGGTCTCGATGATCGTCGTCGAGACGAGCACGTCGGCGCGGCGCTCCCAGAAGTCGTCGACGACCTGCTCGAGGGCGTGCTCCCCCATCTGCCCGTGGGCGACGACGATGCGCGCCTCGGGGACGAGCTCGGCGAGCTGCGCCGCGACCCGCTGGATCGATGAGACCCGGTTGTGCACGAAGAACACCTGCCCCTCGCGCAGCAGCTCGCGTCGGATGGCGGCGGCGATCTGCTTGTCGCTGCGAGGACCGACGTAGGTGAGGATCGGATGCCGCTCCTCGGGCGGCGTCGCGAGCGTCGACATCTCGCGGATGCCGGTGACCGCCATCTCGAGCGTGCGCGGGATGGGCGTCGCGCTCATGGCGAGGATGTCGACGTTGGTCTTGAGCTTCTTCAGCGCATCCTTGTGCTCGACGCCGAACCGCTGCTCCTCGTCGATGATCATGAGGCCGAGGTCCTTGAAGACGACCTTCTCGGTGAGGATGCGGTGGGTGCCGATGACCATGTCGATCGTGCCGTCGGCGAGCCCGGCGAGGGTGTCCTTCGCCTCCTTCGCCGTCTGGAACCGCGACAGCGGCCGGACCTTGACGGGGAAGCCGGCGAAGCGCTCGGTGAACGTCTCGAGGTGCTGCTTGGCGAGGAGGGTGGTCGGCACGAGCATCGCGACCTGCTTTCCCTCCTGGATCGCTTTGAACGCGGCGCGCACGGCCACCTCTGTCTTGCCGAAGCCGACGTCGCCCGAGAGCAGGCGGTCCATGGGGATCGGCTTCTCCATGTCGGCTTTGATCTCGTCGATCGTCTGCAGCTGGTCGGGGGTCTCCGCGAACGGGAACGCCTCTTCGAGCTCGCGCTGCCACGGGGTGTCGGGACCGAACGCGTACCCCTTCGACGCCATCCGGGCCGAGTACAGCTTCACGAGCTCGACGGCGATGTCGCGGACGGCACGGCGCGCCTTGCCCTTGGCGGCGGCCCAATCCGACCCGCCCATCTTCGACAGCTGCGGCGCCTCGCCGCCGACGTACCGCGAGAGCAGGTCGAGCTGGTCGGTCGGGACGAAGAGCTTGTCGCCCGGGTGTCCGCGCTTGGACGGCGCGTACTCGAGCACGAGGTACTCGCGCTTGCTCTTGACCGCGTTGCGACCGCCCGAGGACACCTCCCGCTGCACGAGCTCGACGAACCGGCCGATGCCGTGGGTCGAGTGGACGACGTGATCGCCGGGCTTCAGCTGCAGCGGGTCGACGACGTTGCGTCGACGCGACGCGAGCTTCTTGACGACGCGCGAGTCGGCGCCGATCGTGCGTCCGTAGAAGTCGCTCTCGGTGAAGACGGCGAGCTTGGCGTCGGCGAAGAGGAATCCTGCTTCCAGGGTCGCGACGGTCGCGACCGCGATCCCCGCATCGGGGACGTCGGTCACCGCGTCGACCGCGCGTGCGGCGAGTCCGCGTTCGGCGAGCACGTCGCGCGAGCGGTCGACGAGGCCGGTTCCGGATGCCGCGATCACGACGCGCCAGCCCGCGCTCAGCAGGTTGCCGATGTGCTCCGTCGCGCCGTCGATGTTCCCTTGGAACGAGGGGACGGCAGAGGCGGGGATCCGAACCGCCGCATCCGCACGCTCGACGAGGCCCTCGGCGGCGGCATCCGACGCCCCCGAATCGAAGGTGCTGAGCGTCCACCACACGCCGCGACGGGAGGACGAAGCCTCGCGCAGCTCGGGGAGGGTGAGGAAGTCGCCCGCGCCGAGGTCGACGGGGCTCTCGGCGCCGGCGGTCGCCGCGCTCCACGCAGCTTCGAGGAACTCGCGGTTCGTCTCGGCGAGCGTCATGGCGCGGGTGACGGCGCGCTCGGGGTCGACGACGGCCACCGCGGCGCCCTCGGGCAGGTAGTCCACGAGGGGAAGGACGGCGTCGGCGACGGCGGGCAGCAGCGATTCCATGCCTTCGACCGGGATGCCCTGGCTCATCTTCTCGAGCATGGTGCCGAGTCCCGGCATCCGATCCCGCAGGGCGGCGGCCCGCTCGCGGACGGCGTCGGTGAGGAGGAGCTCCCGGCTCGGGAGCAGGGTCACTTCGCGCACCTCGCCGGGCAGGGAGCGCTGATCGGCGACGGAGAAGGCGCGGATCTGATCGATCTCGTCGCCGAAGAAGTCCACCCGGTAGGGGTGGTCGGCGACGGGCGGGAACACATCGAGGATGCCGCCGCGGACGGCGAACTCGCCTCGTCGCGAGACCATGTCGACCCGGTGGTAGGCGAGGCCGACGAGTCGGTGGACGATGTCGTCGAGCTCCTGCCCGCGGGATCCGAGCTCGAGCCGGACGACACCCGCATCCGTCAATCCCGCCGCGATCGGCTGCAGCGCGCCACGGACGGACGCAGTGACCACGAGGGGGGTGCGACCGTCCCAGTCGGCCGCATCGCGGAGGACGCTCAGCCGCCGGCCGACGGTCTCGGCGCTGGGGCTGAGACGCTCGTGCGGCAGGGTCTCCCATGCCGGGAGGTGCCGGACGACGGCGTCGGGCAGGAGGCACTGCAGGGCCGCGCCGATGCTCTCGGCGCGCCGCCCCGTGGGGGCGACGAGCAGCAGGACGGGAGGCCGTCCCGACGCGGCGCGTCGCTCGAGGAGCCCGGCGAGCAGCGGAGCGTCGAGGCCCGTCACGGCCGAGAAGTCGACGTCCGATCCGGCGCCGTCGAGGGCCTCCCGGAAGCTGTCAGCCTGTTCGAGGGCGCGCACGATCCCGGGAATTGTCACCGGGGAAGTCTACGCGGCGCGTCGGACACCGGGGTCGGCGAGGCGGGCGAGGTGCGTCATGGGATCGAACATGGGTTCCCCTTCGGTCGGGGCGAGAGGATCTTTAGTTCGAAAATACTACTTGCTTACCATCTGAACCAAACCTAGAATAGAACAAATGTTCCCCTTCGAAGACGACTTCGCAGCCACGCTGAGGGCGATCGTCGATGACGTCGCGAGTGTGGCACGCGAGGTGGCGTCCGCGCAGATCGCGGAGTTGCGGATACTGGCCGCCGCGGGCCGGTTGGCCGAAGCGCAGACCGCGCAACGCAACGCGCGTGTGCAGGTGCACGACATGGCGTTGCGGTCGATCGCGGCGGAGGTCGGCGGGGTGATGCGCGTGACGGATCGGACCGTGCAGCGGCGGATCGGCGAGGCGCGGACGTTGATCGAAGGCTTCCCGGCGACTGTCGAGGCATGGGAGCAGGGACGGATCGTCCGCGGGCATGCGATCGCGATCGTCGAAACCGGAACGAGCCTGCCGGCGGAAATATGGACCGAGTTCGAACAGGTCGCGATCAGCCGATGCGAACGAGACACCCCGAACCGGCTGCGAGGCGAGCTCGAGATCCTCGCCCACCGGATGCACCCCCGCTCATTCGCGGAACGGCACGAGCAGGCTGCCGCCGGGCGGTGCGTGCGGATCGTGCCGGGGCGAGACGGGATGAGCGACGTCGTCGCAACCGTCCCGACGGTGATCGCCGAAGGGATCCACGACCGGCTCACGCAGCAGGCGCGGGCGATCATCGACACCCGCGACGAACGCGTCGCTGCGCGCGGGTGTGCGGGTGTCGCGTTCGGGGAAGCCGCCAGCGACGGCGACACTGACGGCTATCGCGACGACGACGCCGCCGCGATCATCGCCACCGACCAGCGGTCCACCGACCAGGTCCGCGCTGACGTGTTCGCGGACTTGCTCCTGGCGGGAGCACCCGCCCTCGATGACACCCGCGACACCACCTCCGGGCCGCTGGGTGCGATCCGCGCACGTGTGCAGGTGCTCGTGCCCGCCGCCACCCTTACCGGAGAAGACGATGGGCCATGCGACCTCGCCGGGCGCTCCCCCATCGACCCCGCCACGGCGCGCACACTCGCCGGCAGCACCCCTATCTGGGAACGCTTGTTTCACGACCCGACCACCGGGGTCACGGTCGCAACCGATTCGTACCGGGTCCCGTCCGGGATGCGACGATTCCTGCAAGCCCGCGACCAGCACTGCCGGTTCCCCGGATGCCGCGTCGCCGCCATCCGCTGCGAGGTCGATCACACCCACGACCACGCGCTCGGCGGACGAACCGAACTGTCGAACCTCGCCCACCTGTGCCAGAGGCATCACTCCATGAAGCAGTTCACCGCGTGGAGGGTCCGACAACTCAAGGGTGGCGTCCTCGAATGGACCTCACCCCTCGGCAGGACCTACCGCGAAGACGCCCCCACCCCGGCCGTCGCGTTCACCCCTGCCAAGCCACCACCCCACCCGCCCGCGGGACCCGCACCCTTTTGAGGTTCGCGCCGCGGCGAGCCGCCATCAGCGACGTCCCCGGGATTGCATCGCCGGTCGCGCTCACGGAACCTCAACGTCGATCGCGCGAGCTTCGCTCGCACGCTTGAGCCGCGCCAGGTGATACCGCCACCCCGCCTCGTGTTCCGACGGCAGCGAGTGCGGGGTCCCCACGCGCGAGAATCCCGATTCGGTCAGTCTCACCGACGTCGAATCACCATGACCGACGAGTTCGATCACGACGTCGAGAGAGCCTTCCCACCCACTTTCGGTCCAGCAGAAGCCGAGAAGGTGCGGTTGCGCACACTGCGTGATAGTTCCCTCCGCAGTGGCCTGACGCCCGTCCTCGACCCACGTTTCCACGAGCGGCGAACCGACAACCGCGTCGAAGCGCATTTCAGGCCACCATGCGCTCCGACCGACGGTGAGGCATCGCCAGACATCCTCCACAGACGCACGGATGTCCGTCGCCGCCGTCACCGAATCGCGAACCACGTGAACACACGTGACTGTCAGGCGCGCGGAGCGTGGTGACGCTGCTGCGCGGCGAGCAGCCCCTCCTCGACGAGCTGCTCCACGGCATCCGCCGCATCCGCGATCGCGATCGGGAGGTTCGGGCGTTCCGCGGCCCCGAACGGATCGAGCACCCAATCGGCGGGGTCCTGACGCCCCGGCGGACGCCCGATGCCGACCCGCACCCGCGGGAACTCCGGCGTGCCGAGCGCCTTCGCGACGTCACGGACGCCGTTGTGCCCGCCGTGACCGCCGCCGACCTTCAGTTTGAGGGAGTCGAAGGGGATGTCCAGCTCGTCGTGCACGATCACGACCCGCTCCGCCGGCACGCCGTAGAAGGCCGCGAGCGCCGACACCGGACCACCCGATACGTTCATGAACGAGTTGGGCTTGGCGAGCACCAGCTTCGGCCCCCCGGGCCGCAGCCACGTCTCGGCGACCCGCGCGTTCGCCTTGTGCGAGCGCAGCGTCTCGGAACGCCGCCGCGCGAGCTCGTCGATCACCATCTGCCCGACGTTGTGTCGCGTCGCCTCATAGCGCGGTCCCGGATTCCCGAGCCCCACGATCAACCAGGTGTCGGCCATGACCGTCCCTTCCGACGACGAAGCCCGTCGCAGCAACAGCGGCGACGGGCTTCGAACGTGTTCGTCTTACTCGGCGGATTCCTCGGCGGCAGGCGCCTCGTCGCCCTCGGCCTCGGCGCCCTCCTCGGACTCCTCCGCCCCGTCCTCGACGGGAGCCGGCGGCAGCGCGACACCGACGACGAGCGTGTCGGCCTCGGTCACCAGCGTGGCACCGCGGGGCAGCGTCAGCTCACCGGCGGTGATGTGGGTGCCGTCCTCGAGGCCCTCGACCGAGACCTCGATGTTCTGCGGGATGTGGGTGGCCTCGACCTCGAGCGTGACGGTCGTGTTCTCGAGCGTCGCGATCGTGCCGGGGAACGGCTCGCCGACGACGGAGACGGGGACGTCGACCTGGATCTTCTCGCCCTTCTTCACGACGAGGAGGTCGATGTGCTCGATGATCTGGTGCACGGGGTCCTTCTGGACATCCTTGACCAGCGTGAGCTGCTGCTTGCCGGCGATCTCGAGCTCGAGCAGCGCGTTGGCGCGACGGATGAGCAGCGAGACCTGGTGGCCCGGAAGCGCGACGTGCACGGGGTCCGTGCCGTGGCCGTAGATGACAGCGGGGATCTTGCCGGCCGCGCGCAGACGGCGGGCGAAGCCCTTGCCGAACTGCTCGCGCAGCTCGGCGACGACCTTGGTGTCGGTCTCAGTCGACATGAGTGTTCTCCTTGCGGGCCATCACGGCCCAGTCAATCGGGGCCGGTACGGCCTCGTCTGTACCCGGGCCGATGCGGCCCAGACGTGGTCTGTGGTTCGACTCGAACGCATGCGCGTGAGGAAAGCCGCGAAGCCTGCTTCACCGCGTCGATCACGGATGCGCCGCATCCCTCGCCGAAGTTCGAGACGAGTCTATCAGCGCGCCGGATACGATGGAATCTCAGCCCCTCACCCCCGAGACACGGAGGACCCATGGACTACGGATGGATGTCGCACGCACTGCTCTGGTTCGTCGGAGCTCTGAGCGCGGCCACCGCCGTCTGCGTCGTCGGCGCCTTCTTCTCGATGGGTCGCAGCTACAAGGACTGACCGCGTCACACGCGATCGCCCCTCTCGGTCCAGCGGATACAGTGACCGGAGGGGACCGCCGGTCACCGGCACCCATCCCATTCCGCTCACACCTCACGTAGACCTGGAGCCCCGTATGTCGTCGACCCCCTCCCCCACCGGCCCCTCGACGGATCAGGATCAGGCTCCGCACGAGGCGACGCAGCAGCACGAGGGGGCACCGCAGCCCGAAGAGGTCGACCGCCCCACCCAGCCCGAGTCGGCGTCGACCGGCTCCGCACAGGGTCCCGCGAACATCGGCGTCGTCGGTCTTGCGGTGATGGGCTCGAACCTCGCCCGCAACCTCGCGTCGCGTGAGGGAAACACGGTCGCGGTGTTCAACCGGTCGCGTTCGAAGACCGACGAGCTGCTCGAGGCGCACCCCGAGGCCGAGTTCGTCCCCGCGTTCACCTACGAGGAGTTCGCCGCGTCGCTGCAGAAGCCGCGCACCGCGATCATCATGGTCAAGGCCGGCAAGCCCACGGACGCGGTCATCGACGAGCTGATGCGTGTTTTCGAGCCCGGCGACATCATCATCGACGGCGGCAACAGCCTGTTCACCGACACGATCCGCCGCGAGAAGGCGGTCTCGGAGGCGGGCTACAACTTCGTCGGCATGGGTGTCTCCGGCGGCGAGGAGGGCGCCCTCAACGGTCCGTCCCTCATGCCCGGCGGTCCCGACGAGGCGTGGGTCACCCTCGGCCCCATCCTGAAGTCCATCGCCGCGGTCGCCGAGGGTGAGCCGTGCGTCACCCACATCGGCCACGACGGCGCCGGACACTTCGTCAAGATGGTGCACAACGGCATCGAGTACGCCGACATGCAGCTGATCGCCGAGGCGTACGACCTCATCCGCCGCGGCACCGGCAAGTCCCCCGCCGAGATCGCGGACATCTTCGCCGAGTGGAACACCGGCGAGCTCGAGTCCTACCTGATTGAGATCACCGCCGAGGTGCTCCGCCAGACGGATGCCGCCACCGGTAAGCCCCTCGTCGACGTCATCGTCGACCAGGCCGGCGCCAAGGGCACCGGAGCCTGGACCGTGCAGACCGCCCTCGACCTCGGCGTCCCCGTCTCCGGCATCGCCGAAGCCACCTTCGCCCGGTCGCTCTCCAGCCACCGCGAGCAGCGCGATGTCGCGGGCGGCCTCCCCGGACCCTCCCCCGAGGACTTCACCGTCGACGACGCCGACGCCTTCATCGAGCAGGTCCGTCTCGCCCTCTACGCCTCCAAGATCGTGGCGTACAGCCAGGGCTTCGACGAGATCCGCGCCGGCGCCGCCCAGTACGGCTGGAACATCGACCTCGGCGCCGTCAGCAAGATCTGGCGCGGCGGCTGCATCATCCGCGCCCAGTTCCTCAACCGCATCGCCGAGGCCTACGACGCCGAAGCGGACCTCCCCGTCCTCCTCACCGCGCCGTACTTCGTCGAAGCCCTCGGCCGCACGCAGGACGCGTGGCGCGAGGTCGTCCGCGTCTCGGCATCCGCCGGCATCCCCGCCCCCGCCTTCAGCTCCTCCCTCGCCTACTACGACGGCCTGCGCGCCGACCGCCTGCCCGCCGCCCTCATCCAGGGACAGCGTGACTTCTTCGGCGCCCACACCTACAAGCGCATCGACAAGGACGGCACCTTCCACACCCTCTGGTCCGGCGACCGCAGCGAAGTCGAAGCCGAGGACACCCACTGAGCCGCAGCGACACCGCGCTGCGTGTCCACCGGGCCGCCGCGCGCATCGTCCTCGCCGTCCTGACCGCCCTCTACGCATGGCTGGTCGGCTGGATGACGCTGCGCGCGGCGCCGTACGGTTCCGACATCGCGTCGGGACTGAACCGGCTGCTGGAGTGGTTCGCCGAGCGTCCCTCGACGGCCTGGATCACGTTCGACCGCGTCGAGTTCGGCGCAAATGTCGCGATGTTCGTCCCCCTCGGGGTGATCGCCGTCCTGTGGTTCGGCGTGCGCGGCTGGTGGCTGGCGCCCATCCTGGGGGCGCTCGCCAGTGCGGCGATCGAGACCCTGCAGGCGCTCCTGCTCGACTCCCGCGTCGCCGACGTCCGCGACGTGGTCGCCAACACGCTGGGCGCCGTCATCGGGATGTGCCTCATGCTGCTGCTCGCCTTCCTGCTGTCCCCGCCGCATCCGCGTCGGCAGCAGGAATACCGAGCATGACCGAAGCCGGGGCATAGCGCGGTCATAGGAAGGTCATGAGAATGGAGTCATGACCATGCCTGCCCCCGTTCTCCAGCGCCCCGACGGCTCCCCCCTGCGCGTCCTCGTTGTCGACGACGAGCAGATGTTGACCGACCTGCTCTCGATGGCCCTGCGGATGGAGGGCTGGGAGGTGCGTACCGCCGGTTCCGGCTTCGACGCCCTGACCGCCGCGCGGGAGTTCGCCCCCGATGCGATGGTGCTCGACATCATGATGCCCGACCTCGACGGGATGTCGGTGCTGCAGCGTCTGCGCCAGGGCGGCGACGACGTGCCGGTGCTCTTCCTCACCGCGAAGGACTCCGTCAGCGACCGTGTCGCCGGGCTCACCGCCGGTGGTGACGACTACGTGACGAAGCCGTTCAGCCTCGAGGAGGTCGTCGCGCGGCTGCGGGGGCTGATGCGCCGTGCCGGGGCATCCGCCGGCGCCGCCGACCCGATCCTCCGCGTCGGCGACCTCACGCTCAACGAGGACTCGCACGAGGTCTTCCGCGGCGACGACGAGATCGAGCTCACCGCGACCGAGTTCGAACTGCTGCGCTACCTCATGCGCAACCAGCGCCGCGTGCTCTCGAAGGCGCAGATCCTCGACCGTGTCTGGAACTACGACTTCGGCGGCCGCTCGAGCGTCGTCGAGCTCTACATCTCCTACCTGCGCAAGAAGATCGACGCGGGCAAGGAGCCGCTCATCCACACCGTGCGCGGCGTGGGCTACATGATCAAAGCGCCGCAGTGAAAGTGCCCATCCGACGCCGGCACCCCCGGTGGAGCCTGCAGGCTCGGCTGATCACCGCGGTGGTCTCCTTCGTCTCCGTCATCCTCATCAGCACCGGCATGGCCAGTGGTGCCTTGCTCGGCGGCATCGTGAGCGACAACCTCGACTCGCGGGTGCTCCGCGCCCAGGACCGCGTGGACTTCTCCGCCAACGCGACCGCCGAGCAGATGCTCGAGCGCGGGCCCGCCGAACCGGGCACCCTCGTCATCACCCGCAACCTCGCCGGCACCTCCAGCGCCTACATCGACGAGGAGGGCGAGGCCACGACCCTCCCCCTCGGCGGCATCGGCGAGCTCCGCTTCGATGGCGGCGGGTGGGCGACCCACACCTTCGAGGACATCGGCGAATACCGGATCCACATCGCCGACGACCCGTCCGGCATCTACCTGATCGTCGGGATGCCGACCTCCGAGGTCAGCGCGATCACGGCGCGCGTCGTGACGACCGTGACCCTTCTGACGGCGGGAGGTCTGCTCGTCCTCGCCGCGGTCATCGCGCTCATCATCCGCAGCGGGCTCCAGCCGCTCCGTTCGGTGGCCAATACCGCCACACGGGTCGCCGCGACCCCGATGGCCGAGGGGGCGGTGCGCATCTCGGAACGCGTCCCCGACGAGGACACCGACGACCACACCGAGATCGGCCGGGTGGGGCTCGCCCTCAACACTCTGCTCGACCACGTCGACACCTCCCTGGCCGCCCGCCAGCGCAACGAGGAGCGGATGCGCGCCTTCGTCGCGGACGCGAGCCACGAGCTCCGGACCCCGCTCGCCTCGATCCGCGGCTATTCGGAGCTGTCGCTCCGCGGCATCCGTCAGCAGGAGGCCGGAGGCGCCGCCCCGACCGGCGTCGTCGCGGAGACGACCCGCGAGTCACTGGAGCGCATCCAGGCGCAGTCGCTGCGGATGTCGGCGCTCGTGGAGGACCTGCTCCTGCTCGCCCGGCTCGATGAAGGCCAGGAGCTCGTCTACGGCGCCGTCGACCTCACCCGTCTCGCCGTCGAATCCGTCGCCGATGCCCGCGCCGCGGGTCCCGACCACCGGTGGCTGATCGACGTCCCCGATGAGCCGGTCATCGTCGCCGGTGACACCGCGCGCCTGCACCAGGTGGCCGCCAACCTCCTCGCCAACGCCCGCGTGCACACCCCCGCCGGGACGACCGTCACCACGACCGTGGAGCTCGTCGGCACCTCGGCGGTGCTGCGCGTGCACGACAACGGCCCAGGGGTCGATCCCGCCGTCGTCGGTGAGCTGTTCGAACGGTTCGCCCGCGCCGACACCTCGAGGGCGCGGCAGACCGGCGGAACCGGTCTCGGACTGTCCATCGCGAAGGCGATCGTCGACGGACACGGCGGGACCATCGAGGTCGCCTCCGCGCCCGGCTCGACGACGTTCACCGTGACGCTGCCGGCCCGCCCCGGCGCCCCGGCCTGATCGGTCAGTAGCCGGTGAACGCGTCGGTGGTGATCCCGCGCGCCTTCTCCAGCGCGGGTGCGAGCGAGGCGATCAGCGCCGGCGGTCCCGACACGAACGCGTGCCGCGCCGAGATGTCGGGGACGAGGCGCAGCAGCCCTTCCGCGTCGAGGCGCGTCCCGCCGGCCCAGCGCCATCCGTCCGGCAGGTGCGCCGGCTGATCGCGGGTGACGACGATCACGGGCACACCGGATGCCACGAGATCCTCGCGGAAGGCCAGCTCGTCCTCCCCCGACGCGACGTAGACGAAGACGACATCACGCTGCTCCTGCGCGAGCCGGAGGTGCCGCAGCTGTGAGACGAACGGGGTCACCCCGATGCCGGCGGCGACCATGAGGATCGGGGTCGAGGTCTTCCGCGGCAGCACGAAGTCGCCCCAGATGCCGGTGATCGCGAGCTCATCGCCCGGCTGCACGTGGGCGAGCGCCTTCTTGTAGCTCGACTGGGACCCCTCGCGCATCGCGATCTTCACGATCGGTAGCTCCTCCGGCGAGGACAGGATGCTGAACTCCCGTCGCGTGCCGCGCGCGTCGGGATGCGGGTGCGGCACCTCGAGCTCGAGGTACTGTCCGGGCGCGAATCGCACGGGGCGTTCGGCGCGGAAGCTGAGCTCGCGGACGGTGGGGGTGAGGCTCAACCGCTCGACGATGGTGAGCCGGACGGCGGTGCGCATCGCGAAGAAGAAGGCGACCAGGTTGCCGATGAGCAGGGCGCGTTCCTGACCGAGCGTGATCTCGCCGAGCGCGATGGGCCACCCCGCGAGCACGCCGACGACGACCGCGACGACGGCCTGCTGGCGGCGCCGGGGCGGCAGGGTGAGCGGCTCGGACAGCATGAACGCCCCGAGGAAGAGGAAGGGCGACTGCAGGACGAGCTGCGTCAGGGTCAGTCCGAGATCGAGCGGCAGCCCCGCCGCCTGCGTCTGCACGAACGTCCGGAGAAGACCGACCAGCACCGCGACGAGGAGGAACAGCGCGACGACCCGCACCTTCTCGGTGCGCAGCAGCACGACCAGCCCCAGCAGGACGACGGGGGCGACCAGCAGCGGCGACCCCACCCACCACCACGACGAGCCGAGGTCGGGGAACGCGATGCTGAGCGCCGTCAGCACCGTCGCCCCCACCGCGGCGGGGTTGAAGATGTGGCGGCCCTGCCAGGCGAGCACGTATTTCGACGCGGATGCCACGGCCCCCGCGATCGCGATGCCGATGAGCCCCCACGGGTCAAGCGTGGGCCGCAGCACGAAGAGCAGGATGAGGCCGGTGATGAGGGCCGACTCGATGCGCCACGGGCGGCGGAGGATCCGCTGCGCCACCGCGTCGACGGCGGCGATCGCAGCGACCACGACCCCGGCGGAGACGACGATCTGCAGCGGACCGGCGGCGAGCTGCCCGGTGAAGGAGATCCCGAGCGCGATGACCGCGAGGGCGGAGAGCGCGAACAGCACGAGCCGGTACATCGACGCGCGTCCGAGCAGGCCGAACACCCGGTTCCAGAGGCCGGTCAGGGTGGAGATCACAGGAACAACTCCGCTTCGCTTCTCGGGGACCACTCGATGGCGCCGTCGGTGCGCATCCGCACCCATTCTGCGCCCCAGTCAGCCGCCAGGGCCGGACCGCCGTCGAAGAACAGCGCGGTGGCGACGGCGTCGGCTGTCATCGCGTCGGCGGCGACCGCCCACGTCGCCGCATACCGCCGCACCGGTGCGCCGGTGCGGGCGTCGAGCACGTGGTGGAGGCCGGCGCCCCAGGCACGTCGATTGACTGCGGACGCGCACAGCGCGGCATCCGTCACCGACCACACCCCGATGGCTCGGGTGGTATCGTAGGGGTGCTCGAGGGCGACCCGCTGCGTGAGACCGGAGACGGCGAGGTCGCCGCCGGCGTCGATGACGATGCCCCCGCTCACCCGCGTGAGGAGTGCGCCGTGCACCAGATCGACGAGGCGCCCCTTGCCGAGCGCGCCGACGTCGAGCATCGCCGGCGGGGTGATGCGGAGGGTGCCGGCCTCGTGCCGGACGATCCCCCGCCAGTCTGTGGGAGCCGGGGCCGCGCCAGAGTCGACGAGGGAGATCGTGGCGTCATAGCCGCGCCGGGCGAGAGCGTCACCGACGAGCGGGTTCACCGCGCCGCCGGTGGCCGCATCGAGCTCCGCGTACGCGTCGAGCATCATGGCGGTGTCGGCAGGCGCCGTCGTCGTCTCGCCGCAGGCGAGCGCGGTCACCGTCGAATCCGACCGGAACCGCGACCACTCCCGGTCGAACGTTCCGATGATCCCGGTCACGGCCGCCCGGGTGTCGACGGCGAGCGGGTCATCGGTGTCGATCGTCCACCGGGTCCCGATGGCGTCGAACCGCCAGCGGGCGCCGCTCATCCCGCGGCTTCGGTGCGGATCTCCTGAACGGCGGCGTTGAAGCCGCCGCTGGTGAGAGAGGAGCCGGCGACACGGTCGACCTCGATGTCGTCGAGGCTCCTGCCGACGACCTCGTCCGCGATGCCGCCGATGAACAGCCCCTGATACTGCTGGCTCTCCCGCGCCTGCGGGTCTCCGGTGACCTCGACCTCGGTCACGACACCGTCCGCGAGGGTCAGGGTGACGCTGATCGTCTCCACCGACTCGGGGGTCTGGTACGAGCCGTCGGCGGTGTAGGTGCCGTCGGCGTAGTCGGCTCCGGGGGCGACGGGCTCGGCGGCCGCGTCCGGGCTCGCCGTCTCAGCGCCGCACCCGGCGAGGAGGACGAGACCGGCGACGGATGCCGCGGCGGCACCGACGCGGACGGGACGGGAGAGGGCGGGGCGGCTCATCGAAGGCTCCTCGGAGGTGGGGGCGAACGCACTCACGCTAACGGTCACGGCCGAGCGCAGGCTCTGCGCCGTCTATGCGGCAGCCGCGACGGGGCGGCGGACACCGAGCTTCAGCAGCTCGACGACCAGGAACACGACGACACCCGCCCCCAATGCGACACCCACCTGCAGCAGGCTGAGCGGGCGCGAGTCGAACAGTCCGTTCAGCAGCGGCAGGTAGGTGTAGGCGAGCTGGAGCACGAGCAGCGCCGCCGCCGACCAACCGACCACCGGGTTGCCGCGGAGAACGGCCGGCGTGAGGCTCGACCGGGAGAGGAACCGGCAGTTCAGGAGGAACCCGAGCTGCCCGAACGCGAGCACCGTGACCGCCATCGTGCGCGCGACCGGCAGCTCGGCCCCGGCAGCCAGCGCCCAGCCGAACACGGCGAGGGTCACCCCGCCGATGACGAGCGAGACGGCGAGGACGAACCCGAGTTCGCGTCGGGAGATGATCGACCCGCCCGAGGGGCGCGGCGGGCGCGTCATGATGCCGCGCTCGGCCGGCTCGTAGGCGAGGGCGAGCGAGAGGGTGACGCCGGTGACCATGTTCACCCAGAGCACCTGGACCGGCGACAGCGGCAGCGTGAAGCCGAACAGCACGGCCGCGAGCACGACGAGCGACTGAGCGCCGTTGGTGGGCAGCAGGAAGACGACCGACTTGCGGAGGTTGTCGTAGATCCGGCGACCCTCGCGCACGGCGCTGCGGATCGTGGCGAAGTTGTCGTCGGCGAGGACGATCTCCGCGGCTTCCTTCGTCGCCTCGGTGCCCTTGATGCCCATCGCGATCCCGACGTCGGCGCGGGTGAGCGCGGGCGCGTCGTTGACACCGTCGCCGGTCATCGCGACGACCTCGCCGTGCGACTGGAGGGCGCGGACGATGCGGATCTTGTGCTCGGGGCTCGTTCGGGCGTACACGTCGACGTCGCGGACGACCTCGGCGAGCTGCGCCTGGCTGAGCTCCTCCAGCTCGGGACCGGTGAGCACGCGGGAGCGCTCGTCGCTGACGAGCCCCATCTCGCGGCCGATCGCGACGGCGGTGCCGGCGTGATCGCCGGTGATCATCTTCACCCGGATGCCGGCGGCGTGACAGTCCGCGATGGCGTCGATCGCCTCGGGGCGGGGCGGATCGACGATGCCCCACAGCCCGAGGAACTCGAGGTCGACGAGGTCGCCGGCCTCGACGTGCGCGGCACGCGTGGCCTTGCGGGCCGCGGCGAGCACGCGGAGACCCTGCGCGCTGAGCGCGTCGACCTCACTCTCCCAGCGGACGCGGTCGAGCGGCTCGGAGCCGTCGGCGCCACGCTGCGTGAGCGCGCGTGCGAGGAGACGGTCGGGGGCACCCTTCACGAGGATCGCGCGGGCACCGTCATCGGACTCGTTGAGCGTCGCCATGAACTTGTGCGCGGAGTCGAACGGCACGACATCGCGGCGGGTGGTGCCGGCACTCGACGCGCCGCCCTTCATCGCGACGACCTTCAGGGCGCCCTCCGTCGGCTCGCCGACAAGGCTCCAGCGGTCGCCGTCCTTGACGAGGTGCGCGTCGTTGCAGAGCGTCGCCACGGCGAGCAGGGCGGCGAGGTCGCTGCTGGAGGCCTCGTCGCCGTCGGCGTCGACGATGCGCCCGTCGGGGTCGTAGCCGAGCCCGGTCGCCTCGTAATGCCCGATCGGGGTGACGAGCGTGCGCACGGTCATCTCGTTCTTCGTCAAGGTGCCGGTCTTGTCGGAGCAGATCGTGGACACCGAGCCCAGCGTCTCGACGGCGGGGAGCTTCCGGGTGATCGCGTGGCGACGCGCCATCTGCTGCACGCCGATGGCGAGAGTGATCGTGACGAGGGCCGGGAGCCCCTCGGGAATGGCCGCGACGGCGAACCCGATGGCCGCGGAGATGAGGTCGTCGAACGGCAGATCGTGCACGTAGCGGCCGATCAGCAGCATGACCGCGGCCATCCCGAGGATGACCAGGGTCAGCACCTTGCCGAATTTGCCGAGCTGCATCGACAGTGGGGTCTGCAGCGACCCGGCATCTTGCACCAACTCCTGGATGCGGCCGATTTCGGTCGCACCTCCCGTGTCGGTGACGATGCCGCGCCCTTGGCCGGCCGAGACGATGGTGCCCGAATAGGCCATCGACCGGCGATCGCCGATGCCGACGTGCGCCTCGACGGGTTCGGTCTGCTTCGACGAGGGCACCGACTCCCCCGTGAGGGCGGCCTCGTCGATGCGCAGCTGCACCGCCTGAGTCAAGCGCAGGTCGGCCGGCACCCGGTCGCCGGGCGCGAGGCGGACACTGTCGCCGGGGACCAGCTCGGCGGCGGGGATCGTGATCCAGGCGCCGTCGCGGCGGACCGTCGCCTCGCGCGACAGCATCCCGCGGATACCGGCGAGGGCCTTCTCTGCACGTCCCTCCTGCACGAAGCCGATCACCGCGTTGATGACGGCGACGGCGACGATCACCCAGAACTCAAGCCAATCCCCCATGACCGCCTTGATGGCGGCCGAGGCCAGCAGGATGTAGATCAGGATGTCGTTGAAGTGCGACAGGAAACGGCGCCAGGCGGGCGTCCGCGCAGCTTCGGGAAGCTCGTTGCGCCCGTGCTCGCCGAGCCGGGCGGCGGCGTCGTCGGAGGTCAGTCCGCCGGCGTCCGTGCGCAGCAGCGCTTCGACGTCGTCGATCGGGAGGGAGAACGGGGCGCCGATGCCCGCGCCGGAGTCGGAGTGCGACAAGGCCATCGAATGTCCGATCAGGAGGCGCCGTCGAACATGCTGGTCACCGAGCCGTCCTCGAAGACCTCCTTGATCGCCCGCGCGAGGAGCGGGGCGATGGGGAGGATCGTGAGCCCGGGGAAGCGCTTCTCGGGAGGCAGCGGCACCGTGTCGGTGACGACGACCTCGTCGATGGACGCGTCCTGCAGCCGCTCGGCGGCCGGGTCACTGAAAATCGCGTGCGTGGCGGCGACGATCACGCGCTCGGCCCCGCTGGCCTTCAGCGCCTGGGCGGCCTTCACGATCGTGCCGCCGGTGTCGATCATGTCGTCGACGAGGAGGCACACGCGCCCCTCAACCTGGCCGACGATCTCGTTGACGGTCACCTGGTTCGCCACGTTCGGGTCGCGCCGCTTGTGGATGATCGCGAGCGGGGCGCCAAGGCTGTCCGACCAGGTGTCGGCAACGCGGACGCGGCCGGTATCGGGGGACACGACCGTGAGCTTCGCGCGGTCCTCGGGCGACAGGGTGTTCTCGAAGTGCTCGAGCAGGACCGGCTTGGCGAACAGGTGGTCGACGGGGCCGTCGAAGAAGCCCTGGATCTGCGCCGCGTGCAGGTCGACGCTCATCACGCGGTCTGCGCCGGCGGTCTTGAACAGGTCGGCGACGAGGCGGGCGCTGATCGGCTCGCGGCCGCGGCCCTTCTTGTCCTGCCGCGAGTACGGGAAGTACGGCGCGACCACGGTGATCCTCTTCGCGGATGCGCGCTTGGCGGCATCCAGCATGATGAGGGTCTCCATGAGCCACTCGTTCACCGGCGGGCCGAACGACTGCACGAGGAAGAAGTCGCATCCGCGGATCGAGACCTCGAAGCGGGTCAGGATCTCGCCGGAGGCGAAGGTGCGGTGCTCGGTGGGGACGAGCTGCGTGCCGAGCGCCCCGGCCACCTCGGCAGAGAGATCCTCGTGCGAACGACCCGACGCGACGACGAGACGCTTCTTGGTCTTCGCGACCAGGCCGGGCGCGATGCCGCGCTCGGCGTCCAGGTCAACCGTCTGCTGCTTCTTGCGACCCATCGTCCGCCTTCTGTGCGGACCGGGCCCGGGCGGCGGCTTCCGCAGCTCCGGTTCCCGGTCGGTTGGTCTCGACCCAGCCCTCGATGTTGCGCTGGGGGGTGACGTTCAGGGCGAGAGCGCCGGCGGGCACATCCTTGCGGATCACCGCTCCGGCACCTGTCTTGGCGCCATCTCCGATCCTAACCGGCGCGACGAAGACGTTGTGCGAGCCGGAGTGCACCTCGTCGCCGATCTCGGTGCGGTGCTTGGTGATGTCGTCGTAGTTCGCGGTGATCGCGCCGGCACCGAGGTTCACGTTCCGGCCGATCGTGGTGTCGCCGATGTACGAGAGGTGAGGCACCTTGCTGCCCGCGCCGATCGTCGAGTTCTTCGTCTCGACGAAGGTGCCGATCTTGCCCTTCACACCCAGCTCGGTGCCGGGGCGGAGGTAGGCGAACGGGCCGACCGTGGCGTCCGCGCCGATGACGGCGAGTGTGGCATCCGTGCGGGTCACGGTCGCGCCGGCGCCGACCTCGCAGTCGACGAGGCTCGTGTCGGGCCCGATCGTGGCGCCCTCCGAGACCGCGGTGGATCGCAGGATGTGCGTGTTCGGGAGGACGGTCACATCGGGCGCGAGGGTCGCCGTGACATCGATCCAGGTGGTCGCGGGGTCGAGGACGGTGACGCCCTCGAGCTGCCAGCGGCGCACGGTGCGGGCGTTCAGCGCGCGTGCGGCCTCGGACAGCTGCACGCGGTCGTTGACCCCCTGCACGAGGGCGACATCGGAGACGACGGATGCCGCGACCTGCAGCCGCTCTGCGCGGAGCAGCCCGACGACGTCGGTGAGGTACTTCTCGGACTGCGCGTTGTCGGTGCCGACGCGGGCCAGCTGGGTGCGCAGCTCCGCGGCCCGGAAGACATACACGCCGGAGTTGATCTCGCGGACGGCCGCCTCAGCGTCGTCGGCGTCCTTCTGCTCGACGATCCGCGACACGGTGCCGTCGGCGCTTCGGATGACCCGGCCGTACCCCTGAGGGTCGTCGATCTGGGCGCTCAGCAGGGTCGCGGCGGCGCGGGCGGCGCGGTGCTCGCGCACGAGGGCGCCGAGGGTGTCGGCATCCAGCAGCGGCACGTCGGCGCTCAGTACGAGGACGTCGCCGGCGAAGCCAGGGAGGGCGTCGAGGGCGACCTCGACGGCGCGCCCGGTGCCGGGGATCTCGTCCTGGTCGACCACCACGACCTCCGGGGCGACTCCGAGGACGGCGTCCGCGACCTGGTCGCGTTCGTGGCGGACCACGACGACGACGTGAGCCGGAGCGAGGTCGCGGGCGGTGTCGAGGACGTGGCCGACGAGCGGGCGGCCGCCGATGCGGTGGAGGACTTTGGGGAGGGCGGACTTCATGCGCGTCCCGGCTCCGGCGGCGAGGATGACGACGGCGAGGCCGGAGTCCAACGAGTTCTCGGTCATGCTCCGCCGCCAGGACTCGAACCTAGACCTCACAGCTCCAAAGGCTGTCGTGCTGCCATTACACCACGGCGGACCGCGGCGCTCCGGGGTCCGGGGGCCGCCCGACAAGTCTGCCATGCGAGTGCGGGCGGCCGCCTCGGACACGGGCGCCGCAGCCGCTCTGCGATGATGAGGGGATGGCTCCCGAACACGACGAGGTCGACCGGATCGTGAGCGCCTGGATAGCGCAGCGACCCGATCTGGACTTCTCGCCGCTCGAGGTGCTCTCGCGGGTGGACCGGCTGTCGCGCCACCTCGACCGCGCCCGTCGCGAGGCCTTCCACCGCAGCGACCTGGAGCCGTGGGAGTGGGACGTGCTGTCGGCTCTCCGCCGCGCGGGCGAGCCGTACACCCTCAGCCCCAAGCAGTTGCTGCAGCAGACGCTCGTCTCGAGCGGCACGATGACCAACCGTATCGACCGGCTCGTCGACCGCCGCCTCGTCGTGCGCGCGGCCGACCCCGGTGACGGCCGCGGCGTGCTGGTCACCCTCACCGAGGAGGGCCGCAATCGGGTGGATGCCGCGATCACCCGCCTCGTCGACGCCGAGGCCGAACTCCTCGGCCAGCTCTCGCGCGCCGACCGGGACCGGCTCGCCGCGCTCCTGCGCAAGCTGAGCCTCGGATTCGACGTCTGATCCGCGATGGCGATGCGCGCACCCCTTCCTGTCCGTGACGGGGTCGGTCCCACGCGTCTGCGCGTGCCGCAGACCGGGCCCTGGGCGACCATCGCGGACTACGTGACGGGCCGGTTCGCGCACATCGACGCCGAGATCCTCCTCAGCCGCTTCGACCGGGGCGAGGTGGTCGCCTTCGACGGCACGCGGCTCACGCGGGAGACCCCGCTCGGTGCGGAGGACTTCATCTGGTATTACCGGGAGCCGCCCGACGAGCCCGACATCCCGTACGAGGTGACGGTGCGCCACCTCGACGACGATCTGCTCGTCGTGGACAAGCCGCACTTCCTCCCGACGACGCCCGGCGGCGGCTTCCTGCGCAATTCGGCGCTCGTCCGACTGCGACAGCGGTTCGATAACCCGGATCTGACGCCGATCCACCGCCTCGACCGTGCCACCGCCGGTCTCGTCATGTTCTCCGTGCGCCCCGCGACCCGCGGCGCTTACCAGACCCTGTTCGCCGACCGGGCCGTCGACAAGGTCTACGAGGCCGTCACCGCCGTCCCCGCCGGCGGGATGCCGGAGCTCCCCCTCGTCATCCGTTCGCACCTCACGAGCTCCCGCGGGAGCCTGCGGGCGATCGTGCGCGAGGACCGTGAGCCGAACGCCGAGACGCGCGTCGAGGCGATCCGGGTCACTGCCGACCGGGCGCACCTGCGGCTGCATCCCCGGACCGGGCGCATGCATCAGCTCCGGTCGCACCTCGCCGGGATCGGTCTCGGCATCCTCGGCGACCGGTTCTACCCCGACCTGCTCGACGAGGCACCCGACGACCCCGACCGCCCGCTGCAGCTGCTGGCACGCGAACTGCGCTTCGTCGACCCACTGTCGGGCCGTCCGCGCGAGTTCACGACCGGGCTCCGCCTGCGCGAGGCGCCGCCCGCCTGATCAGCCGAGCTGCTCGCTCAGCTCGAACCAGCGCTCCTCGGCCTCGGCGACCTCGGCCTCCATGGCGGTGATGCGCTGCATCTTCTCGCCGAGCCCGACGTAGTCGGCCTGGTCGTGATCGGCCAGCGCCGTGCGCACCGCCGCGATCTGGTCGCTCAGCTTCGCGATACGTCGCTCGAGGCTCGCGGCCTCCTTCTCGGCCGCGCGTCGCTCGGCTCCGCTGAGAGCGGATGCCGGTGGTGCCGCGGCATCCGCCTGACGTCCCGCGGTGGGCGCCGCGCCCGTCGCCTGCGGCTGGGCGGCGCGCAGGCGCAGGTACTCCTCGATGCCGCCGGGCAGGTGCCGGAGTGTGCCGCCCATGACGGCGTACTGCTGATCGGTGACGCGCTCCATGAAGTAGCGGTCGTGCGAGACGACGATGAGGGTGCCGGCCCACGAGTCGAGGAGGTCTTCGATGGCGGCGAGCATGTCGGTGTCGAGGTCGTTCGTCGGCTCGTCGAGAATGAGGACGTTCGGCTGGTCGAGGAGGATCAGGAGGAGCTGGAGTCGGCGCTTCTGCCCGCCGGAGAGATCTCTGACCGGCGTGGAGAGCTGAGCCGACGAGAAGCCCATGCGCTCGAGCAGCTGACCCGGCGTGAGCTCCTGCGCCTTCGACCCGGCCCCGAACGTGTACGTCGTCCGCAGGCGCGAGACGACGACGCGGACGGGCTCGTCGAGATGCGGGTCGAGCTCGTCCATCCGCTGCGTGAGGGTGGCGACCTTGACCGTCTTGCCGTGCGTGACGCGTCCGGCGGTCGGCTGGACGGCACCGGAGACGAGCCCCAGGAGCGTCGACTTGCCGGCGCCGTTGACACCCAGGATGCCGGTGCGCTCCCCCGGCGCGATGCGCCACTCGACGTCGCGCAGGATCTCGCGGCCGTCGTAGCTGACCCCCGCGTCGAGCAGGTCCACGACGTCCTTGCCGAGCCGTGCGACGGCCAGCGATTGCAGCGAGACACGATCGCGGATCTCGGGGACGTCGGCGATGAGCTCGTTGGCGGCGTCGATGCGGAACTTCGGTTTGCTCGTGCGCGCGGGGGCACCCCGGCGCAGCCAGGCGAGCTCCTTGCGGGCGAGGTTCTGCCGGCGCGCCTCGATCGAGGCGGCCTGCCGGTCGCGCTCGACGCGCTGCAGGATGTAGGCCGCGTAGCCGCCGTCGAAGGGCTCGACGATGCGGTCGTGCACCTCCCACGTCTTCGTGCAGACCTCGTCGAGGAACCACCGGTCGTGGGTGACGACCATGAGCGCCCCCGAGGCCGCCGACCACCGTCGCTTCAGGTGCTCGGCGAGCCAGGCGATGCCCTCGACGTCGAGATGGTTCGTGGGTTCGTCGAGCGCCAGGACGTCCCAGTCACCGGTGAGCAACCGCGCGAGGGCGACACGACGGCGCTGACCGCCCGAGAGCGTGCCGATGACGGCATCCCAGTCGAGGTCCGAGAGGAGACCCGCGATGACGTCGCGCACGCGCGGGTCGCCGGCCCACTCGTGCTCGGGTCCGTCGCCGACCACCGCGCGACCCACGGTGAGGTCGTCGGGCAGCACGTCGCTCTGCTCGAGCACACCGATCGTCACCCCGCCGCGCACCGTCACGCGGCCGGAGTCCGGCTCGCGCCGCCCCGCCAGCATCGCCATGAGACTCGATTTGCCGTCGCCGTTGCGGCCGACGATGCCGATGCGGTCGCCCTCATCGACACCGAGCGAGACGCCGTCGAAGACGACCTTGGTCGGGTACTCCAGGTGCAGGGCCTCGGCCCCGAGAAGATGTGCCATCGCCTCCAGGCTACGCGGCGCGCGGTGGGTGCTTGCTCAGTACCAGAAGCTCAGTCGCGGCGTGGTGGTCGAGGCGAACACGCGGGCGAGGCGGTGCGGATCGTCCGTCTCGATGCGTCCCGCGCGCGCGAGCGTCACGGGCGAGACGCCGCCGAGCAGGATCGCCGACAGCTCTGCGACCCCCAGAGTCGCCCGCGGGATGCCGAGGGGCGCCTCGTCGACCACGTCGACGCCCGGCTCCGCCCCCGCCGACAGGACGAACGTGCCGTCGGCGATTCCGAGCGGATCGGTGACCTCGAGCGCCACCACGTCGTCGACGTCGTACCCGCGGGCCGCGAGCACCGTCGGGACGTCGAGGATGCGCAGGTAGTGGTGGTCCGCGATCGTGATGCGGGCGGCGCGCTGGTCGGCGATCATCCACCAGAGCGGCTCGTCGAGCGAGAGCTCGCTCGCCCGGACGGTGCCGATGAGATCGAGCGAGAGGAGGAAGCGCCAGAGCCCGGCGTAGGCGGCATCGGTCACCGCCAGGAGCTGGTGCACCGTGGCATTCGAGGCGGACCAGTCGTCGTCGTTCTCGCTGACCGAGTACAGCGCGACACCCTCGACCTCGCCCTCCGGCGAGCGGTACTGCACGGCGCGGAGTCGCTCCGCCTTCTCGGCGTCGGGCCGCGTACCGTACGTGCGGTCCCAGTGCCCGCCCGGCATCGCGATCTCGCCGGGCGAGGCGAGCCGCGTGCGCTCGTGCAGCGCGGCGGCGGCATCCCTCGCCTGCTCGCGCGTGACGTAGTCGAGCCGGCCCGGTGCGACAGGCCCGATCCACCCGGCGCGGCGCGTCCGGATCTCCCACGAGGTCGCCGCCGCGGCGGGGGCGAAGCCGAACCGGCCGTAGATGCCGGACTCGCTCACCGTCAGGCCCGCGATCGGCGCGCCCTGCACCACGGCGGTGCGCAGCTCCCCCGCCATGACCCGCGAGAGCAGACGCCGGCGGCGGTGCGTGGGCGCGACGGTGACGGCGCTAACCGCGCACATCGGGATGGCGGCACCGCCGGGCACGGTGAGCTCGGCGATCCACGACGCGAACGTCGTGACCGGCTCGTCGGGCTGGACGGCGGCGGGGTCGTACACACCGATCTTGCGACGGTAGCGGCTGCGCGCGAAGGCCTCGCCGCGCTGCAGGTCGTTGCGTTCGCCGTCGAGGAAGCCGCGGGCCACGGCATCCGTCCACCGGTCCGACGCGGCTCGGTCGTCGTCGCCGACGCGGTCGATGCGAAGGCCGTCGGCCTCGATCGCCGCGCGGAGGGTCTCGTCGAGCGGAGCGGAGTGGAAGGCGTCGCCGAGGGAGGTCATGCGTCCCAGGCTACGGGGAGCCGCCGACGCGCGTCAGAGGATCCGCGTGCCGGCGACCGGTCCCGTGACCGCGTGGGAGGTGTGCCCCTGCTCGGCCAGACGGGCCGCGATCCCGTCCGCGTGCGCGTCGTCGGACGCGAGGAACGCGACCGTCGGGCCCGATCCCGACACGAGTCCGCCCAGGGCCCCGGCGGCCAGGCCCGCGTCGAGCACGTCGGCGAGAGCCGGACGCAGGTGGACGGCGGCCAGCTGGAGGTCGTTGCGGATCGCGGCGGCCAGGGCCGCAGCATCCCCCGACCGCAGGGCGCGCAGCACCGCGGGATCGACCTCCGGCATGAGGCGCCCGGGGCGGATGTCGGCCGTCTCGCGCAGCCGGTCGAGGGTGCCGTAGACCTCGGGGGTCGAGAGCCCGTCGCCGTCGGTGACGAGCACCCACGCGAAGCGGCCGCGGCCGAGCGCCGGGGCGAGCTCGTCGCCGCGCCCGGTACCGACGGCGGTGCCGCCCAGCAGCGCGAAAGGCACGTCCGCGCCGAGTCGCGCGCCGAGCGCGTGGAGCTCGGCGGTCGACAGGCCGGCGTCGATCAGCTCGTTGACGGCGACGAGGGCGGCGGCGGCATCCGCCGACCCTCCGCCCATGCCGCCCGCCACCGGGACGCCCTTGTGGATCTGCAGACGGATGCCGCCCTCCCAGCCGACCGCCTCGGTCACGGCGCGCGCCGCGCGGAGCGCGAGGTTGCGCTCGTCGAGCGGGACGCCCGACACGTCGACGTCGCCGGTCACGGTGAGGTGGAAGCCGTCGTCATGCGAGGCCCAGAGGTCCTCGAACAGCGACACCGCCTGGTAGACCGATGCGACCTCGTGGTAGCCGTCGTCGCCGACGGCTCCCACGTCGAAGAAGAGGTTGAGCTTGCCCGGCGCGCGCACGTGCACGCGCCGGGCCGGGTCGATGCTCAGGCTCACGCGTTCGCCGAGTCGGCCCACAGGTCGACGTCGATCGCACCCGAGAGCGCGTCGATACGAGCGAGCTCGTCGTCGTCGAACGGGGCGCCCTCGGTCGCGGCGAGGTTCTGATCCAGCTGCTCGGGCCGCGAGGCTCCGATGAGCGCCGACGTCACGACATCGTCGCGGAGGATCCACTGGATCGCCATCTGCGCGAGCGTCTGGCCGCGCTGCTGAGCGATGTCGTTGAGCCCGCGCAGGGTGTCGAGCGCCTTCTGGTTGAGCTGTCCGTCGGGCAGCGAGAACCGGCTCTGCGCCCGATCGGCCGTGCCGTCGCCGAGGTACTTGTCGGTCAGCAGGCCCTGCGCGAGCGGCGTGAACGCGATCGCGCCCATGCCGGCGGCGCGCAGCGAGTCGGTCAGACCGTCCTCGACCCAACGGTTCAGGATCGAGTAGGAGGGCTGGTGGATCACCAGCGGCGTCCCGAGGTCCTTCGCGACGGCCACCGCCTGCTCGGTGCGCTCGGCGCTGTACGACGAGATCCCGACGTAGAGCGCCTTGCCCTGCCGGACGAGGGTGTCGAGGGCACCGATCGTCTCCTCGATGGGGGTCACCGGGTCGGCGCGGTGCGAGTAGAAGATGTCGACGTAGTCGACGCTCATCCGCTTCAGCGACTGCTCGGCGCTCGCGATGAGGTACTTCCGCGAGCCGTTGTTGCCATAGGGGCCCGGCCACATGTCGTATCCGGCCTTCGACGAGATGAGGATCTCGTCACGGTACGGCGCGAAGTCCTCCCGCATCATGCGGCCGAAGTTGGTCTCGGCCGACCCGAACGGCGGGCCGTAGTTGTTCGCAAGGTCGAAGTGCGTGACGCCCCGATCGAAGGCGTGGCGAAGCAGAGTACGCTGGTTGTCGAAGGGGATGTTGTCCCCGAAGTTCCACCAGAGTCCCAGCGAGATCGCCGGCAGATACAGCCCGCTCGAGCCGACCTGGCGGAAAGCCCCCGCATCGTAGCGGGAGGACGCCGCCTGATAGGGGCGGTGGGTGTCGCCGTTGCGCGACGGGGGAAAGCGGTCCGCGTAGTCGGTCATCCCCCCAGGCTATCGACCGGAGGCACCCGAAACGTCGGCGAAACGACGGAGACCTAGTCTTGCCCGACTGGACAGACACATCAAGGGAGAACATATGGCGCGACTGACTGCACTGCCGTCCGAGGGTGGTTCCTGGACCGCTCTCCTCGAGCGCGAGGACATCGTCCTCATCGGAGGCATGCTGCACCTGCGCCATGACGACACCACTCCCGAGCAGGCCCGCATCGCCGACCTGCTGCTGATCGCCGACACGCTCACGGATGCCGGCATCCCCCACTTTCTCATCCGTCACTCGGGCTCGGTACCCGGGCTCGTCGTCGACCTCGCCCACCGGGCTCGCGCCCTCGCCGCACTCTCGGACCGTGCCGTCACCGAGCCGCTCTACGCGAAGGCGAAGGGCGGCACGCCGGTGCCGTTCGGCGAGCTGCGCCTACCCGCCTCGGGTCCCGCCTCGGTGCGGGTGTTCCGACCGCGCGTCGCCGGCGAGCTGCGCTACGGCGCCGGCTACGGCGTGCGCGTCGAGTTCTGGCGCTTCGGCGAGGAGCTCGTCGAAGCGCCCCACGCGAACGACCTCACGCGTCGCGTGTTCGCCGCCGAGGACGTCGAACCGGCCACGGTGGAGCGCTACGGGCGCACGTGGCAGACCCTGGACGGGATGTTCGACCCGCACCCGGGCGACGTCACGCATGAGATCGACATGGTGTTCTCCTGGGTCGACGGGTCGTCGTCGGAGTTCCAGCGTCAGCGCGCCGCGCAGCTCTCGGAGTACGTCGTCGGCGACGGCGACGACGGTCCCGCCCGCTACCGCCACGTCGACGAGCTGCGCTACGCACTGCGCAGCGTCCACATGTACGCGCCGTGGGTGCGTCGCATCTTCATCGCGACCGACTCCCCCGCCCCGGCGTGGCTGCTCGACCACCCCCAGGTGACGATCGTCCGCAGCGAGGAGTTCTTCGAGGACCCCGCCGTGCTCCCGACGCACAACTCGCACGCCGTTGAGGCGCAGCTGCATCGCATCGAGGGCCTGTCGGAGCACTTCCTCTACTCCAACGACGACATGTTCTTCGGGCGGCCGCTCTCGCCGGAACTCTTCTTCTCCCCCGCCGGCGTCTCGTCGTTCGTCGAGTGCGACGTCCGCATCGGCACGGGCCCGCGCCGCGTCGCCCGCAGCGGGCACGACAACGCGCTGCGCCTGAACCGCGAACTGCTGCAGGAGCGCTTCGGCCGCACGATCGTCCGCGACCTCGAGCACTGCGCCGCGCCCCTGCGCCGCTCTGTGATGTTCGAGCTCGAGCGGGAGTTCCCCGAGGAGATCCGGCGGACGGCGGCATCCCGCTTCCGTTCCGCGACCGACGTCTCGGTGACCAACTGCCTTTACCACTACTACGCGCAGTTCACCGGCCGGGCGATCGCCTCGACGGCACCGCGGGTGCGGTACTTCCAGACCACGCAGGCGGCGTCGCTGCGGCGCATGGAGAAGCTCGCCGAGCGCGGCGACGTCGACATGTTCTGCCTCAACGACGGCGGCGACCACGAGGTGCCCGAGCCCGTCCGGGTGCGGGCCGTGACGGGGCTGCTCGAGCGCCTCTTCCCGATCCGTGCGCCGTGGGAGGACCCGGCCGTCAGTGCAGCGCCGGCACGCCCGGTCGAGCTGCACGCGTGACCGACCCGCTGACGCCGGCTTCCCGCAGACGACGCTGAGCCTCGTCCGGGTCGATGTACTCGAGCGGCGCGGAGACGTCGATCGGGACCACCGAGTGGACGACCGTGTCGTCGTAGACGTGCACCATGTTGTACGCCTGGGCGCCGTCCTGCGGCCGCGTGCCGCCGACCGGGACCGTGAGGTCCTGCGCGTAGCACGTCGATGAGGCGACCGAGACGGGAATGCCGGCGAAGGTCGCGAACGTCGAGTAGTGCAGGTGGCCGGCGATGATCGCGCGCACGTCTGTGCCGCGCACGACCTCGGCGAGGCGGCGCTGGTCGCGCAGTTCGACGCTCGCCGCGAGCGGCAGCACGCTCGGGACGGGCGGGTGGTGCATCGCCAGCACGGTGCCGAGCGGCGCCGGGGTGGCGAGGACGTTCCGCAGCCAGCGCAGCTGGGCGGCGGAGAGCTCGCCGTGGTGGTGGCCGGGCACGCTCGTGTCGAGCGTCACGATGCGGAGGCCGTCGAGCTCGTCGACGCGGTCGTAAGGCGCCGTCGGGTCGGCAGGGGTGTCGTCGAGCAGTCGGGAACGGAACGCGCCCCGGTCGTCGTGGTTGCCCATGACCCAGAGCAGGCGGGCGCCCAAGCGCTCGGCGAAGGGCTCGACGAGCGCGCGGATCGCGTCGTACGCGGCGACCTCGCCGAGGTCGACGAGGTCGCCGGTGAAGACGACGGCGTCGGGGGCGATGCCGCTGGACTCGATGGCCCGGAGGGCGGCGGTGAGCGAGGCCTCGCCGTCGACACTGTCGAACAGGCGGGGGCCGGGACCGCGCAGGTGCGTGTCGCTGAGGTGGAGCAGGATCCGTTCGGCGGCCGGATGCTCGGCGCGGCGCATGGTCACTTCTTCCGTCGGTGCGGAGGCTCGGGTACCCCCGCCTTGCTCCGAAATGTTACCGGCATGTTTCGGGAACGCGCGGTGAACGACGCGCGAAGACCTCGCGACCGGATGCCGCCGGCTCAGGCGCGGGCGATGCGGACGAAGTCCTCGATCGTGAGTTCCTCGCCGCGCGCGGTGGGTGCCACACCGGCGCGCGCGAGCACGTCGCTGGCCGCCGCGGAGGAACCGCCGAGGACGCCGGAGAGGGCCTGGCGGAGCATCTTGCGACGCTGCTGGAACGCGGCGTCGACGATGGCGAAGGTGCGGAGTCGCTCATCCTCGGTGCCGCGGGCATCGGTGTCGCGCTCGAATCCGACGAGGACGCTGTCGACGTTGGGGACGGGCCAGAACACCTGACGCGAGACGGTGCCGGCGAGACGCCAGGTGCCGTACCAGGCGGCCTTGACGCTCGGAGCGCCGTAGACCTTCGAGCCGGAGGGCGCCGCGAGGCGTTCGCCGACCTCGGCCTGCACCATGACGACGCCGCGCTGAATGGTCGGGAAGTGCTCCATGAAGTGCAGGAGCACGGGAACGCTCACGTTGTACGGCAGGTTCGCGACCAGGACGTCGGGGTCGCCGGGGAGCTCGCTCACGCGCAGGGCGTCCTCCGCGACGACGGTGAGCGCACCGTCGGGCACGCCGTGCGCCGCCGCGGTGGCGGGCAGACGCTCGGCGAGGCGGTGGTCGATCTCGACGGCGGTCACCGGCGCGCCGGTCTCGAGGATCGCGAGAGTCAGCGACCCGAGGCCCGGCCCGACCTCGACGACGCGGTCGGCGGAGGTGACCCGCGCGGCGGTGACGATCTTGCGCACCGTGTTCGCATCGACGACGAAGTTCTGCCCGAGCTTCTTCGTCGGGGTGACGTCGAGGTCGGCGGCGAGGGCGCGGATCTCGGCGGCTCCGAGGAGGGTGACGGGCATGGGTTCCAGCCTACCGGCGCCCCGTCCCGCCCCTCAGCCGGCCGCGGCCCGAGCGGCGGCCGGCAGCGCCTCGACGATCCGGCCGATCGCGGCGTCGTCGTGCGCGGCCGTGACGAACCACGCCTCGAACGCCGACGGCGGCAGCGAGACACCGCCCTCGAGCATCGCGTGGAAGAAGCGACCGTAGGCGTCGGCATCCTGCGACGTCGCCGTCGCGTAGTCGGGCACGCCGTTCACGACGGACTCGCCGAAGAAGATGCTGAACAGCGTCCCCGCCCACTGCACGACGTGGGGCACCCCGGCATCCGTCAGAGCAGCGGATGCCGCGTCCGCGACCGTGTGCGCGACGGCGTCGAGCGTGCCGTACACCGCGTCGTCGGCGTGCGTGAGGGTCGCGAGGCCGGCGGCGACGGCGACCGGGTTCCCCGACAGCGTGCCCGCCTGGTAGACGGGACCGGTGGGCGCGAGGAGGTCCATGATCTCGGCGCGACCGGCGACCGCGGCGACGGGGAGGCCGCCGCCGATGACCTTGCCGAAGGCGATCAGGTCGGGCACGACGTGCTCCCCCGCCGCCTCCAGCACGCCCGCGTACCCCGAGCGCGACGAGCGGAACCCGGTGAGCACCTCATCACTGATGAGGAGCGCGCCGTTCCGATGCGCGATCTCGGAGAGGAACGCCGTGAAGCCCGGCGCGGGCGGGACGACGCCCATGTTGGCGCCGGCGGCCTCGGTGATGATCGCGGCGATCCGGCCCTCGTGCGCGCGGAACACCTCTTCGACGGCGGCGCGGTCGTTGTAGCCGATGACGAGGGTCTGCGCGGCGATGGGCGCAGGCACGCCCGCGGACCCTGGCAGGGCGAGGGTCGCGAGACCCGAGCCGGCCTGCGCGAGCAGGCCGTCGGAGTGCCCGTGGTAGTGCCCGGCGAACTTGATGAGCAGATCGCGCCCGGTGGCGGCGCGGGCGAGGCGGATCGCCGTCATCGTCGCCTCGGTCCCGGTCGAGACGAGCCGGATCTTCTCGGCGGCGGGGACGCGAGAGCGGATCTCCTCGGCGAGCTCGGTCTCGGCCGCCGTCGGCGCTCCGAACGAGAGCCCGCGCCGGGCGGCCTGCACCACCGCGTCGATCACGGCGGGGTGCGAGTGACCCAGCAGGGCGGGCCCCCAGCTGGCGACGAGGTCGACGTAGTCGCGACCGTCGGCATCCGTCACGTAGGCGCCCTGCGCCGACACCATGAACCGCGGCGTCCCGCCGACCGACCCGTAGGCGCGGACCGGTGAGTCGACACCGCCGGGGATCACTCCGCGGGCCCGGTCGAACAGCTCCTGATTGCGGCTCATGCGAGTTCCTTCCCGGCGCGCAGCCAGTGCGCGACCTCGACGGCCCAGTACGTGAGGATGACGTCGGCGCCGGCGCGACGGATGCCGACGAGGCTCTCGCCGATGGCGCGCTCGCGGTCGATGAGACCAGCAGCGGACGCGTGCTCGATCATCGCGTACTCCCCCGACACCTGGTACGCCCAGACCGGGACGTTCGAGCGGTCCGAGACCCGGGCGAGCACGTCGAGGTACGGCATGGCGGGCTTGACCATGACGACGTCGGCACCCTCGGCGATGTCGACGAGCGCCTCCTCGACACCTTCGCGCGCGTTCGCGGGGTCCATCTGGTACGTCCGACGGTCGCCCTGGAGCGTCGACTCGACGGCGTCACGGAAGGGGCCGTAGAACGCGGAGGCGTACTTCGCGGAGTAGGCGAGGATCGCGACGTGCGCGAAGCCCGCGGCATCCAATCCCGCGCGGACCGCGGCCACCTGGCCGTCCATCATCCCCGACAGTCCCAGCACGTCGGCGCCGGCGCGCGCCTGCGCGACACCCATCTCGGCGTAGACCTCGAGGGTCGCGTCGTTGTCGACCGAGCCGTCGGCGGCCAGCAACCCGCAGTGCCCGTGATCGGTGAACTCGTCGAGGCAGAGGTCGGCCTGCACCGTGAGGCGTCCGGCGGCCGCGCGCGCGGCGACCGCGATCGCGCGGTTGAGGATCCCGTCCGGATCGGTGGCGCCGCTGCCGACCGCGTCGCGGACGGCGGGGACGCCGAAGAGCATGATGCCGCCGAGGCCTGCGGCCGCCGCCTCGTCGACGACGTCGGCGATCGCGTCGAGCGGATGCTGCGACACCCCCGGCATGCTCGCGATCGGCTGCGCCTCGGTGATGCCCTCCTTGACGAAGACCGGCAGCACGAGCTGCGAGGGCACGAGGTGGTGCTCGGCGGCGATGCGGCGCAGCGCCGGCGTGCCGCGCAGACGGCGCAGGCGACGGGTGGGGAACGAGGTCATGACGACTCCTTGACGGGGAGGTGGGCGTCGAGCTCGGCGATCAGCGCGTCGATGCTCTGGGTCTGTGCGGTGTACCCGACCGTGAATCCGAGGACGGCCGCGTCCCGCGACGTCCCCGGTCCGATCGAGGCGACGAGGGTGGATGCCGGGAGCCGCCCGACCTGGCGGCGCAGCTCCCTGCCGACGCTCAGCGAGGTGAGCAGCACGACGTCGACGCCGCCGGAGCGGAGCGCGTCCGCGACCTGCGGTTCGAGGTCGACGCCGACGGTCCGGTAGGCGATGCAGACGTCGACGGCGAAGCCGCGCACCTCGAGCTCGTCGCTGACGACGGCCTGAGCGAGGTCGCTGCGCACGACGAGCGAACGCCCGGTCGCGGCGGGATCCCGGTCGGCGCACCACTGGGCGGCGAGGGCCGCGGCCGAGGACGCCCCGGCGGGGACGAAGTCGACCTCCCACCCGGCCTCGGTCAGGGCGCGCGCGGTGGCCCTGCCGACGGCGGCGATCCGGGTGGTGTCGGGGATCCTCACCCCGTGCTGCCGCAGCTGCTCGACGCTCGCCGCGCTGGTGACGAACAGCCAGGCGTACGCCCCCGCCGACAGCGCGGCGAAGGCGCGGTCGCGGGCGGCGGTGTCGCGGGGGGCGGCGGAGGAGATGAGCGGTGCGATGACGGCGTCCGCGCCGCGGGCGTGCAGGTCGGCCGCGACGCGGTCACCCCAGGCCCCACCCCGGGGGACGAGGACGCGGGTACCGCGGAGTCCTCCCGAGGTCATCGGGAGGTCCCCGCGAGGTCGGCGAGGTCGGCGGCACCGCCCTCGAGGAGTTCGGCGACCACGTCCGCCGCGGCCGCGTCGACGTCGACGTGCGGATCGAGGCGGCGCGAGGCGGCGACCGACCGCGAACCGTCCTCGGCGTAGACGTGCGCGACGAGCGTCACGACGTCGCCGTGGCGCTCCGCGTCGATCGCGACGGGCGCGGCGCACCCCGCCTCGAGACGGCGCAGCACGGCGCGTTCAAGGTGGGCGGCCAGAGCGGTGTCGGCGTGCTCGATACGGCCGACGGCGTCCGCCACGACGCTGTCGCCGTCGCGGATCTCGACGGCGAGCGCCCCCTGGGCGGCCGAGGTCGGCCAGTCGAGCACCTGGGTGATGGCGCTGTCGCGACCGATGCGACGGAGCCCCGCCTCGGCGAGCACGATCGCGTCGTACTGCCCGTCGGCGACCTTGCGGAGCCGGCTGTCGACGTTGCCGCGGATGCCCTCGACCACGAGGTCGGGGCGGCGTGCCCGCACCTGGGCGACACGACGCGGCGACCCCGTGCCGACGCGCGCGCCGGCGGGGAGCTCATCGAGGGCCACGCCGTCGCGCGAGTGGAGGATGTCGCGCTGGGATGCCCGTACGGGGACGGCGCCCACGACGATGCCGGGGTACGGCGCGGTCGGCAGGTCCTTCATCGAGTGCACGAGGAAGTCGCACTCGTCCCGCAGGAGCGCGTCCCGCAGCGCCGTCGCGAACACGCCGGTGCCGCCCATCTGGGCGAGCGGCCCGGTGAGGACGTCGCCCTCACTGGTGATGGGCACGAGTTCGACGTCCCGCCCGGATGCCGCGGCCACGGCATCCGCCACATGCTGCGACTGGGTCGTCGCCAGCAGGCTCGCGCGGGTGCCGAGGCGCAGGGGGGCGCTCACGGCGCCATACCCGACAGCGCGGGCTGGAAGCCGAGTCGCTTGTTCTCGCAGCATCCCGGACGGCACACGTCGTACCAGGGACCGAGGTCGGTGACGGCGGGGCGCTCCGCGGCGGGGGTGCCCTTCAGGCGCTCCTCGACGAGGTCGACGAGACCCGCGACGTAGTCGGGGTGGGTGCTGGGGGTCGCGGTGCGGACCGCGACGAGTCCGAGCTCCTCCGCCGTCTCCATCGCCTCGGTGTCGAGGTCCCACATGACCTCCATGTGGTCGCTCACGAACCCGAGCGGCACGATGAGCACGGCCTTGCGGCCACGGCCCGGCAGCTCCTGCATCGCGTCGTTGATGTCGGGCTCGAGCCACGGCACCTGCGGCGGGCCGGACCGGCTCTGGAAGACGAGCTGCCACGCGCCCGGGAACCCGAGCCGCGAGATGATCTCCTCGCCGACCGCGAGGTGCTGCGCGACGAACGCGCCGCCGGGGCCGAAGCCGCGCTCGGGCGGGCCGGAGCGGTCGGCGTCGGAGGTGGGGATGGAGTGGGTCGAGAACAGGATCTCCACCTCGTTCTCGAGGTCGGTGATCCCGCGCTCGGCGAGTTCGGCGATGCCCGCACGGATGCCGTCGACGAAGGGCGCGACGAACCCGGGGTGATCGAAGAACTGGCGCACCTTGTCGATCTGGATGTCGGTCTGGTGTCCGGTGGCCTCGACGGCGTCCGCGAGGTCCTCGCGGTACTGCCGGCACGACGAGTACGAGCTGTACGCGCTCGTCGCGATCGCCAGGAGCTTCCGCCGGCCGTCCGCGACGGCCGCGTCGATCGCGTCGGTGACGTACGGCATCCAATTGCGGTTGCCCCAGTAAACCGGCAGGTCGAGTCCCCGTGCGGAGAGCTCGGCGTCGAGGGCGGCCTTCAGCTCGCGGTTGTGCTCGTTGATGGGCGACACCCCGCCGAAGTGGCGGTAGTGGTGCGCGACCTCCTCGAGGCGTTCGTCGGGGATGCCGCGACCCGCCGTGACGTTCCGCAGGAACGGGATCACGTCGTCCTGGCCTTCGGGACCGCCGAAGCCGAGGAGGAGGATGCCGTCGTAGGCGACGGGGACGGTGGCGTGGGGCTCACCGGCGCACGTGCCCTCGGTCGCGTTCGGGATGACGCAGCCGTCGGCGACGACCACTCCCGATGCGCGGGTGGGCTTCGGACGGAACTCCGCGCCCGGGGACCCGATGTTTTCCGCGCTCACGAGAGCACCTCCGCCAGTTCGTCGATCTCCACGCGCCGCCCGGTGTAGAACGGCACCTCCTCGCGCACGTGACGCCGTGCGTCGGTCGCCCGCAGCTCGCGCATCATGTCGACGAGGCTGATCGGGTCGTCGCTCTCGAGCGGCAGCAGCCACTCGTAGTCGCTCAGGCCGAACGTCGACACGGTGTTCGCCACGACGTCGCGGAAGGCGGCGCCCTTGCGGCCGTGCTCGGCGAGCATGCGCGAGCGCTCGTCCTCGGGCAGCAGGTACCACTCGTAGCTGCGGACGAACGGGTACACGCAGAGCCAGCCGCGGGGGTGCTCGCCGCGCAGGTAGCCGGGGACGTGCCGCTTGTTGAACTCGGCCTCGCGGTGCACGCCCATCGCGCTCCACACGTTCGTGAAGGCCGCGAGCACGGGGGTGCGGCGGAGTTCGCGGAGGGCCTTCTGGAGGGCGGCCGGGTCCTCGCCGTGCAGCCACACCATGAGGTCGGCCTCGGCGCGCATCCCGGTGACGTCGTAGAACCCGCGGAGGGTCACCTCGGCGGCGGGCAACGCGTCGACGACCGCTCGCAGCGTGTCGATGTCCGCCGTGGAGGCGGCGGCGCGCGGACGGGGGCCGGCGAGGATCGCGAAGAGCGTGTAGCCGAGGCCGGGGGCTGACACATCGTCAGCGGACATGACGTACTCCTTCGGAGGGGGTGGGGTGGGACAGCAACTCCGCCGCGAGGGCGCGAGCGTGAGGGATAACCGAGGCGAGGCCGGTGCCGGCGGCGACCGCCCCGATCAGACGGATGCCGCGCGAATCGGCGGCGGTGCGGACGGCGGCCTGCACCTCCGGCGTCACAACCGCATCCGACCAGGAGACCGGCACGACCTCCTGTACGTCAGCGGGGTTGACAGCGACGCCCGTGAGGGTGCGGACAGCCGCCGCGACCTCGGCGGGGGTGTCGAGCCCGCCGGCGCCGGCATCCCGAGCGGACAGCCGGACGACGTGGACGCCCGCGGGTACGGCGGCCGCGGCCCACTCCCACTTCGCGTCGACGTGGGTGAGGGCCTTCGCGGCCGAGGGCACGTCGGGCGCGGCGATGACACCGGACCCGACCGGGTGACGATCGAGCGCAGCCACCGCGACGGCGGCGACGACCAGGCGGACGGGAGCGGCCTCGGGCGCCGTGACGCCGAGCAGGCCCGCGGCGGAGACGGGGCCGGTCGCGAGGACCACCTCGCCCGCCGTCAGCGTCTCGCCGTCGAGGACGACCTCGGCGCCCGCCGACGTCGGCCGGATCCCGCGGACGGGCGCACCGGTGCGGATGACGGCGCCCGCGCGGAGGGCCGCGATCTCGAGCTCGGCGGCGAGGCGCCAGAGACCCCCTTCGACGCCGCGCACAGCGGAGCCCGCCCGGGCCTGCGGCGCGAGGGTGTCGACGGCGGCGGTCAGCGACCCGAGCTCGCGGAATCGCTGCCAGAGGGCCGGGTTCAGCGCCGAGAGGGTGACCGCTCCCGCGCTCTGCGAGTAGACGCTCGCGCAGAGGGGTTCGACCAGACGGGCGGTGACGGCCGGTCCGAACCGGGCCGTCGCGAGCTCGGCCAGCGTCGGCTCGGGCTCCTCGAAAATCCGCGGATCGAGCGGGAGGTCGCGCTCCTGCGCCGCACGACGGGCACCGGCGCGACCGAGGACGCGGGTGACATCTGCCGCCGTGGCGTCCGCCGGCATCCCGATCACCGCCCGTCGGGGCAACGGTGCGCGTCCGACGCGCCCCATCTCCCGGCGGAACGCGACGTGCGCCCCGGCGGGCCGGGGCGGGGCGAACTGCACGGCCAGTCGGGCGTCGGCCGCAAGGTCGGCGACGCCGGTCGTGCGGGTCGCGAAGGACTCCGCGCCGAGGTCGAGCTCGACTCCCGCGACGACCCCGCGGCGCAGCATCCCGCCGACGGCGTCGCCGGCCTCGAGCACGACGACGTCGCGGCCGGCGCGGGCGAGCTCCCACGCCGTGGTCAGCGCGGCGACACCGCCGCCGACGATGACGACGTCGTGACGGCGGGGGGCTTCGGTCACGGCGCCCGCCAGTCGTGGACCGTCCGGACCACCGCCGAGATGGCGGCGGGGTCGGCCTCCATCGGCACGCCGTGCCCGAGGTTGAACACGTGTGCGCGCGCGGCGAGACCGGCCTCGAGCACGCGGTGCACACCCGCCGTCCGCACCGGCTCGGGCGCGAACAGCAGTGCGGGGTCGAAATTGCCCTGGATCGTCAGGTCGCGGCCGATGCGGCGACGCGCCTCGTCGAGCGGGACCCGGTAGTCGACGCCGAGTGCATCGATGTCGGGGGTCGCCATGTCGGCGAGGATCTCGCCCGTACCGACCCCGAAGTGCACGAGCGGCAGCCGGTCGACGCCCTCGGGCAGCAGCAGCGCCCGGACGCGCGAGAGCGCCGCGACGGATGCCGGGAGCACCGACGCGCGGTAGTCGTCGGGGTTCAGCCCGCCCGCCCACGAGTCGAACAACTGCCCCGCGCTCGCGCCCGCCTCGATCTGGAGGGCGAGGAAGCGGCCGGTGACCTCGGCGAGCCACATCGTCAGGTCGTGCCACGCGGCCGGGTCCTCGTGGATGAGGCGTCGGGCGGCGAGGTGGTCCTTCGACGGGCCGCCCTCGACGAGGTAGGCCGCCAGGGTGAACGGCGCGCCGGCGAACCCGATGAGCGGCAGCGGCTCGCCGCGCTCCTCGGACAGGTCGGCGAGCATCGCGGTCGTGCGGCCCACGGCATCCGCGATGACCTCCCCGCGCTCGGTGACGAGGGCGGGGTCGATCGCGACGGTGCGCGCGATGTCGGCGGGCGTCCGCAGCGGCTGGGAGAAGACCGGACCGCGACCGGCGACGATCTCGACGTCGACGCCGATGAGGGCGAGCGGCACGATGATGTCGCTGAAGAAGATCGCCGCGTCCACGCCGTGACGGCGCACCGGCTGCATCGTGATCTCGCTCGCGAGCGCCGGGTCGAGGCATGCGTCGATCATCGATCCCTGCGACCGGAGCGCGCGGTACTCGGGGAGGGATCGCCCCGCCTGCCGCATGAACCAGACGGGGGTCGTCTGCGGACGATCGCCCAGCAGCGCCCGGACGAGACGGGACTCGCGGGTGCGCGCGGCGATGAGGGGGTGGCTGAGGCCGGGAATGATGGACTCCTCGAATCGGTTAATCGATATACTAATCCTGATCCAAGGGGGTTCTCCGCACCGTGCTCGTCTGCCTGACCGCGCATCAGCGCTCCACGCCGTTCGATTCCCTCGAGCGGCTCTCGACGGTCGGAGACGACCTCGCCGAGCGCCTGTCCGCGGTCCACGAGTCGGTCCGCGGGGCGGTCGTGCTCGCGACCTGCAACCGGTTCGAGGCGTACTTCGACCTCGCCGAGGAACCCGACCTCGCCTCCCCCGTCCCCGCGATGGATGCCGCGATGGAGGCGATCGCCGGCGCCGCCGACATGGACTACCGGTCCCTCCGCGAGAACGTCGACTTCGCCCACGGCAACCAGGTCGCCCACCACCTCTTCACGGTCGCGTCGGGACTCGACTCCGTCGCCGTCGGCGAGGACGAGATCGCCGGGCAGGTGCGACGCGCCCTCGAGGCCGCGCGCGGCCGCGGCCTGACGACCGCGCCGCTCGAGCACCTCTTCCAGCGCGCCACCGAGACCTCCCGCGCCGTCAAGAACACGACGCGGCTCGGTGAGTCCGGGCGTTCGCTCGTCCGTCTCGCTGTCGACCTCGTGAGCCCCCGCGTCGACTGGGCGACCGCCCGCGTCCTCCTCGTGGGCACGGGACGCTACGCCGCGGCGGCCCTCGCCGCCCTGCGAGCGGTCGGGGCCACCGACATCCGCGTGCACTCGCGGTCGGGGCGCCAGAAGTTCGCCAATCGCGAGCACCTCGTCCACGTCGGCGTCGACGATTACGCCGCCGAGGCCGCAGCCGCCGACATCGTCGTCACCTGCACGGCGACGACCGACACCTTCGCCCTCGACGCCTTCTCTCACGCGACCGCCCGCGCCGGGAGCACCCGCGCGCAGGTGATCATCGACCTGGGCCTGCCCCGCAACGTCGACCCCGAGGTGGCGCTGCTGCCCAGCGTCGAACTCCTCGACCTCGAGACCATCCGACTGCACGCCCCCGTCGACGAGGCCGAGACCGTCGGCCAGGCGCGCGAGATCGTCCAGGCCGCCGCCAAGCGGCACGCCGCCGCCCGGCGCGTGCACGAGGTGTCCCCCTCGGTCGTCGACCTCCGCCGGTTCGTGCACGGCGTGCTGGACGAGGAACTCACCCGCGCACGACGGCGCGGCGACTCGGCCGAGGTCGAGACGGCGCTCCGCCACTTCTCGGGCGTGCTGCTGCACCAGCTCATCGCACGCGGCCACACGCTCGCCTCCTCGGGCGCCGGTCCCGAGTGGGCCGAGGCGGTCCGCACCGTGCTGCCCGGGTCGCGCGAGGGCGCCTCACCGGACGAGGGCGAGCAGCCGTGAGCGCGAGCGTCACGCTGAAGGACATCGCGCGCGCCGCAGGCGTGTCGACGGCGGCCATCAGCCAGGCGCTCAACGATCGCGGCAGCATGCGACCCGAGACGCGGGAACGCATCAAGGCCATCGCCGCCGAACTCGGTTACGTCCCCAACCGCCACGCCGCGGCGCTGCGCAGCGGCCGGACGATGACGGTCGGGTTCGTCATGGGCGACGACCCCGACGACGACCGGCGCGGCGAGCTCCAGCGCGCGCGCAAGCTGACCTCGCTCGTCCGGGCCTCCGCGGCCCACGGTTTCACCGTGACCGTCCTCCCCGACTCGACCCCCGACCTCATCGCCGGCACGACGCTCGACGCGCTCTATGTGCCCGATGCGCGCGGCAACCGGGAACTCCTGCTCGCGGCCATCGCACGCGGCATCCCGATCGTCGCGGACGACCAGTTCGTCGACGGATCGCGCGGACTCAGCATCCGCACGGGGTACGACGTTGCCGTCCGGGCGGGACTCGACGAACTCGAACGCGCCGGCGCCCGCCGCATCGCCTTCCTCACCGAGGACGGCGGCGCCCCCCGCGACGAGATCGGACGCGCTGCGTACGAGATCTGGTGTTCGGTCCGCGGCCGCGAGCCGCTGGTGCGCGCCGTCGACGCCTCGCGGCGCACGCTGCCGCGCCTCATCACCGACGTCCTCGCCGACGGTGCGGACGCGATCTTCGCCGGAGCCGAGGACGGGCCCGACGTCTACCTGCAGCTCGAGGAGATGCGCCTCGTCATCCCCCGCGACGTCCAGCTCGTCGCGCTCTGCTCCACCGACTGCGCCGTCAACCGCCGCCTCGGCGTGACGCACGTCTGCATCCGTCCCGACCTCGCGGCCCAGGCGATGTTCGACACGCTCCCCGGCGCTCTGCTCGATGACGGCCCGCGGGTGGTCGACCTGCCGTGGGAACTCGTGCCGGGGTCGACGACGCGCCCGCCGATGGCCGTCGCGCTGCCTCAGTCCGTGAAGGCGCCGTAGACCTCGAGCGTGTTCTGCGCGAGCTGTGCGCACAGTTCCTCGAGGGGCATACCGAGGCCGGCGGCCAGGAACCGCACCGTCACCGGCACGAGGTACGGGGCGTTGGGGCGGCCGCGGTGCGGTGTCGGGGTGAGGAAGGGCGCATCCGTCTCGACGAGGATCCGCTCGCGCGGGGTCACGGCGAGAGCGTCCCGCAGGTTCTGCGCGTTCTTGAACGTGACGTTCCCGGCGAAGCTCAGCCAGTAGCCGCGGTCGGCGCAGTACCGGGCCATGTCGGCATCGCCCGAGAAGCAGTGGAAGACGGTGCGCTCCGGCGCGCCGACCCGCTCGAGGGTCTCGAGGACGGCCTCGTGCGCGTCGCGATCGTGGATCTGCATCGCGATCCCGTGCCGCTTCGCGATGTCGATGTGCGCCTCGAAGCTCGCGACCTGGGCGGGGATCCCGTCCTCGTCGGTCCGGAAGAAGTCGAGACCCGTCTCGCCGACCGCCCGCACGCGCGGCTGCGCGGCGAGCTCGTCGATGACGGCGATCGCCTCGTCCAGCCGCCCGGCGGCCGCGTACGCCGGCGCCTCGTTCGGGTGGATCGCGACGGCGGCCAGCACCGCGGGGTGGGATGCCGCGGCCCACGCCGACCAGCGCGAGGACTCGATGTCGCCCCCCGCCTGCACGACGCCCACGACGCCGACCTCCGCGGCGCGGGCGAGCTGCTCGTCCAGGCCGCGCGGCTCGTCGCCGTCCTCGATCTCGAGGTGCGCGTGGTTGTCGTAGACGGCGACCGGGAGGGGCTCCGGCGCATCCGGCCATCGAACGTCGCGCGCGGACTGCTCGCGCTGGCGGACGTAGGTGCTCGGGTCGTCCGTCATGCGCTCTGTTCGACGCGCGGGAACAGCGGCGCGAGCGTGCCGACGCGGGTACCCGCCGGCAGCTGCCCCCACGTGCCCGCCTCGCGCAGCGGCTGCGCCGTCAGCTCGCCCGGAGCGCCGAGCGCGCCCCAGAGGGTCGCCGTCGACTGCGGCATGACCGGCGAGAGCAGCACGGCGAGCGCGCGCAGTCCCTCGGCGGCCGTGTAGAGCACCGTCGAGAGCCGCTCCCGGTTCGCGTCGTCCTTCGCGAGCGCCCAGGGCTCGTTCTCGGTGATGTAGCCGTTGAGCTCGTCGACGATCGTCCAGATGGCCGAGATCGCCTCGTCGGGGCGGAAGGCGGTCATCGCGGCATCGGCGGCGGTCGCGGCATCCGCCACCGTCCGCTGCACCCGGAGGTCCAGCTCGGTCGGCTCACCCGGAGTGGGCACGACGCCGTCGAAATAGCGCCCGATCATCGCGATCGTGCGCGAGGCGAGGTTGCCGAAACCGTTGGCGAGCTCGGCCTGGTAGCGCGCCGACAGGTCCTCCCACGAGAACGAGCCGTCCTGTCCGAACGCGATCGCGGAGAGGAAGTAGAACCGGTATGCGTCGGAACCGAAGACGTCGGTGATCTCGGTCGGCGCGATGCCGGTGAGCTTCGACTTCGACATCTTCTCGCCGCCGACGAGCAGCCAGCCATGGGCGAAGATGCCCTTCGGCACCTCGAGACCGGCGGCCATCAGCATGGCGGGCCAGATGACGGCGTGGAAGCGGAGGATGTCCTTGCCGACCACGTGGTAAGCCGGCCACCGCCGCTCGAACTCCGCCGGGTCGTCGCCGTAGCCGACGGCCGTCGCGTAGTTCAGGAGCGCGTCGACCCACACGTAGATGACGTGCGACTCGTCCCACGGCACCCGGATGCCCCAGTCGAACGCGGACCGCGAGATGGAGAGGTCCTTCAGCCCCGACCGCACGAACGAGACGACCTCGTTGCGGGCGGAATCGGGACGCACGAAGTCGGGCCGGCTCCGGTACAGCTCGAGCAGCCGGTCCTGGAACTCGCTGAGCTTGAAGAAGTAGTTCTTCTCCTGCAGCAGCTCCAACGGCTTCGAGTGGATGGCGCACACCTTGAGGCCCTCGAAGGGACCCGTGCCGTCGACGATCTCGGCCTCGGGCTTGAACTCCTCGCAGCCGACGCAGTACAGCGCCTCGTACTCGCCCGCGTAGATGTAGCCGCTGTCGTAGAGGGCCTGCACGAATTTCTTGACGCGCTCCTCGTGGCGCGGCTGCGTCGTGCGGATGAAGTCGTCGTTGGCGACGTCGAGGGTCTTCAGCAGCGGGAACCACGACTCCTCGACGAGCTTGTCGACCCACTCCTGGGGGGTCACCCCGTTGGCCGTCGCGGCGCGGAGCATCTTCTGCCCGTGCTCGTCGGTGCCCGTCAGCATCCAGGTGTCATCGCCTGCCTGCCGGTGCCAGCGCGCGAGGGTGTCCACCGCCACCGACGTGTACCCGTGCCCGATGTGGGGCAGATCGCTCGGGTAGTAGATGGGGGTGGTGATGTAGAAGGAGCCGCCGGAAGTCACCTGGAGATTCTACGGGCGACACGGCGGGCCTCCGCCGATCATGACGGGCGCTCAGGCGCTGGCGCGGGGCACGAGGGTCGTCGGGAGGACGATCGACTCCCCCGCGCCGCCGTCGATGACCTCGAGCAGCACCTCGACCATCCGGCGCGAGATCTCCGTCCACGGCTGGCGCATCGTCGTGAGGGGCGGATCGGTGGTCGCCGCGAGCCCCGAGTCGTCGAAGCCCGCGACCGCGACGTCGTCGGGGACACGCCGGCCCGCCTTGCGCAGGGCGGCGATCGCGCCGACGGCCATGACGTCGGATGCCGCGAAGACCGCGTCGATGTCGGGGGCGCGCTGGAGCAGACGCGTCATGGCGGCCTCCCCGGCGTCGCTGGAGTACGCGTCCTGCTCGACGAGCGCGGAGTCGAACCGCTCCCCCATCTCGTCGCGGAACCCGACGAGGCGATAGCGTCCGCCGGGGGTGTCGTCGGGGCCGGTGATGATCGCGATCCGCTCGTACCCGCGGTCGAGCAGGTGCCGGGTCATCGCCCGCGCGGAGGCCTCCTCGTCGACCGAGACGGTCGGGACGTGCGCACGGTCGCCGAGGGGCACGCCGGAGCAGACGGTGGGCACGCCCGCGCTCGTGAGGGCGGCCAGCAGCGGGTTGGACTCGTGCGAGGAGATGAGCAGGACGCCGTCGACGTGACCGGCGCGGACGTAGCGCTCGATGTTCGCGTACTGCGAGGGGTGCTCGGCGATGAGGAGCACGAGCGTCATGTCGCGGGCGGCGAGCGCCTCGGTCGCTCCGCGCAGCAGCAGGGCGAAGGTGGGGTCGGCGAACAGGAGGTGCTGAGGCTCGGTCAGGAGGAACGCGACGGAGTTCGCCCGGCCCGTCGCGAGCGCGCGGGCGGCGTGACTGACGGTGTAGCCCGTCGCCTGGATCGCCGCCTCGACCGCGATGCGCGAGGCCTCCGAGACCCATCGGCCGCCGTTGATGACCCGGGAGACGGTGCCGTGCGAGACACCGGCGACCTCGGCGACGTCGCGGATGGTGGGACGTCTGCGCTCGGAGGGGAGGACCACGCGCCGACTCTATACCTGGAGGGGCGCCCGCTCCGTCGCGACCTGGGACCAGTCACAGTTCGGTAACGGGGCCGGGGTCGCCCGCGACGGCCGCATAGACTCCAAACGAACCTGTTACCGGTCCCAGCCCCAACCCCTGGAGGCCGTGCCGTGACACGCCCGATCGATGAGGATGGCACCCGAGCATGACGAGCCCCGCCTGGCCGCGACTGGAGGGCATCGCCTACGGCGGTGACTACAACCCAGAGCAGTGGCCGCGCGAGGTCTGGGACGAGGACGTGCGCCTCATGCGCGAGGCGGGCGTGAACCTCGTCAGCATCGGGATCTTCTCGTGGGGGCTTCTCGAGATCCGCGAGGGCGAGTTCGACCTCGGGTGGCTCGACGACGTCATCGCCCTGCTCCACGCGAACGGCATCGCCGTCGACCTCGGCACCCCCACCGCCTCTCCACCGGCCTGGTTCTTCGCGCAGTACCCGGACGCCCGCGCCGTTACGAAGGACGGCGTCCCGCTCGGCTTCGGGGCCCGCGGCATGGTCTCGCACTCCGCTCCCGAGTACCGCGCCGCGATCGCCCGCATCGCCGGCACCCTCGCCGAGCGGTACGGCGACCACCCGGCCGTCGTCCTGTGGCACATCCACAACGAGTACGGCGTCCCCGTGGGCGAGGACTTCTCCCCGCACGCCGTCCGCACCTGGCGGCGGTGGCTGCAGGAGAAGTACGGCACGATCGCCGGGCTCAACGCCGCCTGGGGCACCGCCTTCTGGGGTCAGCACTACGAGGAGTGGGACCACGTCGGCGCCCCCGCCACCGCACCCTCGACGATCAACCCGGCGCAGAAGCTCGACTGGGCCCGCTACACCGACGCGATGCTGCGCGAGTGCTTCCGCATCGAGAGGGACGCGATCCGCCGGCACGCGGCGCAGCCCATCACGACGAACTTCATGGCCAACCAGCACCACGGCGTCGACCTCTGGGCCTGGGCCGACGAGGTCGACATCGTCTCGGACGACCACTACCTGTGGGCCGCCGATGAGGAGGGCGAGATCGGACTCGCGATCGCCGCGGACCTGTCCCGCTCGGTCGGGGGCGGGAAGCCCTGGATCCTCATGGAGCACTCGACGTCGGCCGTCAACTGGCAGCCGCGGAACGTCGCGAAGCGTCCCGGCGAGATGGCCCGCAACTCGCTGAGCCATTTCGGCCGGGGGGCCGACGGCATCCTCTTCTTCCAATGGCGCGCCGGACGTTCGGGCGCCGAGAAGTTCCACTCCGCGATGCTCCCCCACGCCGGCGTCGAGTCCCGCGTCTTCCGCGAGGTCGTCGACCTCGGCGCGAAGCTGGGGCGTCTCGCCGAGGTGCAGGGGGCGCGGGTCGAGGCCGACGTCGCGGTCCTCTGGGACTTCGAGTCGTTCTGGGCGCAGGACCTCGAGTGGCGACCGTCCGAGGACGTCAGCCACGACGAACGCATCCGGGCCTTCTACGAGCGGCTGTGGCGCGACGACCTCACGGTCGATTTCGCCCTCCCCGGTCACGACCTCTCGCGCTACCGCCTGGTCGTCGTGCCCTCGCAGTACCTGTTGACCGCCGCGGATGCCGCGAACCTCACCGCCTAGTGGGCGGCGCGTCCGCGGCGGGAGCCGTCCTCATGGGCGCGGCGGCGGCGTACGCGTTCTCGCGGTTCCGCTTCGCGGGGCGGCGGGTGAGCCTGACGGCGCTGCTCATCGTGCAGATGTTCCCGCAGGCGCTCGCGTTCGTCGCGATCTTCCTCATGCTGCTGACCCTCGGCGAGGTGTTCCCGGTGCTCGGGCTCAACTCCAAGCTCTCCCTCATCTGCGTCTACCTCGGCGGCGCGCTGGGCGTGAACACGTTCCTCATGTACGGGTTCTTCAACACGATCCCGATGGAGATCGACGAGTCGGCGAAGATCGACGGCGCGACGCACGCGCAGATCTTCTGGCGCCTCATCATGCCGCTGGTGACTCCGATCCTCGCGGTCGTGGGGCTCCTCGCCTTCATCGCGGCGTTCGGCGACTACATCATCGCGAAGATCGTGCTCGTCTCGGAGGACAACTGGACACTCGCCGTCGGCATGTTCCAGTGGGTGTCGAACCAGCTCGCCAGCAACTGGGGACTGTTCGCCGCGGGGGCGATCCTCGCCTCGGTGCCGGTGCTCGCCCTGTTCCTGTCGCTGCAGCGCTACATCGTCGGCGGGCTGACCGCCGGGTCCGTCAAGGGCTGAGCGGCTTCTTCGCCGCGACCGCGGCCCGGTAGAGGTCTCGCGAGGGAAGTCCCGTCTCGCGCGAGACCTCGCCGGCGGCATCCTTCAACCGGATGCCGGAGGCCACGAGCGCCTGCACCTGGGCGAGTGCGTCGTCCTCGCTGACCGCGCGGACGCTCGCCCCCTCGACGACGACGACGATCTCGCCGCGGACGCCGGCGGCGGCCCACTCCGCCAGCTCGCCGAGCGGGCCTCGCACGACCTCCTCGTGCAGCTTCGTCAGCTCGCGGCAGACGGCGGCGCGACGGTCCGCGCCGAACGCCTCCGCCATCGCGGCGAGCGTGTCGGCCAGGCGGGACGGCGCCTCGAAGAAGACCATCGTGCGGGCCTCGGAGGCGAGCGCGCCGAAGACCGTGCGCCGCTCCCCCGTCTTGCGCGGAGCGAACCCCTCGAACGTGAACCGGTCGGTCGGCAGCCCTGCGAGGGCGAGCGCCGTGATGACCGCGCTGGGACCGGGGAGGGCCGTCACATCGACGCCCTGCTCGACCGCCGCGGCCACGACCGCGTACCCGGGGTCGCTGACCGTCGGCATGCCGGCGTCGCTGAGCAGCAGGACGTCCTCGTCGGCGGCGAGCGCGACGAGTTCCGCGGCGCGCTGCTTCTCGTTGTGGTCGTGCAGGGCCACCAGGCGGGGGCGGTTGGCGATCCCGAGCGCCTGCAGCAGGCGCTGCGTCGTCCGGGTGTCCTCGGCGGCGACGATGGTCGCCTCCTCGAGGGCGGTGCGCAGCCGCCCCGTCGCGTCGCCCAGGTTGCCGATGGGGGTCGCGGCGAGGATCAGCACCGCCCCAGCATAGGCTGGTCGCCGTGAGCTCGACCGCGGAACCGCTCCTGCCCGCGATCCCCGCGCGGCAAAGGTTCGGCGTCCGTCTCGACGATGCCCGGCGGCGACTCGCGGCCGACGTGATGCTCGGCCGCCGACTCGCGTGGCTCGCCCCGCTGGCGGTCACCCTGCTCGCCGGCATCCTGCGCTTCTGGAACCTCGCCCACCCGCACGCGATCGTCTTCGACGAGACGTATTACGTGAAGGATGCCTGGAGTCAGTGGAACCTCGGGTACGCGGCCACCTGGCCTGACGGCGCCGACGCCCGGTTCACGGACGGCGAGACGGACATCTTCCTCGACGCGCCGAGCTTCGTCGTCCATCCCCCCCTCGGCAAATTCCTCATCGGGGCGGGGATGGCCCTGTTCGGCCCGACCTCGTCGTTCGGGTGGCGGTTCGCCGTCGCCGTGGCCGGCACCCTCGCCGTCCTCGTCCTCTACCTCATCGCCTGGCAGCTGACCCGCTCGGTGCTCTTCAGCTCGGTCGCCGGCGGCCTGATGGCGATCGATGGACTCGCGATCGTGATGAGCCGGGTGGCGATCCTCGACATCCTCCTCACCTTCTTCGTGCTGCTCTCGGTCTGGTTCGTGCTGATCGACCGCCGGCGTCACCTCGACCGGCTCGCCGAGGCGATGCGACGACGGGATGCCGCGGGCCGGGCCGCGTGGTGGGGCGCCGTGCGGTGGGGGCGGCCGTGGCTGTTCGCCGCGGGGATCGCCGGCGGCGCGGCGTGCGGCGTCAAGTGGTCGGGCGCGTGGGTGCTGGCGGCGCTCGGACTCTACGTCGTCGTGAGCGACGCGCTCGCGCGGCGACGGCTCGGCATCCACTTCTGGCCGGCGGATGCCGTGCGGCAGGGAGCCGCGGCCTTCGTGATCCTCGTGCCGGTGGCGGTCCTCGTCTACCTCGCCTCGTGGACCACGTGGCTCACGACCGACGGCGGCTACGAGCGGCACGCCGTCGACGCGAACCCGGCCCGTGGGTTCTGGTCGTGGGTGCCGCTGCCGCTGCAGAACCTCTGGCACTACCACCAGACGATCTACACGGCGACGGCGGAGATCACCTCGTCGCACCCCTACGCGAGTCCGGCGTGGCAGTGGCCCCTGCTGCTGCGGCCGACGTCGATGTACGCGAACAGCACGGCCGACGGCGTCGCCGGGTGCGCGAGTGCACGCGGCTGCATCGAGATCCTCTACTCGATGCCGAACCCGCTGCTGTGGTGGCTCGGGGTGCTCGCCGTGCTGTGGCTCGCCGTGCACGGCGTCCGCACGCGCGACTGGCGCGCGGGGATCGTCCTCGTCGCCGTCGCCGCGACGTACGTGCCGTGGCTGTTCTACCCGAGCCGGACGATCTTCCAGTTCTACACGGTGCTGATCCTCCCCTTCCTGATCCTCGCGCTCGCCTTCGCGCTGCGGGAGATCGCCGGATCGCCGCAGGCCGACCCCGACCGGCGGGCGGTCGGGCGCCGCACGGTGCTCGTCATTCTCGGCGTCATCGTCGCGGTCTCGGCGTTCTGGTACCCGCTGTGGTCGGCGATGCGCATCCCGTACGAGTTCTACTGGGTGCACAACTGGTTGCCGGGATGGGTCTGAGCACCACCCGTCAGTAGGCTGGGTGCGTGTTCCGCTACCCCACCCCGACGCTCGCCGCCGAGGCGGGGTACGCCATCGCGGGCGACCGCTTCGCGATCCTGCTCGGTTCCGGTGTCGCCGAGGGCGTCATCGCCCGGCTGTGGAACGCCGCCGCCGCCGACACCGCCGTCCTCGAGGACGTGCTGAGCGTGCTCGTCGCGGGCGGCATCCACGACCTGCCCGACTTCGCCGTCGCGGAGTTCCCCGACGACGGCGCGGATGCGGTGCGCGTCGCCGTGCGCGGTGCCGCGATCGTCGAGACCTCCGACCGCACGCGCGTCTCGGGCGCCGATGCGCGCACGTGGATCGAGACGGCGCTGGCGGGGGCCGTCGGCATCCGTCTGGCGCTCGGATCCGGACGCACCGGCGGCGACCTGCTGCCCCTGGGTCTCGGCGTCACGCGCGCCGACGAGCTGTCGTGGGGACGCCCCTTCCCCGCCGGGCGCGAGCCCGATGCCGACGTGACCCCGGCCGCCGCGGGCGAGGCGCCCCGTGGGACGGCGGCGCCCGTGACGGTCGCGATCCCGACCGTCGACCCCGCCGCGCCCGCCCCCCACGCCGCACCCGCGCGCGGCGAGGAGATCGACGTCCTGCAGACGATCTCGGTCGACCGCAGCCTGTTCGCGCGTCCGTTCGACGACGACGAGGAGTTGGAGCTCCCCGACTTCCTCCGCGAGGACGAGCGGCCGGCCGCCGTCGCCGACGCGCCCGACGACCGGACGCTGTTCGGGTCGCGACGCGGATCCGCTGCGACGGCGTACGCGCTGCGACTGCCGGGAGGGCGCAGCGTGCCGCTCGACCGTCCCGTCGTGCTCGGCCGCAGCCCGCGACCCGCACGCCACCCGGGTGCCCGGATCGAACCGGTACCCTCGCCGCGTAAGGAGATCTCGGGGACGCACCTCGAAGCGGTCCTGGACGGCGACACGCTCGTGGTGCGCGACCTGGACTCGACGAACGGCACGATCGTCCGGCCGCCGACGGGCGCTGCGGCGCTCCTGCGCGGCGGGGCGGCGTCGCGGGTGCCGCTCGGGACCGAACTCGACCTGGGTGACGGCGTGACGGCCGTGTTCGACACCGCCGGACCGCTGACGGCGGGATGACGCACGGCGTGTCCAGCAGGCTCCCCTCCACCCCGCCCGGACTGTCGGGATTCACCTACGTACGGCCGCTCGGCGCGGGCGGCTTCGCGGACGTGTTCCTGTTCGAGCAGAACCTGCCCCGCCGTCCCGTCGCCGTGAAGGTGCTGCTGGAGGACGTCGTCGACGAGAACGTGCTGCGCATGTTCAACGCCGAGGCCGACGTCATGGCCCGCCTGAGCGCGCACCCCTCGATCCTCACGATCCACGAGGCCTCCGTCTCGGCCGACGGCCGTCCCTACCTCGTCATGGAGTACTGCCCCACGTCGCTGACCCACCGGTACCGCCGCGAGGAGATCCCCGTCGCGGAGGTGCTGCAGCTCGGCGTGAAGATCGGGTCGGCCCTCGAGACCGCCCACCGGGCGGGCCTGCTGCACCGCGACATCAAGCCCTCCAACATCCTCGTGACGGCGTTCGGGTCCCCCGTGCTCTCCGACTTCGGCATCGCGGCCGCCGTCGAGGGCAGGCCCGACACCGAGGAGGTCTTCGCTATGTCCGTGCCGTGGTCGGCGCCCGAGGTCGTCGACGAGCGGGTCTCCGGCTCCATCGCCGCGGAGGTGTGGAGTCTCGGGGCGACGGTCTACTCGCTCCTGGCCGGCCGCAGCCCCTTCGAGCGTCCCGGCCGCGGGCAGAACACCCGGGAGCAGTTGAAGGCCCGCATCCGCAAGGCGGTCTACACGCCGGTGGGCCGCGCCGACATGCCGCCCGAGCTCGACGCCGTCCTCGCGCGCGCCCTCAGCCGCGACCCCGCCGCGCGCCACCCCTCGGCGGCGGCCTTCGCGCACGACCTGCAGATGATCCAGCACCGGATGGGGCTCCCGCACACCCCGCTCGAGGTCGCCGTCGACGAGTGGGCGTCCGCGGGCGCCCACGTGGATTTCGCCGACGACCGCCCCCGCGGTCCCGTGCGGCCGACCGTCGCCCACGCGTCCGCGCGTCCCGAGCGCCGACGCACCGCCTCGCCGCGACGCCCGGACGAGGGCACGGTGCTCGCGGGCGCCGAACCGGCCCCGCGGATGCGCCGCGGAACCGTCGTCGCCCTGGCGATCGGCGGGATCGTGCTGGCCGGCGCCGGCGCCGGCGCGACCTTCCTCCTGCTCGGCGGGGCCGGCTGAATGTCCTCACCCCAGCCCGACCGGCCTCGCGTGCGCCGATCGACGTGGATCGGCGCCGGTGCGGTCGCCGCGATCGTCGCGGTGGTCGGCACGCTCGCCGCCGTGTGGCCCGGCTACGACGCCCAGCAGACGCCGGTCGAGGACCCGACGGTCTGGGCTCTCCAGACCGGCGCCGGCAGCGGCTACGCACGGGTGAACCTCGACCTCGCCGAGGTCGACACCGTCAAACAGGTCGTCAACGGCACCCAGGTCGCGCAGACCGCCGACCGGTTGTTCGTCTTCAGCGAGGGCGGCTCAGCGTTCTCCGACGTCGATCTCGCCCAGCCCGCCGACCTGACCGGTGAGGACGAGGACGCCTCCTCGCCGACACCCGCCGGCACGGTCGAGATCGTCTCCGCGGGCGACGCCCTCGTCTACCGCACGGAGGGCGGCGGCGTGTTCGGGGCGACGCTGTCGGGGGGCGGCGCCGCCTCGCCGATCGACCCGTACGCCGAGGTGGAACGAGAGCCCGGCGAGCAGGCGCCGCGCTTCGCGGCATCCGCCGTCGCGGTCGACGCCGACGGTGTCGTCTACGCCTACTCGGCGGCCGAGAGCGTGGTCGTGCGCGCCGAAGCGGCGACCGGTCGCATCCTGGGGCAGGACCCGACCCCGATCTCGCCCGTCGACGCACAGGTGAGCGCCGTCGACGGCCGCTGGGTGCTGTACGACGTCGCGACCGGCGAGGTCGCCGTGCAGGACCGCGACGACATCGCCGACACGACGCCCGTGAGCGGCGCGGTGCTGCAGCGCGCCGCGACCTCGGGGGACGCCGTCGTCATCGCCGACCCCGGCGGCGTCACGCGGATCCCCCTCGGCGCGGGCGATCCCGAGCGCGTGCTGGACTCCCCCGGCCTCGGCACGCCGGCCGTCCCCGTGGCCTCGGACGGCGTCGTGCACGCCGCGTGGCTCGGCGACGGCGCCGTCGGCGGCACGCTGTGGTCGAGCAGCCGTCCGGCCGAGACGACGCCGCTCGACTACGCCGGCGCGGACATCGGCGACGGGGTCGACCCGGTCTTCATCGGCAACGGCTCGCGCCTGGCCCTGAACGATCGCGGCTCCGGCTGGGTGTGGCGCCTGCCCGACGGCGCGCTCATCCCGTCGTCTCAGCAGTGGCGGGTCGAGGACACCAGCGAGGCCGCGCCGCAGAACGACGATCCCGTCGAGCGGGTGCTCGACCCGAAACCCCCCGTCGCCGTCGACGACGCGTTCGGGGTGCGCGCCGGCTCGGTCGCCCTGCTCCCCGTCCTGCTGAACGATCACGACCCCAACGAGGACGTCCTCAGCATCGACGTCGGCGGCATCGAGGGGGTCGACGCGGCGTTCGGCTCCGTCGCCGTCACCGGCGCCGAGCAGCAGCTGGCGTTCCGCGTCGCGCCCGAGGCGACCGGGACCACGAGCTTCCGCTACCGCGTCACCGACGGCACGACCGCCGGCGGTCGGCTCTCCGAGTACGCGACCGTCACCCTGCGGGTCGTCGCGGAGGAGGACAACGCGGCGCCGGTCTGGTGCGGGGTGGAAGGATGCCTCGCCACCTGGCCCGCCCCGTCCGTGGCTCCCGGCGGCACGGTGTCGGCCGACCTGCTGCGCGGCTGGGTCGACCCCGACGGCGACCCCGTCTACCTCGCCGGGATCGAGGGCGCCCCCTCGGTCGGGACGGCCACGACCTCGCCCGAGGGCGAGTTCACCTACCAGCATCCCGATCCGAGTGCGACGGAGGCCGCCAGCATCCCCGTGTCGGTCGTCGTCTCGGACGCGCGCGGCGCGACGACGACGCAGGCCGTCACGATCCGCGTGACCCCGGCACCCGAGCTGCGCGCAGAGTCGTTCGCGGCGACGGGTGTCGTGGGCGAGCCGCTCGACATCGACCTCTCCCCCCACGTGAGCGGCGCCTCGGGCGCGCTGACGATCGGCTCGCTCGTCGCCCTCGACACCGCGCGCACGACCGTGACCCCGAACGCGTCGGCGTTGCGGATGACCTTCGACGCCCGCGAGGCGGGGTCCTACGTCGTCCAGTACTCCGTCCGCGACGGCGCGGGCGAAGCCTCCGCCCTGGCTCGCATCACGGTCCGCGACCCCGACGACACCGTCGTGACGACGCCCCCGTTGACGGCGTTCGTCCGCCCGGGCGAGGACACCACGATCGACGTCGCGTCGGCGGCATCCAATCCCGCCGGCGTCGTCCTGCTGCTCGAGGACATCCGCCCCGACAGCGACCCGACCGCCGCGCTCAGCGTCGACCTCGTCGGCCAGAGCCTGCTGCGGGTGAGCGGCACGACCGACGACGGCGGCCCGGGCCGCCTCGGCGTCGTGCGCTACGGGCTCACCGACGGCCGCGACGGCGGCGCTCCGCTGGCCGAGGGCGAGGTCACCGTCATCCTGCTGCCGGCGGGATCCGCCGAACCGCCCATCGCCGTCGACGACACGGTGACGGTGCGCGGCGGCACGCAGATCGACATCCCGGTGCTGGAGAACGACCACGCCCCCGCCGGCGCGCTCATCGCGATCGATCCGTCGTCGATCGTGAACGAGACCGGCGGCGGCCTCGCCTTCGCCTCGGGACGGATGCTGCGCTACCTGGCGCCCCGCGAGGCGGGCACCTACGCGCTGACGTACACGATCTACCGCCTCGGCTTCCCCGAGGTGGTCGACACCGCCCGGGTCACGGTGACGGTCACCGGCGGCGACGACAACCGCGACCCCGTCCCCCGCACCCTCGAGGGAAGGGTCGTCGCGGGCCAATCGGTCGCGATCGCGTTCGACCGGTACGCGGTCGACCCCGACGGCGACGACGTCTCGCTCGACGCCATCACGACCCAGCCCGCCGAAGGCTCGGCGACGATCTCGGCCGACGGCCGGTCCATCGTCTACACGAGCCGCGACGGCGCCGCGGGGCAGGTGCGGTTCCAGTACCGGGTGAAGGATGCCCGGGGTCGCACGGGTACCGGCGAGGTGCGCATCGGGGTCATCGCCCAGCAGAGCGACCCGAGCCCCGTCACGTTCAGCGACTACGTCCAGGTGCAGGCCGGAGCCGACAGCACCGTCGTCATCCGCCCGGCCGACAACGACGTGGACCCGTTCGGGAGCACGCTCGACCTGACCGGCGTCACGCCGAACGCGCCCGAGGACAGTCCCGAGTACGCCGCGCTTTCCGAGCGCATCGCGGTCGCCGACGACGGCGCCGTGACCGTCGTGGCCGGGACGGCCCTCGGAACCTTCTCGTACTCGTACGAGGTGTCCAACGCCGACGGCGACACCGCGATCGGGCTGCTCGTGGTGAAGGTCGTCCGCGACCCCGTCCCCGATCATCCCGTGATCTCCGACACCGTCCTCTCGATCGAGGACCGCGACGGTTTCACCCGTGGCGTCGACGTCCTGAGCGGCCGGGTCGCCTGGAATGCGGGAGACCCGTCGGGACTGTCGCTGCGGCTGTGGGGCGAGCAGCGGGACCTCCGCGTGTCGGGCTGGCGGATCTCGGGGCCGCTCCCCGAGCGCACCCGCCTGATCCCCTTCACCGTCGCAGGGGCCGCGTACGACGGCACCGAGGTCACGACGTACGGCTTCCTCCGCGTGCCCGGGACGGACGACATCCGGGTGGCCCTGCGCGCGGACGTCGACCCGCTGCGGGTGCGCGAGGGCGAGAGCGTCGATACGGACGTCGCCGACCTCGTGGCGCTGCCGGACGACGCCGTCCTCGTCGTGGACGCCGACGGCACGAAGGCCGGCGGGGCGCGCGCGGACGCCTCCTGCCGCGTCGTGTCGGGCACCGTCGTGCGGTACACGGCCGGGCGCGGCGCACCCTGGCGGGATTCCTGCATCGTCGCGGCCCGCGTGGCCGGTCAGGACCAGCCCACGTATCTCACGCTCCCCGTCGAGGTCGAGGCGGAGATCCCGCAGCCGTCGCTGCGCAGCGCCTCGCTCGCCGTCCGTCCCGGCCAGACCCAGACGTACGACCTCACCCGGATGGTGCGGTGGGCGGGAGTCGCCGACGAGGACGCCCTCGTCTTCGACGTCGCCTACGACGGGGACCAGTTCGAGGTGGCCGCCGACGGCGCCGTCGTCTCGGTGACGGCCCTCGACGAGGCGCGTCCCGGCCGCGAGGAGCAGGTGCGGGTCTCGCTCCCGAGCCACCCCGACGCGAGCCCCGCGAGCCTCGTGCTCACGGTCGGCCCGTCCCCCTCGGCGCTCCCGCGCGGCGGGTCGGCGGTGCAGACCTGCTCGCAGTCCGACGGGCGCTCCTCGTGCACGATCGAGGTGATCGGCGCCGACGGCGAGGTGAACCCGCTCCCGGGCACCCCGCTGCGCGTGGTCGCGGCGGCGAGCGCCGGCAACTGCGACGGGGTGAGCTTCGCTCCCGCGGGCGACCGCGCGGTGCGGGCGAGCTGGCGATCGGATGCCGAGGGGGCGGCGCGCTGCGCCGGGACCTTCGTCGTCGAGGACGCGCAGGGCCGCCAGTCCAGCGGCGATCGCAACGGGTCGGTCGTGCTCGACCTGCGGGGACTGCCCGCCGACCCCACCCGACTGGAATGGACCGCCTACACAGCGGATTCGGTGACCCTGCGGGTGACCTCGGATGCCGCCTCCTACCCGGCCGTCGAGGGGTATCGGATCACGACGGGCGGACGCGAGGTCGCCTCGTGCCCGGCCTCGGGCAGGTGCGAACCCATCGCCGCGCCCGTGGGCGAGCAGCGGGTCTACGAGGTCCGGGCGGTCAACGCCGTGGGCACCTCCCGCGGCACGGTCCGCACCGAAGCGTGGTCGTACCGCCCGCCGGCGCGGCCGACCGGAGCGAGCTTCGACCCCGTGCCGAACGGCCGCGACGGCGGACGTGCGACCGTCACGATCACGGGACTCGACGACACGACCGGGAGCGTCCGACTGCAGGGCGGCGTCGCCGGCAGCGCCACCCAGACGGTGCGGGACGGCACGGCGGTCTTCACGGGCTACCGCATCGGCTCGAACGAGGCGCAGACTCTGACGGCGACCCCGCTCACGGAGTTCGAACTGCCCCGCGTCGCCGGCGGGTCGAGCGAGGGGCGCTCCCTCGACCTGCGCGCACACGGCGTCGGAGCCCCGACCGTGACGCTCACCCAGACGACGACCTCCGACTCCATGACCGTCACGGCGCAGGTCACCGCCGAGAGCGACGGCACCGAGCCGCTGTTCGGGTTCAGCGACGAGTCGGCCGCGGCCTGCACCCCCGACAGCCGCGAGTCCCGCCGGACCTTCCCGGCGGAGCCCTTCCGCTCCAAGACGGTCTACGCCTGCGTCACGAGCACGTATCAGGGCCGCGACGGCTTCGGGGTGACCACGGGCGAGATCACCGCCCGCCCGACGGGAAACGTCAGCGCACCGGGTGAGCTCACCTACACCGTGTCGCCCACCCCGACCGGCGACCAGGGGTCGGGGTTCACCTACGCCGTGCAGACGTACGAGGACGGGAGCGCCCACAGCGATCCGGGCGCGCGGCCGTTCGAGGACGCGCGCCTGCGGTACCTCCGCAACGGGCAGGTGGTCGGCGCCTTCGCCCCGCGTCCGAACGAGCCCGGCGACCGGTGGGCCGCGCAGTGGTGCGACACGTTCGTCGGCATCGAGGTCGAATGCTCCGACCCGACCCCCATCGTGCCCGCCCGCGACAGCGCCGACTGGCCCGTGTTCGTCGCCACGAGCGACCTGCCGTCGTGCCGGTCCGACGAGGACACCCCGGACTGGTTCCCGAGCGGCATCGGCGGAGACGTGGCATCCGTCCGCAAGGATGTCACCGAGGGAGAACTCGGACCGCTGCGGGTCGAGTACACGATCCGGTGGACCGGCGCCCTGCGCGAACTCGACCAGCTGACGGTGGGCGTCGACTGCGAGCAGATCCCGCCGCCCGCCGAACCTCCCCCCACGGACCCGGATCCCACCGACCCCACCGAGACCACGCCGCCGGGCACGGAGGGACCATGACCTCCCCCGCCACGCGACCCGAGAGGACCGAGATGACGATCACCCAGGAGCAGAGCGCCTGGTTCGCCGACACCTTCACGAAGCTCGTCGACAACGTCGAGCAGGTCGTGCTCGGCAAGCGCCACGTCATCGAGCTCGCCTTCACGGCGATGATCTCCGAAGGGCACCTGCTGCTCGAGGACTACCCGGGGACAGGCAAGACCTCGCTCGCCCGCGCGATGGGGCGCTCGGTGCAGGGCACGAGCTCCCGCATCCAGTTCACCCCCGACCTCCTCCCCGGCGACGTCACGGGGATCACCGTCTACGACCAGCGCCGCGGCGAGTTCGAGTTCCACCAGGGACCGATCTTCGCGAACGTCGTGCTGGCGGACGAGATCAACCGCGCGTCGCCCAAGACGCAGTCGGCGCTGCTCGAGGTGATGGAAGAGGGCCACGTCACCGTCGACGGCGTCACGCGCGGCGTCGGCGTCCCCTTCCTCGTCGTCGCCACCCAGAACCCTGTCGAGCAGGCCGGCACCTACCGGCTGCCCGAAGCGCAGCTCGACCGCTTCCTCATGAAGACCTCGCTCGGTTACCCCGACCGTGCCGCGACCATCCGGATCCTCGACGGATCCGGCGACGGCCCGCGCGAGGTCGGCCCCGTCATCACGCCGCAGGGCGTCGTCAGCATGGCCGACATCGCCCGCGGCGGCTACCTCAACCCCCTCGTCCTGGACTACATCGCGCGCATCGTCGAGGCCACCCGGCTCGCCCGCGAGGTGCGCCTGGGCGTGAGCGTGCGCGGCGCCCTCGCCCTCACGAAGGCGGCCCGCACGTGGGCGCTCGCGCACCGCCGCACCTACGTGACCCCGGACGACGTCAAAGCGCTCGCCGTCCCGGTGCTCGCGCACCGGTTGATCCTCGACCCCGAGGCGGAGTTCGACGGCGTCACCGCCGAGGCGGTCGTCGGCCAGGTGCTCCTGGACGTCGTGCCGCCCTCGCAGCAGGAGCGCGCCGACGACCGCGGTCAGCGAGAGAACGTGTGAGTTCGTCCACCCAGTCGCGACTGACCCGGACGTCGGCGGCGACCGGGTACACCCGCACGGGCTTCGAGGCCGGACGGGGCACCACCGTGCTCGCCGTCCGGGGCCTGCACGGCTGGCGCCGACTGCGCCGCGCGGCCGCCCGTGTGGGGCGCTCCGTCGCTGACACCGTCTCGCCCGCGGGCTGGGTCGTCGTCGCCGTGGCGGTGATCGGACTCGCCGCCGGCCTCGCCTTCGGGCTGCTCGAGTTCGCCGTCGCGGGCGGGGCGGCGGCGCTCCTGCTGCTCCTGTCGGTGCCGTTCCTGTTCGGCGCGCGCGCCTACGAGGTGACCCTGCGCCTCACCCACGACCGCGTCGTCGCGGGCACACCCGTCGAGGGGCGGATCGTCGTGGCGAACGTGGGCCGCCGGACGGCCCTGCCCGGTCACGTCGACCTCCCCGTCGGCGACGGGCTCGTCGACGTCCACGTCCCCCTGCTGCGACCCCGGCACGAGATCGCCGAGACCGTCGTCATCCCGACGCGCCGACGGGGCATCGTGACGGTCGGCCCCGCGCGCACGGTCCGCGGGGACCCCCTCGGCATCCTCACCCGCGAAGCGACGTGGCAGGAGACGCACACGCTCTACGTGCACCCGGTGACGACGGCGCTGCGCAGCTCCGCGACCGGACTCATCCGCGACCTGGAAGGGAGCCCCTCACGGACGATCGTCGACGCCGACTTCTCCTTCCACGCGCTCCGCCCCTACGTCCCGGGCGACTCCCCCCGTCAGGTGCACTGGAAGTCGACCGCGAAGACGGGCGCCATGATGGTGCGCCAGTACGAGGAGACCCGCCGCTCCCGCATGATCCTCGTGGTCGGGCGCGGCGGCGACGAGTTCGCCGACGACGACGAGTTCGAGCTCGCGGTCAGCGCCGCGGCATCCATCGGCGTCCGCGGGATCCGCGACGGCCGCGACGTCGCCGTCGTCACCGGTGCCGAGATCCCCGAGTTCGCGCGCGGCCGGATGCGGACCTTCCGAACGCTCACGACGATCTCGACCCGGACCCTGCTCGACGACTTCGCCGGGCTCGACCGCGGCGTGAACCCGAGTCCGCTGCGCGAGGTCGCCTCGCTCGCCTCGACGCGCCACGGCGACGCGTCGATCGCCTTCCTCGTCTGCGGATCGCCCCTCACCCCGACGCAGCTGCAGAGCGCCGCGCTCGCCTTCGACCCCGAGGTGGCCGTCGTCGCCCTCGTGTGCGCGCCGACGGCCGAGCCCGGCATCCGGCGGCTCGGCAGCATGACCGTCATCTCCATCGGGCTGCTCGACGACCTGCGTCAGCTGCTCGCCAAGGGCGCGCAGTCGTGACCGCCCCCGTCGAGGTCGTCCCGCCGCGCCGGGCCCGGCGGCGCCGGAACCCGTCGCGTGCGGGCTTCTTCGTCGGCCAGGCGCTCGTCCTCGATCTCGTCCTCGCCGTCGGGGCCGTCGCGACCTGGCCGATCTACCGCAGCACCGCCCTCGTCGTCGCCCTGACCGTCGGCATCGCCGCCGGTCACCTCGTGGCCGCCCTCGGCACCCGCTGGCGCTGGTCGGGCTGGTGGGTCGCCCTCGCCGCCCTCGGCGCGTACATCGCGCTCGGGGTGCCGGTGGCCGCGGCGGTGTCGCTCGCCTCGCCCGACGCCGCCGTGGACGCCCTCGTCGACGTCGCGACCGCCCCCGTCACGGGGTGGAAGGACCTGCTGACCCTCGAACTCCCGCTCGGGTCGTATCAGGCGACACTCGCCCCGGCCCTCTTCCTCTTCCTCGGCTGCACGGTAGCCGCGCTGTCGATCGCGTGGCGCAGTCGTCGGCGGTGGATGCCGGCGGTCGCCCTCGCGCTCCTGCCCACCGTCTTCGGGGTCGCCTTCGGCGCGCGCTCGCTCGCCTCGCCCGTGCGGGTCGGCCCGGTCGCGGTGCAGCCCGAGACCCTGCTCGGTGTCGCCGCGATCGTCACGGCGCTCGTCGCGGTGGTGTGGCGGTCCGGTCACGACCGACGCCGGGCCCTCGCCACGGCGGCCGCCGCCTCCGGGGTGGCGCGCGGCCCGGGTGGCCGGCGGCGCGGGCTCGCGGCGCGCGTCGGGACCGCGACGGGCATGGTCGTCGTGGCCGCGGCGGTCGCCGCACTGTGGGGGCCGTGGGCGCTCGCGGACCAGCCGCGCGAGGTGGCGCGGAGCGTCGTCGACCCGGTGCTCGAGCTCGAACGCGCGCCGAGCCCGCTCGCCGCGTACCGCGCCTCGTTCGGCGACGACCGCTTCGACGAACCTCTCTTCACCGTCTCCCCCGCCGCCGGCGCCGAGCGGGTACGGCTCGCGACGCTCCCCTTCTATGACGGCCGGACGGTGCGCGCGGTCGACCCGCAGGCGGGCCTCGCCGACCCGGCGACGGCGTTCACCCGCGTCCCGTCCCGGCTCGACCCGGCCGGCACCGGCGAGATCGCCGTGACGGTGCGCATCGACGCCGGCACGGGGATCTGGGTGCCGACCGTCGGCGACCTGCGCGCCGTGTCGTTCGACGGTCCCCGCGCGGCGGAGCTCGCGGACGGCTTCTTCCACAACGCCGCCACGGGTGCCGCGATCGAGATCGCAGGGAACGGTTTGCAGACCGGGGACGCCTACCGGCTCGCCGGATCCCCCTCCGAGGCGGTCGGACCCGTGGCATCCCTCACCCCGTCCCGCAGCGGGCCGTCCCTGCCGCCGGAGGTCGTCCCGGCCTCGCTGACGGAGTGGATGGAGAGCCAGGATGCCGGTACGGGCGGCGCGGCCCTCGAGACACTCGTGGACCGCCTCCGCAGCCGCGGCTACCTGAGCCACGCGCTGCAGCTGCCGGGAGGCTCCGTCCCCGCCTGGATGCGGGAGCTCGGCGGGGCCGGCTTCCAGCCCTCCCGCGCCGGGCATTCGGCCGACCGCATCGGAACGCTGTTCACGCAGCTGCTCGAGCGCGAGGCGCAGGCTCCCGGCGGCACGGACGCCGACCTCGTGGCCGCCGTCGGCGACGACGAGCAGTTCGCGGTCGCGGCGATGCTCATCGCCGACCAGCTCGGGTTCGAGGCCCGGATCGTCGTGGGGACGCGGCTCGCTTCGGACGAGGACCTGCCCGTGTGCGACGAGGGACGATGCCGGGGCGGCGATCTCGCCGCGTGGATCGAGGTGGCGGATGCCGCCGGGGGCTGGCTCCCCGTCGACGTGACCCCCCAGCACGAGAGCTTCCCGTCTCCCGATCTCGAGCAGCGGCGCGATCCCGAGAACCCGACCGAGGTGAGCCGGGAGGACGCCGAGCCGGTGCTCCCCGCCGACGCGTCGCCCTCCGACGGCGATCAGAGCGCCCCCGAGGCCGCTCCGCAGGAACGCGACCTGTCGGCGCTGTGGGCCGCGGTGCGCGTGGGCGGCGTCTCGCTGCTCGCGGTGATCGTCCTCGTCGGCCCGCTCGTCACGATCCTCGCCGTCAAGGCGCTGCGGCGGCGCGGCCGCCGGCGCGGCGACGTCGCCGCGCGCTTCACCGGCGGCTGGGAGGAGTACGTCGACACGGCGGTCGACCACGGCTACCCGGCTCCCGCCCATCTGACGCGCCAGGAGCTCGCGCGCCTGTTCGCCGGCGACGCGGAGGAGGCGGCGGGCACCCGCCTGGCGACGTGGGCCGACCGGTCGGTCTTCGACGTGGTGCCGCCGACGGCGGCCGAGAACGAGGAGTTCTGGCGGATCGTCGCGGCCGAACGCGCGCGCTTCGCGGCGGAGAAGGGCTTCTGGGCGCGGCTGCGCGCGCGCCTGTCGCTGCGCTCGTTGCTCCCGCGCGGACGGGCCGCGCGCCGATAGGGTGTGCGGTGCGGGATCGACGGAATCGATGACGGAGGGCCAGGACGGATGCAGAGCATGACCACGGAGATCCCTCTCGCGACGACGGCTGCCGAGGCGGCCGGGGCCGCCGCCGGTCTCGCCGTCGCGTCGCTGCTGGTGGCGTTCGTCCAGCTCGTCCTCGCCGCCGGTGTCTACGTGTGGACCGCCCTCGCGCTGAGCGCCGTCTTCCGGAAGGTCGACCGACCCGCCGCGCGCGCCTGGATCCCGGTGCTGAACCTCTGGACCCTGTTCGAGGTGGCCGGGATGAAGGGATGGTGGGCGGCGGTCCTCGTCGGCGGGGGCCTGCTCACCACGATCCTCGCCTCGGTCCTCAACGCGGTGTTCGTCGCGTCGGCGCAGAACGCCGCGTTCGGCGGCTCGGGCGGCGACGCCGCCGGAGCGCTCCTCGGCGCGACGGTGGTGCCCCTCGTCCTCGTGCTCCTTTTCGCGGCGGGAGCGATCATCCTCCTCGTCCGCATGATGGGCCCCCTGAACCGAGGGTTCGAGCGGGGCGGCGGGTTCGTCGTGCTGGGCGTCCTCCTGTTCCCCGTCTGGGCCTCGGTCATCGGGTGGGGCTCGGCGCAGTGGCACGGCCTGCCGCGCACCGGACTGCCGCCGACGCCGTTCGCGGGCGACGCGCAGCCGACGACGGCCGCGGCATCCGTCCCGTCGGACACGACCGCGTTCGCGCCGCCCTCGACGACCCCCTTCCCCGCCGCCGCACCGGTCACGCCGTGGTCGCCGCCGCCGCTCGCGCCGGCCCCCTCCGCGGCTCCCGCCGCCACGCCGGCGGCCCCGGTGGCGCCGCTGCCGCCCGCCCCCGCCCCGGCGGCGACCGAGGTCGAGGAGCACACCGTGCTGGCGGCGCACCGACGCCCGAGCGCCGCGCTGCGGCTCCCGAACGGGCAGACGGTCCCGCTCACCGCCGATCTCGTCGTCCTCGGTCGCAATCCGACGCCCCCGGCGCAGGCGCCCGGTGCCCAGCCCGTCCCCGTCGACGACGCGACCCGCACGGTCTCGAAGACGCACGCGCTGCTGCGCCGCGGCGAGGACGGCTGGAGCATCACCGACCTGTCCTCGACCAACGGCGTGATCGTCGGCGACGGCGACGTCGAGATCGCGGTGGGCACGCCGGTCCCCGTCCCGGGGCGGTTCCTCCTCGGCGACGCGGAGCTGTTCCTCGACGTGGGAGCCCGATGACCTCTCCCCGCCCGCTGCACGTCGAGGTCATCAGCGGATCGCTCACCGACACCGGACTGCGGCGTCGGGTGAACGAGGACGCGCACCTCGCGAGCTTCCCCGTGTTCATCGTCGCCGACGGCATGGGCGGTCACGAGGCGGGTGACCGCGCCGCGGCCGCCGTCGTCGACGCCTTCCGGGGTTTCGTCGGCCGCAGCGACGTCGCGCCCGAGGAGGTCGCCGAGGCCGTCCAGGCCGCCCACCGCGCCGTCGGCGCGATCGCCCGCGGCACCACCCGCGGCGCCGGGTCCACGCTCACCGGCGTCGTGGCCGTGCAGCAGGGCGGGGAGCCCCGGTGGCTCGTCGTCAACATCGGCGACTCCCGCGTGTACCGCCTGCTCTCCGAGCGCCTGGAGCAGGTGACCGTCGACCACTCCATCGCGCAGGAGATGGTGGATGCCGGGCGCCTGACCCGCGACGAGATGTCGACATTCGAGGGGCGCAACGTGATCACGCGCGCTGTCGGCGGCGAGCGCAGCCCCGCCGACTTCTGGCTGCTGCCGGTGGTCACCGGGGAGCGCATCCTCATCTGCTCCGACGGCCTCTCGGGCGAGATCACCGACGAGGCGATCCGGGCGGGCCTGCTGAGCGGCGCGTCCCCGGCGCAGACGACGGGGGCGCTCATCGCCCAGGCGCTCGCCCACGGCGGCCGCGACAACGTGACGGCGATCGTCGTCGACGTGGTGGGGGGCGGCATCCACCCCCGCCTCGAGGACACGACCGGCGGCCTCGTCACGAGCGAACCCGCGACCGGCACGATCGAGGTCGAGACGGTGCCGTCGCGGCGGAAACGCCATGACTGACCAGTTCGAGGACGAGACGCGCCTCGCGCCCCGCACGCGCCGCGAGCTGCGGGCCGAGCGCGACGACGACACCCGGCTCGTCGCACGTCGGGCCGAGACGGGTCCGGTCGCGGCACCGGAGGACGCCGACGAGACGCTCCTCGCCGAGCGGCGCACCGACGAGGGCACCCGGGCGACGGCCCGACGCGTCGGGCCCACGACGACGGCGGGGACGTCCATCGCGCACGGACGCGCCGACACGCCGCGGACCGCGTCGGCGCCGGGCACGCTCGTGTCGCAGCCGGTCTACGCGCCTCGGCGCGGCGAGCCCGCCGCACGCGTCGTGCGGACCCCGGTCGCGCCCCCGGTGTCCCCGGCGCCCGCACCGGCGCGCCGGTCGCGCACAGGGCTGCTGCTGCTCGTCGGCCTCGTCGGCACGGCGGTCGTCGCCGGCGCCGTCTGGGGCATCGTCGTGCTCGTTCAAGGGGGAATGTGATGACGGAGGACATCGAGATGACGGCCGAGACGGAGGCCGCCGAGCTCGGGATCGAGTTCTGCGGGGAGTGCTTCCACCCGACGCCGGGCGAGACCTTCTCCATCGGTCGCGACGCGGACCTCGTCATCGACACGAACCCGTACCTGCACCGCCGGCTGCTGGAGATCGAGTCGTCGCAGGGCATGTGGTGGCTCACCAACACGGGCCGGTCCATCTCGGTCGCGCTCGCCACGGCCGACGGCGCCTACCAGGCGATGCTCGGTCCGGGAACGCGCGTGCCGCTCGTGTTCCCCGAGCTCGTCGTCATGTTCACGGCGGGCGCGTACACGTACGAGTTCACGATCCGCAACGGCGCCGCCCGCTTCACGGGACGCACGTCCCCGCTCGAGGGCGACAGCACCGACGGCGGCACGACGATCGGCGCGGTCCCGCTGACGGCCAGCCAGCGACTACTGCTCATCGCCCTGTGCGAGCCGATCCTGCGCGGCGGGATGATGGGCTCGAGTCAGATCCCCACCTCGGCGAAGGCTGCCGAGCGCTTGGGCTGGCCGCTCACGACGTTCAACCGCAAGCTCGACAACGTGTGCGACAAGTTCGACCGCGAGGGGGTGCAGGGCCTGCGCGGCGGCGCCGGCAAGCTCGCGACGAACCGGCGCGCGCGCCTCGTCGAGCACGCCGTCCTCTCGCGCCTGGTCACGGCGGCCGACCTGCCGCTGCTGGACGCCCCGCAGACCGCCGACCGCTGAGCCGGGTCCGGCAGGCGGCGGGCGACCGCCGGCATCCGCCCGCGCGATAGCATCGAAGGCTGTGTCCGCACCCGCCCCCGTCCTCTCGTATCCCCCGGAGCTGCCCGTCAGCGCCGCGCGGGAGGAGATCACGCGCGCCATCGCGGAGAACCAGGTCGTCATCGTCGCCGGTGCCACCGGGTCGGGCAAGACGACGCAGCTGCCGAAGATGTGCCTCGAGCTCGGGCGCACGCGCATCGCCCACACGCAGCCCCGCCGGATCGCCGCCCGCTCGATCGCCGAACGCCTCGCCTCCGAGGTGCAGGTGCCGCTCGGTGGGGCGATCGGCTACAAGGTCCGCTTCACGGACGAGGTGACCGACGCCACGCAGGTCACGCTCATGACCGACGGCATCCTACTCAACGAGATCCACCGCGACCGTCTGCTGCGCCGCTACGACACGATCATCGTCGACGAGGCGCACGAGCGCTCGCTCAATGTCGACTTCCTGCTGGGGTACCTCGCCCGCATCCTGCCCGAGCGTCCCGACCTGAAGGTGATCATCACCTCGGCGACGATCGACCCCGAGAGCTTCGCGGCGCACTTCGCCGCGACCGCGCCGGACGGCGAGCGCGTGCCCGCCCCGATCATCGAGGTCTCGGGCCGCACCTACCCCGTCGAGATCCGCTACCGCCCGCACGACGCCGCGTCCGAGGACGACGTCGACGGGCTGCTCGCGGCCCTTCGAGAGCTCGACCGCGAGCCCGACGGTGACGTGCTCGTCTTCCTCCCCGGCGAGGCCGAGATCCGCGACGCGATGGATGCCGTCCGCGGCCTCTACGCGAAGGACGCGCGTCCGACGGAGGTGCTCCCCCTGTTCGGCCGGCTCAGCTCCGCCGAGCAGCACCGCGTGTTCGAGCCGTCTTCGGTCGCCGGGGTGCGGCGGCGGATCATCCTCGCCACGAACGTCGCCGAGACGAGCCTCACCGTCCCCGGTATCCGCTACGTCGTCGACGCCGGCACGGCGCGCATCTCGCGCTACAGCGTGCGGTCGAAGATCCAGCGCCTGCCGATCGAGGCGATCTCGCAGGCCTCCGCGCAGCAGCGCTCGGGGCGCGCCGGCCGCACGTCGGCGGGCACCGCGATCCGCCTCTACGGCGAGGACGACTTCACCTCCCGGCCGGAGTTCACCGAGCCCGAGATCCTCCGCACTTCGCTCGCATCGGTGATCCTGCAGATGCTCTCGCTCGGGTTCGGCGACGTCACGGAGTTCCCGTTCCTCACGAAGCCCGACAGTCGCGGCGTGAAGGCCGCGGTCGAGCTGCTCACCGAGCTCCGCGCCGTGACGGGGCGCACGGGCGCGCTGCGGCTGACGGGCCTCGGCCGGCGGATCGCCCGTCTGCCGATCGACCCCCGCTTCGCGCGGATGCTGCTGGAGGCCGAGAAGCTCGGCGTCTCGCGCGACGTCCTCGCGATCGTCGCGGGGCTGTCGATCCAGGACGTCCGCGAACGCCCCGAGGAGCGCCGGGAGGAGGCCGACCGGCTGCACGCCCGGTTCGTCGACCCGACGAGCGACTTCCTCACCCTGCTGAACCTCTGGAACCATCTCCGCGAGCAGCAGCGCGAGCTGGGGTCGAGCGCGTTCCGGCGCCTGTGCCGCAGCGAGCACCTCAACTACGTGCGGGTGCGGGAGTGGTTCGACGTGCACCGCCAGCTGAGCACGCTGTCGCGCTCGGGCGCCCCGAAGGACGCGCCCCGCCGCACCGCCGGCGCCGCCGACCCCGATGCGCTGCACCGCGCGATCCTCTCGGGTCTCCTGTCGCACATCGGCATCCTCGACACGCGCTCGGTCACGACCGATCCCGCAAAGAAGAACGCCCGCAAGCCCCTCCCGCAGTACCGGGGTGCCCGCGGCGCCTCGTTCGCGATCTTCCCCGGCTCGGGCCTGCGCAAAGCCTCGCCCGACGCCGTCATGGCCGCCGAGCTCGTCGAGACCTCGCGCCTGTTCGGCCGGACCGTCGCGGCGATCGACCCCGCGTGGGCCGAGGACCTCGCCGGCGATCTCGCGCACCGCAGTCTCAGCGACCCGCACTGGTCGAAGGATGCCGGTGCCGCCGTCGCGGCCGAGAAGGTGACGCTCTTCGGGGTCGAGATCATCCCGCGCCGGCGCGTGCAGCTCGCCCGCCGCGACCGCGACCTGGCGCGCGAACTGTTCCTGCGCCACGCGCTCGTCGAGGGCGAGTGGAACAGCCAGCACCTCGACAAGCGGCTCACCGCGTTCGAGCGCCGCAACGGCGAGCTCCGCCGCCAGCTCGAGCGCATCGAGGAGCGGGAGCGTCGCCGCGACATCCTCGTCGGCGACGAGGCCGTGTACGCCTTCTACGACGCGCGCGTGCCGCACGACGTGTTCGACGTCCGCTCGTTCGAGGCGTGGTGGCGCGAGACGCAGCCGCGCACCCCGAAGCTGCTCGACATGACCGAGGGCGACCTCCTCGGCGAGTCCGCCCGCACCGACGAGCGCGACTTCCCGGCGCGCTGGCGTCAGGGCGACCAGGTGCTGTCGGTCGCCTACCGGTTCGAGCCGGGCGCCCCCGACGACGGCGTCAGCATCGTCGTGCCGCTGGCCCTCCTCGCGCAGCTGCGGCCCGACGGTTTCGACTGGCAGGTGCCCGGGATGCGGGACGAGCTCGTCACGGCGCTCATCAAGGCGCTCCCGAAGGCGATCCGGCGCCACGTCGTCCCGGCCGCGGACTGGGCGGCGACCCTCGGCGACGAGCTGCGCGGCTCGGGGCCGGAGGACACCGACGGACTCCCGGCATCCACCCTGCGCGCGGCGCTCGCCGCACGCATCCAGCGCGTCGCGCACCAGCCGGTGACCGAGCGCGACTTCGACCTCGAGCGCGTGCCCGCCCACCTGACCGTCTCGTTCCGCGCCGTCGACCAGCGCGGGCGCACGGTGGGGTCGTCCCGCGATCTGCGCGAGCTGCAGGACCGCCTCGCCGGTCGCGCCCGCGAGTCGGTCGCCCGGTCGCTCAGCCCGAGGAGAGGGCCGCAGCCCTCGGCATCCCCCGCCGCGGCCGTCGCGGCCGCGAGCGCGCCGATCGAACGCACGGGCATCACGACGTGGGACGTGGGCGACCTGCCCGCCGTCGTCGACACGAAGGTCGCCGGCGGTGTCGTCCGCGGCTACCCCGCCCTCGTCGACACGAAGGACGCCGTGTCGCTGCGGATCGAGGCGACCGCCGAGCGCGCGGCCGAGCTGACCCGCGCGGGCGCGCGGCGCCTGCTGCTGCTCGCCGTCCCCTCCCCCACGGCCTACGTGATGGACCACCTGACCGCACCCGAAAAGCTGGCCCTCGCGGCGTCGCCGTACCCCTCGGCGAAGGCGCTGATCGAGGACGCCCGGGTCGCCGTGGCCGACGCCGTCATGGGCGACGCCGTCCTCCGCACCGAGGCCGCGTTCACGGCCGCCCGCGACGCGTTCTCGAGCCGCGTCGTCGACGAGCTCTTCCAGGCGGTGTCGCTCGCCGCCCGCATCCTCACCCTGCAGCGCGACGTCGAACGCGCCGTCAAGAACCAGAACTCGATGACGCTGCTCGCCGCCCTCGGCGACGTGAAGGGTCAGCTCGCGGCGCTCCTGCACCCGGGTTTCCTCTCCCGCACCGGCACCGCCCGTCTCGCGCACCTGCCGCGTTACCTGCAGGGGGCGAAGGAGCGCGTCGACGCCCTCTCCGACAACCCCGGCCGCGACCGCCAGCGGATGACCGAGTACGAGCGCGCCGCAGCCCTGTTCGCGGATGCCGGGGGCACCCTCCCGCTCCCCGCCGGCGCTCCCGCGCACCTGGTCCACGCGCGGTGGCTCCTCGAGGAGTTCCGCGTGAGCCTGTTCGCGCAGCGCCTCGGCACCGCCGAGCCCGTGTCGCTGCAGCGGATCTCGAAGGCGCTCGCCGAGCGCGGCTGAACTCAGCCGGCCCGCAGCAGGTCGCGGTAGAACTCGATCCCCCGCAGCCACGACCCCACGCGGATGCGCTCGTTGTGCGAGTGCAGAGCCCCCCGCTCGCCGCGCGTCAGGTGGAACGGCGTGAATCGATACACGTGATCGCTGATCGCGGTGAACCACCGGCTGTCGCTGGCGCCGAGCTGGATGTAGGGCGTCGGGAGGACGTCCTCCCCGAGAGCCGACGCGGTGGCGGCGACGAGGCGGTCCCACGCGGGTCCCGTCCACGGCGACACCGGCGAGGGCTCCGAGGCCGACGCGACCTCGACCTCGACGTGGCGGTCGGCGATGACACGACGGATGCGGGCGGCCGCCGACGCGGCCGTGTCGCCGGGCAGCAGCCTGACGTTCACGCTCGCCCGGGCGGAGGTGGCGAGGACGTTCGCCCCCGCGGCGCCGGCGAGCTCGGTCACCACCGCCGTCGTCCGCACGAGGGCGTTCAACTCGGGACCGAGCCGCGGGAAGACCTTCGCGAGCAGCCGTCCCGTCACGCCGATGCTCGCGAAGACGGGCCGCAGCGGGCCGGTCGTGTGCGGGGCGACGGTCTCGAACATCGCGCGCACGGGCGGCACGAGACGCGTCGGGAACGGCCGGCGATGCAGCCGCAGCACGGCCCGCGCGAGCCGCGCGGTGGCGGGGTCGCGGGGCGGGGTCGAGGCGTGCCCGCCGAGCTCCCGCGCGGTGAGGTGCACGGTCATGACGCCGCGCTCGGCGACGCCGATCACGGCGGTGGGCACGTGCACGCCGGGGATCGCGCCCTCGACGACCGCGCCGCCCTCGTCGAGCACGAGCGAGGGCCGCACGCCGCGCTGCCGCAGGACCTCGACGATGGCCTGGGCGCCGTCGCCGGCGACCTCCTCGTTGTGGCCGAAGGCGAGGTAGACGTCCCGCTGCGGCGTGAACCCCTCGGTAACGAGGGCGTCGACGGCTTCGAGGATCGCGACGAGCGCGCCCTTGTCGTCGACCGCGCCGCGCGCGTGGATCTCGGCGTCGTCGCCCGACCCGACCGTCTCGGCGCCGAACGGGTCGCGGTCCCACTCGTCCGCGACGACCGGCACGACGTCGATGTGCGCCATGAGGACGAGAGGAGCCGCGGCATCCGCTCCGCGCCAGCGGTAGAGCAGCGAGTAGCCGCCGACGACCTCGCGCTCGAGCGCGCCGTGGAGCGCGGGATAGAGCCGCTCGACGGCGTCCCGGAAGCGGACGAACGGTGCGCCCTCGGCATCCGTTTCCCCCGGCGGCATCGACACCGTCGGGATCCGCAGCAGCTCGCGGAACCGGTCGAGGGCGGCGGCGTCGGGACGGGTCACGATCCGACTCTAGATCCGGTGCGCGCGCCGCGCCGATAGGCTCGGGCGATGACCTCTCTTCGCTGGGGAATCCTGGCCACCGGCGGCATCGCGCACGCCTTCACCTCGGACCTGAAGACGGCGGGGCGCACCGTCACCGCCGTCGGCTCGCGCCGGCTCGACTCCGCGCAGGCGTTCGCGGAGCAGTACGGGATCCCCCACGCCCACGGATCGTACGAGGATCTCGTCGCCGACCCCGAGGTGGACATCGTCTACATCGCGACCCCGCACAGCCACCACCTCGCGGGCGCCGCGCTCGCCCTCGAGCACGGCAAGCACGTCCTCATCGAGAAGCCCCTCACGCTCGACGCCGACCAGGCCGTCGCGATCCGCGACCTCGCCGCCGATCACGGCCTGCTCGCGATGGAGGCGATGTGGACGCGCTACCTCCCCCACATGGTGCGCCTGCGCGAGATCCTCGCCGACGGCGTCATCGGCGAGGTCCGCCTCGTGAGCGCCGACCACACCCAGAACATCACCGACGACCCGAGCCACCGTCTCAACGACCTCGCGCTCGGCGGGGGCGCGCTGCTCGACCTCGGCATCTACCCGGTCTCGTTCGCCTGGGACGTCCTCGGCGCACCGGCCGAGATCCGCGCCACGGCGCAGCTGGCCTCGACCGGGGCCGACACCGACGTCGCGATCGCGATGGTGCACGCGAACGGCGGCGTGTCCTCGCTCCTCACCTCCTCGCGCGCGGCGGGCGCGAACGCCGCCCAGGTCGTCGGGACGAAGGGGCGCATCGAGATCGACGGCGTCTTCTACGCGCCGACCACGTTCCGCGTGTTCGGGGCGGACGGGACGCTCGTCGAGGAGTTCCGCACCGAGATCGACGGCCGCGGCATGCAGTTCCAGGCCCTCCACGCCGAGCAGCTCGTCGCGCAGGGGCGCACCGACGGCGACATCCTCCCGATCGACGAGAGCGTCGCGATCATGGGCACCCTCGACGAGATCCGCCGGCAGATCGGCGTCGTCTACCCGCGCGGCTGACGCCGCGGCTCAGGCCGGGTCGCCGAGCTCGCGGCGGCGCCGGGCGAGTTCCGCGCGCAGCCGCTCCTCCTCGATCTCGCGCTCGAGGTCGGCGAGCTGCTGCTCGGTCGAGCGGGCCTCGTGCGCGCGCACCGGGGCGGGTTCGCTCGCCCAGGGGGCGAACTGCGGCGGACGGCTGACCTCGCGCCGCGGGTACTCGCGCCCGATCGCGAACCACAGCACCGTCCCGAGGAACGGCAGCAGGATGACGACGAAGAGCCAGACCGTCTTGGGCATGTGCTTCACGAGGCTCTGATCGCGCGTGATGATGTCGACGAGCGCGAAGATCATCCCGGCCAGGACGACGAGCGAGACCAGATAGGGCATGCGGCCGAGTCTATGAGTCGGCGGTGAACGACCGCATCCCCTCCTCCGCGTCGGGAAGAGGGGATGCGATGGGCCGGTGAGCGGGCCGGTTCAGCCGGTGGTCAGGGCACCGATGAGGCCGCTCACGACCATGTAGAGACCCACGGCACCGCCGCAGATCCACATCGTGATCCGCGCGGTCGTCGGACCGGGTCGGTCGAGGTCGCCCGTGGGCAGATTCTTCGCCATCTCAGTGGCCTGCCCGACGCTTGTTGTAAACGTCGAAGGCGACGGCGAACAGCAGCACGAGACCCTTCACGGCCTGCTGCCAGTCGATGCCGATGCCCATGATCGACATGCCGTTGTTCAGGACACCGATGATGAGACCACCGATGATCGCGCCGCCGATCGTGCCGACACCGCCCTGCACCGCTGCGCCGCCGATGAAGGCCGCCGAGATCGCCTCGAGCTCGAAGCCCTCACCCGCCTTGGGACCGGCGAGGTTGAGGCGCGCGGTGAAGATGAGGCCCGCCAGTGCGGCGAGGACACCCATGTTCACGAAGAGCCAGAAGTCCACACGACGCGTCTTGATGCCCGACAGTTCCGCCGCGTGGCGGTTGCCGCCGATGGCGTAGATGTGACGGCCGAAGACCGTGCGGTTCATCACGATGCCGTAGACGAGCACGAGGACGGCGAGCACGATCAGGGTGACAGGGATGCCCTTGTACGAGGCCAGCGCGAGGGTGAACCAGCCGATGACGACCGCGACGAGCGCGAGCTTGGCGATGAACCAGATGAGCGGGTCGACGTCCTGGTCGTACTTCTGACGGCCGAGGCGCGTGCGGACCTGCTGCACCGCGAGGGCGACGATGGCGACCGCACCGATGACGAGCGTGAACAGGTCGGGGTCGGACTCGCCGAACAGGCCCGCGAGGAAGCCGTTGCCGAGCGCGCGGTACTCCGTCGGGAACGAGCCGATGTTCTGGTTGCCGAGCACCACGAGCGCGAGGCCGCGGAAGATCAGCATGCCCGCCAGGGTCACGATGAAGGCGGGGATGCCGACGTACGCGACCCAGAAGCCCTGCCAGGCGCCGACGAGGGCACCGATCAGGAGCGACAGGATGATCGCGACGCCCCAGGGCAGTCCCATGTCGACCGCCAGCACACCCGACACGGCGCCGATGAAGGCCGCGACGGACCCGACGGACAGGTCGATGTGGCCGGCGATGATGATCATCACCATGCCGATCGCCAGCACGAGGATGTACCCGTTCTGGACGACCAGGTTCGACAGGTTCTGCGGACGCAGCAGGATGCCGTCGGTGAGGATCGCGAACAGGACGACGACCGCGATCAGGGCGATGAAGATGCCGTTGCGGCCGAGGTCGGACAGGACCGTCGCCAGCCAGCGGGTGACGCGGTTGTCGGACGGATGGATGCCGCCGCCGGCGGCGGTCTCCGTGGAAGTGGTGTTGGACATGTGTGTCTCCTGCCCCGTCAGCGGGGCTTCTCCATGGTCATGAGTTTGAGGACGTGTTCGGGGGTGGCCTCGCTGATCGGCACCTCACCGGTGATCCGACCCTCCGACAGCGCGTACACGCGGTCGGAGATGCCGAGGAGTTCGGGGAGCTCCGACGAGATGACGATGACGCCCTTCCCGGCGGCGGCGAGCTTGTTGATGATCGTGTAGATCTCGTACTTCGCTCCGACGTCGATGCCGCGGGTGGGCTCGTCGAGGATGAGCACCTCCGGGTCGGAGTAGATCCACTTCGACAGGACGACCTTCTGCTGGTTGCCGCCCGAGAGCTTCCCGGTCTTGGCGAGCACGGTCGGCGCCTTGATGTTCATGCTCTTGCGGTACTGGTTGGCGACGGCGAACTCCTCGTTGTCGTCGACCAGCCCCGCCTTCTCGAGCTTCTTCAGCGACGCCATCGAGATGTTCCGCTTGATGTCGTCGATGAGGTTCAGTCCGTAGGTCTTGCGGTCCTCGGTGGCGTACGCGAGGCCGTTGGCGATCGCCTCCGACACCGTGCGCGTGCGGATCTCCTGGCCGCGCATGAAGACCTTGCCCGAGATGCGGGTGCCGTAGCTGTGGCCGAACAGGCTCATCGCGAACTCGGTCCGGCCGGCGCCCATGAGGCCGGCGATCCCGACGATCTCGCCCGCGCGGACCGTGATCGACACGTCGTCGACGACGACACGGGTCGGGTCCTGCGGGTGGTGCGCGGTCCAGTTCTCGACACGCAGCAGCTCGTCGCCGATCTGCGGTTCGTGGTCGGGGTAGCGGTGCTCGAGGTCGCGACCCACCATGTCCTTGATGATGCGGTCCTCGGTGACGTCGGACTTCGCGATCGTCTCGATCGTCTTGCCGTCGCGGATGACCGTGACGGCGTCGGCGACCTTCTTGATCTCGTTCAGCTTGTGGCTGATGATGATCGACGTGATCCCCTCCTCGCGGAGGCTGAGGATCAGATCGAGCAGGTGATCGGAGTCCTCGTCGTTCAGCGCGGCGGTCGGCTCGTCGAGGATGAGGAGCTTGACCTCCTTCGAGAGCGCCTTGGCGATCTCGACGAGCTGCTGCTTGCCGACACCGAGCTGGTTGACCTTCGTGGTGGGGTTCTCGCGCAGTCCGACGCGCTTGAGCAGCTCCGCCGCCTCGAAGTTGGTCTTGTTCCAGTCGATGAGGCCGCCCGCGCCCGTGCGCTCATTGTTGAGGAAGATGTTCTCGGCGATCGAGAGGTAGGGGCTGAGGGCGAGCTCCTGGTGGATGATGACGATGCCGCGCGCTTCGCTGTCGCGCAGGCTCTTGAACTCGACGACGTCGCCGGCGTAGTGGATCTCGCCGTCGTAGGTGCCGTGCGGGTAGACACCCGACAGCACCTTCATGAGCGTCGACTTGCCGGCGCCGTTCTCGCCGCAGATGGCGTGGATCTCGCCGCGCTGGACGGCGAAGTTGACGTTCGACAGCGCCTTCACGCCAGGGAACGTCTTGGTGATGCCGCGCATCTCGAGGATGGTCTCGGTCACGATCTCCGACTTCCGTGAGGGATGGATGGGGGTGCGTCGGCGGCGAGGCGAACCTCGCCGCCGACGCGGATGGTCAGTGGCGGACCCGAGTCAGAGACCCAGCTCCTCCGCCGTCCAGTAGCCCGTGTCGACGAGCGCCGACTGGACGTTGTCCTTGACGACCGGGACCGGGGCCAGCAGGTACGACGGGACGACCTTGACGTCGTTGTCGTACGTGGTGGTGTCGTTGGTCTCGGGCTCTTCGTCGTTGAGCACGGCGACGGCCATGTCCGCGGCGACCTTGGCCAGCTCGCGGGTGTCCTTGAAGATCGTCGCGTACTGCTCGCCGCTCAGGATGGCCTTGACCGAGTCGACCTCGGCGTCCTGACCGGAGATGATCGGCCACTCCTCACCGACGGAGTAGCCGGCGTCGGCGAGAGCCGAGATGATGCCGCGGGAGATGCCGTCGTAGGGCGACAGGACGGCGTCGACCTGCGTGCCGTCGCTGTAGTTGGCCGTGAGGATGTCCTCCATGCGGCTCTGCGCGGTCTCGCCGTCCCAGCGGAGCGTCGCTGCCTGCTCGATGCTCGTCTGGCCCGACTTGACGACGAGCGTGCCGTCTTCGATGTAGGGCTTCAGGACGTCCATCGCGCCGTTGAAGAAGAAGAACGCGTTGTTGTCGTCCAGCGAGCCGGCGAACAGCTCGATGTTGAACGGCCCCTCGGGCGCGTCGTCCAGCTTGTTGCCCTCGAGGTCGGTCAGGCCGAGACCGTTGAGGACGGTCCATGCCTGCTGGTTGCCGACGAGCTCGTTGTCGAACGTCGCGTAGTAGTCGACGTTCTCGGTGCCCTTGATGAGGCGGTCGTAGGCGATGACGGGGATGTCGGCATCCGCGGCGTTCTGCAGGGCCTCGGTCAGCGTCGTGCCGTCGATCGAGGCGACGATCAGCGCCTCGGCGCCCTTGGTGATCATGTTCTCGATCTGCGAGACCTGGGTGGGGATGTCGTCCTCGGCGTACTGCAGGTCGACCTTGTAGCCCTGGTCCTCCAGTGCCTTCTTGACGGCGTCGCCGTCCTGGATCCAGCGCTCGGAGCTCTTGGTCGGCATCGCGACGCCGATCAGGCCGCCGTCGCCGCCGCCCTCGTTGCCGCCGCCGCTGGTGCCACCGCCGTTGCCGCCGGCGCATGCCGTGAGTGCGAGGGCGCCGGCTGCGAGGCCGACGAAGATGATCCTCTTGAGTTTCACTGTGATTCCTTTCCCGTTGACTTCGGTGTCGTGGTGTTCGGTTGGTGCATGACCCCTGCCGGGGTCCTGTGGGTGGTGGCCGCGCCCGGTATCGGGCTACCGGCGGCCGTCGGTGATCGGTTCCCGCAGGTCGCGAGCGCGGCCGGAGAGGTCCGCGATCGTCTCGGGCGAGAGGGGCTCGGTGGGTCCGCCGACCGCGGCGAGTGCAGCGGTGCGGGCGACGCCTTCGAGCACCTGCGCGACACGGGCCGCCTCGCGGGCGGAGCCGGCCGCGCAGAAGGCGCCGAGACCTGCGACGAGGACGACGGAGGCGCCGTCGCCGCGGAGGGCCTCGACGAGAGCCGCCGGGTCGACGCGCGGCCCGGCGAGGACAGGCACCGTGCCGCCGAACTCGCGGGCGGACTGGGCGGTGACGCAGGGGATCTCCTGCCCGCGTGCCGCCCAGGCGGCCGCGTGGCCGGTCTCGAGGTGGACGAGGGCCATCGTGTCCGGGAGCTCGCGGAGCACCGTCGCGTAGAGCGCGACGTCGGCGGGGCGCGCGCCGCCCTCGCCGGGCGTCCCGGCGACGGGGGTGCCGGTGAGGGTGAGGACCATCATCCGCTCGGGCGCGAGGTCGTCGTCCGCGTCCGCGGGTCGGGTGACGAAGAGGTCCGCGTCGGGGACGCGCTCGCACAGCGTGGCCGAGACCAGGCCACGGCGGGACAGGTCGACCAGGAGGGATGCCACTCGCTCGCGGATGCGTGCGACGGCCACCTCGGTCCTCACCCCGCTCACGTAGCGCTCGTCCTTCGACGCCATTGCCGACTCCCTTGTCCTGCGCGGTCCGATTCACTCGGCCGGGTGACGGCCATGTGACCGTTCACATCGGAGACTATGCACCCAAGGCCGCGGTGATGTCAAACACGACGCGCCGAAGGGGTCAGAGTCGGGCGACCGCCGCCGTCGACGACCGGACGACGAGCTCCGGCGTGAGCATGGGAAGCGCTGCGGACCCCGCCTCGTCGAGCAGGATCTCGACGCACCGGCGGCCGAGTTCGGCGAAGTCCTGACGCACCGTCGTGAGCGGCGGCCAGAAGTGGCCCGCCTCGGGGATGTCGTCGAACCCGACGATGCTGATGTCGCGCGGACAGTCCAGGCCCTCGTCGCGCACGGCGTGCAGGAGCCCCAGCGCCATCTGGTCGTTGGAGGAGAAGATCGCCGTGAAGTCGCGGTATCGCAGCAACTCGCGCCCGGCGTAATAGCCGAAGTCGGCGGTCCAGTCCCCCAGGATCGGCGCGGTCGTGGCGATGTCCCACGCGCTGATCTCCTCGAGGAAGCCCGTCATGCGGGCCTCCGCCTCCATCCAGTCCTGCGGCCCCGCGAGGTGGTAGATCGAGCGATGGCCCAGTTCGATCAGGTGGCGTGTGGCCAATCGGGCGCCCGCGACCTGGTCGACGGCGACGGAGTGGCCCGCGTCGGGATCGGTGGACTGCAGCGTCACGAACGGCACGTCGACGGCGTGGGCGGCGATGGCCCGGATGACGCGCACCTGGGGCGCGATCACGACGAGACCCTCGACGGACTGGGCCATGAGGTGCGAGATGCCGTCGGGGATGGACTGGGGGTCGCCGGGGTCGATGTTCGCCGTCGACACCCAGTAGCCCCGCGCCTGCGCGGCCGCTTCGATCGCGGCGATGGAGGAGGCCGGGCCGTACTGCGTCGCCGACGCCGCGAGCACGCCGATGGTCCGCGACCGGCTCGTCACCAGCGCACGGGCCGCGCGGTTCGGGCTGTACGAGAGGTCCCGCATCGCCGCCAGAACCCGGTCCCGCGTCTCCGGCCGGATGCTGGGGTGGTCGTTCAGGACGCGGGACACCGTCTGGTGCGAGACCTCCGCGAGGCGCGCGACATCGCGGATACTCGGTCTCCGACCGGCGGCATCGTCGCTCATCGGGCCCCTCGCTGAATGTTCACGGTCACATCGATTCGACGCCATTATGCACGTCCCGACCTCCAGGGCACCCTACTCCCCTGTCGTGACGGGGCCTCGCGTGTGACAAGACGGCCTGTCACATCGCGCCCGCCGCCGCCTAAGCTGACCGCATGTCCGACCTCTCGCGCCACCTGCCCCTCAGCAACCGGGAGCGCACGGACGAGTCCGCGGTGACGGGCGACTGGAGAGTGGCGCTCGCCGACGTCGTCGCGCTCGCAGCGGGCCTCGCGCGATCTCAGGACGACGCCGACCGTTTCCTCGCCGAGGCCGGTCTGGGATCCTCCGCGGGGACACCGCTCACCGAGGTGGTGGCGGAGATCCGCGGCGGTCGGCGCCGCCGCATCCGCTCCCTCGTCGACGCGACACGCGCCCTGCTCGTCCTCGCGGGCGATCGCCCGGTCGCGCTCCCGCCCACCCTGAGCGGGGCCGTGGCGCTGTATGCCGTCACACGCATGCCCTTCGAGCGGCGCGCCGCCGTCGCCGGGTCGACCTTCTCCGCGGACGACGCCGGGTGGGCGCTCGGGCGCGGTCCGGTGCGGACGGCGACGGCCCGCGACATCCTCGACTTCGTCCTCGGCCTCAGCGACACGGTTCCCGGAACACCTCGCGGCCCCAAGCTGTAAGACTGGGGGGATGCCGGATTCCTCCACTCCTCGCGTCGCGGTCTACCTCGATTTCGACAACATCGTCATGAGTTGGTACGACCGGGTGCACGGTCGCAACAGCTACTCGCGGGACCGGCAGCGGATCACGGCGGATCCCGACGAGAAGGAGATCGCCGACCGTCTCGCGGCGGCGATGATCGACGTCGGCGCGATCATGGACTACGCCGCCTCGTTCGGCACCCTCGTGCTCACCCGCGCCTACGCGGACTGGTCGTCGCCGGTGAACTCGCTCTACCGGCAGCAGCTCGTCGCCCGGGCGGTCGACCTCGTGCAGCTGTTCCCGGCGGCGGCGTACGCGAAGAACGGTGCCGACATCCGCCTCGCCGTCGACACCGTCGAGGACCTCTTCCGCCTCGAGGACCTCACCCACGTCGTCATCGTCGCCGGCGACAGCGACTACGTGCCGCTCGCGCAGCGGTGCAAGCGCCTCGGCCGCTATGTCGTCGCCGTCGGGGTCGCCGGCTCCACGGCCAAGTCGCTCGCCGCCGCGTGCGACCAGTTCGACGCGTACGACGCGCTCCCGGGTGTGACCCTCGCCCACCCCGAACCCGCACCCGAGGCCGCTCCCAGCGCTGGTCGGCGCCGACGCAAGACGGTCGACCCCGTCGAACAGCTCCTCTCCCGCGCACTGCGGCTCGAGCACGAGCGCACCGACGAGGAGTGGGTCCACCTCTCGGCCGTCAAGAACCTGCTCAAGCGCATGGACCCCTCCTTCAGCGAGAAGGCGCTCGGCCACCGCTCCTTCTCGGACTTCGTCAAGGACCACCCGAAGGTCGCCGAGCTCGACGAGACCACCAACATCGTCCGCGTCCGCCTCATCGACGCCGCCTGACCCGCCCGGGGCCGGTCGCGCGCCCCGCGCGGTAGGGTGTCCCCGTGGCTCGCCGGTCAACACCGCCCGGCTCGCAGTCCTCGGTGTGAGCCTGTTCGGTGGTCGCGGACGGCTGATCCACGCGGCGATCGGCGCGCTCGTCATCGCGATCATCATCAACGGGCTCGGCCTTCTGCAGATGGATGCCGGCTTCAACCTGCTGGTCACGGGCGGCGTCCTGATCCTCGCCGCCACCGTCGACGCGCTGTCGCGTCTGCGGACCGGGGGCGTCCGCACCTGACGCCTCCCCTGTACGAAGGAGGCCCCCGTCCGCGCGGACGGGGGCCTCTCTCGTCTCAGTCGCGCGCGGACCCCTCATCCCGCGTCGACCACAGCGCCCAGGCGACGAGGACGGGCTGGAACAGCAGCCGCGCCCAGCGCGCCTTGTCGCTGTCGAGGCGGAAGCCGTCGCGCTTCCCCAGGGCCTGGCCGATGTTGCCGGGGAAGATCGCGACGAAGAACGCGGCGAGGATCGCCCCGACGCGGCGCCGCTCCTTCGGGAGCGCGACGAGAGCGGCGCCCAGCATCATCTCGACGGCGCCGGAGGCGACGACGACACCGTCCTTGTCGATCGGCAGCACCTCGGTGACGAGGTCCGGCACCTGCGCCTGGAACTCCTTCCGGGCCCAGAACAGGTGGCTGAGGCCGGCGAACACCATGGCGCCGGCGAGTACCCAGCGTGCGAGAGTCTTCATCGTCCGATTATCCCCCGGGTGAGGGATGCCGCGGCCCGGCGATACGCTCGACGGGTGACCTCCGCCGCGCCGTTCCCGTTCGCGCGGCTGTCCCGCCTCCCGGATCTCGAGGCTCCGGGGCTCGTCGCCGCCGATGCCGCCGACCGGCTGATCCTCGACCAGTCCGCCGACGCGCGCGCCGCTGCGGCCGCCGGGGAGATCGCGGTCATCGGCGACGCCTACGGCGCCCTGGCCCTCGGTGCGGCATGGGACGGGGGCCCCGGCATCCGCGTCCATCAGGACGCCCTCGCGGGCGAACGCGCACTCGCCCGCAACGCCGCGGCGCTGGGCCTCGCCGGGCGGGTTTCGTCGCGCCCGTTGAGCGCGGAGCTCGTCTCGGGGGCGCGGGTCGTGCTGCTGCGCCTGCCGCGGTCCCTCGATGCGCTGGACGACATCGCCGCGCTCATCGCCGCCCACGCCCACCCGGACGTCGTCGTCTGGGCGGGCGGACGCCTGAAGCACATGAGCCTCGCGATGAACGAGGTCCTCGCCCGGTCCTTCGACCGGCTCGACGTGACGCCGGCGCGCCAGAAGTCGCGCGTGCTCGTCGCCCGCGGGCCGCACGACGGCCACGATCCCGTGCCGGCGGAAGGCGACGCCGACGGCCTCGCCCTCCGCGCGTTCGGCGGCGCGTTCGCGGGCGCGCGGCTCGACATCGGCACGCGGCTGCTGCTCGCGCACCTGCCGCAGGACCCGGCCGGCGGCAGCGCCTCCGACCCGCTCATCGACTTCGCGTGCGGCACGGGCGCCGTCGCCGCGCACCTCGCCCTCGCTCACCCCGGGCGGCACGTCTACGCGTCCGATCAGTCCGCCGCCGCGGTGGCCTCGGCGCGCGCGACGGCCGCGGCGAACGGCGTGGACGACCGCGTCGAGGTGGCGCGCGACGACCTGCTGCAGGCACGGGCGGATGCCTCGGCATCCTTCATCGCGCTGAACCCGCCCTTCCACAGCGGGGCCGCCGTGACCGACCGCCTCGCACCGCGGATGTTCGCCGACGCGGCGCGCGTCCTGCGGCCCGGCGGCGAGCTTTGGTGCGTCTGGAACTCCGGACTGCGCTACCGCAGCGCGCTCGAGCGGATCGTCGGTCCCACGCGGCAGGCGGCGCGCGACGCGAAGTTCACCGTGACGGTCTCGACGCGGCGCTGACCCCCGGGATCACCGTCCGCCCGGCGGCCCGACGATGAGCAGCACGACGTAGAGCGCGACGACGGCGACGACGATCAGCGCCACGAGGACGCCGGCGTGGCGCAAGAACCACCGCAGCAGCCGGTCGATCGGCCGCCGGTCACGCGGGTCGGCGGTCTCCTCGAGCCGCCAGTGCCCGTCGAGGCGTCCCGTCCGGCGCAGCCACATCTCCATCGGCAGGGTGGCGTAGGGGACGATCGCCGATCCCACCGCGAGCAGCGCCACGCCGAGGTGCCACCGGTTGTTGAGGGCGACGAGGATGGCCGTCGCCCCGTAGGAGAGGAAGACGAACCCGTGGATGCCGCCACCGATCGTGACGGCGACGGCCGGACCGCCGACCGCGCGGATGATGAGGCCGGCGATCAGGAGGGTCCAGGAGAACAGCTCGGCGATGGCGAGCACGCGATACAGGGAGGCAGGGGTGCGGAACACGCCTTCAGCCTAGCTGAAGGATGCTGCGACACCTGTGCGCGCGCTGTGACGGCTCCGCACGGTGACCACTCACCGGCGTGTCGACCAGAGCGCCCACGCGACCAGGAGCGGCTGCAGGAACAGGCGAGCGAACCTCTTGGCGTCGGAGTCGAGCCCCGGCACGTCGCGTCCGGTGCGCCAATGGTGCACGTTGCCGGGGAAGACCGCGACGAACAGAGCGGCGACCGCGACGCCCACGCGCCGGCGCTCGCGCGGGAGCACGAGGAGCGCAACGCCGAGCAGCGCCTCGACGACACCCGACACGACGACGATGGTGTCCTTGTCGGTGCGCAGCAGCCGAGTCGCCCAGTCCGGCACCGCGATGCGGAACCCGCGGCGGAGGACGGTGAGGTGACCGACGCCGGCGGCGACGAGGAGAGCGGCCAGCGCCGAGCGCGCCGCCGTGCGGAGCGGGTCCCGCGGTGCCGCGCGCGTCATTCGACGACGCCGGCGCGGATGCCGTCGAGCGACTCCGCGACCCTCGGATGCGCCTGTGCCAGCGCGCGGTCGAGGGCGGCGAGCCGTTCCTGCGCGTCCTGCAGGACCTTCGCGCCGCGGGGCGTCACGCTCAGGTCGCTGGCCGCGCCGGCCTGGGCTGTCGCGTCCGCCACGAGGCCGTCGTCGACGAGGGCGTGCACGGCCGCGTGCGCGGACTGGACGGTGATGCGGGAGCGGCGTGCGAGCTCCGAGAAGGAGATGCCGGGCTCGGCGCCGATGTGCCCGAGCAGACCGAACTTGCGGGTCGAGATGCCGAGGTCGCGCAGCTCCGCGGCGAGCTGCGCCTCCCACGAGGCGGAGACGGCGAGCAACGCGATCACCGGGCTGAAACGCGGAGCGTCCTCGGTCGGGGTATCTGCCACGCGAGCAGTCTATGAGTCATGGGAGCGGCCGTCCGTGATTGGCGTGGCCGGGAGCGGTCCCGGCTGCCAATACAATCAGCGCTATGATGCGCGCGAATGCCCATCCGACCGCAGCCCTGGCCGCTGCGGCGATGGCGTTCGCCTTGGTGACTCCCGGAGTCCCGGTGGCGCCGGCATCCGCCGCGGCGCCGACCCCGAATCACCACCGGACGCACCTCAGCGTCTCGGCGACCCTGGCCGAGCTGGCCTCCCTCGATCGCGCCGGCGTGAGGGCGCTGCTGGACCGCACGCCCGGGCTCATCGCGACGCTGCTCACGCAGACCTCCGCTGCCGACGCCGCGATCTGGTGGGCCGAAATGGATGCCGCGCGCCGCGACGACCTCATCCGCACGGTGCCCGTGCTCGTCGGCTCGCTCGACGGCATCGACGCCACCGACCGTGTCCGCGCCAACCGGTACGCGGCGCGGGCGCGCCTGGCGCGGGTCGACGAGCGGTTGCAGCAGGTGAGTCGCCGGGGCGCGGAGGAAGACGCGGCACTGCTCGGCGACCTGTTGCTCGAGCGCCGGTACCTCACGAAGGTCGTCGCCGGTCAGGTGCGCCTCTACCTCTACTCCCCCGAACGCGGCGCGATGATCGAGATGGCGGGCGATCCGTCGACCGCTGCGGGCATCCTGCTCGTCGTCCCGGGGACGAACGCGTCGGTGCGCAGCTTCATGGTGGACGACCCGGTCACCTCGTTCGCCGACTGGCAGGTCGCCAACGCCGACCCCGGCGCCCCCGTCGTGGCCTTCACGGTGCTCGCCGCCCCCATGCCGCAGATCTCCCTGAATCTCGCGTCGGGCCCGCAGAACAACACGATCGCCACGGCCGCGGGTGCGGACTACGCTCGCATCGTGAAGGGAATCGAGGTCGCTCTCCCCGGGCTCCCGACGCTCAGCTACGAGCACAGCGCCGGGTCGCAGGTCGGCAGTTCGGCCGAGATGCACGGTGCCCGTTTCGACGTGCGGTTCCTCGCCGGCGGCGTGGGGGCCACCGACGGCTACCGCCCGGTCAGCGGAACGGCCTACTACGCGGCGCAGGCCGCGGAGGACGTCAACCGGTACTACGCGGGCTTCCAGGTGGGCGACATCGGCTACGGCGTCGGCCCCGAGGACATTCCCGGGGTCATCGTGCTGGACCCCGGGTACGCCGAGGAGCAGGCGACGGGCTCGGTCGGCGCGATGCTCATGCAGGGACTCGATCTGCACAACCGACTGTTCAGCGGCGACGGTCGCACGAACGGAACCGTCCTCAAGGACGTGCGCCTGCTCCTGGCCTCGCTGGCCCGCGGAAGCAGCGGCTGATGCGCGCCCGGTCCGGCGCAGCGACGATGCTGCTCGTGACCTGCCTCATCGGTCTCACCGCCTGCTCCGCGGGAGCGGGGCCGTCGTACGCGGACGTGCGCGCCCAGGCCGAGGACGCGGTCGCCGAGATCGTCGCCGCTCTCCCCGACGGCGCCGAGTTCGTCCCCGACGGCGGGGCGAGCGCGCAGTCGTGCGATTCGGAGGTCAGCCCGGGCGGCCCGTCGACGGGCGAGTTCGCGACGATCCACGGCGCCGTCGCGCTGCCGGAGGGAACGGATGCCGCCGCGACCGTCACGGAGCTCCCCGTCGCCCTCGGCGACGGCTGGGCGCTCGAACCGGCCGGCGTCGACCTCGACATCGCGACCGTGCGGCTCAGTCGCGCCGAGACGAACGTGTCGGTCGACGTCACGGAGTCGACGGTGCAGGGGCGCCCCGGACTCGACCTGCTCGCCCTGTCGGAGTGCGGCCGCGGGGGCTGACGCCGCTCAGGCCGGCGGCGGCGCCGTGGACCGCCCCGGTCCGCTCGCGGATGCAACGGATCCGACGCGACACGCCGCGCACACGCCTGGTCTGTCGGCATGTCGCCGCGGATCCATTGCATCCCTGAACAGCCCGGCGCCGACGACGGCGGAACCCGGCGTCCGCTCGCGGGCCTCGCGTGCGGTCCCCTCGTGTACCGCTTGACGCGTTGGTGCGCAACCCCGATACGACTTGCTCGACCTGCTCGCACAGTGGCGCTCCCAGGACAGGAGTCCTCGAGCAAGGGAGCAACTATGTCAGTCGGATATGGACCCACGGGTACCGGTGGCGCCGACGCCGGGTCGGGGAAGACCGAGACCGTGAAGGATGAGGCATCCGCCGTCACCGGCACCGCGACCGACGCGGCGAAGGATGTCGCGCACACCGCCAAGGATGAGGCGGCGTCCGTGGCGGGCGAGGCGAAGTCGCAACTGAAGGACCTCTACGCGCAGAGCCGCACCGAGTTCTCGGAGCAGGCGGCGCAGCAGCAGGAGCGAGTCGCGAGCGGGCTGAAGGCCGCGGGCGAGGAGCTCGGGTCGATGGCCCGCAACGCGGAGGGCGGCGGCATCGCCACCGACCTCGTGCAGCAGGTCTCCGACCGCCTCACCGGCGCGGCTGCGTGGTTGGGCGAACGTGACCCCGCCGCCCTCCTCGACGAGGTGAAGCGGTTCGCGCGGCGCCGCCCCCTCGTCTTCATCGCCGGCGCGGCCGTCGTGGGGATCGTCGCCGGGCGACTCGTCCGGGCGATGGCGTCGCACGACGACAGCGGTCCGTCGACCTCGCGCACCGCGCTTGCGCCCGCCCCGGCAGCGGCGGCGGTCCCGGCATCCGCGCCCGCCACACCCGTCGACGGACGGGACCCGGCCTACATCGACCCGATCGCGGCCGACACGACCGGTGAACTGCCGCCGTCGGACACGCCGCTCTACGACGAGTCGGCCGGCTTCCGCGGCGGCGCAGACGAAAGGGTCACGGATGAGCGACGCGACACCTTCTGAGCGCAAGGCCGCGTCGACCTCGCTCGGCGACCTGCTCGGCGAGGTGACACGCGATCTGTCGACGCTGATGCGGCAGGAGATCGCGCTCGCGAAGGCGGAGTTGAAGCAGTCGGCCACGACCTCCGCCAAGGGCGCCGGGCTTCTCGGCGGTGCCGGGTACGCGGCCTCCATGGTCGTCCTCTTCCTGTCCCTCGCCTTGTGGGCCGCCCTCGCGACCCTCGTCGGGTGGGGCTGGTCGGGCGTGATCGTGGCGGTCCTGTGGGCGATCATCGCGGCGATCCTGTACACGGTCGGCCGCAAGCAACTGAAAGAGGTGCAGGGCGCGCCGCAGACCGTCGAGACCCTGCAGGAGATCCCAGAGACATTCAAGAGAAACGAGGAGAACCGATGAGCGATTCACCTGACGCGATCCGCGCCGACATCGAGCGCACCCGCGCCGAACTCGGCACCGACGTCGACGCACTGGCCGACAAGGTCAACCCGTCGAAGATCGTCGACCGCCAGACGAGCAAGATCAAGGGCGCGGTCGGCTCCGTCCGCGACCGGATCATGGGCGCCGCCGACGACGCCGGCTCGTCCGCGCACGACCTCGCCGGGTCCGCGCACGGCGTCGCCCACGACGTGAAGGCCAAGGCGGAGGGCAACCCGCTCGCCGTCGGCCTGATCGCCTTCGGCGCGGGGCTTCTCGCCGCATCCCTCATCCCCGCCTCGGCGAAGGAGAAGGAGCTCGCCGAGACGGCGAAGGAGCAGGCGCAGCCGCTCGTCGACGAGCTCGGGGAGGTGGCGAAGGATGCCGCCAGCCACCTGAAGGAGCCGGCTCAGGATGCCGCGACCGCCGTCAAGGAGCGTGCCCAGGAGGCCGTGCAGACGGTGAAGGACGAGGGTTCCGACGCCGCCGGGACCGTCACCGACCGCGCCCAGGAGGCGCGCACCAACATCAGCGAGCACTGATTCCGAGAGGAGACATCATGAGCGATCCCATCGCGGACAAGCCGAGTCAGGCCGAGGGCGACATCGGCGACGACGACATCACGAAGGACGAGCAGGAGTCCGACGAACAGGACGACTGACCGCACGGGCCACCGCGCAGCGAACGACGAAGGCCCCCGGCATCCGCTCATGCGAGCAGTGCCGGGGGCCTTCGTCAGTGACTCAGAAGTCCCAGTCGTCGTCCTCGGTCGCGACGGCCTTGCCGATGACGTACGACGAGCCCGACCCGCTGAAGAAGTCGTGGTTATTAGCTGACACCCGCCACACTGTAGCCGACCGCGGGATTATGCGGGAGAAGCGTTGGCGAGCGATGGCGAGCGCGGGCAAAAGTGTGGGCAGAATGTGGGCAGAACGTGGGCACTAGCTCGCCCGCCGGCGACGACGCCAGCGGGCATCAGCACGGTCCTGCAGCCGACGCAGCCGGTGGACCAGCATCGGGTCGAGCTGCTCCGCTTCCGGCTCGTCGATGACGCGGCCGAGCAGCTGGTAGTACCGTGCCGCGCTGATGCCCAGCTCGGACTCGATCGCCTGCTGCTTGTGCCCCGGGTGGCCGGGGTGGCGGGCTTCGAAGTCGAGGAGGGTGGCGGTGGACAGCATCCCTCGATCCTGCCGAGGGGGTCCGACATCAGCGGATGCTGGGCAGCCCATCCCCCGCGGTCGGACGCTCCACCCACGGGACGTCCTGGAACCAGCCACACCCGCCGCACTCGTAGCCGCCGTCGACGTCGCGCATGACAGTCCCGCAGGCGGGGCAGTTCGGCTGGGATGCTGAGTTGAATCCGTCGTCGGTCATGCCGAAAACCCTAAGCCGTAGGGTGAGACATCGAGCGGAGTTATCCACAGGCTCGGGTGTCGAGTGTCTTAGCGCGAGCTTATGCTCGGCACCGTGCTGTTCGCCTTCATCGATGAGTCCTACACCCAGGACCGCTACTACGTTGCCGCGCTCGTCATCGACGTCGACGACATCGGGAAGCTCGGCGCCGCAGTCCACGCCACCGCGCAGTACGCAGTCGGCTTCGGCGTACCCCTCGGGACCGAGCTGCACGGGCATCGGATCATGAGCGGAACCGACGGGTGGGAAGCCCTACACCGCAAGACACGAGCGAAGGGCATGATCTACGGCCACGCGGTGGACGGCATCGGCCAGCTCCCGGCCAGGCTTTACGTCCAAGGCGTCGACGTTGCACGTCTGAACGCCCGCTACTCCTACCCTGATCCGCCGCATCTCGTATGCCTTCGGCATGTCCTCGAAGACGTGAACACCCTCGCCGCCGCGCGCAACGAGGAAGTCATCGTCATCTGCGACCAGGTCACCGACCAGGAGGCCCACGAACGCCGCTTCGGTCAGTACCAGAAGATCGGCACACCGGGTTTCCGCCCCAGCAAGCTCGCGCGCATCGAGCAGCTCATGTTCGCTGACTCGTCAGCCTCGCCTGGCCTCCAAGCGGTCGACCTCGCCGTGTACCTCTACCGTCGTCGAGACGCGAATGCCGCGGTTGATCCTCGTGCGAAGAAGCTTGCCGACGACCTCTGGTGGAAGCTGCGTCCGATCGTGGCGAAGGCGCGGCGCTGGGACCCCTGAGAAGCACGAAAGCCCCACTGCGCGTGGGGCCTCCGGCGGACAACGCTCCGGTAACCGGCTCGTCGTGCTTGGAATGTACCACCTACGGCTGACAACGGTCACCATTGAGAGGCCACAGGTGCCAACAGGTGCCAACGAGTCCGCACAGATGCGAACGGATGCCGCGTCTCGACCACAGCTAGGCATCTCGAGCGGCGCGATGTCCGCGTATCCTGGCATCCTCGGCCGGAGGAAGGATCCCGGCCACCCGTGACGAAGAACCGCCGCTACGAGGCGCACTACGACACCCTCAACGACGCTCGCATCATGGAGTCGGCGAACGTCCGCGCCGCGACGACGCTCCCGCAGCAGGCGTTCGGTCCGCAGCCGTTCGAGTGGACGAACCGCGGCGAGCCGGTGTGGGCCTGGATCTCCTGGGCGGAGGGGCCGGCGACGCGGATCCCCGCGACGGCGACCGGATGGAATGACCGGGTCGTGTGCGTCGAGTGGGAAGCGCGCGGCGGCCGGCGATCCGTGATCGTCTGGCGAAACGCGGTCAGTCGGCGATCTTGAGTGCGACGGCAACGACCGTCGCGCATGCGCTGATCGAGGCGACCAAGGGGATCAACGCAACGGCCGCGTCGAGATACGGCCGAACTCTAGGCGCCAGGTCTTTCGCTTCCGATAGGACTTTCAAGGCGGTCAGCACGACGGTGATGAGGGCAGCGACGACGGCGACAGTCCCGTAAGTATCAGGCGTCGAAATCCACCGGATCGCGAAGAGTCCACCGAAGAAGAACAGGACGATCGTCAGTCCCACGGCGACCCAAGACGATCGCACCTGCTTTGCCTTCTTCTTCTCAAGGGCCGCGACGCGGGCCTCGAGATCTTGCTGACTGCCCGGCACAGGGTGAGTGCCTGGGACTGGAGGCGTAGACATGCTGCCACCATAGCGCCGCATCAGCAGATCGCCGTTCGTAGGCTGGTGATCATGTTCATCGGCACGATCCACCCCGACGAGACCCGCACCGCCGAGCTCACCGGCAACTCGCTCGAGGAGATCCATGCCGCGGCGATCGCGCAGCTCCCCGACGGTTTCGAGCTTGTTGCCGCGCCCGTGCAGATGATCAAGGGCAGTACCGCGCTCACCGCGACCGCGACGTACCGGCGCGTCGACGGGATCCGTGAGGTCGAAGCCGACGACCGTGGCGCGCTGTTCGCGAAGGTACCGGTCGGCTGGAAGATGCTCGAGGTGCGCGAGGTCTGAACGCTCGCTGTCGTCGCGCGCCGCTATCGTGACGGCGTGGACGAGATCTGGGCGTGGGCAGCGGACGACGGGCTACGCCTGCTCGGGGACATCATCATCCCGGTGGCAGCAATCCTGATCCCGACGATCATTGCGGTTAGGGTCGCCCGGCGGGAGCGCGAGCGGGCGGAGAGTGCTGCGGTCGAGGAGCGCGCGGCTCGAGCGGCAGACGAGCAGCGCGCTCGGGCCCTTGCCGCTGGAGGAAACGTCATCAGCGTCCTGGCGAGCTTCGTATCGATGAACCCCCGCACGATCGACATGCATGGGCACCTCGCTGCGCTTCGCGGTTCCATCGCTGTGTACCGCGCATGGATACCCATTGACGACATCTCGGGCGATTGGCTTGCACTCAAGCACACGCAAGGCATGAAGCTCTGGGGTGCAGCGATGACGGCCCCGGACGTGACTATCGTCAACGATCAGCCGCTGTTCCCGGTCGCTCTCAGCGCGGCTCAGCAATGGGCGCAGGACACCATCGAGACGTTCTCCGGATGGTTGCGGGGCGACACATCAGAAGCGCAGCTCAGCGAGGAAGGTGCCGACCTGTTGCACCTTGCCCGACCGAGACCAAGCCAGTGGGCTGGTGCGGAAACGACGGAAGCCCCCGGCCAGCATCCGTAGATGCCAGCCGGGGGCTGTGATGGTGTCGGCAGTAAACCGGGCTACACGTGCGATTGCCGGTAACACGGTGCCCATATGATCGAGCGCATGGGGAAACGACGCCGCCATCGAAATCAAGACGCCTGGTGGCGTCAGCAGTACGGTGGGATGCCCGTCTGGGGGCTCGGCCTCGCCGTCGTCGCGCTGGCGATTTCCGCCGCGATCGCAGTTCCGGCCGCTCTCACACCGCCGCAACGGAGCGAGGCTGCACCGCGCCCCCTCCCATCGATGTACGTGCCGGCGAAGAAGCCGGTCGCGGTGTTCATCGGTGATTCCTACACGGCGGGTGACGGACTAGCAGACAAGGTCAGCGAGCGGTGGACACATCTCCTGTCCACGGAGAAAGGCTGGTTCGAGAAGAACTACGGGATTGGCGGCACAGGTTACGCGACCGTAGGTCCCATAGACGGTGCGGACACCTACCTCGACCGCCTCTCACGCATCGCAGAAGATCCAGACATTGTTTTCGTCTCGGGTGGGCGCAACGACGACGAGGGCGCGTACGAACCCTCAGTGGCGGAGTTCTTTACAGCACTCGACGCCGCGTTCCCCGATGCCAAGATCGTCGCGATCGAACCGTTCTACGACAGCGGCCCGTACCCGGAGAGGCTCACCCGACTCGGCGAGCTGGTCCGGGGTGAAGTGACGAAGATCGGCGGAACCTACGTCGAGGGCGTGGGTGGTGCACTGACGGGGCACCCCGAGTGGATTCTTGACGATGGCGTGCACCCGGACGCTGAGGGGCACAGGCGGCTCGCGGAAAGTGTCGCGGCCGCCGTGCCCCCGCTCTAAATCTGCATCCGATACGGTCAGGCGGCCCCGAGTGAAGTGAGGTCGGCGACGGTGATCTCGGAGAACTTCGCTACTGACCCTTCACCGGCCAGCGTGAATCGGAGGCGGTACGTGTCGCCGAAGCCAGGCGGCACGGTGAACTCGGCATAGAAGCGACGGTTCGACACAGAGTTGTTGAGCACTTTCCCGCTCGGACTTGCTGTGTGATACCCCATTGCCCAGAGCGTGCCGTTTGTCGTACCAGTGTTGGAGTCGAGGCGCATGAAGAACGTTCCGCCACCCGCGAGAGCGAGATCGAACGCGAGCCCGAGCCGGTACTTGTGTCCTGCGACGAGAGCGTACGTTCCGAACCTTCCGCTGATGTCGGTGTCCCCCCGATTAGCGACATACCCGTAGCCGCCTTTGGCAGCAGCGAAAGCCGCGGGGAGGAATGACCCGGTACCGACCGACGTTAGGTTCTGGAAATCGGTCCCGACGGTCGGAGAACTCAGGGCCAGTGGTTTGGTCTGTAGGTAGTTCGTCGCGGGGGTGTTGAACGGCACCAGAGGTGAAACAGCGGTGTCGAACAGTGTTGAGAGCGTCGCGGCGATGGTCTCGCCGAGGACCTTCGCGCCAGCCTCGGACAGGTGCACGCCGTCGCCGTTATCCCAACCGGTGACATAACCGCCCGTAGTTGCATCCACCAGCGCCGCGTGAGCGTCCGCGATGGGCACGCCATAGCTCGCTGCCCACGCTTGTAGAGCAGCGTTGAGAGTCTGCGGGGTGGAGGGTGCAGAGTTGCGCGGCGGTGTGGTCACGGCGACCGTGTGCAGACCAGCAGCGCGTAGCGCTTCGTGAATCCGAGGGATGTCGTTCATCGCCGTACTCGCGCCGTTGGTCCCGGCAAGGACGACGACCGTATCGCCAGGGGTGGCCCGCGCGATGACGTTGGGAACGTGGGTCGCGAGGATCTGGGCCGGGGTGTAGCCCGCTGTTGCGGCAACGCCCGCGAGGGTCCACTTCCCCTCAGACGCAAGGGTTGCCCAGGTGGTCCACGCGTTATTGTTCTGCCAGAGCCCACCCTGGAGTCTCGCCGCGTTCACCTCTGAGCCATACGGCGCGCTCGACCACGCGACGCCCTGATCGGTGATCGAGTCGCCCATTGCCCAGACACGACGGGTGCGCGCTGCTCGGGTGAACGTCGCTGGAATGTACGTAGACGCTTCGACGCCCTGGTCAATCGTGTCCGTTAGTGCAGCTCGGGTGGCAGATCCCGAGGCTTTGATACGCCCCGCGATCGTCGCGTCCTGCATAGCGACTGCGCTCGATGCTGCAGCCTCAGCGTCCTCCCGCGCCTGCAGCACTTCGCCGTACCATCCCGGGATGGCATAGCCCGATCCCGCGACCGGCGCCATGTCATCGAGGTCCTTGAGGTCGTACGTGCCCGACGCCGGGACACGCTTCACGAGCGGGATCGACTTGAACTGGCCGTTGTTGATCTCGAACTCGAAGACGTGTGCGAAGCCCGCGGGCACCGGGTCGACGACGACGCTGAAGCTGCCGTCCTCCTCGATGGGGGTCGGGTTGCCCACGACAGGCAGCATCAGCACGCCGGCCGCGGTCGTCACCATGTCGGCCACCCGGACCCGGACGTACGACTTACCCGTTGTGAGCTGCGAAGGCGCGCGGCCCGGGCCGATCTCCACCTTCCCCGTGATGGTCGTCATGATCAGCCCTCCGGGGTGGTGAAGCCATCGCTCTCCGCGGCCTCGTCGAGGCCGGCCTCGACGTACTCGCCGGGGATGCCGCGGGACAGGATGGACAGGGCGGATGCCGCGCCGGCGAGCAGCGGCGTGACGAGCGCGACGCCGACTGTGATCGCGAGCGGGATCGGCTGCACCTCGCCGGTTGTGAGGCCGATGATGACGGTCGTCGAGATGCCGCCCGCGAGCGAAGTCGAGTACGCCTGCGCGGTCGTGCGGATGAAGCCTCGCTTTGCGGCGAGCTTGGTGCTGTCGGGGACGATGCTGGTGCTCATGGTGGGCTCCTTTAGCCGGTGGTGATGGTGTCTTCGAGATCCCCTAGCCCGAGCTCGGCGCGGGCTTCGCGCTGGAGGACGGAGTCGGGGAGGTTGGGGTCGCCGAGGATGTCGACGACGGTGAGGCGTTCGCCGCGCGCGAGCTTCTCGGCGGCGAGGCGTGCGCGGGACTCGAGGGCGCCGATGCGGAGGGTCTTCTTCCGGTCAATGTCCTCGAGTGCGCGGATGCGTTCCTGCTTCGTGGTGCCGTCGTTCTTGAGGTCGCGGATCGTCTCGCGGAGTTCCTTGCGTTCCTCGCGCGCCTCGGTGAGTAGCGTCCCGAAGAGCTCGTTCGCGATCTTCGTGGCCTCGTTGTCATCCGAGGGCGTGCGGTCCTTCCTCGCCTCGCGGTTCTCCTTGGCGACGCTTCGAGCGAAGATCCCTGTCACGACGGCGGCGATCACGACGACGATCGCGCCGAGCGCCTGGAGGAGCGTCGCGACATCGCCGCCGGTCACGCGATTCCCCCGATCGCCTTCGCAGCGCGCACTTCCTTCCGTCGCCGGCGGCGCACGGACACGAGCCGGGCGACGAGCATCGCGCCGGTGAAGTACACGAATACCGTCAGCGCGACCCGCTGGTCACCCTCGGGGCCGAACGACAGGACGGCCTGCGTGAGGAAGTAGAGCGCGATGCCGAGGAGCATCCCCGCGATGCCGAGCAGCTCGATCGCGAGACCGCGGAGTGTGCGTCGCAGGGTGCTCCGCAGCTCGGATGGGCTCTCGTCCGGATGCCGCGCGGCCATCACGAGACCGACGATCGAGACGACCGCGCCGAGCAACGTGGACGACGTCATGACCCAGATCAGGACTGCGCCCAGAGAGTCGCTGACCCGCTGTGGCGTGATGATGAAGAAGACGATCGCCCAGAGGGCCGCGGCGGCCTTCGCGTGGAGCTGCGCCCAGTCGACGCCGTTCATCCGCTTGAAGGCGGAGACGACGGCGGTGATCCCCCCTGCCGCCCTCATCCGAGGAACCGCGAATCCACCCAGCCCGTGCGGACGCCGACACGCACCCGCCACCAGCGCGCGTTGTCCTTCGACCCGAGCACCGAGAGGACCGTGACCTTCGTGCCCTTCCTGAGCCCGGTGACGATCGCGCCCTTCTCGGACGGGGTCTTCCGGAGGTTGAGGCCCTTGTCGGCCGCGACGGTCTTGTTCCGGACGACGATGTAGTCGCCGCGGATGTAGCCGGTCTTCGTGCCCCACTTGACGGGGTGCCAGCCGTTGACGGCGGCGCCGTTCTTGACGACGGTGCCGTCGGGCACGACGCCGAGGATCTTCGCCTTCGTGCTCGGCTCGGCTCGGAGGTTCACGGCGGTGGTCGTGACCTGCTCGCCGTAGTAGGTGATCTTGACCGGCTTCGGCTTGCTGACGCCGGCGGGCTTCGGGGTGGGCTTCGGCTTGTCGACGGCGGCGAGGGCCTCCCGGATGAACGGGAGCGGGTTGTACTCGGGGCGGTTGCGCCAGGCGCCGTCGACGTAGTCGGAGATGCCCATGTGATCGTGCGGGCCGGACCACGCGGTGCCCGGGTTTTCGTCGGCCGCGGCGTTCCGGCACAACTTCTGACCGGCGGCGACCTTCTGCCCGATCTTCACGACGGGCGCGGCGTTGTGCGCGTGCCATTCGTACCGGCCGCGCCGGCGTCCGGTGTCGACGACGATCACGAGCTCGATCAGGTCGTTGGGGCGACCGATGTAGACGACCTTGCCAGCCGACAGCGAGTGCACATCGGTGACGACGGAGAACCGCCCAGACGGGTCGAGCTTCCGGATGTCCTGCGCGCGGTGATACCCCTTCATCGTGTAGACCTTGGGGTCGCGGTAGCCGTACTTCCGGCCCATGCGGGCGGGGGCGTAGGACGCCTTGATGTTGGCGAGCGACATTCTGGTTCCTCCTCGGGAACGACGAGAGCCCTCGAGCGGGTTGCTCGAGGGCTCTCGTGGGGGTTGTCAGGTGGTGGGTGCTTCTTCGGGGTCTTGCCACGCCTCCCAGTGGAGGACGTCGGCAGGGTCGATGGGGCGGCCGTCGACGGTGCGCCAGCCGAAGCTGGGAGCGCCGAGGACGTGGCACGGCTCGGTCGGGTTCTGGGTGAGCCACACGGCGATGTCGGCCATACCGTCGGGCATGGCCGGGTCGCCGCGGCGGATGAGCTCGACGCTCCAACCCTGCGCCGTGTCGAGCGCGCCGAGGGGGGAACCGTCGTAGGCTCCCCCCTCGATCGCGGTGACCGTGTACTCCGTCGTCACGACGTCGTCGCCGGCGCTCTTGCGCGCCTGCACCCGGTCGCCGACAGCGATGGTGAACTCCATGAGCTGCTCCTACTGGTAGGTGATCTTGAGCTGCGGACGCACCGAGCTGCCGGCGGCGTTGGAGGACGGGTAGCCGTCGAGGATCACGTAGTCGCTCTTCCCGACGTTCACGTTCGGACCGCCGAACTGGAAGCCTCGGATCGAGCCCGACGCGACCGCCGCCCACAGGGACTTCGGCACGGGGATCCAATACGTCTGCCCGCGCTTCACCCGCTTGGTGAACTGGTTCGCGAGGTTCGGGCTCCCACCCGATGGCGGCTCCGTGTTCCCGTGGGTGCCGATCCGGAGTGTCGCCTCGGTGAGCCCCGTGTGCCGGACTCGGACCTTCAGCCACATGCCCTTGATCGTCTTGCCGGAGATCCCGAGCGCAGGGAAGCCGACTCGTCCTGCGCGCCCGTCGCCGATCGACGAGCCGCCGCCCTGCAGCATCCGGCCGTCGTCGTAGAGGTTCCCGCTGCCGGGCCGGATCGATCCGGACGGTCCCCACAGGACCGACCAGGTGGCGTTCCAGACCTTCGTGACGGTCTTCGGCGCGACGGGTGCGGTTGACCCGCTGCTGCTGCCCGACGAGGCGACGTACGCCCGCGTGCTGTAGTCCTCCAGCGCCTCGTCGACGCGGGCCCACGCCTCGATCGGCATGAGGTCCACCGTCTCGATGCGCGGAGGGTTCTGCGGGTAGTCGCCCGGGAAGAATGCGAACGCCCGCGAGGACGGGTTGTTAAGCGAGACGAGCACGTTGTAGGTGTCGTCGGTCGGGACCACGAACTCGCGGAACGCGATGTACGGGTAGGTGAAGTCCAGGCCCGCCTCAGCGCCCGAATTCAGGATGCGGGCGTGCGACCACCCTCCGCCCGCGGTCTGCGGGTTCGCGATCGACTGAGTGTTGGTCGACCAGTGCACCTGCATCGAGAGCTGCTCGCCGGATCCTGGCTCCATCCACTCCGAGACGATGTTCCCGTAGAACTCGAACCGGTACACCCGGCCGGCGCGAAGGTCGACCTGGAACGAAGCGAGCCCGGCACGCTCGTGCGTCACGTTCGGGTAGCCGCTCGCCCCGATGTCACCGACGGCGACGACACCTCGAGCGAGACGGTCGAACATCGCGACGTCGGAGAGGTCGACACCGTTGGTCTGCGAGTCGGCGAAGGTACCGATCAGCGGGGCGCCCTGGAAGATCGCATCCACCGAGACGTCGAGATTCTGGAACGCGGCGTCACCGTTCTCGTCGATGACCGCAACCGCGACGGCCTGGCCCTCGTCGTTGCGCTGGCTGATCGTGAGGACGTTCGCGCTCGAGGTGGTGAGCGACACCACCGGGGTGTCGTCCTCGTCGAACAGGACCATGCCGGCGCCGGTCAGCTCCATCCGCTGCCCGGTCTCCCCCACGCCGACGGCGAGGTGCATCGCACGGATCGCGCCGGCCATGATGTGGTTCGTCGAGACGCTGCCGAACTCCATGTCCGGGCCGTCGATTCCGACGACCTCGACCTCGACGACGTCGGACGGTGCCGACAGGACGCCCTTGGTGTTGATCGCGCGGAGTCGGACGTGCACGAGGTTGCCGAGCACGGCGCCGACACGGAATGCCGGGAAGGTGATCGCGCCGCGCTCGAACGCCTGGCCCACCTGGACCCACGTCGACACGTTCGCGCGCTTCGCCTCAGCGATGACGCCGGCGAAGCCCTCGCCGGGCGCTCCGGTGGTGAGCGTGCGGCCCCACCCGACGGTGATTGTCGCGAGCATCGACGTCACGGACGGCGGAGTCGGAGGGGCGAGCACGCCGGCGGGCGGCGTGGTCGTCGACGGGATCGGGCGGCCGATGGACGTCGGCCCGGATCCGAGGGACAGGGATGCCGTGCGCGAGGCGAGCTTCGCGGCGAGGGTGCGGAAGATCTCGCCGAAGGTGAGCCGCACCGTGACGGCGTCGCCCCTGGTGACCTGGATACCGACGAGCCGGTAGACGCCGTCGTGGACGTCGAAGTCGTCACCGACTTGGAAGTCGATGAACGGGCGGGCAGGGAGGTTAGCGGCGTCGTAGTTCACCGTGATCTGCCGGCGGACTTTCGCGGCCGCCTTGATCAGCGGGTCGGCCATGCGGAGCGCGATCTGCGGCGTCGTCGCGCCGGCGACGGTGACGACCGCTTCGCGTGGGCCGGCGCCGAGCTCGGGCTTGTAGACGATCTGCGTGTCGACCTCGGTGTCGGTGACGACGTAGAACTTCGATGCGGTCTCCGTGGTGTCCTCGTCGACGAGGATGTCCTTCGCCGGCGGGTCGATGCGAATGGTGCGCTTGACGCCCGTGCCCGTCTTACGAAGCACGAGCTTGGTCCCCTCGGACCACCAGGTGCAGAACGCGGCCGCGGTGAGCGCGTCGAGGATCGCCTTTCCCGAGGCGAACTGGCCGGCCTTGTGGTCGGCCTTGTCGGCGGTCGGCCAAGCGGCGCCGGCGCTGTCGACCGCGGCGGTGAAGTCGCGGGTGATCCCGGTGCCCGGGGTGCGGGACAGGAAGTCCGCGAGGACCCCGCCGGCGGAGGTGTTCAGCCACTCGACCTCGCCGTCGCCGAACTCGGTCGGGTCGAGCTTGTGCGCGCCGAGACGGTCGGCGACGTACTGCACGCCGGAGAGGTCCTTGATCGCGGCGAGGTCCTTCTGGTTCCCCGCGCGACGGTGGAAGGTGAACAGGTCGTTGCGGGGCTTCACCCACCCGTTCGGCCCGCGCACCTCGATGCCGGCGTAGAACGGCGTCGGCAACGCGCCGGCGATCACCTCCGGAACCGTGAGGGTGAGCACGGACGCTTCGTCCGCGACGTCGGTGAAGGTGATCTGTGCGCCCTGAATGACCCGGCCCCGGGTCGTCGGTGTGGTGTACCGGCGGACCCGGACCGAGAAGTCAGACAAGGTGCGCTCCCCTCCCCCTCAGCTCGACCTTCGCGCCGGCGGCGCGGGCGGTCGACGCGACCCTGAGCCGTGCCATCGATTCGAGCGGCGTCGGCCGCCACGGGTAGATCCCGAACTTGTCGCCAGGCCCGTCGTCCTCCACCGCTCCCGAGACCTCAGTGCCACCGGTCCAGGTGTCCGTCGTCGTGACGAACGCCCGGCCGGTGGCGCACTCGTACCGGAAGTACGAGCCCGAGGTCAGCGCCGGCGGGTAGTCGACGTACGCCGTGCTGGAGATGAGGCGCAGGCCGGTTGTCCCACGGACCCGGATCACGGCATCCGTGACGAGCCCGGTCATCCGCCACGTGTCGGCGACGACCGAGTCGCTGGTCAGGTCCGTCGTGAGCGTCGTCTCCACGGCGTCACGCCAGAACACACCCGGGAGGCGCACGGCAGCGGTGACGTCGATGATGGCGTCAGCGTTGCCGTGCCCCTCGTAGGAGGTCGTCAGCAGCTCGTACTCGGCCTGCTTCTCCGGACGGTCCGTGATGGACAGCACGCTCCCGGCGCTCAGCAGCGCCAGGACGTCCTCATACGCCGACCGAGGGGTCTGGACCACGAGCATCAGCGTCGGCGCGTCCAGCGCCTCCAGCGTCTTCTCCACGCCCGCCACGACACCGGGGAGACCCGGCACCCGCAGCGACGTGCGCTGCACCGTCAGATCCGATAGCGGCTTCGACGGGCCACGGAATTTCCAGCCCATGCCGGGGTTCTGCAGCGGGACACCGTCGACGCTATACACCTTCACCTCCAGCTGCCGCGGCCAGGATCTGCGCGGTCTCCCACGCGTCCTGCTCGAGGTTCTTGACGATCGGGTTCACGAACTGCGGAGCGACCGTGAGCTGACGGTTGACGGCCGGCGATGCCGCGACCGGGACGACCTTCGTGATCATCCCGTCGAGCTGCCCGCTGACCGCGGCCTTCCGCATCCGGGCGACGGCCTGGTGGCCGCCGGCGCCGTCGACCTCCGCAGCCGACCACATGTGCTCGTCCGTGGACGCCCACATCGGGATGCTGTCGGAAGTGCGGGTGCCGGGCCCGAAGATCGGCCCACCGTTCGCGCGCTTCTGCGCCGACCCGTAGCCGGAGGCGAGCGCCCGGATCACCTTGTCGGTGAGCGTGGACAGCTTCGCCTCGATCCGGTCCTGGTTCCGCTCGTCGAGCGCGAGCTGCTTCTCAGCGGCGGTGACGAGCTCCCGCATCGTCTTGCCGTTCTCCGTCTGCGCCTCCGCCGACTGGGTGCCAGCAAGGTCCGAGAACTTGCCGGCCTTCTGGTACGAGGCGTTGATCGACTTCACGTCGTCCTTCGACCCGCCCAGCAGCGCGTCCGCGACGGGCTCCCCGGCCTCGGATCCGAGCATCGCGATCTCCTCGACGAGCGCGGCTGCGTACCCCTTGCCACGCATCTGGGAGAGCTTCTTCTGGAAGCGTTCGATCGCCTGCGCCTTCGCCTTCGCGTCGGCGCGGATGCTCTTCGCCGTGAGCGGCACATTCTCGGTCCGCGCCGAGGTGATGGCGACACCGTCGACCATGCGAGTCGAGGCGACCTGCCGGGTGCTCGCCGTCCAGGACGAGACGTCGAACGTCCGCCGCAGCGAGTTCGACACCGCCGAGGCCATCGACGCGATCCGATCCTTCAGATCCGACAGCCGGGTCCCCGACTTCTCGACGGCCTCCCCGGCGCGCTCGGCGGCCTTCTCGAGGGTGAGGTACTGCTTCTCCATCGACGCGGCCTGCGTGCGCATCTTCGGCCCCTGGGTGCCGCCGAGCGAGTACGACAGCTCGGTGAGCTCGTCGATCAGCGAGAGCCCGCGGCCGTTCATGCCGGCTTCGCGGTTCTCGCCGCGGCGCTGCGCGGTGTTGAAGTCGAGGTGCTCGCCGCGGATCGACGCGCGCGTCGACTCCAGCTGCTCCTGAGCGCGCTCGAGCTCCTCGGCGGCACGCTCGCGGACGTCCTTCTTCTTCCCGCGGGCAGCTCGCACCTTGTCCTCTGCGCGGCGGACCATGAGCCGCGCGTGCGACAGGCTGATCTCGCCACCTGTCGCGTAGCTCAGCCGTTCCCGGAGTGCACCGGATCGGATCGCCTCGCGGAGGCGGTAGATCGCGCCGTGGCCGCCGGCCTTCATGACCTCGTCGGCGGTGAGCATGTGCTCGCCGTTGGACGCCCAGATCGGCACGTCGTCGGACGTTCCCGAGCCGGGGCCGGTGATGGGGCCGCCGGTGGCTCGCGACGTCGCCACGTGGCTCGACCCGGAGAAGACGACGCGGGACTCTTTGGTCACGACGTTGAGCGTGATCCGGCGTCCGTTGTTCGCCGAGATCAGCCGGTTGACGGCGTTCTGCGCTGCGGCGATGTTCGCGTCGAAGGTGAGCTTCCCTCGCGCGCCGGCCTTGACCGTGTCGATAAGCCGCTTCGCGGCGTCACGGGTCATGCCCGCGGCGACCATCTGGTCGAGCAGGGCATCCGTGCCGTTCTTGTACCGGCGGTTGAGGTCGTCGTGCTTCTCCCCCGCGGCCGCTGCGGCGTCGCCCTCTTCCTTCATCGCGGCGAGAGCGTCGCGGACCTGGTCCTCGACCTTGCCCGTTTCGTCCCCGACCACGCTGATGGACTCCGCGAGACGGCGCTGCGCGTCGTTGAGGTTGGCCACGGCCACCGCGGGCTCGGCGAACTCGTTCAGCCGCTTCCGGGCCTCCGAGATGGCGTCGCTCGCGACGTCGGTGGTCTCGTCGAAGTTCGACATCTTGTCGATCAGGTCGTCGAGACCCGTCAGGTCGGCGTCGCCCGGCAGCCACTCGATCAGGTCGCGGACGCCCTTCACGGTCTCGCGAAGGGGGCCGGACACGAAGGCACCGAAGCCGTCCGTCGCGGACTCAGCGAAGTCCAGCGCGCCGTTGGCGAGGTCGACGAAGAACTGCAGCAGCGGTCCACGGTTCGAGGACACCCAGTCGGCCAGGTCGCCCAGCGGCTCCGAGAAGGCCACCGCGAAGGCACCCTGGATGCCGGATAGGGCCACCTCGATGTTCCGCTTGGCGCCCTCGAGCTTGGTGGCGTCGTTGTCCGACATCGTGTCGAACATGCGCCGCGCGGCGCCCGAGACCCCGTCCAGCTCGTCGACGGCTGTCGAGAGGTCGAGGTTGCCGAGGGCCCCCGCCATGTCCTCCGCCTGGGTACCGAAGAGCCCCAGCGCGATCGCGTTCCGACGGGTCGGGTCCTCGACCTGTCGCAGCTCCGTGAGGATCTCCTCCAGCGCGCGACGGGCCCGGGGACCGCCCTCGACGAAGGCCGAGGCCATGTCGTTCGCGTTCAGCCCGAGGTCCTTCAGCGCCCCCGCGGCGGCGATGCTGCCGTCCTTCGCGGGCTTGACCTGGATGGTCAGCTCCTTGAGTGCGTCAGCGACCTTGTCGGCGTTGAACGCACCGCCCTCGAGTCCCTGGTTCAGAAGGCCGAGGGCCTCCGCACCGCTCAGACCGAGGTCGCGGAAGTGGGTCGAGTACTCGTTGAACGTGTCGAGCAGGTCCTCGTTCGCGTTCACGCCCTTCCGGGCGCCGGTCGCGAGGACGTCGTACGCCTCCTCCGCGGACTTCACGAGGTCGTTGCGAAGCATCTGTGTCACGGCACGCGCGACAGGCGTGACGTCCTCCTGGAGCACGTCAGCGATGCCCGAGAGCCCCTCGATCGTCTTCTGCGCGGCCGACGTCGTCGCGTCCTCGTCGATCAGGTCGAACTGCAGCGCGAGACGCGTGGTGTCCATGTTCGACTCGATCGAGTCGCCGAAGACGTTCGCGTAAGCCTCGCCGGCGGCGCGCGCCAGGCGGCCCGCTGCGACCTCCGAGATGCCGGTGAGCGCCTGGAGGTTGTCGCGGCCCTGCTCCTGCGCCAGGCCAGCCTGGAACGAGTCGAGGATCGCCTTGGCGGCAGCCGCGCCGACGCCGACGACGGCGCCCGCAATCGGGATGGTGGCCAGCGCGCCGACGATGCCGCCGACGAGCGCGGCGCCACTGCGGCGGCCACCGTCGTCACCGGCGTCCTCGGCGATGTCCGCGACGCCCTTCAGCTTCTGCTTCGCGCCGCCCTCGTTGACGTCGACGACCATCATCGCCCGGGCGCCGTTCAGGTCGCGCAGGGCGGCCTCAGCGCCGCGGAGGCGGTTCTCGGCGCGCGCGACGTCGGCGTCGACCTGGACGCTCGGCGACATCGAGCGGAAGTACTCGATCTGGGACTTCAGCTGTTCGACGCGGGCCTGCGCGCTCGTGATGTTCGCGTTGACCTGCAGCGCGGTCTTCATCGAGACGAGGCGCTTGGCGGCGTCCTCGACCTGCGCGACGCCGTCGAGAGCGTCGGCGGGGTCGGCCTGGACCTCGATCATCGTGCGCGCGGTCTTCAGCGCGTCGAGGTTCCGGTTGACCTTCTGCAGCTGCGCTTCGGCACGCTTGATGTCGGCGTTGACGTCGAGCCCGCCGAGCGCCTTGATGCGCAGCGATTCGAGCTGGTCGGTGATCCGCTTGACGGATGCCTCGCCGCGCTTCACGTCGGCGTCGAGGCGGACGACCTGCTCCTTGGAGACGAGACGCTTCGCCTGCTCCTCGACCCGGTCCATGGCGCCGAGGGCGCCCTTCGCGTCGGCGTCGATCTTCGCCTTGATGGGCTTCGACTCGATGCGCTGGCCGGTCTGCTTGACCTGCCGCTCAGCCTGCTCGATCTGGTCGACGTTCGCGGTGAAAAGAGTCTCCAACTCAGCGACCCTCATGACGCTCCTTTCCCGGCTCCCTTCCGCTGGTTGCAGCGTCGACAGGAGAGCACAGCGTTAGTCATCGAGTGGTGGCCGCCGAGGCTCACGGGAACGATGTGGTCGAGGGTGGGATGGAGAGGTCCGCAAACCCAACGGCGGTGGCCATCGATGGAATTGACGTACCGTCCATCAGCGGCATCGCACATCAGACCGCAGTAGAAGCAGGTCATGCCGTCACGTTCGGCCACGGCCCGCCATGTGACCCCGGGCTCGACGACCGATGCACCACGGCGGCGTGCGTGATATCGCCGCGATGCCTCCGCCACGACTTCGGGGTTGCGTTGCCTATATGCGCGCGACCTCTCCGCGAAGACGTCAGGCGAAGCGGCACGCCGGTCTCGAGCCGAAGCAAGGATGGTCTCTCTGTTCGCGAGGTAGTGCTTGCGGGCGTACGCCGACTGTGCCGACGGGTCATCCGCGCGCCGCTTCCGCTGTCGCGCAAGGATCGCCTCACGGTTTGATCGGTATTCGCGCTGGTGCTTCTCTTTCACCCGCTCTGGGTTGGCGGCCCGCCATCGAGCACCTCGCTCCGCCGCGCGCGCCGCGACGCATGCTCGGCACTGCCGTCGCCCCTTCGCGAAGCCCTCTGGTGATGTAGGCCGACCGCACGCGCTGCATTCGGCTACGCGCATCGGTGGTCACCTCCTGATGAGTGCTGCCTGGAGTCGGGTCTCCGAGTACAGGAGCGAGAGCACGTAGCCGCGAATGTGCGGCCACGGCTGGGCGAGCACGTCAGCGGCGTGCATGTCGATCTGGAAGCGTTCGCGCATGTCCACGATCACGAGATCCCAGTGGGTGACGATCCCGTAGGTCGTGATGTCGATCGTCACGGTCTGCGGGGAGCGCTCCGGATCCTCGGACTCCGCAGCCTTCGCATCGACCGCTGCTGCCTCGACGGCGGCCGCGGGCGGCCGGTAGTCGGCGAAGATCGGGACGCCGTTCTCGTCGTGGTCGATGGGCTCCCCTACGCCGTACTGGACCCACTCTTCGGGCGTGAGGAGCGCGGCGCTTTTGGGAGTTCGGCCGACGCCTTCGCTGCAGCCTCGAGGGCGATCTCCGCCGACCACATCAGCGACGCGATCATGTCGGCGTACTGCTTGCCGCGCGCCCAGTAGAAGACGGCGTAGTAGGCCATCCGGTCGATGGTGGTCTTCGGGATGCGGTCTGCGACCATCTGCTCGTAGACCGGGTTGCTGAGGGCGAAGTGGTCGTCGGGCTGCACCGCGGTGAGGATGCGCTGGACCTCTTCGGATGCCTCGCCGCTGACGAGGCCGAGGCGGATCTCGCCGAGCGCAGCTGCGGCGACGATCTTCTTCGCGTCGATCGTGTCGGGCGGCGGTACGCGGTACTCGTTGCCCTTGACGGTGAGGACGAGGTCGGGTGCGGCCCAGTCGTCGAAGTCGACAGCGGTCATGGTGGTCCTCTCTCGGGTGAGGGGTGGGCGGGGCGCTCGCGATGGAGCACCCCGCCCGGTGCGGCGTTACGCGCCGCGCGTGTACGGGAAGCCCGCCGAGGTGCCGGCGGAGTTCTTGACCTTGATCTCGGCGGATCCGGCGGACCCGGCGGGGACGACCGCGACGATGGTGCTGGAGTTCAGCACCACGTAGCCGCTCGCGTTCGTCGAGCCGAACCGCACACCGTCGGCGGTGGTGACGCCGTCGAAGCCGGAACCCGTGATGGTGACCTGCTGGCCAGCTGCCGCGCCCTCCGGGGTCGCGCCGGTCACGGCCGGCGTGGTGACGTCCCAGCCGGTGAACGGGTTCGCGATCGGGATGTAGGAGCCGACGCCGGTGAGGGTCCAGTTCCACACCTCGACGGTGCCCTCGGGGCCGGTGTTCTGCCGCGTGAACGCGACCGTGGCGATGCCCTGGCCGGCGTCCACGGGGTTCGGGGTGCCGTTGGCTGGCTTGTGGTACCAGCGGACCTCGATCTCGGCGAGCGAGCCGACAGCGGCCGGGAGCGTGCGCTGACGCAGCGCCTCGACCTCGGGCAGGTACTGGCCGGTCGATGCGGACCGGTTCACCTGCGAGGCGAACGCGAGCGCCCACGCCCATCCGCCGACCATGCTCGCCGTGGAGCCCTTGTCGTCGTAGGTCGTGGCGTCGTGCGTGGTCGGCGTCGGCGTGAAGAGGAAGTTGAAGATCCGTCGGAACGGGATCCAGTTCGGGGACGCGTGGGTCCCGATGTTGACGTCGAGGCCGTACTCGTAGCTCTTGCCGAGCTCGGTGCCGACCGGGAGTTCCGGCTTGGTCATGATGACTCCTGGTTGTCGAGGATGATCGTGTAGTTGTCGGTCCGCTCCATGCGGCCGTTGTCGTCGGCACCGAGCAGTGCGACGGATGCGCGACTGACGCCGCTGATCCCTCCCTCGCGGGAGAGCGTGTGTCGGGCGGCGAAGATCCGCGATGCGATCGCGTCCGCGTCGAGCAGGTCGTCGCGGCTGCCGCGGATCCGGAGCTGGACGCGCCGCCAGTGGAGGTACTGGGTGTCGATGTCGGTCCACAGGTACAGCTGGACGCCGATGATGCGGTCGCTGGTCTCGTCGATCGACCCGTAGACGACGCTGAGGCCGTCGCGCGTGTACTCGACGCCCAGCTCGTGCCAGGCGCCGCCGGTGACGGTGGCGACCCAGCGGCAGACGAGCCTGGTCAGCTCGGTGTCGTCATGGAGGTCAGCCACCGAGGGCCTCCCGCACCTTCTGGGCCATGATCGGCTCGACCAGCTGCTCCATCTCGGCAGCAGCCGTCTCCAAGAACTTCGCCTGGCCACCCCGCGGGTGCTGCCACTCCAGCTTCTCGTGCTGGAGCAGGGACACCAGAGAGGAGTAGCCGACCGTGACCGTGAGGTCGTCGACTGCGACGAAGCCAGACTCGTCCGACTCGCCCGTCAGCGTCGGGGAGAGCTCGTTCGACCGCTCGAGCGTCTGCTCAGCGACCTCACGCAGCGCGTCCTGCGCCGCCTTCTCGACCGTGCTGAGGATCGGCAGGTGCATCTTCACGATGAGGCCCCCTCACTTCAGCGCGAGCAGCTGGAACGAATCCAGCAGCGGCGAGTCCCGGTTGTCGTTCCGCCCGACGGAGATGACCTCCGACGTGCGCTGCGACGGAGTGCCCGCCCAGACCGTGACTTTCGAGCCGACTGGCGCGACGACGTCGAGGCCGACCGACACCTGCGTCGACGAGACGACCTCGACGCCGGCGGCATCCCGGACGAGCTTCTGCTCGTCCTTCACCTCCGCAGCGACGTCGACGGCATCCGCCCACGAGTGACCGGTTCCGGTTCGTCCCGCGTAGGCGCGGATGGTGACCGTGTGCGGGTAGAAGAAGCTCCCCCAGCTCACACGTACTCCTCCGGCCACAGGCGCCCCAGGACGGGGCTCTGCGGGAAGGACCCAACCGGGAGCCCCGGGGACCCTCCCCCGCCGCACAGCGCCCGCAGGCTGATCTCCGGGTCGCCCTGGAACGCCGACGAGATCGCCTCGACCGACACGGAGGTGCCGTTGCGGCTCATCGTGCGCAGTCGGGACTGCCCGGGTGCGGGAAGCTCCGCGATGACACCCTTCAGGATGGCGATCGCGGTCCTCCCGTCCTCGGACTCCTTGTCGAGCGAGTCGAGGCAGGGGGCGATGACGCGAGCACGCGCCAGTACCCGACGGCCGAGCTGCTCGTCCGTGGTGATGTCCGCATGCGTGATCGGCATCATCGCCCCCTCTCGGTCAGGACTGCTTCGCGTCGTCGGCGACGAGCGCGGCGACCAGCTCCGGCCGGTTGCCCGGCTCGGGAACGGTGATCTTCGCGTCGTCCTCGCGGTCGGCGTTGCGGGTCTCGATCTCGGTCTTGAGCTCGGGGACGGTGACGCCCTTGTAGGGCTCGTCCTCCGTGCTCTCGCCGGCGTCCTCGGCGTCGGCCGATTCCTCGTCCGAACCGGTGACGGGCTCGTCGCCGTTGAGGCGGTCGAAGCGCTCGAGGTCGTCCTCGTGCACGTCGACGACCTCGTGCTCGTACCCGGTGACCGGGCGGCCGTCGACGTCGGTGAAGACGATGAAGCCGCGTCGGATGGTCCGCTCGGCCATCAGCCGGCCAGCCCCGTCAGCTTGAACACGGAGTACGGGTCCGTGATGAAGGAGACGAAGCGGGCGTCCGTCTGCACCCAGGTGCGCTGGGTCTCCGGCTCGCGCCAGGTCTCGGTCGAGAGCGCCTTCTCGGGGCGGATCTCGCCGGGCTGCCCGGCAGCGAGGGCGTACGCCGTGCCGGCCGCGACGCGGTTCGAGACGCTGAGGTTCTCGATGCCGTGCGTCTCCAGCAGACCGTTGAGGTCGTCGCCGTAGACGATGCGCAGCTGCAGCGCCTGCGCGGGGTTGAGGACGAGGGTGTCGATCTCGACACCCAGCTCCTGCTGGTCCGCGAGCGTCTGGATCCGGGCGATGTCCGCGGCGGGCCACAGCGCCGCGTTGGTCTGGCCCGAGCCACCGGTGACGACGTTGTTCCAGTTCGTGCCGACGACCACCTGCGACGAGAACTCGGCGAGAGCCGCGTCCACGATCGCGATCGTCCGCGCGTCCTGGCGGCGCACCATGGCGTTGATGAGCTTGCGGCCCTCACGCTGGATGACGCCCTGGTCGTTGCGGTCGCGCGCCTCGTCGAGGACGAAGAACTTGCCACCGTGCTTCTCGACGGCGGCCGTCTTCGGCGTCGGGTTCTCGGACGTGATGTTCGGGAACTCGGCACCGGGCGCGACCTCCTGCACATCGCGCGTCGGGAACAGGTCGTTCAGGGTGAGCTGGTCGTAGACAACCGCTCCGCCCGAGACGCCGCCGGGGCTGGAGAAGAACAGCCCCGAGATGTAGTTCCGGAGACGGATGTCCGACAGGTATCGCGTGATGCGCGTCGGCTGGTTGAGCATCGTCTCCACCGTGATGGTGGAGCCGTTGACGCTCGGTGCCGCCAGCGGGTACGACGGCGAGTTGGGAGTGGGCATGCGCGGGCTCCTTTCAGTAGAGCTCGATGAAGACGTCGGATCCGGACGTTCCGGCCGACCAGGCGCGGCCGCGGGCCTTGCCGGAGGCGAGCGTGACGGCACGCCCGTTGGAGCCGACCTCGACCTCGGCACCGCGAGCGATCGTGCCGCCCGCCGTGACCGGGACGATGGCGCCCACATTGCGGAGGATGTGCAGCTTGCCGCCGGCCGCGGTGTCGCGCGATGCGACGCCGACCGACAGGCCCGCTGCGGTCGCGGTCACCACCGTGATGGGCGTGCCAGCGGCCACGTCCAGGGGGCCGGAGATGTCGACGAAGGTCTTGCCGACCACACCGCCCGCTCCAGCGGTCGCCGTGACGTCGGCGCCCGGCCGGTATGCCGGGATGCTCTCGTTGGTCATGATCGGTCCTCTCAGCGCTTCCAGTGCGCGGGGTAGGCGTCGTCCTCGACGACGGCGGAGGCGTGACCGATCTCGTCGACCGGCACGGTGTTCTCGGGGAGGGACGCGAGGACCTCGGAGAAGCCCGCCTCGTCCTTCGCGAGACGCGCGCGCCAGTCGTCCGCCGACGCGGTCGTGATGCGACCGGTCTGCAGAGCGTTGAGGACGATGCCCTCGCGGCGCGCCTTGTCCTGCTCGGCAGCCGCTTCGGCTCCGCGGCGGGCGTTCGCCTGGGTCTCTTCCCAGACGGACTTGTCGACGACGACGGTGCCCTCGGGCACTGTCGCGGCCGGCGTGGTGGTGTTGCTCGGCTGCTCAGCGAGCGTCTCGTCGAGCGCTGCGAGCAGCATCTCGTCGGTGACTTCGGCTTCGGTGATACCGAGCCGCTTCGCGAAGCCAGCCTTCAGGTCGTCGTATGCCACGACGTTCTCCTCTCGGATGGGTTCACCCGGCTCGGACGAGCTCGGGGGCTTGGGGGCAGCCGCGCGCGCCACAGCGGCAGCGGCCTTGACGCGAGCGGAGCGCGCTTCGGCGTCCCCGTCGTCGTCGGATTCGAGGTCGATGAGCACGACGTCGTCATCGGTGCCGACGGTGGTCGCGGTGCCGGCGTCCGGCACGACCTTGACCTCGTCAGCGAGGCCCATCTCGACGGTCTCGGTGGCGGTGAGCCACGTCTCGTCGGCGAGGATCTGCTTCCAGTCCTTCTCGCCGGCCTTGTCGACGTAGACCTCGATGATCGAGTCCTCGAGCTTGTCGAGGAACGCCGCGGTCTTGCGCATCTCGACGGCGTTGCCCCAGGCGATCGACGACGGTGAGTGCAGCATCATCTGGCTGCCGGGGCTCGCGTACGTCTGCGCACAACCCGCGGCGATGAACGACGCGGCGGAGGCAGCGATGCCGTCGATGACCGCGACGACGTTCGCGCGGTGGGCGGAGAGCATGTTGAGGATGGCCATGGCCTCCCACACCTCGCCGCCAGGTGAGTTGATGCGGAGGATGATCTCCGACACCGACTCGGGGAGGGCGTCGAGCACGCGCCCGACGTCTTCGGTGGAGATGCCCCACCAGCCGCCCCAGCTGTCGATCGGCCCGTACATGCGGATCGTCGCGACGTCGCTCGTCCCGTCGGCCGTGGGTGTGGACACGGCGCTGAAGAACTCCGCGCGGTCCGTGGGCGGCTCGACGCTGCCCCAGTATCGACGCTTCGGATCGGGCTGCGCGCTCTGGTCGTCGCGAGCGGAGGCACCCTTCTTCAGCGCGTTCCGAAAGTCGATCATGCGGCCTCCTCAGGCTGTCGCGGTGCGGTGGCCGTCGCGTCCATGACGGGCAGGCCGTAGAGCGCGCGGAGGTGAGCCTCAAGCGCGGGGTTCCAGCGGATGGCGCCGGATTCGAGCAGGGCGCGGATGGCCTCAGCGGTCGCGGGGTGCTCGGCGCCGATCTTCGGCGGGACGATCCGCGGCGCGGGCTCCTGGGTGCCCCAGTTCTTGTCGACGAGGTCCTCGATGACGTGCTGGTTCACCGTCGTCGCGATGTGGCGCGCGAGCGCGTTCAGCGACTTCGTGAAGAAGCTCTCGAACGTGTCGCCGAGGGCGTACGAGCCGGTGGAGTTGTCGCCGCCGAGGTTCAGGAAGTTCGCGAGGGCGATGCGGGCGATCTGCTCGTCGTAGTAGCGGATCTGCTTGTCGAGGTCGGGGAGGTTGCCCTTCACTCCGACGAGTGCGAGCCCTGCGCCGTTGGGCAGCGATGCGCCGGCGGCGTCTCCGGCTCGCGCGCCCTTCGCGATTCCGAGACCGCGCTCGATCTCCGCGTCGAGCCACGCCAGCTTGTCCTCGTACGAGGCGTTGTCGGGCGGGGCTGCGCTCGTGTACACCGGCAAACCGAGGCCGTTGCGCTCTGCCGCGAGTGCCTGGACGCGGAGCGTGCGGTCCTTCAGTAGCCACATCTTGTACGCCGGCCGAAGCATGGAGGTCCCGACCCAGTTGCCGCCCTCGCGCTCGTTGACGAAGACGACGAGTCGGTCGACCGGGATCCTGACGTCGGCCGTCGGGACTCGCACGAAGTTGCTGCGACCGCTGACGGGAGCCGCGAGCCCAGCGCCGAACTGCTTCACGGCGACGAGGCCGCCGTCTCGCGCGACCTCGAACTCGCTGATCGTGCGCGGCGGCCGCCAGGCGAGCTTGTCGAGGTGCGTGCGACCGAACGCATCGATGCTGTAGACCTGCTCGAAGATCGAGTGCCCGTACCGCAGCTCGAGCAGCGCGAGACGCAGGAACTCCTCAAACGAGAAGCGACCCTTCGTGCGGAGCGGCGCGGTCGGCTCCTTGCCGACGATCGCCAGGCCGAGGTCCGTCGCGATCTGCTGAGCGACCTCGTCTCGGACACCCGTCGCGTCGAGGCGCCACTCGGTCTCCTGGACCGGCAGGGTGACGGCCCGCATGACCGACATGACCTGCGGGTCCTCGCGGCACATGCGCTCGTAGGTGTCGTTCGACTTCGGCCAGACGAGGTCCGGGTTCGTCTCGTTCGACTCCGCGGCCATGCCCGCCCACCCCGGCAGAGATGCCGTCTGATATCCGAGCTCGGGCAAGGCTGACCTCCTGTCAGAAGCGGGCGGTGGCGATGTTCACCTCGCCCGCGGTTTCGACGTCGCCGCGAGTGATGAGCCGCGCCGCGGGTGGCGGCGGGGACGGCTCCGGTTTCTCCGGCGGGCTGAGTACTTCGAGCCCGTACAGCGCCTCGGTCTCGGCGACGAGCCCGGCGATATCGACCGGGAGCGACTTGTGGCGCGACCAGGCGAGGTTCTCGGCGTACTGGGTGACGACGCCGCCCTCGACGGCGAGGTCGACGGCGGGCTGCTCGATCACCAGGAGACGCCGGTCGAGTACTCGGTCCCGCATCCGGCCGGTAGCGGCAGCGAACTGTCCGCCGTCGAGCGCGTGGACGTGCAGCCCGCGCTCTCTCAGCGGCTCGATGAACTCCATGGCGGGAGTCCCCCGACCCTGCACGACGACCTCGTTCCATCCCGACTTCTCGGCGAGGTCGGCGAGGTAGTCGGGGACCCAGAGCATCCCCGCGCGGCGGAGGCGCACCGTGGTGAACGGGCGGCCGTCGGCGGTGAGTACTGCGCCGGCGACCCACGACATGGACCGATGCTTCGGCTCGGTGTCCACCGCCCAGACCGTGCGGGAGCCCTTCGGGATCTCGATGTCGCTGATCGGGGTGTGCCGCGGCCGCCAATCGCGCGGCGAGATGTACGAGATGACCTTCGAGGTCACCCACTGGCAGAGGACCTCGGTCCGGTAGGACGCCTCGAGCATGTCGCGGGCGTCCTGGAGGCACATCTCGACGGTGATCTCGCCGTGCCCGATGCTCGGGTTCGCCTGCAGGATCCCGTCGACGTCGTCGAGAGCGCATCCATCGGGCGCGGACCACTCGAACAGCGCCGACGTCGACGCGGCGAGCTCACCGTTGGCGTACGCCTCCAGCTCGTCGATGCCGCGGGCCAGCCACTCCTCGATCTCGGAGATGAGGTTGTCGCGGAGCTTGCGGAGCACGACCGAGCGGGCGTCGCCGGCGTTCGAGATGCCCCAGAGCTGCGAGTTGAACACGGCCTTGGTGGTCTGCGCGACGGAGTCCCAGGCGTCCCACGTCTGCTGCTCACGCATCTCGTCCATCAGGACGCGCGCGGCAGTCTTCCCGCGGCCGCCCTTTCGGGATGCCGCGCGGACCTCGTAGTGCGCGCCGCTGCGGAGGTAGATGCCGGGCTGGCCGTTCTTCCGCTGGATCTTCTGGAGCGCCTTCGCGAGCGCCGGCACGCACCCCTCGTTGTCCTCGTCGCACCACCGGGCGGTGAGATTCCAGACGTCCTGCGCGGTGTCGAGGTTCTGCGCGGTGCCGAGTACCTTGAACCGGAACGGCGGCAGCCGGTCCTCGAAGCGGTCAGAGTCGACGAAGAGCCACCAGGCGGCAAGTACTGCGGCGAGCAGGCTCTTCCCGTTCTGGCGGGCGACGAGCACCACGACGCGACGGAAGCGGAACGTGCCATCCGGGTTCAGCTCGAGCGCGTGGATCAGAAGCCACTTCTGCCACGGGTACAGGTCGATCCCGAGGAACATCAGCGCGAACTCGATGACCTCGAAGCCGAGCGACGTCTCCTCGGTCAGCGGGCGAAGCGGACGGGTCCACAACCGCGGCACTTCGGAGCCGACGAGGTCGGAGAAGTCAGCCTGCAGCTCCCCCGCGTCGTCTGCTCTTGAAGTCACCGAGGTCAACTGGACCCCCTTCGGGTGCAGAGTCGCCAGACGGTTCCGTCGGGGCGGGCGGGACGGATGCCGCGAGCGCTGCGCGGGCCGCCGGCGTGGCGCCGAGCTCGCGGAGCCCGTTCCACAGGTGCGGCAGCAGGTACAGCGCCTTCGTCGCCTCGAGCGATGTGCCGTTCGCGACGGCGTGATCGATCTGCCGAGCGACCTGACGGCACGATGCGATGAGCGCCTCGTCCGCTTTCGTCGTCGTGATCTCCGCGAGCGTGCTCTCGAACGCATCCGTGATCGCGTCCTTGACCCGCGTGGGCTCGCCCAGGAGCCGCTGACGCATCTCCGAGAGGCGCATCACACGGTCCGCGGCCGCGACGTCGCCCCCGATCGCCTTCTTCCACATCGCCCGGTGCAGCGCGTCGACCCGCTCCAGCTCGACGATGCGGGCGGCGGACTGGTCGAGAGCCACCGGGGAGGCGGCGATCGCGGCCATGACCGCTTCGCGCGCCTCCTCGGTCGTGCAGTCGAGCTGCGTCGCGATCTGATCGAACGGGATCGCGGCTCGGAACAGCGCGAACGCCTTCGCCGGGTCGACGTCAGGCATTCACGACCTCGGAGAAGTCGACGCGCTGCCCGTCACGGACGGGGACGACGCCCGTGTGCTCCTGCCAGCGGCGGCAGATGACGTCGGCGTACGTCGGGTCCAGCTCGACGACCATTGCGCGGCGTCCGAGGCGGTGCGCAGCGATCAGGGTCGTCCCGGAGCCGGCGAATCCGTCGAGCACCCAGCCTCCGGGCGGGCAGGAGTTCACGAGCATCCGCTCGACGAGCTCGACAGGCTTCATCGTCGGATGCTCGGCCGATCGCGACGGCCGGCGGACGTCGAACACGGTCGAGGAGCGGTTGTCGCCGAACCAGTGCGGCCCGCCACGCCCCAGACGACCCTCGCCGCCGGCCGTGAAGCCGTACGCGATCGGCTCGAAGTCGCGATCGACCTCCCCCTCGAGGATCGGCTCCGACTGGTAGTGGTAATCCGCCCGCGAGAGGACGAATCGGTCCTTCACCCACATCAGCGTCTGCCGGTAACGGATGCCGAGACGGTCCATCGCGGCCTGCAGGGGCACCCGAAGCACGTCCGAGTGGGCGACGTAGACCGGCGCACCGTCGCGGCACACCTCGACGGCGACCTCCAGGAAGGCGACCGACACCGCGATCGCGTCCTCCGCGCCGTCGTTCTGGATGCTCAGGCCCGTCCCGCCGACGTACTCGACGCCGTAGGGAGGGTCCGTCCAGACGCACTCGAACTCGACACCCTCCGGGAAGGCCCCGCGGACCGCGTCGAGGTCGCCCGAGGACCCGACGAGCAGCCGGTGAGGGCCCAGATGCCACACATCGCCCACCCGGGACACCGCGTCGGCGGCATCCGGCCGCGACGGGACGTCATCCGGGTCTGTCAGCGACACCGGCTCGTCGAGCGACGCGAGCAGAGCGTCCAGATCGCCCGATGTGTAGCCCGTGCCGTCGAGATCGCCGGCGGCGGCCATCGCGGCGGCCAGATCGGCGTCGTCGTAGGCGCCGAGATCCGCCAGACGGTTGTCCGCGAGCACGATCCGGTGCGCCGTCGCCTCGTCGACGTCGACCGTCGTCGCCTGGACCGTCGCCCAGCCGAGCGAGCACGCCGCCAGGAAGGTGTGATTGCCCGCCAGGATCTCGTTCGGCCGCCCCGTCAGCGATCCGACGTTCACCACGATCGGCCGATACTGCCCCTGAGCCTCCAGCGACGCCGCGATCGCCCGCACATCGCCCCGACGGGGGTTCCGGTGGAACACCTGCAGGTCCTCGACCGGGAACGCGACGACCTCGAGCATCGGGGACTCCTTACCGCGCGTGCGCGTGATGGGGGTGGTCAGATCGCCGGGGAGAGAGGACAGCGCCCCTGGAGCGTGGTCCGCCCCCAGGTCGACCTCTGGATTTTTCGAGGGGGGCGGGTCAGGAGGCTGGCAGGAGCTCTGCGGGCATGTCCTCGCAGTTGATCCGGACGCCTGTCTCGGGGTGCACCCATTGGTGCGGGAGTGGGTCGTGCTCGAAGTCGGGGGTCATCGGGCTTCCCTCTCCGGTGGGAGTCGGTGTCCGCAGCGCTGGCAGCGTGTGAGGCGGGCGACGGTGCCGACGCCGTGAGGGGTGAGGCTGTGGAGGGTGACCTGCCAGAGGTCGGCCCATCCGCACTGTGGGCAGTCGGTGTCGAGGCGGCGTGGGGTGCCGGCGGTGAGCGGGATGGCGAGGGCCATGGTCAGGCTCGGACGAAGGTGCCGCCTGTGGTGGCGAGGCACGGGCTCAGGTCGGCGACCTGGTCGGGGATGAGGTCGACTCCCGCGTCCAGGTAGATGGCGTCCCATGCGGATCCGATGGCGCGCTGCGTGGAGCGTGTGGTGGCGAAGCGGATGCCGCCGCGGTTCGGGTAGTCGATGCGCTCGGCTCCGTTGGCACGGCGGATGCTGGCGCCCTCGGTGTTCGCCGCTGCGTCGATGAGGTCGAGCAGTCCCTCGCGCAGCTCGATCGCGGTGGGCGCGACGACGAGGATGCGCTTGCCCTGCGCGGCTTCCGCAGTGATGCCGGCGGCGGCGTAACGGTTCATGGTTCCTCCGATGACCGGTGTCCTGGCGGGGCCCTAGATTCGGAGGCAGCCAAATGGGCGGATCCGAAGGGGAAAGACATGGCACAGGTGAAGGAGCAGCGGCTCACGATCATCAAGCGCAGGGACGGCAAGTACGGGTGGTCCCTGTACGGCGACAACGGGACCGACATCATCGCGACCGATGGCGGGCAGGGGTACGAGAACTACGCCGACGCGCTCACGATGGCGCGCAAGGTGACCAGCGGCCACTACGCGAGCTCGCCGCTCTACAACCGCGACGACACTCCGAAGGCGAAGTAGTCACCACCAGTCGGGCATGGCCTCGCCGAGCGGCGGGGCGGGCGCCCGGTTCCCTCGCTGCTGGTTGCACAGTGCGTGGGAGTGGCGGAAGTTGTCGGGGTCGGATTGCAGGTCGGGTCGGTCCTCGACGGTGTGGAAGTGGTCGAGGTTGTGGGAGTCGGGCGTGCTGTTCTGCGCGGCCGTGTAGTCGATCGGTTCGCCGCAGAGCCAGCAGTCGGCTTCGGGGTCGCCGAGCGCGTCGAGCCGCTTCCCTTCCTCGAAGAACTCCTCGCGGAGTCGGTGGTCGAGGCGTGTGTTGGTGCGCTTGTCGGCCACGGACCCTCCGGGTTCTGAGAGGCGCCGGCGATGGGTCGCTCGGCGCCTCTCTCGGGTGCAGGTACTCCGGCGACCGGAAGGTGCGGTCGCTTCTCGGAGGTGGAGTCCTTCGCGCCATGGGGAACGCGTTGACACCCGGGACTGACCTCGGCCGGGAGGAGCGGCAGCGCTGGACCACCCGAGGGTCCGCGATCTGCGGTCGGCTCAACTCCCGGCCGAGGCATCTATGTGGCGACGTGGTCGCCGAGGTTGGTGGTGATGGTGTGCCCGTGGATCGCGATGACGACGCCCTCGAGGACGCATCCGGAGCGGGCGTAGCGGAGGATGTCGCCGATGCGGATCCCGTCGGCGTCGGATACGTCGTAGGTGCGGGGTGTGGTGGTGTCGATCCATGCGGCCGCGGCGCGTGCCTCGTCGGCGAGCATCTGCGCGGGCAGTGAGCCGACGCGTCCGCTGAGGATGTCGGCGAGCTGGATGAGTCCGGCGCGGTCACGGTCGTCGCGGAGCCGGCCGATGTTGCGGCGGTTGATGGCGACGTAGTCGTGTCCGGGCCCGTGGGTAGGCTCCACGGCAGCCCTCCTATCGATGCGAGTCGATGGTGGGTTAGGTCCCGGTGTGGCGTTGGCGCGCCTGCCGGGACCGTCCTTTCCAGGTCGTGTCGGTGGTCGGGTCTATGGTCGCGAACGGGATCCGCCCACGACTAAAGGAGAAGGACATGGCATCAGCACACGAAGAGGCGTTCAACGCCGTGATGAAAGAGATCAAGGCGTCCGCGGAACGTCTGGGGCAAGCATCCATAACCGAGGGCGCTCGAGCTGCCGCGCTTCGCGAGCTCGCGGCCGCTTACCGGCACTTGCGTGGCGGACAACAGCCCGGCGGTGTACAGGTCGCCGAAAAGTAGGCGTACGTCACGAAGGCCCCGTCAGCAGATGCTCGGCGGGGCCTTCGGTGTTCGTGAGAACTGTCTAACCATGAATGTAGGGGCGGCAAACGGGAAGGTGTCAACATCAGCGTGATTCTCCGCGTGTCGAGCCTCCAGCGGCTTCCTCTGCGGCTTTTAGCGCTCGGATGCGTTGCTGATTGATCGGATCGTTCTTGAGCCTCTGACGCCACCAGGCGAGGAGCACTCGGAGCTCGACGACGCGGACGCGTTGGCCGTTGCGGATCTCCCACGTCATCTCCATGCCGTTGAGCCGCCAGTGGCGGATGGTGCGGCGTGCTCGGCCGACGCGCTTCGCGGCCTCGCGATAGGTCAGTGTGGGCATGTAAGTGGGCTCATCTCGCTACGCTGCACTCATGTCTGAAGCAACTTGGTCTGAATTCGGTGGCGCCTGGCTCAAGGATCAGATAGTCGACGGCCGCCTTGAGCGGCGCGTATTCACGTCAGACCCGCGCCAGGACAACAACGCGCGTCTCGACCAGATCATTGAGTTCAGCGGCCCAACTGACGAATCTTCTAGCCGCACCGGATGGGCGGACGGCGAGGGCAACATCGACTGGGGCACCTGGGAGTCCTGACTTCGGCGAGACGTTGAGCTGGGCGCGACATTCGAATCACGTCAGGTCTCGCCGCAGACACGGCAGGCGCGGGACAGGACTGGAGCTCCCCCCGGCCCGTCGAGCCAGTCGATCTGCACTTCTCGCGCGCCGCACGTTTCGCACAGCTCGAGCGGCGCGGTCGTGACGACGGCTGCACCACCCTGTCGACGCCGTGCTCGACGGATGAGCCCGAAGAGGCGTTCCTCGAGAGCGGTGAGGTCCGGCCAGTCGAGCAGGTGCTCGACGATCGCTGCCAGCCATTCATTCGCCGCGTAAGCCCACTGTCGAGCGAGCTCCGCATCGCCAGGGACTGTGGCCGGCAGGATCGGGGCTTCGACGCCGAGGTGGCTGGCCGCAGCGACGAGGTAGGCCCGCAACGCATCCCAGATCGCCCGGTTGTCGCGTGCGCCGGGTCCGTCGGCGACGGGCACGTTGTCGATGTAGCCGCCGCCGGAGACTCGGATCTGGTCGGTGCGGGATGCCTTCAACCGGACAGGGGCGAGGACGCCGCTGTCCGAGTAGTCGATGACGTGCGGGAGCTGGTCGACGTGCCACAGGTAGCGCGCGACCCATTCGCGGTACCCGGCTTCGGGGTCGATCGCGTCGACGGGGATCGCGCTCATGCCGGCATCCCCGATACGGTTCCGAGGTGACTGAAGTGCAACGGCTCGGGTTCGAGGACCTGATGAACGCTCTCAGCGTCGGCTTCCACGGTCAGACCATCGCCCGGATGCTCATCGACCTCGGCGCTCCGGAGGATGGCCCCTACGCGGTCTACTGGCCGCGCGACAGCATCGTCGTTGCTCATGGCGTCAGCTACGAGGTTGCCAGGGCAATCGCTTGTGTCCTCCGGGACGATCGCACCCGATGGATGGGCGAGCCGACGACGTTCGCTGAACCGGAGATCGCGGTCATGCGTCGAGACATCGGCGACTTCGTCACGCCTGAGCACGCCCGGAACGGGCGCGAGTACGTGAAGGATCGGTTGCTTCCTGCCGATATCTCGACTCGTGTCGAGCACTACGAAGTGCAGTTCGCGAAGGGACAGGTCGAGTTCGACTTCTCGACCCTTCCGGGGTCCTGACTGCCTGAATTCCTCGAGCCGGATTCCGATCATGCGGCTCCCCTCCCTCTCTTCTTCGGGGCGATCTCGTCATGTAGCGCGAGCAGCACCCGATCGCGCCGGATCTGTTGGAATACCGACCGCCACGCGGCCGCCTCTCCAGGGGGTGACGGGCACATGGCCTGCACGGTCCCGATCGCCGCGCCGACGTCTTCCGCGACCCAAGAGGCCGGGAGTCCGTCGGTACGCAGCACCACGACACGCGTCCTCTGCGCCTCGGTGAGGTGACGGCCGGTCATGCTGCCGTCTCCTCGAAGTCGAGCAGATCGAACAGGGTGGGCACGTGCCGCTGGTCGTCGTGCTCGCGGAGATACACGAGCGAGTCAGCGACGGATGCCGGGTTCAGCTCTCCGCCGTAGCCGCGGCGGCCGGCGCGGACCGCTTCGAGGACCGTGGAGCCGAGCCCGCTGAACGGGTCGCCGACGAGGTCGCCCGGGTTGGAGAACATCGCGATCAGCCGGCGCGGGATGTCGAGCGGGAAGGGGCAGATGTGCTGCTCGACGTTGCGGCGCTTCTGCCGGCCGTTCAGCGTCTCAATGCGGAGGACGTCGAACCAGATGTCCTCCCGCCAGGTGCCCGGGACGAGGGATGCGAAGGTGCCGGGCAGGGCGTTCGCGGCTGCGAGGCGTTCCGCGAGGGCGACGTGCGCGTCGTAGTCGTAGACGCTCCCCCGCGACTGCTGGGTGAACAGCTTCGACCGGATGCCGGGCTCGAGCGCGGCGAGCTCGTCGAGGGACAGCAGCCGGTCGCCGCCGGTGCGCCATTCGGCGGCCGCGTCGATCTGCCACCGGCCGACGGAGTACTGCGCGCGGTCCTTCACGACGGGGACGTCGGCCCAGCCCTTGGAGCGGTTCGTCTGCGGCTTGTGGAACAGGAGCACGTACTCGGGTGAGCCGACGCCCATCGGGGTGTGGTCGCGGAGCATCTTCGAGTAGGACAGCCGGTAGGTCTGGTTGTTCTCGCGGACGACGTCGGTGGTGACTGTGATCATCCCGAAGTAGTCGAACCCGTGCCCGGTGTAGTGCGCGATCGCCTCGGCGTGGAGCGGTGAGACGGTGTAGACGCCGGCGCCGGTGACGGATCCGAAGAGCTGCCGGTCCTTCACGTGGACGGCGAGGATCCGTCCGGGCATCAGCGATCGGTAGAGCGACGGGGTGAGGTAGTCGTTCTGCCACCAGAAGTGCGCGTTGTCGTCGGTGTGCCCGAAGTCGGCGTAGTTCGGCGAGTACTCGTAGTGGTTGCCGAACGGGATCGACGTGACGATGAGGCCCATCGAGTCGGGCTCGACGTGGTCGCGCCATTCGGCGACGGAGTCGTTGAGCGCGATGGTCCAGGCTTCACCGTGGTGCACCTCTCGCTCGACACCCATCGCTCGAGCGAGAGCGTTGGAGATGGCGGATGCTGACAGCCCGTATTCGCGGAGGACCTCGGACATGGTGCCGGTGAGCTCGGCGTCCTCGGCCCACTTCTGGTCGAGTACGGCGCGGACCTCCGATTCGGTCTCGGCGTACAGCAGGTGGATGTCGCAGGGTCGCTGCTGCCCGAACCGGTGGATCCGGTGCACGGCCTGGATGGTCTGCTCGTACTTGTGCGTGATCCCGACGAAGACGGCCGTGGAGCACTGCTGCAGGTTGAGACCGCGGCCGAGCATCATCGGCTTACCGATCAGCGCGTACGTGTCGCCGTCGAGCCACGCCCGGAGGCGTTCTTCGATCTCGACGTCGGACAGGGCACCGTGGATCGACGAGAACGTGAGCCCGCGGTCCGAGAGTGCTCGCTCGAGCGCGGTCTGCTCGTCGTTGAGGTCGCACCAGAGGATGATCTGGCCAGCCTCGTTGGGGTCCATCCAGTGCGAGGTGACGATGCGCATCGCCCGGTCGACCCGTGCCTCCAGCGTCCGCCGCTTCTCGCGTGCCGCGTCGATCGTGGACATCGCGCCACCGCGGACAAGGACACCCTGCCCGTCCTTCTCGACCTGGTCGGACAGCAGGTCGACGGTGACCTCCTCCCAGTGGAGCCGCAGCTCGGGGAGGTCGTAGCCGGCGTCGTCGTAGCCGAGGTCGGAGGGCCGCTGGATGAAGCACGCCCACGTGTTGAGCCACAGCCAGAACTCGCGCCGCTTGTGCGGGTAGAGGTGCAGCTCGTTCGCCTTCGACGAGTCGCGCTCGAAGAACCGCGTGAGCGCCTGGCCGGTGTCCATGATGCCGAGGAAGCCGGCGTAGTGGATCAGCTCCTTGTGCCGGTTCGGCGACGGGGTCGCGGTCGCGACGAACCGGAACGGGACGTGCTCGAAGAGGACCATGAATCGCTGGTAGGTCTCGGAGCCGAACGATCGGAGTACTGCGGCTTCGTCGAGCGAGACGGCGATGAACAGGTCGACGTCGAGCTTCCCGTCGCGGACGGACTCGTAGTTGGTGACGTAGAGTCCGGACCAGGTGGGGTCGACCTCGTCGGTGTGCCGGACGAACCGGACCTCGGTGTCGAGGTGGCGGCGGCCGTCGCGGATGATGTCGAAGCGGACGCCGAGCGGAGCGACGATGAGCCCGCGGCGGACGGTGCGCCCGAACGTGTCTGCGCGGCCGTGTGCGCCTCCCAGGGCGACGATCAGGCGCAGGACCTCCAGCTGCATGATCGTCTTGCCGAGGCCGTACCTGGCGAAGATCGCGCGCCGGCCGCCGCGCACCGCCCAGCCGACGATGTCCCGCTGGTGCGGCTTGAAGTCGGGATGCCCGGGCTGGAAGATCGGCGAGAACGCCTCCATCGGGACGTTGAAGCCGTAGGAGCGGTCGAAGCGGACCTTCTCACGCAGGAAGTCGTCGTAGGTCAGGGTGCCGTCGTTGCCGGTCTGGAGGGCGAGTAGCGCGCTCATCGGGATTCCTCATCTGCTCGACGTGCTGCCTGGCAGTCGGCGCACGTCACGGTGGTCCAGCTCTTCTCGGTGGTCTTGGCCTTGCGGCCGCAGTAGGCGCGTCCGGCGATCTCGCTCGCGCCGTGGGTGTCGGCGGCGGGCATCAGAGAGGCACCACCCGGTACAGCTCGTCGAAGGTGATGGGCATCCGCGTCCGCACGCCGCATGCGACGCACTCGACGAGCCCGGTCCCGCAGAAGCCGATGTCCGTCATGATTCGCGCGAGCTGCAGGTGCGTGGTGCACAGCTGCAGGCTTGCGCCGCAGCAGCGAGCCGAGAGGCTCCAGGACGCCGCTGCCTCGCACTCCGCGCGCGAGCAGCCGATCTCGTCGCCGAGGTGCATCTCCATGTCCCTCAGGACGTCGTCGTCGTGGATGCCGAACCGGGTGACCTCCTGCTGCTCCGCCGGTGACAGCGAGGCGCTCACAGGATGCCCTCCTCGCGCAGCTTGGCCTCGGCGAGTGACACCCGCTGGAACGTCGCCGCGTCGCCGCCGTGGTCGGGATGCGTCTCGCGCTGCGCCTTGCGGAGAGCGCGGCCAGCGACATCCCGGTGCGCCTTAAGCTCGGACGCTCCGAGCCGGACGAACGTCCCGAGGAACGCGAGAGCCTCATCCACGTCGGCGAAGCCCGCCGGCGCCGCGGTCGCCTCGAGCGCGCGGAAGCCGCGGTACTGCTCGCCGCGCCTGGTCACCCCGTAGCGATCGACCTTCCGCAGAGCCTCGAGCGCCAGGGCGATCGCGCGGACGTTGTCCTGCCACGTCGTGAAGGTGTCGCACGGGTAGGACAGCGCACCGTGGCGCGAGTCCATCGTGAGGATCACGCCTGGGTGCTCAGCCTTCGCCGTCGCGCGCGGCCGCCCGTCGAGGCGGAACTGCTCAGCGGGGACCGCGATCTGGAGGCGGGCGTTCTTCGCGCCCAGGTGCCAGAGCTCGCGCCGCAGCAGATCCAGGGTGCTCGTCCAGGATGCCGAGAAGTTCGACCGCTGCCGGCTGAGCGTCAGCTTGCCCGGCCACTGCGCGATCGGGTCGACGTCGAGGTCGGTAGGCCACGCGGTCATGACCGCCCCCGGTGTCCGTCGGCGGGGCACTGGCACGCGACCTCGTCGATCTCGTCGCCACGCTCGACGTGCGCCGAGCCGATGCAGGCGCCGTGCTTGCCTTCGCGGCAGTCGCGGCAGATGACCGGGTCGACGTCGAAGCCGTGCACTGCCTGGTCGGCGTCCGCGGCCGCTCGGTCCTCGGCGAGCATCCGGCGCGCGTCCTCAGCGGCGGCCAGCAGGTCCAGACCGAGGCGCTCGGCCGCGGCGAGGTCGAGAATCGTGCGCCGCTTCCGTGCGATCGGGGTGCGCAGCTCCACCTGGTAGTCGTCGGTGACCTCGACGTCGGCGACGATCACCGTCATGTCGATCGTGACGCTCACTGCTGCTCCTCGATGTTGAGCGCGGCGCGAACCTGCGCGCGCAGACCGTTCCGCGCGTTCAGGTCGGCGATCGCGTTGGCCGAGGTGACGTTGCGCCCCTCGTCGTGCTTCCACGCCTTCGCGCCCAGCTCGAGCGCCTTCAGGTTGTTCGCGGTGCGCAGCTCCGCGGTGAGTGCGTCGATCGCTTCGACTTGTGTTCGTCGTGTGGTTCCCATGTCGCTGTTCCCTTCGTTGCTGTTCATGCGGTCGTCTCCCAGGGCCACTCCTGGCCACGGACGAGGTGCGGCCAGACCCGGTCATCGCGGTCGCCGCGCCACCGGATGAACCGGTACCGAGAGCGGCCGTTGACGATCTCCTTCTCGCGCGTCAGCCCGATCCCGAACTCCGGCCAGCCGAGGAGCTGCGATGACCCGCGTGGACGGAGGTTCCGCTCGCCGTCCTTCTCCTTGGCGTGGCCGGCGTGAAGCTCGATGAGCATCGCGACGTTGCGTGCGCGGATCGTGTCGAGTGCTCGCAGGGCCGCCTGCGCTTCCTCGTCGCCGTTCAGCCCGCCCGGGACCATCCGGTACAGCGGGCCGATGACGACGAGATCCGGTTGGACCTCGTCCATCCATTTGTGGATCCGGCCGAGGTCGCCCGCGGAGGTGATATCCATGAGGTCGACGCACCGGAGTGCGACGTGATCGACGGGGCTGCGCTGCCCGAGCATCTCGGCGCGATCAGCCATGTGGCGGGTCTTGCGACGCCACTGCCGCTCGCTGTTCTCCGCGTCGACGACGAGGACCCGCACGGGGTCGATCGGCGAGAAGCGGAACGGGTGGATGCCGGCCGCGGACAGGATCGCCATCTGGCGGAGGAGCGTGCTCTTGCCCGCACCTTCCCCAGCAGTCAGCGCGAGCCGATCACGCCGCTCGACCACGCCCGGGATCACCCACTCGGGAACGTCCTCCTCCTCCGGGACGTCCAGGACCTCAGCCAGGTAACGGACCTGCGAGTCGCCCTCCTGGAGCGTCTGGTCGCGGAGGTCCTGCATCGCGTTCATCGCCTTCGCCAGGGCGACGCCGGGGTCCGAGATCTCCGCGGTGAGCTGCTCACCGATGACTTTCAGCCCGCGGCGGGTTGAGTCGGTCCGGACGATGGAGGCGTAGTACGTGACGTTCGCCGCCGTCGGAGTGACCGAGGTCAGGTGATGGACGTACGCGGCTCCGCCGGACGCCTGCAGCTCCCCGACCTTCATCAGCTGGTCAGCGACCGCGACGGCGTCCGTGGGCGCCTGCGAGGTCGACAGCGCCGCGATCGCGTCGAAGATGACCGCATGGCGCGGAACCGCGAAATCCTCGGTGCGGAGGAGTGTGAGCACCTCCGCAGCGGCCTTCGAGCTGATCATCATGGCGCCCAGGACCGACTGCTCAGCGGTGACGCTCTGCTCGTTCTCGGTCACGAGGTCACCTCGCGCATCTGTCCACGGCTGAGCCGGTCCTGAGCCTCGAGGGCACTGTGATCGGGAGCGAGCGCGTTGCCGTGGTCGTCCTCGGGGAAGCGCTGGGCGTTCAGGATCCGGAAGTAGTTCGCACGGACGTGTGCCGGCGTGATCCAGTCCGACGTCTCGCGACGGTGGAGCTTGACTGCCTCCCGCGCAACCGGGGAGTCGAGGTCCTCGACGAGCTCCTGCCAAGCGAGGATCACGGCCTCGTCCACGCGCCGGTTGTCGATGATTTGGATGAGCGTCAGCAGCTCAGCCGTCTGCTGGAGGTTCACGACGCCACCCCACGAGCCGCGGCATCCGCCTGAGCCTGCAGCCGAGCGCCGAGGTCGAGCGTCGCGCGCGCACGGTCGACGGGAGCCTGACCCGCCTTCCGCTTCGCCTGAGCGACGAGCGTCGAGAACTTCTCGCGCAGCTTGGGCATCGACCGGATGTTCGCCGCCCAGAACTCGTCCGTCGTCGCCCAGCGGATCATCCACTCGACCTGCTCGACGCTGTACCCGTCGAGGCGGATGAGGCGATCGCACGCCGCCCACCACAGCTGTCCGACAGTTCCGACCTTGTGGCCGTTCGCCCGGACCGCGGCCGCGAGCTTCTCGCAGAGATCGATGACCTCAGACGAATAGGGCGCGGCGGCGTCGCTTGCGACGTCCGACGTTGATACGTCTCTTACGTCTATACGTTGATAAGAGGAGCGATCACCGCTCGTGTCGGTGAATGCGTGCACCGCTGTCGGTGAATCCTGCACGGCTGTCGGTGCATCCGAATCGTTCCCCGACACTTTGTCGGTGGTGGTTTTCGCCCACGGGACGACCAGCCGGAACTCGTTCGGGGTCGTCTTGGAGCCTCGCTTCATCCCGAGGAGGCCCTGCAGCCGGAGCTTCGGAATCAGCCGCTCGATCGTGCGTCGATCGACACGGACCTTCCTCGCGAGGCCGCCGTAGCTGAGGTCGTCCTCGTCAGCGAGGTAGCGGCACCGGCCGTTGTCGTCCGCGACGTCGGCGAGCGCGAGCATCAGGATCATCTCGTTACCCGAGAGCCCCGCGGTCTCGTCGCCGTGCCAGACCCAGCTGGACACCTTCACGCTCATTGGTTCGGTCCTTCCACTTCCACTGCTCGACCACCTGCGGTGAGCAGAAACCATCGGCCTGCGCCGTCCCGGACGCGCATCAGCGCCGGAGAGAACTCGGGCGTCATCGCGAGCCGGCGGATCGCGAGCCCGAAGTCGTACGCCCACTCCGGGTCTTCGGTGACTCGCCCGTGGCATCCGGTGGTGCCGGTGCCGCAAAGGACGAGGCCGTTCGGGTAGCTGTTGTCGCCGGCGCGGCGGCCCTTCCGGTGATGGATGGACCAGCCGCCGGCGAGCATCGAACCGCGAAGCTGGAACGACAGCGGGCGTCGGCAGTAGAAGCACCGCTGCGCCTCGCGGGTGAAGAACAGGTGCCGTACCTGCTTCGCCGTGAACTCCGCGCCCATCAGGCAGCCCGCCCCGCGTAGCGAGCGGCGAGCCGCGTGTGCTCGGGGCAGAAGTCCCCGAACCGTCCGAGCGTCCACCCGTCCGTCTGATTCGCCGGGGTCTGCTCCGGGCACTTCGCCCAGCCGCCAAGCTTCGCGACCTTCGCGTCGCAGGTGACGATCCGCATCACTGCCTCCCCGCGTCGCGGTAGACCAGCTCGACCTGCTTGCCGATCGTCTGCACCCGGGAGGTGTAGTCCTTCAGCAGATTCCCGATCCGCCGGGCGTACTCGAACGCGATCACCGTGCGGTCGTACTCGTCCTGCTCATCTGCGCAGCCGAGGGTGATCTTCGCGGTGAGCTGGGCAGCGGGCAGCGCACGGTGATCCCACCGGAGCTGCGCCTTCCGCCGCGCCAGCGCCGTCGACGCGGCACGCTTCAGCTCCTCCGCTCGAGCGATGACCACGACCATCCGGGCCGCGTGATGCGACACCGTCGCGAGCTCGCCGATCACCCAGTCCGGGGAGCGGAGCGCACGGTCAGCGGGATCCGGCTCGGCGACCTGCTGGGCGGCATCCGTGTTCGCGCGGATCGAATCGACGTCGACGAGCGTCCCGTCGGGCCACGTCAGAGCCTCACTGTCGGTTACCTGGAGATCGCTCATGCGGGCACCGCCGTCCCTGTCAGCCACTCGGGCAGCGGAGCGACGCGCAGGCCGAGCGTCGCGGCGACATTCACCTCGAGGCGTGCCCCGCCGGACGCCTCCCACCCGGCGAGCAGGGCGACCGCGTCGCAGCGGATGAGTTGCGCGAGCCCGGCACGAAGCCACCCGTGGTAGTCGCCCGGCGTCGGGTTCTCGTTGGTCGACGGGTCCTCGACCTCGAAGCCGAGGCTGGCGAGGGCCGCGGCCGCGTCGCGGAACGCCGGGTAGTTGAACTCGGGCAGGCCGGTCATCGGACCGGCGACGTAGATCCGTGTCATCGCCAGACGCTCACGATCTCGCCCGGGTCCCGCTCGGGGACGATCACGCCGCCGGACTCCGACCGCATGATGAGGTAGATCTGCCCATTCGCGCCGGGCACGACCTCCGTCACCGTGTACGGCACATCGCCGAAGTGGGTGACGTCGCCCGACTTCACGTCGCGAGCACGGATCGAGGTCAGCGTGCGGGTCGGCGCGCTCACGATGCGTCCCCCGGCCAGATCCGTCGACCCGACTCGATGGCGTCGTAGGTCAGCGGGAACTCGTAGCCGTCGTTGTAGTGGAACTGGTCGCCGTGCACCTGCACCGCGCGCTCCTCGCCAACGTTTCGGGTCACGATGACCCACACCTCACCCGGCTTCGCGTCGTGCCAGGGCTTCGGCTCCGGGTGGAACTCGTCGTACGCGCGAGCCGCTCCGACATAGCTGTCCAGGTAGGTCGTCATCACCTCGCGGTCGTGCAAGGAGACGTTCAGCGAGGCACCGTCCGACTCCCGAACCACGCGCCGGCTCGTCCCGTCCGGGTAGACGACGTAGTCGGGGTTCTCCGGCCACCGCCACCGCCCGAGGCGTGCATCCTCTTCCGTCCGGAAGAACTCGCGGAGCGCGTCGACGTGCTCACCTGCGGCGACCGTGGCCGGGTAGGTGTGGTCACTGTTCTCCACGATCAGCCGGCCGTCGTCGGTCAGGGTCACCGGGACGCCGTTCGATGCCAGGACCTGCGTGCTCATGCCTTCACCGCCGCAACCGGCCAGGACTCTGTCGTCTCCGGCGCTGTGGGGCTCGCAGGCGGCTCGGCGTCAGGCTCGGGACCCGCGGGCTCAGCTGACCCGATAGCGGTGTCAGGCGACTGCGAGAGCTCGTGCTTGCGAATGTCCTTCGCCTCGATCAGCTCGGTCTCCTTGGCGAGGCCGGCCCGCTGAAGCTCCCCCCAGACCCTCTGCAGCTCGGGGAGGTTCCGGGCGGCCTGGATCGCAGCGACGGCGTCCTCAAGACCCGAGTCCGCGACGATCGCGGAATGCACCCGCTCCCCCACCCCCTGCGCGAGGCCGAGCATGTCCCAGAACCAGGGCAGCGAGAACTCGGGGACCAGGCGCGGCTCCGGCAGCGCGATGCGAGCGGAGCGCACACCGGTGAGGAGGAAGTGGCCCCGCTCCCGCATCTCCACCACCGCAGAGGCGTCGAAGGGCAACGTCTTGTGCCCCTGGACCTTCCACTCCTTCTCGTTCGTGGGCTGCCCGTTCCGCATCACCATGACGTTGTCGAGCCGTGCGGTGATCACGACAGGTCCCTGGTGACGGAGAAGCGGGTTGATGATCCCGGCCCACTGCGCGGCGGCCGCGTTCCACAGGTCGGGCGTGACGGAGTAGTCGCCCGTCATCGGGTCCTGCCTGCCCTTCGCCTTCCGGTTTGCGACGGCCTGCGCGTTGTCCACGATCAGGTTCCACGCTCGGGTGGCGGAATCGAAGATGATCAGCGTCGGCTTACCGTCGACGGTCGGTGCGGAAACCGCGTCCTCCACGGCGCCGCGGATGCCGGCGTAGGTTCCGTCGTGCAGCACGATCTCGAAGCTCGCGCCGGGGATAGCGGCGTACTCGTCGGGGTCGTCCTCACCGACACCGATGTAGAGGGTTCGGCCGACGAGCGGAGACGCGGACCCCTGCAGGGCAGTCCACGATTTGCCGGCCTTCTCGCGGCCAGCCAGCAGGGTGACTGGCCACGACGGGAGGCCGGTCGGCTTGCGGGTGTTCAGGGTCACAGGTCCGTCTCCAGACGATCGACGGCGGGCAGGTACCACGCCGGGGGTTCAAGTTCGGTGATGGGGCCTTCGTCGTCATCGGCGCCCGGCCAGTGGCCGAACTCGACGCATCGGGCGTACAGGTCGATCGCGGCACGCATCTTGCGGCTGCCGCCCTCGACCCAGTCGGGGTGGGAGAGGCGCACGACGCGGACCTCGTGGGGTGCTTCCTTCTCGACGAAGATCAGGTGCATCGGTCCCGGGTCTTCCCCTATGACCAGGCGGACGAGCTCGCGGTAGACCGCTGCCGACAGGTCGTAGTGAAAGTCCGTCACGGCGGCGCGCAGCTTCTGGGGGCGCACGTCCGTCGTCGTCTTCAGGTCGATGAGCGAGTCCGCGAGACGGTCGATCCGACCCCGGAGCTTCACCCCGGTCTGCTCGTCCTCAGCGAAGAGGGACACTTCGGTGTAGCCGGGGGTCTCGAGCAGTGCCCGCGCCTTCGGGTTCGCTAGGACCGCCTCAGACCCGCGCTTCACCGCAGCGAACACCAGCGGCTTGAGCGGCACCTGCCCCTCAGCACGAGCCGCGTCGACCCACGCCTTCGCATCGTTCGAACGGATGCCACCGTCGGCGGAAAGCTTCGATGCCGGAATCTCGACCATCGGCGCGCCGATACCAAGCACTCGGGCGTGCACAGCGTGACCGATGTCGAACTCCGCCTTCGCCTTGTTCAGCGACCGCGCCGCCCGGAAGTGCTTCGGCGAACGCAGCAGGTTCTTCATTCCCGACGCGGACAGCGCGGGGTGCGAGTGGTACTCCTCCTCCGGCATCCCGAGGATGAACTTTCCCGAGACCACCTCGGGCAGCGCGGGCGCGTTCATCAGGCGGCCTCGTACTTCCGGTAGAGGTCGGCGCGACGGATCGAGCCGGTCTTCCCCTTGCGGTGCGGGTGGGCGTCGTTGCGGCGGATCCGGAAGTTCACCGGGCTCGACAGCGTCGGCGCGCCGGTGATCTCGATGACCCGTTTCTGCGTGCGGACCTTCCCGTCTGTGCCGCGACGCTGGACGGTCTGCGTCCACTTGTCGCCGACCTTGATCGGCTGGTCGAGGACCGCGCCCATCAGTCGTCCACCTCGGGCAGGTCGAGCGCGTTCTCGCCGGTGCGCTTCTTGTACGCCGCGTCGCGCAGCTTCAGCACGGATGCCTCGGCCTTCTCCTCGCGGATCGGCTCGATGTGCTTGATCTTCACGATCGGGTACCGGTCGCCGGTCAGCTCCTTGTGCACGATGTCGTCGACCTCGAACGTGACGACAGCGATCACCTGCTTCGCCGGGTTGGCCATGAGGTCCTCTTCGAGCCCGAAGAGCCCGTTCGACTGCTCGGCCGGGACCCCGGCCTTCAGGGTGGTGGGCTTGGTGTCGGTCATGCGGGGATTCCTTCCATCACGGGCCACGCGACCTTCGCGTGAGCCTCGGTTTGAGCGGCCGAGTACTCGGCTCGCAGTCCAAGGGCGACGGCGCCGGCGTGAGCCAGCGCGACGGCGTCGCCGACGTTGTGGTCCGGGACGTTCGCGTCCGGGACGAGGAGGCGCACAGCGTTCAGGACGAACGCCTTCGCCTGAGCAGCGGTCTCGTTCTTCCGACGGCGGACGCCGCGGCCAGATCCGAGTACTGCGCGCGTCTGGGGGTCGATCTTCACGACCTCGCCTCGAGCGCAGAGCTGGTCGATGAGCATCCAGCGCAGGCCGGACCGCTCGTCCGCCTTGCCGCTGAACTTCCCACCGGGCGCGGGACCCTCGATGACGGCCAGGTCGAACCGCTCGGGGACGAGCGCGAGGATCTCGCGCAGCATCTGCCGGATCCGGCGACGCTCCCCCAGCACCGAGTCGTCCGTCGGCCGCGAGGCGCGAGCGCGCCACGTTTCCCAGTGCAGGGCCTCGACCTGACCGGACTCGCCGACGCCGAGGTCGACGCGGGCGCAGCCGGACACGGTGAGCGACGTGTCGAAGCCGAGGACGATCACGACATCACCGCCATGCCGAGGACGAGCACGGCGAACGTCACGATCGCGGCGAAAGCGGTAGCGGTCGAGAGAGCGAAGTCGAGCGCGTTCATGCCCACCGCCGCCCCACCGATGCGGTGTGCAGGCCGACGTGCCCCGGAGGGAGCTCGCACTGCTTGCCCGTGTCCGAGTTGACCGAGCGGCACACGGTGACCACGTACGGGCTCGCGGCGCCCAGCCGCACGGAGTCGCCGGCGACCTGCGCGTGTCCCGGCTCGATCCCGATCACGGTGAAGTCGAGGCGCTCGGAAGAGACTTGCGCCTTGATGAACGACCGGACCTCGTCCAGCCCCCACGAGGTGCGGGCGACCAGCTCGAAGCCGGCGGCGTACTCGGGGTACAGGCCACGCAGCTTCTCGAAGTTCTCGGCATCCGCCGCGGAGAGGAGCAGCATGAGGCGGCTCACGAAGTGCCCGGGCTGGACACCGACGTTGGTGTCCCCGAAGTGCCACAGGATGTGCTGGGCGACCTCGACGCCGATCTTGGCGCCGGCGAGCTTCTGACCGGTGAGGCTCATCGGTTCGTCTCCTTGGAAGTAGAACCCGCCGGGTGAGCGACGAGGGGGGAGGTCGTCGCAGCGGTGGGGGGAACGGTGTCCCCGGCGGGAGGCATGAGTCGCGGCCAGAGCAGCGCGACGAAAGTGATGGGGCCGGCCATGACGATCAGGTCGGCGGAGTTGATGCCCGGCGCGAGCATCGGCTCGACGCAGAGGATGGTGACGGCAGCGACCGCGACTGCAGCGGCGGTGCGGCGCACGCTCATCGCTGCTCCCGAGTGGTGACGCGGGAGGACTCGATCCAGCGCACGACGTCGTGCTGCGCGTAGAGAGTCACACGACCGCGGTCACCGGTCGGCTTGAAGTAGGCCGGTCCCTTGCCCGACGCGCGGAGGTCCTTGAGGTTCGCGACGGTCATCCCGGGGACGAGCTCGCACACCTGCTCAGGCGACAGGTAGACCGGCGCTGCCGATCCCCCAGCCCGAAGCGGAGTGACGGGTGCGCTCACGACGCCACCGCCATCGCAGCGGGTGCGCTGACCAGTGCGCCGACCTCGATCTTGAGGAACGCCGCGATCTTCGCGATCTCCTCGACCTCGAAAGAACGCTCTCCACGCAGACGTGCGTAGACGGCGTTCTTACCGATGCCGAGGACAGGAATGAGAGCTTCGCCCGGGAGGTTGTGGCGGGCCAGTTCGGCCCTCACAGCACCTGCCACGCGGAGCGAGAAGGGGGTGAGTTCGCTTGCCATGCGGGAGACAGTACCGATATCCGTACTCATTCACAACCGAAATCGGTACTTATTGCCCAAAGTACCGAAATTGGGTAGCCTCTCCCCCGTGACCAACCGCACATTCAACTGGCGCGTGATCGAACAGATCGAGAAGCTCATCGACGAAAGTGGACTCACCCGCGCAGAGGTGATCACCCGCTCAGGACTCCGTCGCAACACGTTCTTCGTGAAGATGCGCGGGGAGACAGCCCTCACCACCGACGACATCGCGAAGCTCGCCGACGCGCTCGGCGTCGAGCCGGAGGTCATCTTCACTCGCGCCGCTGGGGAGAGCACGGCCCCCGTCACGCAGCTGCGTCCGCGAGGCGATGTCGGAACCTCCCGTCAGGATCTCCCTGCCGCGGCCCGTCAGGCCGACCCGGATCGCGGCGAGGACCAATGACACCTGACCAACAGATCCACGACGCCCTCACCGCGCTGGGCGTGCGCATCGAGCACGTCCGCGACCTGCCCGCTGATCGCGACGGCGAGTACATTCACGAGCGACGCCTCATCCGGCTCCGCGCTGGCATGGCGACCCGACTGCACCGATCGGTCCTCGCACACGAGTGCGCGCACGCGATCTTCGCCGACGAGCCGAGCATGTTCGGTCCCGTCAACGCGAAGCAGGAGCGACGAGCCGATGAGTGGGCAGCACTCCGCCTGATCCGGCGGGAGGACTACGTCACCGCCGAGGCGATCCACCACGGGCACGCTGGCGCGATCGCGCACGACCTCGGCGTGGTGCGCAGCATCGTCGAGGCGTATCAGCGCGTCCTCCTCCGCATCGGCGACACCGTCTACGTGCAGCCGAAGATGGGCGCGGGCATGTGGACGCACCGGGAGAACGTGGCCTGATGGCCGGGTCCATTACCCCGTACCAGACAGCGCAGGGCAAGAGGTGGCGCGTCCGGTACCGGAAGCCCGACAAGTCGCAGACCGACAAGCGCGGGTTCAAGACGAAGCGCGACGCCGAGCTGTTCCTGGCATCCGTGACCGTCTCGAAGGCGAAGGGCGACTACCTCGACCCGAGCGCCGGCCGTCGCACCGTCTCATCCTTCGCGGAGCAGTGGAAGCGCGGACGCCTCGCTCGACTCAAGCCGTCCTCGCAGAACACGCTCGAGACGACCTGGCGGGTTCACGTCGAACCCCGCTGGGGCGACCGCGGCGTCGCGACCATCCGCCCCTCCGAGGTTGAGGACTGGATCTCCGAGCTCTGCGAACGGCTCGGCGCCCAGTCCGTGCGGCGCGCGGTGTTCGTCCTTTCGGGAGTCCTCGCGATCGCTGAGCGCGACGGCATCATCTCGAAGGTCCCGTCCCGGGGCCTCGAGATGCCCGCGAAGCCGAAGAAAGAGCCCCGATTCCTGAGCCACGCACAGGTCGAGCTACTGGTCGCCAGCACTGTCGAGCAGCACAGGACCCTGGCCTACACGCTCGCATACTGCGGCCCGCGTTGGGGTGAGGCCGTGGCGCTGCGCGTCAGGCACCTCAACATGCTCCGCCGGCGGATCCGGATCGTCGACAACGCGGTCCTGGTGAAGGGCCAGTACGTCGTCGGGACGACGAAGAGCGGCCAGGCGCGCGACACGGCGATCCCGGCGTTCCTCCTCCCCCACCTCGCGAAGGCGTGTGAAGGCAAGGGTCCGGACGATCTCGTATTCGGCGACGGGCGGACGCACGTCCTCTACCCGCACCGGACCTCGGGGTGGTTCGCTCGAGCGGTGCGCGCAGCCCAGGCCGCGGATCCGTCGTTCCCTCGGATCACCGAGCACGACCTTCGGCACACTGCCGCGTCTCTCGCGATCCAGTCCGGCGCCAACGTGAAGGTGGTCCAGCAGATGCTCGGCCACGCCTCCGCATCCGTCACGCTCGACGTCTACGGGCACCTGTTCGACATCGACCTCGACGTCATCGCTGACCGCATGGACAGCGCACGGAAGGCCGCACTGGCCTGAGCAGGTGTGGGCAAAGCGTGGGCAGACACGACAAAAGGCCCCCGGAAGCCGCTCAAGAGAGCAGCCGCCGGGGGCCTTGTATCTGTCAGGCGATACGCCGCTGACCAGGGATTATCAGAAGTCCCAGTCGTCGTCCTCGGTGGCGACCGCCTTGCCGATGACGTACGACGAGCCCGATCCGCTGAAGAAGTCGTGGTTCTCGTCGGCGTTCGGCGACAGGGCCGACAGGATCGCCGGGTTCACGTTCGTGACCGTGGCGGGGAACATCGCCTCGTAGCCGAGGTTCATGAGCGCCTTGTTGGCGTTGTAGTGCAGGAACTTTTTGACGTCCTCGGTCTGGCCGATGCCGTCGTAGAGGTCCTGCGTGTACTGCACCTCGTTGTCGTAGAGCTCGTAGAGCAGCGAGAACGTGTAGTCCTTGAGCTCGTCGCGCTCGGCCTGGCCGAGGGTCTCGAGCCCGCGCTGGAACTTGTAGCCGATGTAGTAGCCGTGCACGGCCTCATCGCGGATGATGAGGCGGATGATGTCGGCCGTGTTCGTCAGCTTCGCCTTCGACGACCAGTACAGCGGCAGGTAGAACCCGGAGTAGAAGAGGAACGACTCGAGCAGGGTCGAGGCGACCTTGCGCTTGAGCGGCTCGTCGCCCCGGTAGTAGTCCATGACGATGCGGGCCTTCTTCTGAAGGTTCTCGTTCTCGACCGACCAGCGGAACGCGTCGTCGATCTCGGGCGTCGACGCGAGCGTCGAGAAGATCGACGAGTAGCTCTTCGCGTGCACCGACTCCATGAACGCGATGTTCGTGTAGACGGCCTCCTCGTGCGGGGTGATCGCGTCAGGGATCAGCGAGACGGCGCCGACGGTGCCCTGGATCGTGTCGAGCAGCGTCAGGCCGGTGAACACGCGCATCGTGGTCTGCTGCTCCTCGGGGGTGAGCGTCGCCCACGACTGGATGTCGTTGGACAGCGGCACCTTCTCGGGCAGCCAGAAGTTGTTCACGAGGCGGTTCCACACCTCGAGGTCCTTGTCGTCCTGGATGCGGTTCCAGTTGATCGCCTGGACCGAGCCGAGGAGCTTCAGGGGTTCGGGGGTCATGTCTTCTTCCTCTATCGAATCTCGGCCGGTCAGAGCATGCAGGAGACGCACTCGGTCATGTCGGTGCCCTCGAGCGCCATCTGACGGAGACGGATGTAGTAGATCGTCTTGATGCCCTTGCGCCAGGCGTAGATCTGCGCCTTGTTGATGTCGCGCGTAGTGGCGGTGTCCTTGAAGAACAGCGTCAGCGACAGGCCCTGGTCGACGTGCTGGGTGGCGGCGGCGTAGGTGTCGATGACCTTCTCGTAGCCGATCTCGTACGCGTCCTCGTAGTACTCGAGGTTGTCGTTCGTCATGAACGGCGCCGGGTAGTAGACGCGGCCGATCTTGCCTTCCTTGCGGATCTCGATCTTCGACGCGATCGGGTGGATCGAGCTCGTCGAGTTGTTGATGTACGAGATCGAGCCCGTCGGCGGGACGGCCTGCAGGTTCTGGTTGTAGATGCCGTGCTTCTGGATGGATGCCTTCAGCTCGAGCCAGTCCTGCTGGGTCGGGATGTGGATGCCCTCGAAGAGCTCCTCGACCCGGGCCGTCGCAGGCTTCCACTCCTGCTCGGTGTACTTGTCGAAGAACTCGCCCGAGGCGTACTTCGAGTCCCAGAAGCCGTCGAAGACCTGACCGCGCTCGATGGCGATCTTGTTCGAGGCCTGCAGCGCGTGGAACAGCACCGTGTAGAAGTAGATGTTCGTGAAGTCGACACCCTCCTCCGAGCCGTAGTGGACGTGCTCGCGGGCGAGGTAGCCGTGCAGGTTCATCTGGCCGAGGCCGATGGCGTGCGACTTGTCGTTGCCGTCCTCGATGGAGCGGACCGAGCGGATGTGGCTCTGGTCGCTGACCGCGCTGAGGGCACGGATGCTGGTCTCCACCGTTCCGGCGAGGTCGCGGCCGTCCATCGCGAGGGCGATGTTCATCGAGCCGAGGTTGCAGGAGATGTCCTTGCCGATCTGGTCGTACGAGAGGTCCTCGTTGAACGTCGTCGGCGTGTTGACCTGCAGGATCTCCGAGCAGAGGTTGGACATGTTGATCCGACCCTTGATCGGGTTGGCCTTGTTCACCGTGTCCTCGAACATGATGTACGGGTAGCCCGACTCGAACTGGATCTCGGCGAGGGTCTGGAAGAACTCGCGCGCCTTGATCTTGGTCTTCTTGATGCGCGCGTCGTCGACCATCTCGCGGTACTTCTCAGTGACCGAGATGTCGCCGAAGGGCACGCCGTAGACCCGCTCGACGTCGTACGGCGAGAAGAGGTACATGTCCTCGTCGTTCTTCGCGAGCTCGAACGTGATGTCGGGGACGACGACACCCAGCGACAGCGTCTTGATGCGGATCTTCTCGTCCGCGTTCTCGCGCTTGGTGTCGAGGAACTTCATGATGTCGGGGTGGTGGGCCGAGAGGTACACGGCACCGGCGCCCTGACGCGCACCCAGCTGGTTGGCGTAGCTGAAGCTGTCTTCGAGAAGCTTCATGACGGGGATGATGCCCGACGACTGGTTCTCGATCTGCTTGATCGGGGCGCCCGCCTCGCGGATGTTCGAGAGGAGCAGGGCCACGCCGCCGCCGCGCTTGGAGAGCTGCAGCGCGGAGTTGATGCCGCGGGCGATCGACTCCATGTTGTCCTCGATGCGCAGGAGGAAGCAGGAGACGAGTTCGCCGCGCTGCGCCTTGCCGGCGTTGAGGAAGGTGGGGGTGGCGGGCTGGAAGCGGCCCGACAGGATCTCGTCGACGAGCTTCGTGGCGAGGTCCTGGTCACCGGCGGCGAGGGCGAGAGCGGTCATCACGACGCGGTCCTCGAAGCGCTCGAGGTAGCGCTTGCCGTCGAAGGTCTTGAGCGTGTAGCTCGTGTAGTACTTGAACGCGCCGAGGAACGTGTCGAAACGGAACTTCTGCGCGTAGGCGTGGTCGTTGAGCCACTGGATGAACTCGAACGGGTACGCGTCGATGACGGCGCCCTCGTAGTACTCCTTCTCGACCAGGTAGTCGAGCTTCTCCTTCAGCGAGTGGAAGAAGACGGTGTTCTGGTTCACGTGCTGCAGGAAGTACTCCCGCGCCGCGCGCTTGTCGGCGTCGAACTGGATCTTCCCGTCCTCGCCGTAGAGGTTCAGCATCGCGTTCAGGGCGTGGTAGTCCATGCCCTCGAAGCGCGCCTCCGTCTTGAAGGCCATATCGGTCACTGCAGCTTCCACCAGTCTTCCAATCCGCCGCTCACGCGGTCGACGTCCTCGGGCGTGCCGAATACTTCCAGCCGGTACAAGTGCGGCACCTGACACTTGCGGCTGATGATGTCCCCGGCGAGGCAGAACGACTCGCCGAAATTGCTGTTTCCTGCGGAGATGACTCCGCGGAGCAGGCTCCGATTGCCCTCGTCGTTGAGGAAGCGGATGACCTGCTTGGGAACCGCGCCCTTCTCTTCTCCTCGGCCCTGGCCGCCCCCGTACGTGGGGGTGACCAGGACGTAGGGCTCCTCGACGCGGAGCACGGGTTCGGAGGAGTGGAGCGGGATGCGGCGTGCCGGCATCCCGAGCTTCTCGATGAAACGTGCGGTGTTGCCCGACAGGCTCGAGAAGTAGACGAGCAGCGGCACGTTCGTCACGACGGCCGCGCTCATCGCTCAGACCAGGCGCGAGGCGAGCTCGTCGATCTTGTCGGGACGGAAGCCCGACCAGTGGTCCTCGTCGGTCACGACGACGGGGGCCTGCAGGTAGCCGAGCGACTTGACGTGCTCGAGCGCCGCCGGGTCCTCGGAGAGGTCGAGGACCTCGTAGTCGATGCCCTTGGAGTCCAGCGCGCGGTACGTCGCGTTGCACTGCACGCAGGACGGCTTCGTGTACACAGTGATCGCCATTCGTCGAACCTCTCTCGTCCTCCGGAACCCGTCGCGCGGGGTCCATCTCGTGTGAAATCTGGGGGTGAATCCATTGGCCGGAAGGCTGGGAGCCCGCCGGGAGCTCAATACTACATATGGGTACGGACACCGGAAAGCACCACAAGGGGTAGTAGTTACATCCGTGTAGTTTTTCCGCCGTCCTCCACAGGTACAACACAAGTTCTCCACCGTTTCATCCCCAAACCGGCAGGTCCGGAAGGGGGTCGAAAAGGCCAGGATTCCGGCCGAAACCCTCCCGGGACCGGACGGTTGTCCACAGGTCGCACGCTAGAGCGGGCCACCGACATCCCATTCCGGGACCGGTCGGCGTGTCGGGCGTGTCGCGGCGTGTCGCGCCGGCCCCGCACCCCCGTCGGACGTCGTCGGCGGTCGGTACGATCAAGGGGTGGCGGGATACTCGGAACTCCTGCGCGTCCCGGGCGTCGCGCGCATCATCGCGGCACAGTTGACGGCACGGTTCCCGAGCGGGATGACGAGCCTCGCCGTCCTCCTCCACGTCGAGCAGTCGACCGGGTCGTACGGCGCCGCCGGCATCGTCCTCGCCGCACTGTCGATCGGCCAGGCGATCTCCGGCCCGGTGACCAGCCGGTGGATGGGTGTCTGGGGGATGCGGCGCGTCCTCACCCTCACCGCCGTCGTCTGCGCCGCCGCCGTGTTCGCCCTCGCCCTCAATCCGTTCGGGATGCCGGGGTTCATCGTGTTCGGCTTCATCGCCGGCATCGCCAACCCGCCCGTGCAGCCGGCCGTCCGCACGATCTACCCGAAGATCGTCACCTCGCGGCAGCTGACGCCCCTCTTCTCGCTGGATGCGAGCCTGCAGGAGATCATCTGGATCTTCGCGCCCGTCGTCATCACCCTCGTCGCGACCCAGATCGGCACCGTCCCCGCGCTCCTGCTGATCGTCGCCATCCTCATCGGCGGATGCGCCTGGTTCATCGCCTCGCCCGAGGTGGGGCGCGTCCGCATCCCCCGCAGCCGCCGCGGCTTCGGTCGCGTCCTCGGCAAGCCCGTCGTGCTGCTCTCGACCGTGACCGGCTTCCTCCTCGTGGGCGCGTGCGCCGCGGTCGAGGCGGGCGTCGTCGCGACCTTCGGGCACGAGGGCATCGAGGCGGGTCTCGTCCTCGCCGTCTTCGCCGTCGGCAGCCTCGCGGGCGGCCTCGGGTTCGGGCACATCCCGATCGGCCGCTGGGCGATGGCCCGCCGCCTCACGATCGTGGCCGTCGGGGTCACCCTCGTCATCATCAGCCTGAACGCCTGGTGGATGGGCGCCTCGCTCTTCGTCGCGGGCCTCGGCATCGCCCCGGCCCTCGCCGTCATGTTCGCCATCACGAGCGCGAGCGTCCGCTTCAGCGAGACCGCCGAGGCCTACGGCTGGATCGGCACCGGCCAGCTCATCGGCGCCGCGGCCGGCTCGGCCGTCGCGGGGTTCCTCATCGACGGCATGGGGGCGGTCGGCGCCTTCTTCGCCGCGTCGGCGTTCGCCGTCGCGGGCGCGCTCGTGGCGGCGGTCTTCGTGCGCGGGTTCCCCGACCTCCGCGGCCGCGACGCGAGCCCGATCCCCGACACCGAGCCGGTCCCCCTCATCACCTGAGCGCGGTCAGCGGATCCGCCCGAGCAGGAACAGCAGGGCCTGACCGTAGGCGTCGGCGGGTTCGGGATGCCGGAACCGGTGGGGCGCGGCATCCACTTCGATCTCGACCTCGTGCGTGTCGGGCAGGCGCCGCAACGCGCGGAACGTCCCCCGCAGCAGCTCGCGCAGCTGCGCCTCGGAGGGCAGCCACAGGGCGTCCTCGAGCGCGACCGAGTCGAGCGCCCACTCGGTCGTGCCGTTGAAGGCGAGCAGGTCGCCGGTCGGATAGCTGCGCGCCTCGACGGTCATCTCGCTGACGGTGTAGACGTCCGCCTCGAACTCGGGCTCGTCGAGCTGGAACCGGTCGCCGGAGCGGGGACGCCAGGTCAGGCCGCTCGCGCGCAGCTCGCGTGCCAGGTCGGTGGAGATCATGCCCCCATCCTGGCCCGGCACCGGGGCGCGGGGCCCGTCCTAGGCTGAGAGCATGCCGTCACCCGTCACCCTCCCCCGCCTCGGTTGGGGCGACCCGCGCGCGCCGCGGCACGCCCTCCTCGTCCACGGTCTGGGCTCGAACGGCGCGCTCATGTGGCGCTACGCCGTCGCCCTCGCCGACGCCGGCTGGCACGTCGAGGCCGTCGACCTGCGCGGGCACGGCACCGCCCCGCGCGCGCTCGACTACTCGATCGCGGCGTACGCGACCGACCTCGTCCACACCCGTCCCGCCGGCGACGGGACGTGGGACCTCGTCCTCGGCCACTCCCTCGGCGGCGCCGCCGCGACCGTCGCTGCGGCCGACGCGCCGACGTGGACCCGCCATCTCGTGCTCGTCGACCCCGCCATCCACCTCTCCGACGAGGACCGTGAGAGCGTCCGCGCGAGCCAGGAGCAGGCGTTCGCCGACACCTCGATCGCCGCCGTCCGCGCCGCCCACCCCGGGTGGCTCGACGTTGACGTCGAGCTGAAGGCGATCGCCGCCGCGCAGGCGAGTCGCTCGGCGGTCGAGGCGACGGGCACGCAGAACACCCCGTGGGATGTGCGGGAGGCGGCATCCCGTCTCACCGTGCCGACCCACGTCATCGCCGGCGATCCCGCGGTGTACTCCATCTTCAGGGGGGCGCTCGCGGCCGAGGTGCAGCAGAACCCGCTCGTGTCGATGGCCGTCGTGCCGGGCACGGGGCACTCGCCCCACCGCGATGCTCCGGATGCCGCCGCGCGGGCCCTGCTCGACGCGGTCGCCGCCTGGGGGCTGGGCGCATGAGCTTCGACGTCGCCACACACCTGCCCGACGATCTGCTCGCGCGCATCCGCTCGCGCGCGGCCGCCGTCGACGCCGAGAACGTGTTCCCCGAGGAGGACCTCACCGACCTCCGGGCGGCGGGTTACCTCGCAATCCTCGTGCCGACGGAGCTCGGCGGTGCGGGACTCGGCCTGCGCGAGGCATCCGTCCTGCAGCAGCGGCTCGCGGGCGCGGCCCCCGCCACGGCGCTCGCGATCAACATGCACCTCGTCTGGACCGGTGTCGCGAAGGTGATGTCCGACCGGGGCGACGACGCCCTGCGCTTTCTGCAGGAGGGCGCCGCCCGCGGCGAGGTGTTCGCCTTCGGCATCAGCGAGGCGGGCAACGACCTCGTCCTGTTCGGCAGCGACACGGATGCCGCGCCTCAGCCCGACGGCTCGTACGCCTTCACGGGCACCAAGATCTTCACGTCGCTCGCGCCGGTGTGGACGCACCTCGGGCTCCACGGCCTGGACGCGTCCGACCCCGACGACCCGCGGCTCGTGTTCGGCTTCGTCCCGCGCAGCGACGCCGTCGTCACGCGCGACGATTGGGACACGCTCGGGATGCGGGGCACCCAGTCGCGCACGACCGAGCTGCACGGTGCGGTCGCCCCCGCCGACCGGATCATCCGTCGGCTGCCGGTCGGGCCGAGTCCCGACCCGCTCGTCTTCGGCATCTTCAGCGCGTTCGAGATCCTGCTCGCCTCGGTGTACACCGGCATCGCGCGCCGTGCCCTCGACCTCGCGGTCGAGACGGCGCGCGCCCGGACCTCGAAGAAGACGGGCCGTGCCTACAGCCAGGACCCCGACATCCGGTGGCGGGTCGCCGACATGGCCCTCGCCTACGACGCCCTGCCCGTGCAGGTCGAGACCCTCGCCGCCGACGTCGACGGCCTCGTCGACCACGGCGCGATGTGGTTCCCGAAGCTGTCGGCGATCAAGCACCGCGCGGCGGTGACGGCGAAGCAGGTCGTCGACGAGGCGATGCTCGTCGCCGGCGGCTCGTCGTTCTTCACCCGCAACGAACTGAGCCGGCTCTACCGCGACGTGCTGGCCGGTCTGTTCCACCCGTCCGACCCCGAGTCGGTGCACGGCGCGCTCGCGAACGCGTGGCTGGGTCCGCTCGAGCCGTGAGTCGCCCCGGCGCGTGAGGGGCGCCGTGGCAGGATGGCCGAATGGCCCGCATCCCGTACGGCTCGCTGAGCACCGCTGATCAGCAGCGGTATCGCGGGCTCCGCACCATGAAGGCGGTCGCGCTCGGCGCCCTGCTGTTCATGGCGATCGTCTTCGTCATCGCGTTCATCCTCGAGAAGGACCTCTCGGGCTGGGGGTACGTGCGCGCGGCGGCCGAGGGCGGCATGGTCGGCGCGCTCGCGGACTGGTTCGCGGTGACGGCGCTGTTCCGGCATCCGCTGGGCATCCCGATCCCGCACACGGCGATCATCCCGCGCCGGAAGGACGAGATCGGTCGCACGCTCGGCGAGTTCGTCGAGACCAACTTCCTCGAGGGCGGCGTCGTCCGCCACAAGCTCGAGTCCACGCACATCGCACGGACCGCGGGCACCTGGCTGCAGGACCCGGCCCACGCGAAGACCGTCGCGGCCGAGGCGTCGACGATGGCCAGCGGCATCCTGACCGCGCTGAGCGACGACGAGGTGCAGGACCTCATCAGCGACCTCGCGCACGAGCACCTGCTGAGCCCGTCGTGGGGTCCGTCGCTCGGGACGTGGCTCTCGCGGGTGGTGGATGCCGACGCCCACCGCGGCGCGGTCGACCTGGGCGTCGACAGCATCGCCCGCTGGCTCGACGCGAACCGCGAGGCGTTCGACGGTCTCGTCTCCCGCCGTCTGCCGTCCTGGGTGCCGTCGGTGGCGATGCGGCTCGTGGACGACACCGTGTACCACGAGGCGACGAAGTTTGTCGCGGCCGTGCAGCGCGACCCCGAGCACCCGGCGCGCAAGGCGCTCGACCAGTACCTCGAGCGCCTCGCCGACAACCTGCAGCACGACCCCGAGACCATCGGCCGACTCGAGGGCGCGAAGAGCGCCGTCTTCGACAGCCCGCGGGTGCGCGCCCTCGCCGCCGACGCGTGGAACACCGCGAAGGCCGGCCTGCTGCGCTCCCTCGCCGACGAGGACAGCCCGCTCCGCCGTCGCGTGACCGCCGCACTCGGCGACCTCGGCGACCGGCTCGCGACCGACACGGCGCTGCAGGAACGCGTCGACAAGCGCATCGCGGATGCCGCCGTCTTCCTCGTCGATCGCTACCGCCACGACATCGCGTCGATCATCACCGACACCGTGGAGCGCTGGGACGCCGACGAGACGAGCCAGAAGATCGAGCTGCAGGTCGGCCGCGACCTGCAGTACATCCGCCTCAACGGCACGATCGTGGGTGCCCTCGCCGGCCTCGTGATCTTCACCGTCGCCCACCTGCTGCTCCCCTGACCATGGCGCTCTCCGTCGATCCGCTCTGGCCGCGCGCCGGGGACTGGCCGGCTCCGGACGGGCGGGTGGATGCTGCGATCCTCGGCCTGCCCGCCTTCCGCACGTCGCTGTCCCCTACCGGGGCGCACGCGACACCCGCCGCCGTGCGCGAGGCGCTGCGCCGGTTCAGCCCGACCCTGCTCGGCCCTCCCCCCGTCGACCTGAACGAGGCGCTCCGGATCGCGGACGCCGGTGACGTCGCCGACCCCGACGGACCCGAGGGCGAGGCGCGCGTGCGCGAGCGCGTCCGCGGGCTGCGCGCGGCATCCGGTCTCGTGATCGCCGTCGGCGGCGACAACTCCGTCACCTACGCGACCGCACAGGGCGCGGGGGTGTCGGGGCTCATCACCCTCGACGCGCACTTTGACCTGCGCGACGGGGTGTCGAACGGCTCCCCCGTCCGCCGCCTCGTCGAGGACGGTCTCGACCCGCGGCGCATCGTGCAGATCGGCATCGCGGACTTCGCCAACTCGGTCGCCTACGCAGAGCGCGCCGCCGACCTCGGCATCACGGTCATCACCCTCGACGAGGTCCGGCGCCGTGGCGCCGAGGACGTCATGATCCAGGCGCTGTCGATCGCACGCGGCGCCGGCGACGTGCACCTCGACATCGACGTGGACGTCTGCGACCGCTCCGTCGCGCCGGGATGCCCGGCATCCGTCCCCGGCGGACTCGAGGCGTGGGAGCTGCGCGCCCTCGTCCGCGCGGCGGCCGGGGATCGTCGCGTCGTCAGCGCCGACGTCGTAGAGGTGGACGCGACGGCGGATGCCGCAGACGGCCGCACCGTCAGACTCGCGGCGCTCTGCGTCCTGGAACTGCTCGCCGGAAGGGCCCTCGCATGATCACCCTCATCCTCGTCCGTCACGCCAAGAGCGACTGGGGCACCGGACTCGACGACCACGAACGTCCGCTGAACGACCGCGGGCGGCGGGACGCCCCGGTCATGGCGCGACGGCTCGCCGCGACCGGCGTGCGACCGGCCCGCATCCTGTCGTCGACCGCCGTGCGTGCGCGGACGACGGCGCAAACGTTCGCCGACGCGCTCGGCGTTTCGGTCGAGACCGATGAGGGCCTGTACGGCGCCCCGGGCTCGCGGCTGCTCGCGACCGCCGCCGCGAGCGGCGTCACCGACGTCATGGTCGTCGCGCACGACCCGGGGATGACGGTGCTCGCCGAGCAGCTGTCGGACGGCGGGATCGGCGCGATGCCGACGTGCGCCGTCGCGACCTTCGTCTGGGACACCGACGATTGGGACGTCGCGACCGCCGTCCCGCCGGCGCGCTGGAATCTCGACACCCCGCGGGACGTCAGCGGGGACTGATCACCTCGCCGCCGCGGTACACGCGGTGGACGAGCGGCACCCCCGGCCGGTAGGCCAGGTGCCGCCGACTCGGTGCGTCGAGGACGACGAGGTCCGCGCGCGCACCCACGCCGAGGTGGCCGACGTCGCTGCGGCGCAGCGCCCGCGCACCCCCGGCGGTGGCCGCCCACACCCCCTCGCCGACGGTCATCCCCATCTCGCGCACGGCGAGGGCGATCATGAGCGGCATCGAGCTCGTGAACGACGAGCCCGGATTGCAGTCGCTCGCGAGCGCCACTGTGACGCCGGCGTCGATCAGCCGACGCGCGTCGGGGTACGGCTGGCGCGTCGAGAACTCGACGCCCGGCAGCAGGGTTGCGACGGTGTCCGATCCCGCGAGGGCCGCGATGTCGGCATCCGTCAGATGAGTGCAGTGGTCGACGGATGCCGCGCCCAGCCGCACCGCGAGCTGCACGCCCGGCCCTTCACCGAGCTGGTTGCCGTGCACGCGGACGCCGAGGCCCGCCGCCGCCCCGGCGCGCAGGATGCGCTCGCTTTCGGCCTCGGTGAACGCACCCCGCTCGCAGAACACGTCGACCCAGCGGACGTGCGGTCGGACCGCGGCGAGCATCCCGTCGCACACGAGGTCGACGTACGCCTCGCGGGCGGCTCCCTCGGGGACGACATGCGCCCCGAGGTACGTGACCTCGTCGGTCACCTCCGCGGCGAGCCGGGCGAGACGTTCCTCGCCGTCGAGGGTGAGGGCGTACCCCGTCTTCACCTCGACCGTCGTCGTCCCCTGCGCGTGCAGTTCGTCGACGAGCGCGGCGAGCCGCGCGCGCAGTTCGTCGTCCGTCGCCGCGCGGGTGGCGGCGACGGTACGGCGGATGCCGCCCGCGGCATACGGGACGCCCGTCATCCGCGCCTCGAATTCGTCGGCGCGATCCCCGGCGAACACGAGGTGCGTGTGGCTGTCCACGAAACCCGGGATGACCGCCCGACCGCCGAGGTCGACGCGCGTGACCTCGACCTCCGACTGCGAGACTGCAGCGGCAGGCCGAGACATCGGCGACAGACCGCTGTCTCGGGCTCTGACTGCAGTCTCGGCGTCGGAGGCGGCGCCCGCCCACGCGACCCGGCCGTCGGCAACGAGGAGGGCGGCGTCGGCGATGGTCGCGGTCGGGGCCGCGGCATCCGCGTTCGTCGTCAGCTCGGCGATGCCGGTGAAGAGGGTCGCCATCACGCGTCCAGCATGGGGACGGTCAGGCCGCGCTCGCGGGCGACCTCCTTCGCACGGTCGTACCCGGCGTCGACGTGACGCATGACACCCGTGCCGGGGTCGTTCACCAGCACGCGCGCGAGCTTCTCGGCCGCGAGCGGCGTGCCGTCGGCGACGGTGACCTGCCCGGCGTGGATCGAACGCCCGATGCCGACGCCGCCGCCGTGGTGGATCGACACCCAGGCCGCCCCCGACGCCGTGTTGAGGAGCGCGTTGAGCAGCGGCCAGTCGGCGATCGCGTCCGAGCCGTCGGCCATCGCCTCGGTCTCGCGGTACGGGCTCGCGACCGACCCCGCGTCGAGGTGGTCTCGGCCGATCACGATCGGCCCCGACAGCTCACCCGAGGCGACCATCTCGTTGAATTTCAGTCCCGCGAGGTGGCGCTCTTTGTAGCCGAGCCAGCAGATGCGCGCAGGAAGGCCCTCGAAATGCACTTTCTCACCGGCCTTCTCGAGCCAGCGGTGCAGCGCGGTGTCGTCGGGGAAGAGCTCTGCGACGGCGCGGTCGGTCTTCGCGATGTCCTCCGGGTCGCCCGACAGCGCGACCCAGCGGAACGGTCCCTTGCCCTCCGCGAACAGCGGCCGGATGTAGGCCGGGACGAACCCGGGGAACGCGAACGCGCGGTCGTAGCCGCCGAGCTCGGCTTCGCGGCGAATCGAGTTGCCGTAGTCGAAGACCGCGGCCCCGGCATCCTGGAACCCGACCATCGCCTCCACGTGCCGCGCCATCGACGCCCGCGACCGCTCCGTGAAACCGTCGGGATCGGCGGAGGCCTGCGCCCTCCACTCCTCGAACGCGACGCCCGAGGGCAGGTACGCGAGCGGGTCGTGCGCGCTCGTCTGGTCCGTCACGATGTCGATCGGGATGCCGCGGCGCAAGAGCTCGGGGAACACGTCCGCCGCGTTCCCCACGACGCCGATCGAGCGCGCCTCGCCCGCCGCCTTCGCCGCGAGCGCCCGCTCGACGGCCGCATCGAGATCGGCGGTGTGCTCGTCGAGGTAACCGTGCTCCACGCGGCGGCGCAGGCGCGACTCGTCGACGTCGACGACGAGGACCGCTCCCCCGTTCATCGTGACCGCGAGCGGCTGCGCGCCGCCCATGCCGCCCGCGCCGCCCGTGAGGGTGAGCGTCCCGGCGAGCGAGTCGCGGCCGAGCGAGCGCGCGACGGCGGCGAAGGTCTCGTACGTGCCCTGCAGGATGCCCTGCGTGCCGATGTAGATCCATGACCCTGCCGTCATCTGGCCGTACATCGTCAGGCCGAGGTGCTCGAGGCGGCGGAACTCGGGCCACGTCGCCCAGTCGCCGACGAGGTTCGAGTTCGCGATGAGGACCCGCGGCGCCCACTCGTGCGTGCGGAACACGCCGACCGGCTTGCCGGACTGCACGAGCAGCGTCTCGTCGGGCTCGAGCTCGTCGAGCGTGCGGACGATCGCGTCGTACGCCTCCCACGTGCGGGCCGCCTTGCCCGTGCCGCCGTAGACGACGAGATCCTCGGGGTGCTCGGCGACCTCGGGGTCGAGGTTGTTCATCAGCATCCGCTTGGCCGCCTCGGCGCCCCAGCTCTTCGCGGTGCGTTCGGCGCCTCGCGCCGCGCGGACGGTGCGGGTCGTGGTCGTGGCGGTCATGCCTGTTCTCCTTCGAACGGTGCGGCACTCGAGCGGAGATCTGCGCTCGAGCGGACGGTTTCGGGGGGATTCGTCCGCGCGACGGCGGATGTCCGCTCGACGGCTGGTCCGAATGCGGTGCGGGCGATCTCACCCGACACCACGAGCTGCGTCACGGCCTCGAGGTCGGGGGCGACGAAGCGGTCGGGTCCCGGTCCCTCGACGACCGTGCGGACGAGGTCGCGCACGGCGCCGGTGACCGGCGCGGGCTGCAACGGGGCGCGGAGGTCGAGGGCGCGGCATCCCGTCACCACCTCGATCGCGAGGACGCGCGCGAGCCCGTCGATCGCGCGGCGCAGCTTGCGGGCGGCGGCCCAGCCCATCGACACGTGGTCCTCCTGCATCGCCGACGACGGGATCGAGTCGACGGATGCCGGCACGGCGAGGCGCTTGAGCTCCGAGACGATCCCCGCCGCAGCGTATTGCGCGATCATCAGGCCGCTGTCGACGCCCACCTCGTCGGCGAGGAACGGCGGCAGGCCGTTGCCCCGCGAGCGGTCGAGCGCGCGATCAGTGCGGCGCTCCGAGATCGAGGCGACGTCGGCGACGGCGATCGCGAGGAAGTCGAGGACGTACGCGACCGGCGCGCCGTGGAAGTTGCCGTTCGACTCGACGCGCCCGTCGGGGGTCACGACCGGATTGTCGACGGCCGACGCCAGCTCGCGCTCCGCGACCGTGCGGGCGTGGTCGAGGGTGTCGCGGGCGGCGCCGTGGACCTGCGGCGAGCAGCGCAGCGAGTAGGCGTCCTGCACGCGGGTGCAGACGGCCGGATCGCGGTGGCTCGCGACGATCGGCGAGTCGGCGAGCGCGTGGCGCAGGTTCGCGGCCGACACGGCCTGCCCCGACTGCGGGCGGAGTGCCATGAGGTCGGCCGCGAAGACGGCGTCGGTGCCGAGCTGACTCTCGACCGACAGGGCGGCGGCGAGGTCGGCGGTCGCGAGCAGGGTGTCGAGGTCGGCGAGGGCGAGCGCCAGCATCCCGAGCATCCCGTCGGTGCCGTTGATGAGGGCGAGACCCTCCTTCTCCTCGAGGACGAGGGGACGGATGCCGCTGGTCGCCAGTGCCTCGGCGGCATCCGTCCGCGTGCCGTCCGCCGTGCGGACCGGTCCCTCGCCGAGCGCGGCGAGCGCGATGTGCGAGAGCGGGGCGAGGTCGCCCGAGCAGCCGAGCGAGCCGTACTCGTGCACGATCGGGGTGATGCCGGCGTTGAGCATCGCCGCGTACGTTTCGACGACGACCGGGCGGACGCCGGTGCGACCGGTCGCGAGGGTCTGCAGGCGCAGCAGCTGCAGGGCGCGGACGACCTCGCGCTCGACCTCGGGTCCCGTGCCCGCCGCGTGCGAGCGGATGAGGCTCGCCTGCAGCTGGCGGCGCCGGTCGGGGACGATGAACGTCGTGGCGAGCGCGCCGAAGCCGGTCGAGATGCCGTAGTGCGGCTGCGGGTCGTCGGCGAGGCGTTCGATGAGGGCGCGGGTCTCGGCCGTGCGGGCGAGCGCGGCGTCGGAGACCGCGACGCGCGCGTCGTGCCGGGCGACGGCGACGACCTCGGCGGGTGTGAGCGGGGCGTCGCCGAGGGTGACGGTGGTGAGGACGGGCATGGTCTGATTCCATCGGCTGCGCCGCCTCGGCGGGCGGCGCGCGTGGCATCCTGTGTCTGTGATCTCAGACAAGCCGCAGGCGCCGATCTCAGACAAGCCTCCGGCGCCGATCCCAGACATGCCGCGGGCGCCGATCCCAGACACACCGCCGACCCCGCACAAGCCGCAGGTCCCCGCCGCGGATCAGACGCTCCGCATCCTGAGCTTCCTGGCACACCAGCGCGGGCCGGTGGCGGCGCAGACGATCGCGAGCCATCTCGGCATCCCGCGGTCGAGCGTCTACCACCTACTCGCGGCGATGGCCGCGCACGGGTTCGTCGTGCACCTCGAGGGCGACCGACGCTGGGGACTCGGCACGGCCGCGTTCGAACTCGCCGGCGGGTACGCACGGCAGGAACCGCTCGCCCGTCTCGGCCGCCCGATCGTCGCGCAGCTCGCCGACCGCGCCGGTGAGAGCGCGCACCTCGCCGTCATGACGGGCCGCGACGTCCTCTACATCGTCGAGGAGCGCGCACCGCGACGGCCCGCGCTCATCACCGATGTGGGCGTCCGCCTCCCCGCGCATCTCACTGCGACGGGGCGCGCGATGCTCGCCGCCCTCCCCCGCGAGCAGGTGCGCGCATTGTTCCCCGACGCGGCATCCCTCTCCCCCCAGCGCACGGGTCGTGGACCCGGCCGCCCGGGCGAACTGCGCGAACTGCTGCGGCAGACCCGCGCCGCGGGGCACGCGAGCGAGGACGGCGAGGTCACGCTCGGATTCCGCTCGGTCGGTGTCGCGGTCCGCGACCACGCCGACTGGCCCGCCGCCGCGATCGCCGTGACCTGGCCCGACGACGCCCCCGCCGACCCCGAGCACCTCGCGACCCTCACCGCCGAGGCGGCCGCCGAGCTCTCCCGCCGGATCGGGCGGCGGTAACCGCCGCCGGCTCCCCCGCCCGGCCCGGCATCAACCGAGGAGAAATCCGCCTAACTGGCCGAACCCATCGCTATCCCCGCCCCCACAGACCGATCCTCCGCGGTAGGTGCCGCCACGTCCGTCTGATCACCGCCCCCGCCGGTGCCGCCCGTCCGGACTCCCTCACTTCTCTGCTCGGCTACAACCGCGGAGAAATCGGCGCGGGTGGGCCGAAACCGTCCGGAATCCGCTGCCGGTGGGCGGAAACTCCTCGGCTGGTGCCGGGCAAGCCGGTAGCGCGCCCGACCCGCCTCAGCGGACGACGAGGCGCGGCTGGACCAGCACGTGCCCCTCGCCGTCCCCGGCGGCGCGGCGCTCGATGCGGCCACCGCTGCCCATCAGCAGGTCGAGGGTGCCGGCGGCGACCAGTTCGGGCAGCTGCTCGACGCTCGACAGGCCCAGGGCCTCGACCGCGGGGGTGTTGTCGAACCCGATGATGAGCACGTCCGGCCGCTGCGCCGCGACGGCGGCGACGTGCGCGCCGACGGCGAGGGTGTCGCTCGCGCACACGATCGCGTCGACTGCCGTCGTCGCCAGCAGCCCGGCGACCTGCTCCCTCGCCTCGGCGACCCGCTCCTCAGCCGACAGGCGCAGGTCGGGGCGGGCACCGGCATCCGTCATCGCCTCGCGCCACCCCCGCTCCCGGTCATCACCCGTCGGCGACCCCGCGGGCCAGCCGAGGAACGCGACGCGCGGTCCAACGGTGAGGGCGTGCTCGGTCGCGGCGCGCGTGCCCGAGGCGCCGTCGACGTCGACCCAGAGGTGCGCGCTGTCCTCGGGCGAGGCGACGTCCCAGGGGCGGCCGAACGAGACGAACGGCACGCCGCGCTCGGTCAGCCACGCCAGCCGCCGGTCGCCGTACCGCGTGCCGGTGACGACGACGGCTTCGACGTCGCCGGCGTCGACGAGCTCCGACATCCGTCGGATCTCCTCGTCCTGATCGGATGCCGCGTACACGAGCACCCGCAGGCCGCGGTCGCCGGCGCGCTCGGTGAGCGCGTGCACGAAGCGGTCGAGCACGACGCCCGAGATACCGCCCGCATAGGGGTCGAGGTGGATGCCGATGGTCGCGCTGCGGCGCGTGCGGAGCCGGCGCGCGGAGGCGTGCGGCGAGTAGCCGAGGCGGGTGATGGCGTCCTGCACGCGCTCCCGTGTGGCGGTCTTGACGATCGCCGGAGTGTTGAGCACATTGCTCACCGTCTGTCGCGAGACACCCGCGAGGGCCGCGACGTCCTCGATCGTGATCGACTTCTCACTCACCGGCGCACCCCCTTGACATGGACGGACCCACCCTCTTACGTTGGGCATCATTCCACAATTTGATCGTTCAAAGTCGACCGAGATCAGCACGGTCGGAACGATCGACGGCACCGGGATCGAAGGAGATACGGACATGCGACACAGCAGATGGATGGCGCTCGGCGGCATCGGGATCGCGGCGACACTGGCCCTCGCCGGATGCGGCGGCTCGGGCTTCGACGACGGCCCCGCCGCCTCGGGAGAACCGACTGACGCGGGCGGGCTCACCTCGTCCGACGACGCGCTCACGATCATGATCGGCTCGTCCGGTGACGCCGAGACCACGGCCGTCAAGGACGCCGTCGCCGCCTGGTCGGAGGAGTCCGGCGTCGACGCCGAGGTGGTCGCGGCCACCGACCTCACGCAGCAGCTCTCGCAGGGCTTCGCCGGCGGCAACCCGCCGGACCTGTTCTACCTCGCGACCGAGCTCCTGGCGGGCTACGCCGACAACGGCTCGGTCATCGCCTACGGGGACATGCTCGAGAACAAGGACGACTTCTACCCGTCCCTCGTGCAGAACTTCACGTACAACGACCAGTTCTACTGCGCGCCGAAGGACTTCTCGACGCTGCAGCTGATCATCAACAGGAACCTGTGGGACCAGGCGGGACTGACGGATGCCGACGTCCCGACCGACTGGGATTCGCTCGCCGCCGCGGCGAAGAAGCTCACCTCGGGCGACACGACGGGCCTCGTCTTCAGCGGCGAGTACCAGCGGGTGGGCGCCTTCATGGCCGAAGCCGGCGGACGGCTCGTCTCGGAGGACGGCACGTCCGCCGTCGCCGACAGCCAGGAGAACATCGACGCGCTCACCTACGTGAAGGAGCACCTGGCCGACGGCACGTTCGCCTACGCCGCCGATGTGGGCGCGGGCTGGGGCGGTGAGGCGTTCGGCAAGCAGCTGGGCGCCATGACGATCGAGGGCAACTGGATCACCGGTGCGCTCGGCGACTACCCCGACGTCGACCCGCTCGTCGTCGAGCTGCCCGCCGGCCCCGCCGGCAAGGGCACCCTGCAGTTCACGAACTGCTGGGGCATGGCCGCCGACAGCCCCAACCAGCAGGCCGCGCTCGACCTCGTCGAGTACCTGACGAGCGCAGACCAGCAGCTCGCCTTCTCGAAGGCGTTCGGCCCGATGCCGTCCGTGCAGTCGGCCGCCGACCAGTGGACGACCGACAACCCGGACCTCGCTGCGTTCCTCGCCGGTGCGGACTACGCCCAGGGCGTGCCGACCAACGACGGCGTCTCGGACGTGTTCACGGACTTCAACGCGCAGCTCGCGACGCTGAAGGACGGGGACCCGGCGACGATCCTGCAGTCGGTCCAGTCCAACCTCGAGGCGATCGTCGGCTGACATGTCGACGCCCGTCGCCACCGAACGGGCACCCGAGAAGCTCCCTCGCCGCGACCACCGCTCCCGCGGTCTGCGTCGCGGCGAGGGAGTCGCCGGGTGGCTCTTCGTCTCTCCCGTCGTCGTGATCCTCGGGGTGTTCCTCTTCCTCCCCGTCCTCATGGCGCTCTGGGTGAGCGTCTCGGACTGGGGCGGCCGGGGCAGCCCCCTCTCCCCCAACGTCAACTTCGTCGGACTCGACAACTACGCCGAGCTGACCTCGGGCCAGGGGCTGCGCAGCCGCGACTTCGGCACGGCGCTGCGGAACAACGCCTGGTACGTCTTCCTCGTCGTGCCGCTGCAGACCGCGCTGTCGCTGTTCCTCGCGGTGCTGGTCAGCCGGCGGATGATGAAGGCGCGCGGCTTCTTCCGCACCGCCTTCTACTTCCCGTCGGTGACGAGCTCGGTCGCCATCACGGTGCTGTGGATCTTCCTCTTCAGCGCCGCCGGCCCCGTCAACGCCCTCATCGCCGCCGTCACCGGCGGCGAGGGGCCGAACTGGTTCAACGACCCCCGCGGCATCGTGCACCTGTTCCTCGGCCTCTTCGGCGTGGATGCCGCGCCCGCCGCGATCTCGCAGCCCGGCTTCCTCGGCCTGTCGGGGTGGGACTGGATCGCCGGACCCTCGGTCGCGATGAGCGCCTTCATCCTCATGGCCGTCTTCACGACGAGCGGCACGTTCATGCTGCTGTTCATCGCCGCCCTCCAGAACGTCGGCTTCGAGCTGACGGAGGCGGGGATGATGGACGGCGCGAACGCGTGGCAGCGGTTCTGGCGCATCACGCTGCCGCAGCTGCGACCCACCCTCTTCACCGTCATCACGCTGGGCCTCATCGGCTGCTGGCAGGTGTTCGACCAGATCTACACGGGCACGAAGGGGCAGCCGGGAAAGACGACGATCACCCCCGCCTACCTGTCGTACACGTCGGCCTTCAGCAACCAGGACTGGGGCATCGGCGCGGCGATCGCGTTCATCCTGTTCCTCATCATCATCGCGTTCACGCTCTTCCAGCGCTGGATCCTGAGGGAGCGGCCCGTCTCGAAGCGACGCATCCGTGCGTACACCCCGAAGGGAGCACGGTCGTGACCGACAGCCGGACCCTCGCCCGCACGAAGACGCTGACCGATGCGCCGATCGACGCCACACCGTCCCGACGCCGGCGCCTCACCCCTCGCTCGGTGACCGGTCAGGTGCTGCTGTACGCGGTACTCGCCGGGCTGGCGCTCGTGTACATCTACCCGTTCCTCGTTCAGGTGGCGACCTCGTTCAAGAGCGAGCAGGAGGCGGCATCCAATCCGATCTCGCTGATCCCGCAGACCTTCACGACCGCCGCCTACGAGCGACTGTTCCTGAACAGCGACTTCCCGCTCTGGTTCGCGAACTCGGCGGTCGTGACGATCCTCGTGACCCTCGGACGCGTGTTCTTCGTGTCGCTCGCCGGGTACGCCCTCGCACGGTTGACGTTCCGGGGCCGCGGCGTCATCTTCGCGCTCGTCGTCGCCGTGATGGCCGTGCCGGGGGTCGTGCTCCTCATCCCCCGCTTCCTCGTCCTGAACCAGCTCGGGATGTACGACTCGTACGCGGGCATGGTGCTGCCCCTCCTCGTCGACGCGGCGGGGGTGTTCATCATGAAGAACTTCTTCGAGTCGATCCCGCCGTCCGTCGAGGAACAGGCGCGCATCGACGGAGCCGGCACGTTCCGGGTGTACTGGTCGGTCGTCCTGCCGATGGCGCGCCCCGCGCTCATCACGATCGTGATCCTCTCGTTCCAGGGATCATGGAACGAGCTGACCCACTTCATCGTGTCGGTGCAGGACCCGGACCTGTTCACCCTCACCCGCGGGGTGGCGAGCCTGTCGTCCGGTCAGCTGAGCCAGGGCACGCAGTACCCGTTGAAGCTCGCGGCCGCGGCGCTCATGACGATCCCCGTCGCCGTCGTCTTCTTCATCTTCCAGAAGCGCATCATGAACACCTCCGAAGGAGCAGTCAAGGGATGACCGCAGGCCTCCAGCCCTTCCTGTCCGACGCCGTCGTGGCCCTCCGCGCCCCCACCCAGGTGTGGTCGCGGGCCGACGGCGAGCTCGGCAGCGGCGCGATCGACGGCGTCTTCCACGGCGACACCCGGTTCGTCCGCGCGACCCGGGTGCGCTACGGGACGGATGCCGCGACGCACGCGCCGGAATGGATCTCACGGTCGGCGGATGCGGCATCCGATCTGCGCTTCGAAGCGCTGCTGCGACGCCTGGACGACCGCACGCCCGACCCGAAGATCCGGCTGACGCGGCGCCGCACCGTCGCGGACGGCCGCGTGACGGAGGAGTTCACGCTCGTCTCGCACCTCGACGAGCGGGTGCCACTCGTCCTCGAGGTCGCCGTCACCCCCGACGCGACCTCGATGCAGGACGTCAAGTCGGGAGCCGCGCCGGCCGCGGCGGTCGACCGGGCCCTCGCGGGCGACGCCGTCGAGATCACGGCCGGGGACGCGTCGATGCGGCTGTCGGCTCCCGGAGCGGAGGTCGCGGCATCCGAGGACCCAATCGTCCTCACCTGGCACCTGGAGTGCCCGCCGCGGGCCCGGATGACCGTCTCGTGGCGCCTCGACCTCGACGACCCGTCGCTCGTCGTGCGCGGGACGTCGCGCGACGCCGGCTGGGCGGTGCCCGAGGCCCCGGGCGCCGATCCCCGCCTGCACCGCTGGCTGCGGCAGGCCCTCGACGACCTCGATGCCCTGCGGCTGACGCTGACCGGCAGCGCGGACGAGTTCTTCGCCGCCGGCGCACCCTGGTTCTTCACGCTCTTCGGGCGCGACTCGCTGTGGGCGGCGCGGCTGTTCCTGCCCGTGGACCCGGGCATGGCGGCATCCACTCTGCGCGTCCTCGGTCGACTGCAGGGCAGCACGGCCGACCCCGCGACGGCCGAGGAACCCGGCAAGATCGCGCACGAGCTGCGGGCCGGCACGCTCACGATGCCCGGCGAGGGCATCTCGCTGCCGCCGCTCTACTACGGCACGGTCGACGCGACCCCGCTGTGGGTGACGCTCCTCGCCGAGGCGCACGCCGCCGGGATGCCGGTGGCCGAGGTGCGCGACCTGCTCCCCACGATGCACGACGCGCTCGACTGGATGATCGCCGCAGCCAACGCCGACGGCTTCCTCGACTACGTCGACGAGACCGGTCACGGCCTCTCCAACCAGGGGTGGAAGGATTCCGGCGACTCGATCCAGTGGCGGGACGGTTCCCTCGCCGCCGGGCCGATCGCCCTCTCCGAGGTGCAGGGCTATGCGTACGAGGCAGCCGTGAAGGCCGCCGACCTGCTCGACGCGCTGGAGGAGGACGGGGCGGAACGCCTGCGCACCTGGGCGGCGGAGCTGCGCCGCAGGTTCCGCGAGCGCTTCTGGGTCGAGACCCCCGAGGGCCGCTACCCGGCGATCGCGCTCGACCGCGACGGCCGGGCGGTCGACACGCTGACCTCGAACGCGGGCCACCTGCTGGGCACCGGCATCCTCGACCCGGAAGAGGAACGCGCCGTCGCCGATCTGCTCGTCGGACCGTCGATGTCGTCCGGTTTCGGCCTGCGGACCATGTCGACGGATGCCGGTGGCTACTGGCCGCTCAGCTATCACGGCGGGAGTGTGTGGGCGCACGACACGGCCATCGTCGCGCGCGGCATGGCGCGGGCGGGGCTCCGGTCGCACGCGGACGTGCTCGTCGACGGAATGCTCGCGGCCGCCGAGGCGTTCGGCTACCGCATGCCGGAGCTGCACGCCGGCGACGCCGCGAGCGACGTCACCGTGCCGGCCCCGTATCCGGCGGCGTGCCGACCGCAGGCGTGGTCGGCGGCAGCGGCCGTGGTGTGTCACGAAATCGTCACGCGCACCGGCTGACAGCTCCCCCGGCTCGGGTGGAGACTGAGGTCCGACTCGATCCCCGGAGGATGCATGGCGCGCGAGCTCGCCTCGATCGCGGACCACATCGGCAGGATGGGACGCGCCCGGACGGGCGCACTGCTGCTGCTCATCGCGACGGCCGCCGCCATCGTGTGGGCCAACCTGTCGTCCGGGACCTACCACGGCTTCTGGGAGACGCACCTGTCGATCGGACTCGGTGACATCCGACTCGACTTCACGCTGCACGCGCTCGTGAACGACGCCCTGATGGCGATCTTCTTCTTCACGGTCGGCCTCGAGGTGCGGCGCGAGTTCGCGATCGGTGAGCTGACCAGCTGGTCGCGCGCCGTCGTGCCCGTCGTCGCCGCCGTCGCCGGCCTCGCCCTGCCCGCGCTGCTGTTCGTCCTCATCGCCGGCCCCACGGGGAACGCGGATGCCTGGGGCGTCGTCATCTCGACCGACACCGCGTTCCTGGTCGGCGCCCTCGCGCTCATCGGGCCGCGGGGCTCGGGGCGCCTGCGCGTGTTCCTGCTCGCCCTGGCCGTCGTCGACGACATCGGGGCGCTCAGCATCATCGCCCTCGTCTACACCGACACCTTCACCCCGATGCCGCTGCTCGTCGCCGCCGTCGGCCTCGTCGGCATCTACGTAGTCCGGTACCTCCGCGGCGGGCGCGGGCCGATCTACGCGACCCTCGCGATCGTCGTGTGGCTCGCCTTCCTCGCCTCGGGTGTGCACCCGACGCTCGCCGGTGTCGCCATCGCGCTGCTCGTCCCCGTCTACCGCCCCGACCGCCGCGACGTCGAGCACGCGCTCGAGCTCGCCCGCACCTTCCGGCAGTCGCCGAGCACCGAGTACGCCCGCGCGGCGGCGAACAGCCTCCGCGAGTCGATCTCGATCAACGAGCGACTGCAGACCGCGTACGCGCCGTACGTCGCCTACGTGATCCTGCCGCTGTTCGCGCTGGCGAACGCGGGCGTGACACTCAGCCCCGAGATCCTCGCGGCGGCCGCGAAGTCGCCGCTCACATGGGGTATCGTCGTCGGCCTCGTCGTCGGCAAGTTCGCCGGCATCTGGGGGTCGACCGCCGTCCTGAAGGCCCTTCGCATCGGCGACTTCGGTCCCGGGCTCTCGCTCGACCGCATCGCCGGAGGCGCGGCCCTCGCCGGCATCGGCTTCACCATCTCGCTGTTCATCATCGACCTCGCGATCGAGGACCCCGACGCGCAGAACGAGGCGCGCGTGGGGGTGCTCGCGGCATCCGTCCTGGCCTTCGCCCTCGGCGCACTGGTCTTCCGCGTCGCGGATGCGCGCCACCCCGAGGAGGAGGTGGGGCAGACCCTCGTCCGCCCGGTCGACCCGCGCCGCGATCACATCTTCGGCCCTCTCGACGCGCCCTACGAGATCGTCGAGTACGGCGACTTCCAGTGCGGTTTCTGCCTCAAGGCGTCGGGGTCGATCCAGGAGGTCATGGCCGAGCTCGGCCCGAACCTGCGCTACGTCTGGCGGCACGCGCCGCTCACCGAGCAGCACCCCAACGCCCTCGCGGGCGCCGAGGCGTCGGAGGCGGCGGCGAAGCAGGGCAAGTTCTTCGAGTTCGAGCGGGGCCTGTTCGCCGACCAGGACAACCAGCTGCCCTCCGACATCGTGCGGCTGGCTGCCACGCTGGGGCTCGACGTCCCGAGGTTCGAACGCGACCTGACCGCGCCGGACGTCGCGAGCCGCGTCCGCGACGACATGTTCGACGCCGAGGCGATGAACATCCGCTCGGTGCCGACCTTCTTCGTGAACGGCCGCCGGCACACCGGACCGTACGACGCGCAGTCGCTCATCCGCGCCGTGCAATCGAACGCCGACGAGCCGGTCGCACCGGCGGGTCGGTAGGTTGATCGGCATGGCCGAAGAAACCGCTCCCACCGCGATGGACGCCATGATGTCGCCCGACCTGTCGGACGCGCACTGGCACCGACTGATCGCGGCAGCCGTCCCGCAGGACGTCGAGGTCGGCGACTACGTCTTCCGCACCGGCGAGGCGGGATACGACCTGATCTTCGTCGAGAGCGGCGAGGTCGAGATCGTCCGCGACGCCCTCCGATGGGTCGGCGAAGCGGTGATCACGACGGTCGGTCCCGGTCGGTTCGCCGGCGAGCTCGGCATCCTCAACGGTCAGAGCGCGTTCCTGTCGGCGCGGGTGACGCAGGCGGGTCGCGTGCACCGGCTCTCGCGCGCCGCCCTGCGCGAGATCATGAGCGAGGACGACGAGCTCTGCGACGTGATCCTGCACGCGCTGTGGGCCCGGCGGGAATCCCTGCGCACGGGTCCGGCCGCGATGACCCTGAAGTTCGTCGGGACGACGACCTCGAACGACTTCCTGTCGCTCCGGCGCTTCGCCGAACGCCTCGACCTCGTCCACAAGGCGGTCACCCTGGCGCCCGACGAGCTGCCGACGCTCGACGGTCACGACGTGTCGCCCGACGACCTTCCGGTCGCCTACGTCCAGGGCGAGCCGATCCCCCGCGCCACCCCCGGCCTCGTCGCCGAGCGCCTCGGACTCAGCTACCAGGCCGAGTCCGACGAGATCGTGGACCTCGTCGTCGTGGGCGGCGGGCCCGCGGGACTGGCCGCCGCGATCTACGGCGCCTCCGAGGGCCTCAGCACGGTCCTCCTCGACGCCGTCGCCCCGGGCGGGCAGGCGGCATCCACGTCGCGCATCGAGAACTTCCTCGGGTTCCCCTTCGGCGTGAGCGGCGGCGACCTCATCGGGCAGGCGGTGCTGCAGGCGCTGAAGTTCGGCGTGCGGGTGTACGCACCGTGCGAGGCGGTCGCCCTCGACCAGGTCGGTGCGGATCTGCTCGATGTGACCCTCGCCGACGGCCGCGTGATCCGCGCGCGGAGCGCGATCGTCACCTCCGGCGCCGCGTACCGGCGACTGGCCCTCGACCGTTGGGAGGACTTCGAGCGCTCGGGCGTCTACTACGCCGCGACACCCCTCGAGCTCCGGCAGGTGCAGGGCAAGCCGGTGGTCGTGGTCGGCGGGGCGAACTCGGCGGGTCAGGCGGCGCTCTATCTCGCCGCGCACGGGTCGCCGGTGCACCTCGTCGTGCGCGGTGGCGACCTGCGCGCGCGCATGTCGAGCTACCTCGCCGACCGGCTGGCCGAGGATCCGCGCGTGCGGGTGCACACGGCATCCCACGTCACCGGGCTCGACGGCGACGGGACGCTCGAATCGGTCACAATCGACTCGGCCGGCGCGGTCGATGCCCGCGGCCTGTTCTGCTTCATCGGGGCGGACCCGGCCACCTCGTGGCTGCCGACGCTCGATCGCGACACCGACGGCTTCATCCGCACCGGGACCGACGTCGCCGTGCAGTCCATCGCGCAGTGGCGGGACCTCGGGCGGGAGCCGTTCCCGTTCGAGACGTCGGCACCGCGGGTGTTCGCGGCGGGCGACGTCCGCCGCGGATCCATGAAGCGCGTCGCCGCCGCGGTCGGCGAGGGGTCGAGCGCCGTCGCCTCCGTCCACCGCGCCCTCGCCTACTGACCGGAAGGAACCGGATGAGCTCCGACATCGACACCAACGCCGCCCCGTCGGGGAGCGGCTGCCGGGAGTGCGACGAGCATGAGGGCTTCTGGGTGCACCTGCGCCGCTGCGCATCGTGCGGGCACGTGGGATGCTGCGACACGTCGCCCGGGCAGCACGCGACGGCGCACTTCCGCGAGACCGGCCACCGGCTCGTGCAGAGCTTCGAGCCCGGCGAGGACTGGTACTGGGACTACGTCGACGAGGCGATGTTCGAGGGTCCCGAGTTGGCGCCGCCGACCAGCCACCCCGCCGATCAACCCTCCCCCGGGCCCCGCGGCCGCGTGCCGCTGAACTGGCGCGAGCTCATCCACACGTGAGGGTGACGGCCGGTCCTCAGACGACGGAGACGACCCGGCCGCCGGTGAGGCGCACGAGCTCGTCGAACGTCATCGGGAAGACCGTGTGCGGGGTGCCGCCGGCCGCCCAGATCTGCGGGTAGCCGGCGAGGTCCTCGTCGACGAGGGTCTCGAGCGGCGCGGGGTGCCCGGTGGGCGCGACGCCGCCGATGGCCTGGCCAGTCGCCTCGCGCACCTGGTCGGGCGTCGCCCGGCTGATCCTCCCTCGCCCGAGGCGCGCGGCGAGGGCGGCGGTGTCGACGCGGTGGGCGCCGCTGGTCATGACGAGCAGGGGCGCACCGTCGCACCGGAACACGAGGCTGTTGGCGATCGCGCCGACCTCGACCCCGAGGGCGGCGGCGGCGAGCGCCGCGGTGGAAGCGGCATCGGGCAGGACGACGATCTCCCCCGGGATGCCGGCGGCCCGCAGGGCGTCGTGCACGAGGCGGCTGCGCGCGCTGAGGTTCTCGGTCACGGGGTCAGCCTCTCGCCAGGATCTCGCCGTGGGGCATGAGCAGCCAGCCGTCCTCGGACGCGGCCCACTCGCGCCATCCCGCCGAGATGCGTTCGAGGTCGGCACGTTCGGCGATGCCCTGCTCGAGCGCGTGGTCGGCGTACGAGGAGTGCAGGGCGCGGTCGGCCCACGACCCGCCCCACCAGGCCCGCTGCTCGTCGGTCTCGAACAGCCAGGTCGACGCGCTCACGGCGACGTCGGCGAACCCGGCCGCGCGCGCCCACGCCTTGAGGCGTCGTCCCGCCGACGGCTCACCGCCGTTGGTGCGCCCCATCCGCAGCAGCAGGTCGAGCCAGTCGTCGAGCGCGGGGATGTGGGGGTGGATGATGATGCCCGCGTAGTCGACCTCGCGCGCGGCGACGAGCCCGTCCGGCCCCGCGACGCGACGGAACTCGCGCAGGGCGTCGACGGGACGTGCGAGGTGCTGCAGCAGCTGGTGCGTGTGCACGATGTCGAAGGATCCGTCTGCGGCGTCGAGGCGGTAGGCGTCGGCGGTCGCGAAGGTGACGTTCGTGACGCCCTCGGCCGCGGCATGGGCCTGCGCCTGGGCGACGACGTCGGCCGACGCGTCGACGCCGACGACCCGGCCGGGGGCGAGGCGACGCGCCAGGTCGACGGTGATCGTGCCCGGGCCCGCGCCGACGTCAAAGAGCGAGGCGCCGGGCCGCAGGTGCGGCAGCAGGTACCCGACCGAGTTCTCCGCCGTCCGCCAGGTGTGCGCCCGCAGCACGCTCTCGTGGTGGCCGTGGGAGTACCGCTCGGTCTGCATGGTCGACAGCCTAGGCGTCGAGCGATATGCGAGGCAGAATGATGACGGATGCCGCACATCGGCGGCATCCACACCGCAGCGCCCACAAGGCCCGCCGAGAAGGAATGCAATGACGCACACCCTGCCCCTGCCCGATCTCACCCACGAACGTGTGGAGGTGATCACGGGTCGGCGCAGCGGACTCGTCGTCACCGTCGCCCTGCACTCCTCGGCGCTCGGCCCCGCCCTCGGCGGCGCCCGCCTGTGGCGTTACCCGCACTGGTCCGATGCGATGGGCGACGCGCTGCGGCTGTCGGCCGCGATGACGCTCAAGAACGCGACTGCGGGGCTGGATGCCGGGGGCGGCAAGTCGGTCATCGCGCTGCGCGAGGGCGACACCCTCGACGCCGAGCGTCGACGCGCGGCCTTCCTCGACCTCGGCGACGCCGTCGAGTCGTTCGGCGGCCTGTACCGCACGGCGGAGGACGTGGGCTCGACGACGGAGGACATGCTCGTCGTCAGCGAGCGCACCGCGCACGTCGTGGGGCTGCCCGACTCGGTCGGCGGCTCGGGCGAGCCCGCCGGTCCCACGAGCCGCGGCGTGTACGCCGCCCTCCGTGCGACGCTCGAGCGCCTCGCGGGGTCCCCCGAGGTGGCCGGCCGCCGCATCACGATCTCGGGCCTCGGCCAGGTGGGCAGCCGGCTCGCCGTGCGCCTGTCGGGCGAGGGCGCGCTCCTCACGGTCACCGACGTGAACCCGGCGAAGATGTCGCTCGCGGCGGAGCTCGGCGCGACGTGGGTCGAGCCCGGCACCGAGCACCTCGTGCCGGCGGACGTGTTCGTCCCGGCCGGCATCGGCGGCGTCCTGGACGACGACGTCATCGACGCGCTCGCGGCGAAGGCCGTCTGCGGACCCGCGAACAACCCGCTCGCCGACCGCTCGGGCGCCGCACGCCTCGCGGACCGCGGCATCCTCTACGCCCCCGACTTCGTCGCGAACGCCGGCGGCGTCATCTACCTCGACGTCGAGGCGCGGACGCCCGGTCACCGCGACGAGATCGCGACCCGCATCGACGGCATCGGCGACACCCTGCGCCGGCTGTTCGACGACGCCGCCGCACGCGGGGTCACCCCGCTCGACGCGGCCGAGGCCTACGCGGCCGAGCGGCTGGCTGCCGGCAGGCGCGAGCCCGCGGCGGTCTGACGGCGGGCGGCGGCATCGCGACGATCGACTGGCAGTCGACCGCGTGCGGCGACCCCGCGGCCGACGTCGCGATGACGCGGCTGTTGTTCACCGAGGCCGAGCTCTTCCCCGGCGCCTCGCGTGCGCAGCTGCTCGTCTACGGGGCGGCGCGGGGGGCGATGGGGCGGATGTACCTCTCGGAGTACCTGTGCGTCACGGGGATGACGACGGCGCGGCTCGACCGCTCGGCGACGCTGCCGGACTGAAGACGTCAGAGACAGCGAAAGACCCCCGCGAGCGGGGGTCTTTCCGGTGGTGGACCTGAGGGGATTCGAACCCCTGACCTCTTCATTGCGAACGAAGCGCGCTACCAACTGCGCCACAGGCCCGGAAGCCTCAACATTACCACGACCGAACGGACCGCTCGAACGCGAGGCGGGGTCTCACTGCCCCGATGCGCGGCGAGCGAGCAGCTCCCGCACGTGCGCCTCGATGCGGTCGTCGTCGGCCGGTCCAGCGAAGGCGACCTCGGCCGCACGGGTGCGACGGGCGGTGTCGATCGACGGCGGCGCGGCCTGCGCGGCACGCTCGCGCATCGCCTCTTCGACGGCCGCCTGACGCAGCGCCTCGCGCGCCTCGGACGCGTCGAGCACGGCCGCGGCGCGGGAGCCCGCCGAGGCGGTGAGCGGTCGCGGAAGGGTGCGCGGCGTCCACTCCGCACGGTCGGAGTCGAGTGCGACGTCCTGCACGGCGCCCGGGGCACGCACGACCTCGGCGGGGAGGACGCGGGATGCCGCGCGTCGCGCGACGGTGTTCATGCGTGCGAGCACGAGCAGGCTCGACGCGGCGACGACGGCTCCGACCGCGAGCAGGGTCCACCCGGCGCCGATCGCGCCGAAGTAACCCCCGACACCGGCCGCGACGACGGCGAGGACACCGACGATGGTCGCGGTCAGCCGCACGCGACGCCGTGCGCGCGCACGCCGTGCCGCCGGCAGCGCTCGGGCCGCGGCGGCCTCCGCGATGGCACGCTCGCGGGCGATGGCGGCACCCGCTCGGGCTTTCTCGCGTGCCGCCTCGGCGTCGGCGACCGCACGACGACGGTCGGCCTTCGCGAGCTCGCGGTCGAGCGCGGCCTGCGCCTTCGCGGCAGCCAGTTCGGCGCGTGCGGCCTCGAGGCCGACGCTCTCCTGCTCGGCCTGCACACGACGCGCGAGGCGCTGCTGTGCGAGCGCGGTGCGCGCGTTGAGCTCGAGGCGCACCTCGCCGGGGGTCTCGCTCGTCTCGGCGAGGACACGGAGAGCCTGGTTCAGACGTACGGCATTCCGTTCGGCAGCCTGGTATTGGTGCCGGCTGTGCCACGAGGGCAGGAGGTACAACAGCCACAAGAGGACGGCAACGAGGACGATCACCCCGCCACCCATCACCTGCTCACCCATGCCGCTCACCGTATGTCGCCGGAGCGGTGGGGCCCGGCATCCGCTGGGCGTGTCTGAACTTCTGGTTGAGGGTTAACGGTCCGACGGAGGGATGGATGCCGCATCCTGCGGCGCGCGCCCCGCCAACCACCGGTTGAGGACGCCCTCCCGGACCTCTTCGCGCACGAGCGCGAACGCGTAGTGGTCGCGCCACTCGCCGTCGATGTGGATGTAGCGCCGCCGCAGCCCCTCGTAGCGGAAGCCGAGCTTCTGCACGACCCGCAGGCTCTTGGCGTTCTCGGGGCGGATGCAGATCTCCATCCGGTGCAGACGCAGGTCCTCGAAGCAGACGTCCGTCGCGAGCGCGACCGAGGTCGGCGTGATGCCCTTGCCGGCGAAGCGCTCACTCACCCAGTACCCGATCGTCGCCGACGAGAGCGACCCGCGGGCGATCCCCCACACATTCAGCTGCCCGGCGATCTCGCCGTCGTACTCCATGACGTAGGGCACACCGGTGCCGTCGCGGTACTGCTGCAGCAGCCGGCGCACCCCGCTGCGCATGTCGAGCGAGATCGGACCGTCGGGGCTCGTCGCCTCCCACTGCCGCAGCCACGACCGGTTCTGCACGAGCTCGGTCTGCAGCGTCTTCGCGTCACGCGGTCGCACGAGCCGGATCGAGATCGGGCCGTGCGCGCGCACGACCGGCCCGTCCATGCCCATCAGTGACGCGTCGGGTTCACAGACCCGATGCGAAGTCCTTGATCCACGGCCGAAGCTCGGCGCCCAGGTCCTCACGGTCGACCGCGAGCTGCACGATCGCCTTGATGTAGTCGGCGCGGTCACCCGTGTCGTAGCGGCGACCGCGGAAGACGACGCCGAGGACGCCGTCGGTCGAGGCGAGCTCCTCGAGCGCGTCGGTCAGCTGGATCTCGCCGCCCTTGCCGGGCTCGGTGCGCTCGAGCACATCGAAGACGCCGGGCGTCAGGACGTAGCGGCCGATGATGGCGTAGTTGGAGGGGGCATCCTCCTTCTTCGGCTTCTCGACAAGGCCCGTGACCTTGACCACGTCCTCCTCGTCGGTCGCCTCGACGGCGGCGGCACCGTACATGTGGATCTGGTCGGGCGAGACCTCCATGAGCGCGACGACGGTCAGGCCGGTCTTCTTGTTCTGCTCGAGCATCTTCTCGAGCAGCACGTCGCGCGCGTCGATCAGGTCGTCGCCGAGCAGCACCGCGAACGTGCTGTCGCCCACGTGCGCACGGGCACGCAGCACCGCGTGACCGAGACCCTTCGGCTCGCCCTGCCGGACGAAGTGGATGTCGGCCATGTCCGACGAGTCCTGCACCCGCTTGAGCTTCTCGTGGTCGCCCTTCTTCGAGAGGTTGGACTCGAGCTCGGGGACGGAGTCGAAGTGGTTGGAGATGTTGTTCTTGTTGCGCCCCAGGATGATGAGCACATCGTCGATGCCGGCTGAGACGGCCTCCTCGACGACGTACTGGATCGCGGGCTTGTCGACGACCGGCAGCATCTCCTTCGGCATGGCTTTCGTGGCGGGCAGGAATCGCGTACCCAGACCCGCGGCAGGGATGACGGCTTTGATGCGCTCGGCGGACATGACCTTCACCCTACAGATCCGTCGGGTCCGTGATGTGACACGACGGGGACGGCGGGCGTGTCCCTTTACAATCGGACCATGACCGGCCCCGTGGACAGCGAGAAGCGCGCGCTGCGCGCCGAGCTCCGCGAACGCCGTCAGCAGCGCTCGGCCGGCGCCCTCGAGGAGGCCGCCGCCGGCATCCGGACCCAGCTCGACGCGCTCGTCGCCGACCACGGCGTCCGATCCATGTCCTGCTTCCTCTCGACGACCACCGAGCCCGGCACGCGCGAGTTCATCGCCGCTGCGGTGGCGCGCGGCATCCGGGTCCTGCTGCCGGTGACGCGTGCCGACGGTCTGCTCGACTGGGCGGTCGCCGAGCACGAGGGCGACATCGCCGAGGGCATGTTCGGCCTGCCCGAACCCGTGGGCGAACTGCTCAGCCCCGTCGCCGTGAACGACGTCGACCTGCTCGTGATCCCCGCGGCCGCCGTCGACCGCAGCGGGATGCGGCTGGGCTGGGGGCGTGGCTACTTCGACAAGACCATCGGCTCGATGGAGAAGTGCCCGCCCGTCTACGCCGTCATCTTCGACTCCGAGCTGATCGACGAGGTCCCGCGCGAACTGCACGACCAGCCCGTCTCGGGGGCCGTCACCCCGACCCGCACCGTCCGCCTTCCCCTTCGCTGAGTCACCCGAGGTCCCATGCCCACCTACGCCTATGCCTGCACCGCGTGCGGTCACCGTTTCGACGCCGTCCAGTCGTTCTCCGACGCCGCGCTCACCGAGTGCCCCGAGTGCGGCGGTCTCGTCCGCAAGCAGTACGGCTCGATCGGCGTGACCTTCAACGGCTCGGGCTTCTACCGCACCGACTCGCGCAGCACCAGCTCCTCTGCATCCTCTGGCGAAAGCTCGGGTTCTTCGACATCATCGAAGAAATCCGAAGCGTCCGCTTCGCCCGCCCCCGCGGGTTCGTAGCCCCGGCTCCGTGCCGGCGGAGGAAGGAGGAGCCGTGATCCAGGGCTTCAAAGACTTCATTATGCGCGGCAACGTCATCGACCTGGCGGTCGCCGTGGTCATCGGCGGTGCGTTCACCGCGTTGGTCACCGCGATCGTGACCAGCATCATCAACCCGCTGATCGCGCTCTTCTACCTGCCCGACCCGAAGACGGGGTCGATCGGTCCCTCGTTCGTCGGAATCCACGGTGAACCGGTCACCTTCCCGCTCGGTGGTCTTCTCACCGCGATCATCAGCTTCCTCGCCGTCGCGCTTGTCGTCTACCTCGTGTTCGTCGTCCCGATGAACAAGTGGAAGGAGCGTCAGGCCGCCAAGGCCGGCGTCGTCGAGGAGGAGGCGAAGCTCCCCACCGAGGCCGAGCTGCTCGTCCAGATCCGCGACCTGCTCGAGAAGCAGGGCAGCGCGCCCGCACCGGCCACGCGCCGGTCGACCGAACCGCCGTCGCCGTCGATCTGACGCGTCAGTAGTGCGGCGGGACGTCGTTCCGCAGTCGTTCATCGTTCGGGCCGGATGCCGGGGGTTCCCCCGCGTCCGGCCCGTTCGGCGTCTCGGGGGCCGGGTCCGTGCCCGGCGCAGGGGTCAGCCGCGCACGACGGGACCCCGGCACCCGCTCCACGCGCTGGCGCTCAGTCGACATCGATCGGCTGGGTGGATCCGGGGGCGGACGGCGTCTCGGGCTGCACGCCGATGACCCCGGCGATGCGGAGAGCCACGGCGGCGGGATCGTTGTAGACGTCGAACGCGTGGACGCGCACGTAGTGCCAGCCGAGGCGGCGCAGCAGCTGCGGTCGCCGACGGAGCGTCTCGCGCAGGCTGTCGTGCGTGCTCTCGGGGTCGATGTCGGCCACGACGGCCTTGCCCTTGTACTGCGCGACGAGCGGGAGTTGACCGCCGCGGTAGTGCACGTCGACGGAGACACCGAGGCTCCGCAGGTGCTGCGCGAGGGTCAGGGTGAGCGGATCGGCGAGGTCCTCCAGTCGCGCGTCGCGCCCGCGGGCAGCGATCCGACCGAGGATGGCCATGAGGGTGGCGGCGCCGAAGGTCAGGCGTCCCTCGTCGAAGGCCGAGGGCCGGATCGACGAGACGATCACCATCGACCGGCGGGCGCGGGTCATGCCGACCGTCAGAAGCCGCTCGCCGTCGGCGGTGGACAGGTCGCCGAAGTCGCTGAGGACGCGGCCGTGCTTGGTCAGACCGAACCCGAGCGAGAAGATGACGCGGTCGCGGCTCTCGGCGACCGATTCCTCGAGGCCGAGGACGGCGAACGGCTCGGCGGTCTCGCGGCCGACGAAGTCGGCGACGTCCGAACGCCCCGCGAACGCGCTCGCGACCGCCGCGCGCACGCGCTCGGCGTGGCGCGCCGACGCGGTGACGACCATGAGCGACTCGGCGGGACGGTTGATCGCGTGCTCGACGACGAGCGTGACGACGCGGGCGACCTCGGCATCCGGGCTCTCCACGGCCCCCGTGTCGGGGTTCGGCGCGCCCGTGCCGCCCTCGACGTAGTCGACGCTGAGGCTGCCGCGACCGAGGTACGACCCCGCCCAGGGAAGCGAGCCGATCGCACCGCCGTAGAACGCGTCGTTGACGAGCTCGGCGAGGTCCTCTCCCCCGGCGCGGTAGCTGCGGGTCAGGGTCTCGACGGGGATCAGTTCGCTCAGTCGCTCGAAGACGCTCGTGTCGTCGAACGGCACCTCGGACGCCTCGGGGTCGTCGCCGCGTCCCGACCAGAGCCGGAACGGTGTCGGCTTCTGCGTCACCGGGTCGCCGAAGACGACGATCTGCCGGGCGCGGCGCAGCGCGGGCGTCGCTTCGGCGAGGCACAGCGCGGCCGCGTCGGCGATGATGACGACGTCGAACTCGGGGTGATCCGGCACGTGCGGCACCTCGTAGGGCGACGCGAGCCAGACCGGCGCGAGCACCCGCATGAGGGTCGGCGCCGAGGCGACGAGCTCCGACGCCGACGCGGTGCCGCCGCGCAGCGCCGACTTCAGCGAGGCCGCCTCGCGCGGCTCGTCGACGATCGCGATGCGCCACCGCTTGGCGAGTTCCGAGGCCAGCAGGGGCCCGGACGACGAGGCGTGCGCTTCGTCGACGAGACGGAAGTCGCGCTCGAGGCGGTCGAGCACCGTGGTGTTCGCGCCGAGCAGGGCGCGATCCGAGCGCAGCATGGCTTCGAGCGCGGAGCGCCACCATGCGTACTCGAACTCCGCGGCCACCTCGGACTCGGGGACGTGGCGGGTCGAGAGCTCCATGAGGAGGGGCTCGAGACCGAGCTGCGCGAGTTCGCTGCGCAGCGCTGCACGCTCGACGAGGTTGTCGAAGACGTCGGATGCCGCGGCGAGGCCCGCGAGCGTCCGCAGCAGCTGCGGGATCGGCAGGCTCGCCAGCGGCTCGGTGCGACCGAGCGCGCGGTCGAGGTCGGCGAGGTCGGCGTTCGCCCGCTGCCATGCGGCCGCGACGTCGTCGAGACCGATCGGGATCTCGGGCGTGACGCCGGCATCGACGAGCTGCTGCCACTGCGTGCGCTGGTTCTGCACCCGCAGGAGCGCTTCGTGCATGTCGGTGACGTGCATGCCGGGCCGCACGTACTCCTTCGACAGGCGGCGCAGCCGCCTGCGGTTGGCCGTCGTCATCTGCGCCGAGTCGCGACGCGACGAGTGCGCGGCGATCAGGTCGGTGAGGGGGCGCTCGAACACGGTGGGGCTGAAGCGGTCGAGCGACGCGCGGATGCCCTGCAGCAGTTGCACGTACGAGCCCATCTCGGCGATGGTCGTGAACGGCCGCATCCGCGTCTGGCCGATCAGCTCGTAGCCGCGCTCGAGGAGCGCGGGCACCTCGGCGCGGTGCAATCGGCCGGCGAGCGCGTGCGCGGCGCGGGCCTCGTCGGTCGTCGAGAACGCGACGCCGTACCAGGGCGAGTCGTCGGGTCCGATGCGGAACTCGCCGAGGCGAGCGGATGCCGCGAGTGCCTCCGCGGCCTCGACGCGGCGTGTCGCGAGGCGCTGCACCGTCGCGAGGTCGAAGCGTGTGGTGGCGCTCGGCTGCGGCTCGTGGTCGGCGATGCGGGTGAGTTCGCGCAGGGCCTCGAGCGGGGAGACACCGACCGAGGCGTGACGCTGGGTCAGCGCGGCACGGTAGTCGCGCAGCACGGTGCGCAGGCGCACGAGGGCGTCGTCCACCTCGGCGACCTTGGGCTGTTCGGCCTTCTCGTTGCGGGCGATCGCGCGGATGAGGTCGCGGTGCAGCCGGGTCGGCGACACCGCGAGGCCGGGCAGGCCGATGCCGGCCAACCGGTGGCGGACGCCGTCGAGGGTCGACCGGCGGGCGCTCACGACGAGCACCCGCTTTCCCGAGCGGACGAGCTCGCCGACGGCGTTGATGACCGTCTGCGTGCCGCCCGTTCCGGGAAGGGTGTGGACGGCCAGCGACTGCCCCTCGGTGATACGGGCGAGCACCGCCTCCTGCTCCGCATCCGCGTCGAGGATCAGGCGGTCCGAGGCGGGCGTGCGGTCGTCGGGGCCGACGGCGTCGGGCTGCGGGCGCACGAACGAGAGGCGCTCGCGATCGGCGGGGTGACCCGCGAGCGCGTTGAGCACGGGGTGGTCGAGGTCGACGGCGTCCCGCTCCATGTCGGAGGCGACGTCGGCGAAGGTCGAGACCACGAGCCGCGGCTGCACCGTGAAGGTGGGGACGTGCGCCGTCAGGGCGCGCAGCCGGTCGATGACGGGCTGCGGCTGGAACACGCCGCCGTCGTAGGCGAGGGTGGCGAGCGCGTCGCCGTCGAGGTCGACGCCGAAGTGGATGCGGGCCGCGGTGACCAGTTCGCGGTTGACGTGGAAGGGCCCGTGCAACCGCAGGTCGAAGTCGGTGTGGTGACGGCGGATCGTCAGCGGACGCAGCAGGACGGGCGCGGTGCAGCTGACCCCGCCGATGCGCCACGACGCCATGCCGATGGCCAGGTGCACGGTGTCGAGGCCGCGCGCCGTGCGCAGTTCGACGTCCTTCGACGTGATGCGCTCGGCGGCCAGACGCGCGGTGCGGAGGGCCACCTCGTCGCGGAACATGTTCGACAGCAGGGTGGGACGACCCGTGATGAACTGCGGCAGGCTGCCCGGGTGGGCCTTGGTGATGTCGATGCCGGCGTCGCCGTCGTCGCGATAGTGGAGGAGCGTCGAGGCGCCGCCCAGCTGGGCGGCCTCCTCGCGCAGTCGTTTGCGCTCGGGGACGGCCGCGTGCATGACGAGGACCTCGGGGTCGGACAGCGTCACGTCCGCCGGGGTCACCGCGGACATCTGCTCGGCACTCTCGCCGCGCACAGCACCGCTCTCTGCTCGCCACACACCGAAAACACTAGGCGCGTCGAGCCCGGAAAGCGGGATCGACGGCCGAGTTTCGCGGATCGACCCTCACTCGGGCGCCGATTCCTCCACATCCGGGTCGGGATGCCGCTTCTCCCCCGCCCGCTCCTCCCCCGTTCTCGGCGTCTCGGCCTCGCAGCCATGATGAGGACATGACGATCGCAACCTACTCGGTGCACCCGACACCGATCGGCGAGGCCCTCCTGGTGACGACCGAGGAGGGTCTCGTCGCGCTGTCGGTGCTGGACGGCCCGGCCTACGCCGAGGTCTCCCGGCTCAGCCTGCTGCTGCACAGCGTGCCGGTGCCCGACGACGGTCCGGCGCGGGAGGCAGCCGGCGAGCTCGACGAGTACTTCGCCGGCACACGGCGGGCCTTCTCGGTGCCGCTCGACTGGCGACTCACGGCGGGCTTCACGCGGCAGGCACTCGAGGCCATCGCCGGGATCCCGTACGGCGAGACGGCGTCGTACGCCGAGATCGCCATCGCCGCGGGGTCCCCGCGGGCGCATCGCGCGGTGGGGACCGCGTGCGCCCGCACCCCCTGGTCGATCGTGCTGCCCGCTCACCGTGTGATCCGCAGCGACGGCTCACTCGGCGAGTACGGCGGCCGGCCCGAGCACAAGCGGTTCCTTCTCGACCTCGAGGAGCGGGTCGCGGGCGCGACGGGCCGCGCATGACGGAGGCGGGCAGGGACGTGTAGGCCGTCCCTGCCCGCCTCGTCGCGGCATCCGCTCTTAGTGGTCGACCGCCTTCTCGGCGCCGTACCCGGTCAGCGAGCGGACCTCCATCTCGGCGGCCTTCGTGGCGTCCTCGGCCTTGCGGGAGGTCACCGACCCCAGCCAGCCGAGGAGGAAGCCCACCGGGATCGAGACGATGCCCGGGTTGTTGAGCGGCCAGATCGCCGTGCCGACGTTCTTGAACACACTCGTCTCGGTGCCCCAGAAGACGGGCGACAGAACGATGAGCACGATCGCGGTCGCGAGTCCCCCGTACATGCTCCACACGGCGCCGCGCGTCGTGAACTTGCGCCAGAACAGCGAGTACAGGATCGTCGGCAGGTTGGCCGAGGCGGCGACCGCGAAGGCCAGCGCGACGAGGAACGCCACGTTCTGCCCCTGCACGCCGATGCCACCCAGGATCGCGAGCACACCGATCACGATGACCGTGCGACGGGCGACCTTGACCTCGCCGTCCGGCGGCACGTTCCCCTTCTTCACGACGTTCGCGTAGATGTCGTGCGCGAAGGATGCCGCGGCCGTGATCGTGAGCCCGGCGACGACCGCGAGGATCGTGGCGAACGCGACCGCCGAGATGAACCCGAGCAGCACCGGTCCGCCGAGGGCCTCGGCGAGCAGCGGCGCGGCGGAGTTGACGCCACCGGGCGCCGCCTTGATCGTCTCGGAGCCGACGATGGCGCCGGCGCCGTAGCCCAGGACGAGCGTCAGCAGGTAGAAGAGGCCGATCAGCCAGATCGCCCAGACCACGGACCGGCGCGCCTCCTTGGCAGTCGGCACCGTGTAGAAGCGCATGAGCACGTGCGGCAGCCCCGCGGTGCCGAGCACGAGCGCGATCGCGAGGGAGATGAAGTCCCACGGGTTGGCGCCGTACTGCAGGCCAGGGCCGAGAATCGCGTCCTGCGGGTCAGTCGTCGACTTCTGCACGGCCGCCTCGAGGAGCGTGTCGAGGCTGAACCCGTTCATCGCGAGCACCCAGATCGTCATGACGATGGCGCCGCCGATGAGCAGGAACGCCTTGACGATCTGCACCCACGTCGTGCCCTTCATGCCACCGATGAGGACGTAGACGATCATCAGCACGCCGACGACGGCGACGACGATCGACTGCCCGATCTGCTCGGTGATCCCCAGCAGCAGCGAGACGAGACCACCCGCACCGGCCATCTGGGCGAGCAGGTAGAAGAAGCAGACCGCGAGCGTCGTGATCGCCGCGGCGAGCCGCACCGGGCGCTGCTTCAGACGGAACGACAGGACGTCGGCCATCGTGAACTTGCCCGTGTTGCGCATGAGCTCGGCGACCAGCAGCAGCGCGACGAGCCACGCGACGAGGAAGCCGATCGAGTAGAGGAACCCGTCGTAGCCGTTGATCGCGATCGCGCCGACGATGCCGAGGAAGGATGCCGCCGACAGGTAGTCGCCGGCGATGGCGAACCCGTTCTGCGGACCCGTGAAGGAGCGGCCTGCGGCGTAGTAGTCGGCGGCCGTCTTGTTGTTGCGACTGGCGCGGATGACGATGAACAGCGTCACCGCGACAAATGCGCCGAAGATCGAGATGTTGAGGACGGGGTTGTTCGTCGCGGCGCCGGCGGGGGCCGCGGCGAGGAGCACGGGGGTCATCGGGCCTCCTGCCGTTCGAGGTCTGCCCGGATTTCGGAGGAGATCGGGTCGAGCTTGCGGTTCGCGAAGGCGACGTAGCCCATCGTGATGGCGAACGTGGTGACGAACTGTCCGAGGCCCAGGAGCAGGCCGATCGTGATGTGACCGAACACCTCCTGCGCCATGAAGTCCGGAGCGAAGGACGAGAGCAGGACGTAGACGAAGTACCAGATGAGGAAGAGCACGGCCAGCGGGAAGACGACGCTGCGGTGCTTCTTCTTCAGCTCGACGAACCGCGGCGATCGTTCGACCGCGACGTAGTCGATGGCACTCCCTTCCACGCCTCCGTGGGGTGACTGGGACGACATGTGGCCTCCTTGCCTCATGGGGTGAGCGACGGTGCTCGCACGAGCCGTTCCTGGGAATCGGCCGCGTGGTAGGTTCGACCGTACGAAGGCGGCAGAGGTGCCGTCACCCCCGGAAGTAGGTACGCGTGGGATCGTCGGTCGAGAGCGACGCGGACACGCGGCTCGTCTCCCGAGCCGTGTCCGATCTGGCCCGTCAGACGCGTTTTCCCGTCGTCTTCGGCGGTCTCGAACGCGGCGGCGCCGTCCACGTCACCGCGATCTCGGGCACCCGCACCCGCAGCATCGAGGGACTCGTCGTCGAAGCCGGTCGCGGTCTGGGCGGTGCCGCGATGATCGAGAAGCGACCCCGCCTCGCCCTGGACTACCGCACCGCGCGCACGATCACGCACGACTACGACCGCGCCATCCTCGGCGAAGGCATCTCGACCCTGCTGGCCGTGCCCGTCGTCGTCACCGGCCGCCCGCGCGGCATCGTCTACTGCGGGTCGTGGACCCCCGGCCCCGTCGGAGATCTCGTCAGCCGGCCCGCCTTCCGCGCCGCCGACATGCTCGCGACCGAGCTGCGCGTCCGCGAGGAGGTCGACCGTCGCGTCGCCGCGCTGACGCCCGCCGAACCCGCCCTGCCCGCCTCCGCGCAGGAGGATCTGCGCGAAAGCTACGCCGAGCTGCGGAGCATCGCCGCATCCGTCACCGACCCCGACCTGCGGGAGCGGATCGCGGCGGTCGAGAAACGCCTCGCGGGGATGTCGCGACCGGCGGCGGCCGAGGCATCGCTCGACGTCGCCCTCTCGCCGCGCGAGCTCGACGTGCTCGCCTGCTGCGCGCTCGGCGCCACCAATGCGGAGATCGCCGCGTCGCTGTCGCTGCGCGAGGGGACGGTCAAGTCGTACCTGCAGGCGGCGATGGCGAAACTGGATGCTTCGACCCGCCACGCCGCCGTCGCCAAGGCGCGCCGGGCCGGACTTCTGCCGTAGCGAGCACGCGCGCCACTAGGGTGAGCGCATGGCCCGCAAAATCGTGCATCAGCTCGTCGACGACCTGGACGGCACCGTCCTCGAGGTCGGCGACGGAGAGACCGTGCTCTTCTCCCTCGACGGCACCGCCTACGAGATCGACCTCACCCACGACAACGCGAACGCCCTGCGCGACGTCCTGGCGCCGTACATCGACGCCGCGCGTCGTGTCTCGTCGCGCGGGACGACCTCACGCGCGGTCACCTCGTCGAACGGCGGCGGCCGCAAGCAGAAGCGAGCCGGGCAGCGCGACTACGCGCCGATCCGCGAGTGGGCCGCGAAGAACGGCTACCAGGTCTCGGAGCGCGGTCGCGTGCCGGCGCAGGTGCTCGACGCGTACGACGCCGCGCACTGACGGTCGCCGCGCCGCGGCATCCCCGCCCGATCAGCCGAGGACGAGGCTGACGGCGATGACGAGCATGATGACGGCGATGCCGGCGTCGAGGATGCGCCACGCGCGTGCCGTGCGCAGGAGCGGCGCGAGGTAGCGCGCGCCGTAGCCGAACACCACGAACCAGAGGGTGCTGCCGACGATGCCGCCGGCGAGGAAGAACCAACGCGCGTCACCGTGCGTCGCCGCCACCGACCCCAGCACGACGGTCGTTTCGACGATCGCGTGGGGGTTCAACCAGGTGACGGCGAGGATGGTCAGGAGCGTCGCGGTCCTCGTCGCCGCGCGCGGCCGGACGAGGACGGTGCCGGGGGTCGCGGCATCCGTCGGGGTCTCCGGCTCAGCGGCTTCGAGGCTGCCGCCGCCACGCCAGGCTCGACGCGCACTGACGAACGCGAACCCCACGATGAAGGCCGCACCCGCCCACCGCGCGATCGTCTCGAGCCACGGGTGGGCGGTGACGAGGGTCGCGACGCCGGCGACGCCGAGGGTCTGCAGGATCGCGTCGCTGACGACGCAGACGAGCACGACGATCCCCACGTGTTCGCGCCGCAGACCCTGGCGCAGCACGATCGCGTTCTGCGCGCCGATCGAGACGATGAGACCGAGGCAGAGTCCGAGGCCCGAGAGGAAGGCGGCGAGTTCGGGAGTCACAGGTCCCACGGTAGGCAGGTCGCCTCCTGCAGTACAGCGAAGGATTCTGCATCATCTGAAGCATCGCTTCACTACGCTGATCGCATGGACATCCCGTTCGAACACCTGCGCACGCTGGCCGCCGCCGTCGACGCCGGCACGCTGGATCGCGCGGCCGCACGGCTCGGGATCACCCCGAGCGCGGTCAGCCAGCGCATCCGCGTCATCGAACAGCGGGTCGGACGGGTCGTGCTGCGACGGACCAAACCGGTGACCGCGACGGAGGCGGGCGAGCCGCTCGTGCGTCTCGCGCGTCAGCTCGACCTGCTCGAGCACGACGCCCGCGCCGCCCTGGGCGACGATGCGGGCTCGGCAGTGGTGCCGCTCGCCGTCAACGCCGACTCGCTCATCACCTGGTTCCTCCCGGCACTCACCGCCGTCACCGCCGCGCACCCGGTCACGTTCGACCTGCACCGCGAGGACCAGGAACGCACGGCGCAGCTGCTCGCGGCGGGCACGGTCATGGCGGCCGTCACCTCGCAGCGCGACGCGGTGGCCGGATGCGTCTCCTCACCCCTGGGGCGGATGCGGTACACCGCCATCGCGACGCGGGGCTTCGCAGATCGGTGGTTCCCGCAGGGGCTCGGGCGGGCCGCGCTCGAAGCCGCACCTCGCGTCGACTTCGACCGTCACGACACGCTGCAGAGCGCGTTCGCACGCCGACACGGCGCCCGGCGGGACGCCCCCCGCCACATCATCAGCGCGTCGGCCGAGTTCGCGCAGGCGATCACGATCGGCCTGGGGTGGGGGATGCTGCTGCCCGGCCAATTCGAGGCGGGTGTCGCCGACGGCTCGCTCGTCATTCTGGCCGACGACACGGTCGAGGTCCCCCTGTTCTGGCAGCGCTGGAACCTCTCGTCGCCGCTCCTCGAGACGGTCACGACGGCCGTCCGCGAGGCCGCGGAACGCTCGCCCGCCGTCGGGTAGCGCGCGCCCCGAGTCGCGTCAATCCCCTCCGCCGCGCGGGTGCGCGGGGCGATGGTGATCACCTGGGATACGTGTCGACGGGGTGAGCGGAACGAGGTGCAGAACATGTTCGTGGATTCGGAGACGCTGCGCGCACTGCCGACGCGTCGACCGGCGGATGCCGCACCCCGAGCGTCGCGTATCCAGTGGGACCTGATCGCGGAGGACCGCTACGAGGTCCGGATCGCCGGCGAGGTCGCCGGCTACATCGACGTCGTCGGCGCGGTCTACGTGGTCCTCACGGGGCCGCGGTACGACCGGGCCGAGGAGGTCGCGCAGACCCTCGTCTGGTCGACCGCCACGACCGCACTCGACCAGCACCGCGCGCGCGGCTGATCAGTCGGCCGCACGGTCGGCCGCGGACCGTGCCTTCGTCGCGGCGGTACGGGCTCGGCGGCGCTGCTCGGCAAGGTCCTCGACCTCGGCGCGTGCCCGCTCGGCATCGTCCTCGAGACGGGCGCGCTCACGGTCGAGTTCCGCCAGGCGGTCCTCGAGCGACGACGCCCTCTCCTGCGCCGCCTGCCAGCGGTCCTCGATGCGATCGAGGTCGCGCTCGAGACTCTCGGCGTGACGTCGCGCCTCGGCCGCCGCCCGCGCGGCCTCGCGGGCCGCGCGACGCTCGGCGAGGTCGTCGGTCGGCTCGGGCCGGGCTGAGGCGACGTCGAAGGGTCCCGAGACCGCGTCGGAGAGGTCGGGCGCGTCCATTCCGGTCGCCTCGATGGGGCGTAGCAACCGGGCGCTCGCGACGGCAGCCGCGGCATCCGGATCCCGCAGCGCGGCGTCGAGGGTCTGCTCGACTGCGGTGCGGATGGTGCCGCCTACCTCGACACCGCGCTCGCCCGCACGCCGCACGGCGCGATCGACGAGGTCACGGAGGATGCTGCGACGGCGCCGGGTGAGATCGGCGAGAGCGCGAGCATCGCCGACATCCACTGCTTCGCGGAACTCGTCGGCGAGCTCGGCGGCCGAGGTGAGCGCGTCGGGGTCATCTGAGGCGAGCAGGTTGACGACCCAGGCGGCGAGGACCGGTTTGCGGAGCTTCTTGATCGCGGCCGCGAGATCCTTGTCGGATGCCTCCGCCGCGGCTGCGGTGCGCAACGCGACGAAATCACCGGCGGGAGCCACGCTCAGCCGCGTGGCGACCTCGATCAGCCGCGTGGCGTCCGTCTCACCGGTCATTTCCCCATCCTCCCCCAGGGGCGGTGCGGTCAGCCCGCCCAGAAGACCGCAAGGCCGTACACGACGAGGCAGACGGCGAGCGGCGCGATCGCGGCCGGCCGACGTCGCCGCATCCCGAGGATCGCGACGCACGCCGACAGCGCACCGACCACGGCGAAGCCGATCGTCCGCAGCCATCCCGTCTGCGTCACGACGACGCCGTCGCCCGAAGCCGCCTGCCACTCGCAGCGGCGCCCGACCGGCCATGCCGTCGCCTCGGCGGAGATCAGCGCCACTTCCGACACGGCGACGCCGGCAGGGATCTCAGCCGCGAGGCAGCGGGCGTCGGCGCTCTCGCGGGTGTCGAGCCAGAGTCCCCCCAGGAGGATCGCTCCGGTCAGCACCGCGACGACCAGCATCACCGCCGTCGCGAGACGCACGACTCGGACGCCGGCTCAGAGGCCGTTCGCGACGGCGGCGGCGGCGCGCATCCAGGCGTCCTTCGTGCGCGACTGCAGGGCGTCGTACCGGATGCGGCCGGCCTTGAGCGCGTCGTCGAACGGGATGATCTCGACCGCGCGGACGTGACCCTCGAAGCCGGCGGCGATGCGCTGCGCGGCGCCGATGCCGGCACGCTCGGACTGCCCGACGACGACCACGGCGCCGTCGGCGAGGCGGCGCGAGTGCTCGTCGCGCTTGCGCAGCGCGTCGAGGAGGAGGGCGGCGGATTCGGCCGACTCGGGGGCGGCGAGGGTCGGGACGACGAGCTGATGCGCCGAATCGATCATGCGCAGCCAGCGGTCGGCCGACTCATCGTTGCCCGAGTCGAAGATGACCATGCGGTAGTACCGCGCCGCGACCTGTGCGAGCAGGTCGAAGTCGGCGGTCGTGATGCGCTGGTCGGCCGCGAGCAGTTCGGGGTTCGAGCGCAGCACGTCGTAGCGGTCGACGGACTGGTGATGAACGAATCGTGCGATGTCGGAGACGGATGCGGTCGCCTCGAGCAGCCGCGATGCTTCGGGGAGCAGGTCGCGGATCGTCGTGTCGTAGTCGCCCTGCTCGGTGCGCCACCCCAGGGTGCCGCGGGTGTCGTTGTTGTCCCACGCGAGGACGTTGCCGCCGCCGTGGCGCGCGAACACCGCCGACAGCACCGCGGTCGTCATGGTCTTGCCGACGCCGCCCTTGCCGTTGGCGACGGCGATGGCGCGGCATCCGGCCCACTGACGCGAGACCGCCTTCTCGCGCTCCGCACGCGCGAGTTCCGCCTTCGACGGCTTGATCGGGATGCCGATCCGCACGAAGAACGATCGCCAGCCCGAAACGGTGGCGGGGTGAACCTCGGGAGGCTCGATGAACGAGGGACGGGACCCGTTCGAGGCGGATGCCTCGAACGCGGTCTCGGGCGCGGGTGCGCCGTCGGTGGGGGCCGGCGCCTCGGGCGTGGCGGTCGCTGTGCTGTGCGGTTCGGCTGCGGGCTCCGGTTCGTCCGCGGGCTCCGGCTCGGCTGCGGGCTCCGGCTCGTCCGCGGGCGCGACGTCGACGGGGTCGGTTCCCGTCGCCGGGGCGGCTGCGGGGATCTCGGTCACGCGGGCGGGCGCCCATTCGGCCGGCGCCGCGTCGTCCTCGTCGAGGTCGTCGTCGTCCCCGCTGTCGAAGACGGGGGGCCGCTCGGCGGACTCAGGGACAGGGTTCGACGACGGCGGGAAGAACGCCGGCACCTCGGCGACGAGCTCGGGCTCCGCGCCATCCACCTCGGGCTCAGCCTCCGCGGCGGGAGCGTCGTCCTCGTCAGCCTCGGCCTCGTGCACCGGCTCGGGGTCCGTGGTCCACCACGCCTGCTGGCGCAGCTCCGCACGGGTGACGGTGCGGTCATCCACCTCGACGTCGATCTCACCCGAAGGTCCGATGATCAGGCGATGCTCACCGCGGTCGCCGCTTGTGCGCAGTTCGATCGCCGCGCCGGCGGCCGCGGCATCCGCTCTCACCCGGTCGACGATGAGGCGGCGCACGCCATCGGCGTCAGGAGCGTCGAGGGTCTGTTCGGCGCCGTCGACCGTCGTGAACCGTGCCGACCCACCGGTGACGTGCGCGGAGGCGTGTGTCGGTTCACTGCCAGTGCTCATGGATTCCTCTCGGTGCGCGACGGACGCGCTCCCACGCTATCGCGCGCGACGCCGAAATCCCCGGTGGACGGTCAGAGTCGCCGCGTCAGCCGCCCGGCCACCCGAGGCCGCGGCGGCTTTCCGGACCAGCACCGCGTTCCGCGTACGGATCAGCCGCTGCATGTACGGGCGCAGCAGGAGCGGTTCGACGATCACCCCGAGCAGCGGCGAGCGCAGGGTCACGGTGTCGGTCATGACCGTGACGTCCCCGTCCCGCTCGAACCGGTGCTCGTGACGGAAGACCCGGAACGGTCCGCGCACCTGCTCGTCGACGAACCGACGCGGCCGCTCGAGCGCGGTGATCTGCGAGGTCATCGTCCACATCACGCCGAAGTGGCGGGCGCGCCAGGTGACGCTCTCCCCCAGCCCGATCGTCCCGCTCGTCACCCCGGCGACAGCGCGCTCGCGCGACCGCCGCATGGAGTCGAGGTGCGCGTCGATCGACAGCGAGAGGTCGAACAGCACCTCCGGCGCGCAGCGCACACGCGTGACCTCGGTGAAGGTGGTCGTCATCCCGTCAGGCTATCCACCGCTCACACGACGTATCGCGTGCTCGGCCGCCCGGCGGTCGCGTAGTCCATCGTGCGGCGGGCGGCGCCCTCGTCGGCGAGGTGCTCGAGGTAGCGCCGGCAGCTCACCCGCGAGAGGCCGAGCTCCGCGGCGAGGTCGGCGGCAGTCCCGCCGCCGAGGCGGCGCAGCGCGTCGTGCACGAGCTCGAGCGTCTCGCGTGTGAGCCCCTTCGGCAGCGAGCGCCGGGCAGAGGGCCGCATGACGGCATCGATCCGGGTCTGGTCGAGGGTGCCGCCGGATGCCGCGGCTCCCCGCTCGGCGATGACGTCGTCGATCCGCTGGTGCAGGTCGTGGGCGGTGAACGGCTTCACGATGTAGTGCCGCACGCCCATGAGCCGCGCGTCGCGGACGGTCTCGACGTCGCGGGCCGCGGTGACGGCGACGACTTCGGGCTGGCGGACGGCGGCATCCGCTCTTACCGCGCGGAGCGCCTCGATACCCGAGAAGCCGGGCAGGTGCACGTCGAGCAGCACGAGGTCGGGTTCGAGGGAGCGGATGGCGGCGACGGCATCGGGGCCGGATGCCGCCGTGCCGACGAGTTCGCACTGCGGATGGGCGTCGACGAAGCGGCCGTGCAGCTGGGCGACGGCGGGGGCGTCGTCGACGACCAGCACGCGGAGGCTCACGAGACCCTCGCGGGGACGGGGAGGACGACGGCGAAGCGCGCCCCGCCGAGGGCGGACCGGCTGAGGACGACGTCGCCCGAGTGGCGGCGGGCGATGCGGCGGACGAGGGCGAGGCCGACGCCGCGGGTGCGGGCGCTCGGATCCTTCGTGCTGACGCCCTCGTCGAAGACCCGGTCGGCGAGCGCGGGATCGACTCCGGGACCGCTGTCCTCGACGATGACGCTGACGCCCTCGGCGCCGGCGTGCACGGCGAGCGCGAGCGTGTCGCCGGCGCGGCACGCGTCGAACGCGTTGTCGACGAGGTTGCCGACCACCGTGACGAGGTCCCCGGTCACAGCAGCGGGGACCATGCCCTCGGCGTCGATGGAGAAGGTGATGCCGAGTTCGCGCGAGCGCGCGAGCTTCGCCGAGAGGAGAGCCGCGAGCTCGGGCCCCAGCTGCTCGCTGGCGGCGCCGATGTCGAGCGAGCCGCCCGGCTGCATCCGCGCGATGAAGTCGCGTGCGTCGTCCCAGGCGCCGAGTTCGAGGAGCCCCGACACGACGTGCATCGAATTGGCGAACTCGTGCGCCTGCGCGCGCAGTCCGTCGGTGAGCGACTGCTGGCCATCCATCTCGCGGACCGCCTGGTGCAGTTCGGTGTGGTCGCGCAGCAGCAGGGTGCCGCCGACCGGCTTGCCGTCGTCGTCGTACAGACCCGTCGCCCGGGCGATGAGCGGACGCTCCCCGGCGAGGACGAGGCGCCCCTCGCGCTCCCCGTTGACGAGGACCTCGTGGATCGGTCCCTCGAGCACGTCCGAGGCTCGCTCGCCGATGAGCGGTCCCGCCCCGAGCAGGCGCACGGCGGCGTCGTTCGCGCTCGCGACGACCCCGTCGCGGTCCACGCGGACCACCCCCTCCGACAGACGGTGCAGCATCGTCTCGCGCTCGGCCACGAGCTCGGCGATCTGCTCCGGCTCGAGGCCCAGGATGCGACGACGGATGAGGGTAGCGACCCCGGCTGCACCGAACACGCCGACGACGGCCGAGCCGCCGAGCGCGAGGAGCAGCCACGGCAGCCGCGACTGCACGTCGGCGGCGAGCTCCGATTCGAGCACGCCGACCGAGACGGATCCGATGACCTCGCCCGAGACGGCGCCGCCGGCGTACAGCGGCACCTTCACGCGATACGACTCGCCGAGGGTCCCGGTCTCGGTACCCGACCACACCTGGCCCGACAGCGGCGCGGACGGGTCGGTCGACACAGCCTCGCCGATGCGGTCCTCGTTCGGATGCGAGTAGCGGATGCCGGCGGCATCCGTCACGACGACGTAGGTGAGATCGGATGCCTCGCGGATGACCTCGGCGAGCGGCTGGATCGTGGCGCTCGGGTCGGGGTCGTCGAACGCCTCGGCGATGGAGGGGAGCCTGCTGATCGAGAGGGCCACCCCCACCATCCGCTCCCGGTAGGACTCTCGGATGGAGCGCTCCTGCAGGGAGATCGCGACGACCCCGGCGATCACGATGACGACGCAGACGATGAAGGCTTGCAGCAGCAGCAGCTGCCATCTCAGCGACATCGCTCGGGGCACGCGCTCATTCTCCCCCGGAGCGCCCCGTCGCGCCCACCCCGGACGGGACCAATACTTTCCGAACTCGCTCTTAGTTGCGCAAGCGCGACACCGACGACGCCGCTGCCTAGCGTCTGTGCGAACGGACGTCGGGGCGAGGATGCCTCGACGGAACTCGAAGAGGAGTCCCCCCATGCGCAAGTCCCTCGCGATCATCGCCCTCGCGGGCGTCGCCGCCCTCACCCTGTCCGGCTGCAACCCCCGCGGCGCTGCCGTCGGCGGCGGCGGCGCGGAGTCCGAGGAGGCGGCTGCCCAGGTCGACGACGTCAGCATCATCGTCCCCGCCGACCCCGGCGGCGGCTGGGACCAGACCGGCCGCGCCGTCTCGGCGGTGCTCACCGACGAGGACCTCGTCGGCACGGCCGCGGTCACCAACATCGGCGGCGCCGGCGGCACCGTCGGCCTCGCGAGCCTCGCGAACGAGAAGGACCCGTACACCCTCATGGTGACCGGCCTTGTGATGGTCGGCGCGGTCGAGACGAACGCCGCTGAGAACCGCATCGAGGACACCACCCCGATCGCGCGCCTCACCGAGGAGCCCCTCGTCGTCGTCGTTCCGGCCGACAGCGAGTACCAGACCCTGCAGGACCTCGTCGATGCGGTCGTCGCGGACGGTCAGTCGGTCACGATCACCGGCGGCTCCGCCGGTGGCGCCGACCACATCCTCGCGGGCCTCCTGCTCGAGGAGGCCGGCCTCGACGGCGCCGGCATCACCGAGAAGCTCAATTACATCCCGAACGCCGGTGGCGGCGAGGCGGTCTCGCTGCTGCTCGGCAACAACGCGGCGGCGGGCATCTCGGGTGTCGGCGAGTTCGCCGAGTACGTCGAGTCCGGCGACCTGCGCGCCCTCGCCGTCTCGAGCGACGAGCCGGCCCGGCTGCTGCCCGACACCCCGACGATGATCGACGAGGGCTTCGACATCACGTACACGAACTGGCGCGGCCTGCTGGCCCCCGGCGGCATCAGCGACGCGGATGCCGAGGGCCTTGTGAACCTCGTCACCGAGATGCACGAGTCGGCCGCCTGGCAGGAGGCGCTCGAGACCAACGGCTGGACCGACGCCTTCCTCACCGGCGACGAGTTCTCGACCTTCGTCGACGAGAACGTCACCGACGTGACGAGCACCCTGAAGAACATCGGTCTCGTGTCATGAGCGAGAGCACTCTGGACCGGGGTGCGCAGGAGACTGCGCGCCCCGGCTGGGGGGCGGACCGCATCGGCAACCTGATCTTCGCCGGCGTGATCGTCGCCCTGGGCGTGTTCGCCCTGGTCGGCGCGTTCTCGATCCGCGTTCCCGCCGGCGGGGTGATCGGCCCGCAGGTGTTCCCGTTCCTCGTCTCGGCGATCCTCCTCGCCTCGGGTGCCTTCCTGGTCGTCGCCGCCGTGCGCGGCAAGGTCGCCGCCCCCGAGGACGGCGAGGACATCGACCCGAACGCGGCGACCGACTGGTGGACGATCCTCAAGCTCGTGGGACTCGTCGTCGGCGTCATCGTCCTGCTCGAGATCCTCGGCTGGTGGATGGTCGCCGCGCTCCTGTTCGGCGGAGCGGCCTGGACCCTCGGCGCCAAGCGCCCGTGGGTCGCCTTCCTCGCCGGGCTCGTGCTCGGCGTCGGCACCCAACTGCTGTTCGGCGAGGGCCTCGGCCTGTCGCTTCCCCGCGGCATGGCCTTCGACTGGTGGTACGGCCCCGGTCCCCTGTTCGGCTGATCGGAAGAGATCATGGACGCACTGAACTCCCTCATGGAGGGCTTCGCGACGGCGCTGCAGCCCGAGTACCTCCTCTTCGCCTTCATCGGCGTGATCGTCGGCACCGCTGTCGGCGTCCTCCCCGGCATCGGTCCCGCGATGACCGTGGCGCTGCTGCTGCCGCTGACCTACTCGCTCTCCCCCACGGCGGCGATCATCACGTTCGCCGGCATCTACTACGGCGGCATGTACGGCGGCTCGACCACCAGCATCCTGCTCAACACCCCGGGCGAATCGGCGTCGGTCATCACCGCCATCGAAGGCAACAAGATGGCCAAGCTCGGCCGGGGCGCCGCGGCGCTCGCGACCGCAGCGATCGGCTCGTTCGTCGCCGGGACGATCGCGACGGCGCTGCTGACGCTGTTCGCCCCGATCATCGCGCGCTTCGCGGTGAACCTCGCGCCGGCGGACTTCGTCGCGCTCATCGTCGTCGCCTTCATCACCGTCGGCGCGCTGCTCGGCTCGTCGCCGGCGCGCGGTCTCGCCTCGCTCGGCATCGGCCTGCTCATCGGGCTCATCGGCACCGAGGTGACCACGGGGCAGGCGCGCTACACCCTCGGTGTCCTCGCGCTGTCGGACGGCATCAGCGTCGTGCTCGTCGCGGTCGGCCTGTTCGCGATCGGCGAGGCGTTCTACGTCGCCGCCCGTCTGCGGCACGGACCGATCCCGGTGATCCCCGTCACCCGCGGCTGGCGCAACTGGATGACCCGCGAGGACTGGAAGCGCTCGTGGAAACCGTGGCTGCGCGGCACGTTCATCGGCTTCCCCGTCGGGACGATCCCCGCCGGCGGCGCGGACGTCGCGACCTTCCTCTCGTACGCGAGCGAGAAGGGCCTGTCGAAGAACAAGAGCCAGTTCGGTCGCGGTGCGATCGAGGGCGTCGCCGGTCCGGAGGCCGCGAACAACGCCGCTGCGGCCGGTGTGCTCGTGCCGCTGCTGACGCTCGGACTGCCGACGACGGCGACCGCGGCGATCATCATCACGGCGTTCCAGTCGTACGGCATCCAGCCCGGTCCGCAGCTGTTCCAGAACCAGGGCGACCTGGTGTGGGCGCTCATCGCGAGCCTCTACATCGGCAACGTGCTGCTCATCATCCTGAACCTGCCGCTGGCGGGCATCTGGGTGAAGCTGCTGCAGATCCCGCGGCCCTACCTGTACGCGGGCATCATCACGTTCGCCGTTCTCGGGGCGTACGCCGTCAGCTTCTCGACGCTCGACATCGCGATCCTGCTGGTCGTCGGCGCGCTCGGGTACTTCATGCGCCGGTTCGGATTCCCGATCGCGCCGCTCATCGTCGGACTCATCCTGGGCCCGATGGGCGAGCAGCAGCTGCGCAAGGCGCTGCAGCTGAGCCAGGGCGACCTCGCCGACCTCGTGCTGCACCCGTTCGCCGCCGTCGCGTACTCGGTGCTGGCGGTCATGCTCGTCGCGGGTCTGTGGCTCAAGCGCCGGCAGAGCCGGTACGAACGCGCGCTCGAGGCGTCGCTCGCCGCCGAAGAGGGACACCCGCAGGCGGCCGTGGACCGGATGTGGGATGCCGGTGACCGCCCGACCGACGTCCGCACCGACACGATCCGGGCCGAGCTCGCCGCGGCCGCCGCGACGCGCGAGGCGCGCGAGCGTCGGGGCCGCCGGGGCACCGGCGACTCGGGCGGCGGCGCGGGCTGAGCCGCGGCATCCGCCGACGCCCGTCCGATCCCCGTGGTCGGGCGGGCGTCGCCGCGTCGGTGCCACTACGGTGAGACCGTGCGAACCATGCTCGGCCTCACGTGGCGCCTCCTCGTGCGCCACTGGCCGGCGCTGCTCGCGTGGTACCTGGCCGGGACGCTCGGCCGGTACGTCGGCCTCGAGGTCGCCGGGTACGTCGGCGGGTACACCGCGCTCGGCGGCATCCTGCTGCTGCCGTTGGCGATCCTCGCGAAGCTCATCAGCCTCGTCGCGATGTTCCTCGTGCTCCGCGACGGGATGGTGCGGCTCGGTGCGATCGCACCGCCGCCGACGGAGCGGCGCGCCCGACGGGCGGCATTCCGCGACGCGATGCTCTCCTCGACTCTGCCCTTCATGGCGATCTACGCGGCCCTCGGCTTCCTGAAGGAGGACTTCGCCGTCTACGTCGACACGGCCATCCAGGTGAAGCTCGGGCGCGGCTTGACCGGAGTGGTCTCGGGCGTGGAGGTCGACACCTCGGGAACCGTGACGGCGCTCACCTGGGAGCCGTGGACGATCGCCGTCGTCGTGGCCGCGTTCGTCGGCCGGTGGGCCTGGGGACGGTGGAACGGACGTCTGCCCCGCTGGACGGGGCTCGCCGCGACATACCTCGAGGGCCTCTGGGTCTTCCTGACGGTCCTGTTCGTCAGCGACCTGTTCGGTCATGTCACGTCCTGGGTGCAGTCCCGCCGCGCGATCGAATGGCTCGGCGACCTGCGCGAGACGGTCGGAACGTGGTTCGATCCGCTGGGATGGGCGTGGGATGGTGTGGCCCTCGTCGTCGGCGAGGCGGTGGGGCTGATCGCCGTGCCGCTGGCGTGGCTGACCGTCGCCGGTGTCGTCTACGGCCAGGCCGTCGCTCCGCAGGGCGTCCAGTGGCGCGGCGACCTCGTGCGCCGCGCCAGGGAACGCTACGGCAGCCTCCCCCAGCGCCTGCGCCGCCGGCTGGGCGACATCGGGGCGAGGGTCGGGGCGAGGTTCCAACCCATCTGGCGTGCGATCGTGCTGATGTGGCGCGGCGGCCCGATCCTCGTGGGCGGCTACGTCCTCGCCTACGTCGTGATCCAGCTCCTCGACCCGCTGCTGACGTTCGGGGTGACGCGAGCGGTCGGGCCGCACGGCGTCGACGACTTCTGGCGCGGAGCCGGAGGGCTGCTCCTCGGCATCCCGGCCCTCGTCATCGAGCCGCTGCGGGTGTCTCTCATCGCCGGTGCGTACGACGCCACGGTCGGCGCGCTGATCGGTGCAGCCGTCGTCGCGTCAGGGCACGACGACGAGTCGAACGTAGCGCGGCAGCTCGTCGACGAGCGTGAACTCGACGCCGAGCTCTCCCGTGACGTCGTCGGGGACGATGAAGGGCACGTCGATCGTGAAAGGCCCGTCCGGGAATGAGTCGGCCTCCGGGTCGGCCGGACAGAACGTGTGGAGCCGCCAATCCCAGCGGAGGATCTGGTGGTCGGCCTCCCACAGCCGCCCCTGTCCCCCGAGTTCACGCAGCACCGGGATCGAGCACGCCGTCGACGCCCCGTGCCGGTCGACGGGCACGCTGACGGCGACCACCTTTGTGCCGGGCGGCAACTCGACGTCCGGGACGGTGATCTCCTCCGCCGTCGCGGGACCGAACGTGATCCCGTCGAAGTCGATCGTGGTGCCCGCGTCGGCCGTCACGGCGAACGTCGGGCGCCCCTGCACCTGCTTCCAGAACTCCCACCCGCCGGCGACTCCGACCGTCAGCGGGACAAGGACGACGACCGCGAGCAGCGCGCGCCGGTTGCGGCGCCACCACGCGCTCACAGCCCGCCTCCCACGGTCGGGCGGAGCTCGCGCGCGTCCTCACGCGGAAGCTCGGCGAGGTCGAGCGTCATCTCGATGACCGAGTCCAGCCTCACGTCTCCCGCCTTGGACGCGAAGCGGATGGTCGCCTCCGACCCGGTGACCTCCTCCGGCAGTTCGAAGGCGAGGCTCCCCGTCGTCGTGATCCCCGCCCCGAGGGGCTCGCTCAGCACGGACTCCGGGCGCTCGCTGGCCCGGTAGGTGCGACCGTCCACCTCGAGCGTCGCCGTTCCGAGGAGCGCGCGCTCCTCACTCGTCTTGGCGGAGAGCGCGAGATCGACGACCAGCCAGTCCCCCTCCGCGGTCCACCCCCGGCGATCCGAAGCGGTGGTTGCGAGGACGACGTCGTCGACCGTGACGATCAGTTCCGATCCGACGGCTCGCTCCCCGATCCGGGCCTCCGTCACGAACGAGGCTTCGGTGAACTCGGGGCCGGGCGTGACCTTGGTCACACCCCACGCGGCGACGAGCAGCGTGATCCCGATGGCCCACACCGCCCACGGCCTCACTGCTCGACCTCCGTCTGCTCTGCGTCGGCCCCGGCACCCACGTCGGTGACCGGGATCGCGATGCGCGCCGTCACGACCGGATCGGACCAGACGTCGCCCGACAACACGACCTGCCCCTCTTGGAGGGTGAAGTCTCGGAGTTCGAGCTCGAGCTCGTCGCCCGCAGCCAGTTCATCTGCGTCGATGATCCAGGTCACGACGAGCTCGACGGGCATCTGCGGCTGCAGCCATGGCTCCTTCGTCCCGTCATCGAACCGGGCCGCTGCCACGGGTACCGGATCCGCGAGCGAGGGCGCGCGGAGCATCCCCGTCAGGGACGCGTCGTTCTCCGCCGGCACCGCGCGATCCCACGTGTTCTCGGCGGTCACGACGACGGCGAGGACCCGCTCACCCTCCTCGGCGTTCGCAGACGCGCCCGCCTCGGGGAACGAGTCGATGAGCACCGCCCGCTCCACCGTGAACGCGAGCATGTCGTTGCGGTGCTCGTCGCCGGGCTGGAGGGTCGCGATGGGGGGCGCGGCGACGGCTTCGAGCCCGCCGAACGCGGCCGCCGCGCCGAGGAACACGGCGGTGACGATGCCGGGGAGCCACGCGGTGGGGACCCGGTCGGTGACATCGCGCAGCCACCGGGCATTCCGCAGGGAACGGATGCCCCGGGGCTCATCTCCGGAGGCTGTCACGGCGTCATCCTAGCGACGCGGGCACCGGCATCCGTCCCTCTCATGCCGACAGCGCGAACTCCTCGGCCGGGGGCGCGGTCGAACGCCGGCACGCCCCCGCCCGCGGCCGGGGTTCGTCCATACCCCGGGATCGTGTCAGAGTACGGGGGTGGAGATTTCCGTGCTCGTGGTTGACGACGACGACGACATCGCTATGCTCCTCGTCTCCAGCCTCGACCGCGCGGGGATCGTGGCCGGCCGCGCCGGCAACGGCCGGGAGGCGGTCGAACGGGTCGTCGCCGACCATCCGCACGTCGTGCTGATGGACTGGATGATGCCCGGCACCGACGGCATTCAGGCAGCGCGTGAGATCCGGGCCGCCGGCATCCCGCAGCCCCACATCATCATGCTCACCGCGCGCGTCCACAGTTCGGACCGGGAGGAGGCGCTCCGCGCCGGGGTCGACGAGGTCGTCGCCAAACCCTTCCGTCCGCGCGAGATCGTCGCGCACGTGAAGGAACTGCTCGCCGCGGTGGCCTGACGGCGCTACGCCGTCAGCGGACATCCCCCCGCAGGGGGACGCGCATGTCGGCGGGTGGTGGCACTCTGAGACTCATGCTCGGAAGCCTCCTGGTGCGCTACCTGCGCACCTACCGCGGGCTGGTGGTCGGGGTGCTGGTCTTCCAGTTCGCCTCCGCCATGGCCGCGCTCTACCTCCCCCGCCTCAACGCCGACATCATCGACAACGGCGTCACCCGCGGCGACATCGGCTACATCTGGTCGCACGGTGTCCTCATGCTGACGATCGCCCTCGGGCAGATCGTCGCCTCGATCATCGCCACGTTCTTCGCCGCCCGCGCCGCGATGGCCGTCGGGCGCGACATCCGCCGCGACGTCTTCCAGCGCGTCAGCGGGTTCTCCGAGCGCGAGGTCACGCAGTTCGGCGCCGGTTCGCTCATCACCCGCAACACCAACGACGTCCAGCAGGTGCAGATGCTGGCGATGATGGGCGCGACGATGCTCGTCACCGCGCCGCTGCTGGCCATCGGCGGCATCATCATGGCGCTGCAGCAGGACGTCGGACTCAGCTGGCTGATCGGCGTGTCGGTGCCGACGCTGCTGGTCGTCGGCATCCTCATCATCAGTCGGATGGTGCCGCTGTTCCGCAGCTACCAGAAGAAGCTCGACGCGGTGAACCGCATCATGCGCGAGCAGCTCACCGGCGTCCGCGTCGTCCGCGCGTTCGTGCGCGAGCGTATCGAGGAGGAGCGCTTCCGGGGCGCGAACACCGACATCATGATCGTCGGCCGCAAGGTCGGGTCGCTTTTCGTCTTGATGTTCCCGCTCGCGATGCTCATCCTGAACGTCACCGTCGTCGGGGTCATCTGGTTCGGCGGCATCGAGGTGAACGAGGGGTCGGTGCAGATCGGCACACTGTTCGCCTTCATGCAGTACATCGGTCAGATCCTGATGGGTGTGCTGATGGCGACGTTCATCACGATCATGATCCCGCGCGCCGCGGTGTCGGCCGACCGCATCGGCGAGGTCCTCGCCGTCGAGGGCGGACTGGTGAAGCCCACCCAGCCCGTGTCGGTCTTCCCGACGCCCGGCACCGTCGAGTTCGACGACGTCACCTTCACCTACCCCGGAGCCGACGAGCCCGTGCTCTCGGGGGTGAGCTTCTCGGCCGCGCGCGGCGAGACGGTCGCGATCGTCGGATCCACCGGCGCCGGCAAGACGACGCTCGTGTCGCTCATCCCGCGGCTGTTCGACGTGACGAGCGGATCCGTCCGGGTCGCGGGCGTTGACGTGCGCGAGGCGGACCTCGACCGGCTGTGGCAGGGCATCGGCCTCGTCCCGCAGAAGGCGTTCCTGTTCACCGGCACCGTCGCCTCGAACCTGCGGTTCGGCCGCGAGGACGCCACCGACGACGAACTGTGGCACGCGCTCGAGATCGCGCAGGGTCGCGACTTCGTCGAGGAGATGGACGACCGCCTCGACGCGCGGATCGCGCAGGGCGGCACCAACGTGTCGGGAGGCCAGCGCCAACGCCTGTCGATCGCCCGCGCGATCGTGCACCAGCCCGACATCCTCGTCTTCGACGACTCGTTCTCGGCGCTCGACCTGTCGACCGACGCGGAACTGCGCCAGGCCCTCTGGCGAGAACTGCCGCAGGTGACCAAGATCGTCGTCGCGCAACGCGTCTCGACGATCACGGATGCCGACCGCATCGTCGTGCTCGACGGCGGCCGGATGGTCGGGGTCGGCACGCACGACGAGCTGCTGGCCACGAACGACACCTACCGCGAGATCGTCGAATCGCAGCTGGGGGTGGACGCATGAGCGCGCCCGAGAAGGAGATGACCGAGGAGGAGCGCCTCGAGACGGAACTCGCCGAACAGGCCCGTCTGAACAGCGGCGACTGGGACTCCGTCGCCCCCGGCAAGGCGTCGCAGTTCGGCCCGAGCTTCTTCCGCATGATCGGGCTGCTCTCGCCCTACAAGTGGTGGTTCGGTCTCGTCACGCTCGCCGGCGCCGTCGGTGTCGTGCTCGCCGTGATCGCGCCGAAGGTGCTGGGCGAGGCGACCAACATCGTCTTCGAGGGGTTCCTCTCGAACTTCCTCGGGCAGAATCCGGCGCTGGCGGGGCTCTCGCAGGACGAGGCCGTCGCGGCGCTGCGCGCGCAGGGGCAGGACGATTTCGCGAACATCGTGGGCGCGATGCAGAACTACGCCCCCGGTGCCGGGGTCGACTTCGACGCACTGAAGGTCGTCATCACCTGGGTGCTCGTGATCTACGTCGTCTCCGCGGTCCTCACCTGGATGCAGGGCTATGTCATCAACGTGATCATGGTCCGCACGATGTGGCGCCTGCGCGAGCAGGTCGAGGCCAAACTCAACCGTTTGCCGCTGTCGCACTTCGACCGGGTGCAGCGCGGTGAGCTGATCTCGCGCGTCACCAACGACATCGACAACATCACCCAGACGATGCAGCAGTCGCTCTCGGGCGCGCTGACCGCGATCCTCACGGTCGTGGGTGTGCTCGTCATGATGTTCTCGATCTCGTGGCAGCTCGCCATCGTCGCGCTCGTGGCGCTGCCGCTCATGGCGATCATCTTCGGCATCATCGGGCCGAAGTCGCAGAAGGCGTTCGGGGTGCAGTGGCGCAAGGTCGGCCGCCTCAACGCCCGCGTCGAGGAGTCGTTCTCGGGGCACTCGCTCGTGCGGGTCTTCGGTCGTGAGGCCGACGCGCAGGCGAAGTTCCAGGAGGAGAACGAGGAGCTCTTCCAGGCGGCGTTCAAGGCGCAGTTCTTGTCGGGCATGATCATGCCCGGCATGACGTTCATCGGCAGCCTGACCTACGTCGGGATCGCCGTGCTCGGCGGTCTGCAGGTCGCGAGCGGCCAGCTGCGTCTCGGCGACGTGCAGGCGTTCATCCAGTACTCGCAGCAGTTCACCCAGCCGCTGTCCGAGCTCGGCGGTATGGCGGCGGTCGTGCAGTCGGGCACCGCCTCGGCCGAGCGGGTGTTCGAGCTGCTCGACGCCGAGGAGCAGGAACCGGATGCCGCCGACGCCCCCGCCCGGGCCGACGGGCGCGGTGTCATCGAGTTCGAGAACGTGAAGTTCTCGTACACGCCCGAGCACCCGCTGATCACCGACCTGTCGTTCCGTGTCGAGCCCGGGCAGACGGTCGCGATCGTGGGCCCGACGGGTGCGGGCAAGACGACGCTCGTCAACCTGCTGATGCGGTTCTACGAACTGGACGGCGGACGCATCCTGCTCGACGGCCAGGACATCGCCGGGCTCTCCCGTGACGACGTGCGCTCGCGCACCGGTATGGTGCTGCAGGATCCGTGGCTGTTCGCCGGGTCGATCCGCGAGAACATCCGGTACGGCCGCGAGTCGGCGACGGATGACGAGATCGTGGATGCCGCCGTCGCGACGCGTGTCGACCGTTTCGTTCGCTCGCTCCCCGACGGCTACGACACGATGCTCGACGAGGACGCCTCCAACGTCTCCGCCGGCGAGAAGCAGCTGATCACGATCGCCCGGGCATTCGTGGCGCAGCCGGCCGTGCTGATCCTCGACGAGGCGACCTCGTCGGTCGACACACGGACCGAACTGCTGCTGCAGCACGCCATGGCGGCGCTGCGCGAAGGACGCACGTCGTTCGTGATCGCGCACCGGCTCTCGACGATCCGGGACGCCGACCTCATCCTGGTGATGGAGCACGGGGACATCGTCGAGAAGGGCACGCACGAGGAGCTCATCGCGGCGCAGGGCGCCTACTACCGGCTGTACCGCTCGCAGTTCGAGCAGGCGCACGACGACCTCGTCGGAGCGCCGGCAGACGTGGACGCGGCACCGGCCGAAGGGAAGGCCGCGACGGAATAACGCGCTGTGTGCGTCGTTCCCCCTCAGCATGAGCCTGTACGAATCCGCTGTTTTCGGTGATCTGGATCTGTCCAACCGCGTCGTCATGGCGCCGCTGACCCGCACGCGTGCGGGCGACGACGGCGTGCCGACGGACGACATGGTGGAGTACTACCGCCAGCGCGCGGGCATGGGACTCATCGTGACGGAGGGCACGTGGCCGGTGCGCGAGGGGATGTCCTACCTCGGCCAGCCCGGCATCGAGACGCCCGAGCAGGTCGAGGGCTGGCGTCGCGTCGCCGAGGCCGTGCACGCCGAGGGGGGCACGATCGTCATGCAACTCATGCACGGCGGCCGCGTGTCGCACCCCGAGATCTCGGGCGTCGACCGTGTCGTCGGCCCGAGCGCGATCGCCTCGCCCGGCGAGGGGCGCACCCGGGACGGCAAGGTCGCGCTGCCGGTCCCCCATGAGCTGAGCACGGCGGAGGTCGCCGGCGTCGTCGAGCAGTTCGTGCAGGCGGCGCGCAACGCGATCGCCGCGGGGCTCGACGGTGTCGAGGTCCACGGCGCGAACAGCTACCTCGTGCACCAGTTCCTCTCCCCTGAGTCGAACGTCCGCGACGACGTCTACGGCGGGTCCCCGGAGAACCGCGCACGTTTCGCCGTCGAGGTGACCCGTGCGGTCGCCGACGCGGTCGGTGCGGGGCGCACCGGCATCCGTCTCTCCCCGCAGCATCAGATCCCCGGGGTCCTCGAGGCCGACGACGCCGACGCGCTCGCGACGTACACCGCGCTCGCGCAGGGGCTCGCTCCGCTCGGGCTCGCGTTCGTCGACCTACTGCACGCCGACCCGAAGAGCTCGATCGTCCAGCGGATCCGGCACGAGGCGGCCGCACCGACGATCGTGAACTCCGGCTTCGGCACGGTCACGACGCGTGAGGAGGCCGAGGAGCTCGTGCTCGAGGGCTGGGCCGACGCCGTGGCTGTGGGCCGACCTGCGATCGCGAACCCCGACCTCGCCCTCCGGTGGGAGCAGCGGGCCGAGCTCAACGAGCCGCGTCCGGAGTTCTTCTACACGGGTGGGGCCGTCGGCTACACCGACTACCCGTCGCTCGCCGAGGTGCGCGCGGAGCGCTGACACGCCTGCGGCCCGGTCAGTCGCCCGCGACGAAGTCGTACTCCTGGAAGTCGCGCACCTCGTGCTGCCAGCGGCTCTCGACGAACGCGACGTGGTCGGGGTGCTCGTTGTACGCGTCGAAGGCGGCCTGGTCGTCGAAGAGCATCGTGAACTGCCAGCGCAGGTCGCTCTTGTCGCTGACCTGACGGTTGATGCGGAACTGCTGCACGCCGGGGATCGCCGACAGCGACCGTTGGGCGTCCGTCAGGAACGTCGTCTCCTCCGAGGAGCCCTCGGCGTGGTGCAGCGCGAACACAACGGTGTGCTGAATGGTCATGGTGACCAAGGCTAACCCCGACCGGTCAATCGGCGGCGATCTGTCGGCGCACCTCGTCGATCGTCGCGAGCACCGAGACGACCTCGTCGTGAGGGTGCAGCGGCGATTCGACGAGCCCTTCACCGACGAACGAGGCGAAGGCCGTGGCCTGGTAACCGAGGCCGTCGTGGACGGTGGGGAGCGCGTCGTCGTGCCACACCTCCTCGTCGGCACCGTGCAGCTGCAGCCGCAGACCGGTGGGCCCGTAGAACGGGGCGAGGACGTCGAGCCGCCCCCGTGAGCCGAACACCGTCGCTTCGACGGGGGTGACCGCACCGAAGGTGGTCGTGAGCGCGGCCTGCGCCCCGGCATCCGTCTTCAGGGCGATCGTCGCGCTGTCGTCGACACCGGTGGGAGCGAGGGTGCCGACCGAGCGGATCGTGCTCGGCGGCCCGATGACGGACGACGCGAACGCGACGATGTAGACGCCGAGGTCGAGCATGGCGCCGCCGCCGAGGGCGGGATCGAACATGCGGCTGGTGGGGTCGAACGGGACGAGCGAGCCGAAGTCGGCGCGGACGAGGTCGATCTCGCCGAGGGTGCCGGCGGCGAGCACCTGCCGGATGACGTCAGCCTGCGGCAGGTAGCGCGTCCACATCGCCTCGGCGACGAGGACGCCGGCGGCACGCCCCGCGGCCAGGATCTCGGTCGCGTCGACGGCCGAGAGGGCGATCGGCTTCTCGATGAGGACGTGCTTGCGGGCCGCGATGGCCGCCAGCGCCTGCTCACGATGGAGCGGATGCGGGGTGGCGACGTAGACCACGTCGACCTCCGGGTCGCCGACCAGGTCCGCGACCGACCGGTGCACGCGACCGATGCCGTGGGCGTCGGCGAACGCGCGGGTCTTGTCGGCATCCCGCGCGGTGACGGCCACCGCGCGCTGCCCCGTGTGGGCGTGGAGGGCGTGCACGAACCGGTCGGCGATGCCGGTGCCGATCACGCCCCACCGCAGGGCGGGGACGGCGGCGGGGTCGATCAGGCGGGGTGCGGGGAGGAGAGGCATCCCGCCATCCTGCTGCATTGTGCGCGCGGCGCACCGTAGGCTCGCGATGTGCACGATTGGACTCTCGACGATGACGTCCCGTGTCTCGAGCGCCCCCACGAATATGCAGGACAGGATCGCGTGTCGATCATCATGTGGTCGAGCACCGGCACGCGCACGGAGCAGCTCGCTGTGCTCGAGGAATGGATAACCTTCCTCCGGACGCCACGCCCCATCGTGCAGCTGCACCTCGCGGGGTGGTCGAACGACCGCATGGTCAGGGCTCTGTCGGCCCAGACGAACGTTGTCGACCTGCGCGTCGAGCGGGGCCGCTACATGGATCTGTCCGTGATCGGGGCGTTGCGGCAGCTCGAGACGCTCTCCATCGGCTGGGCGACGTCGCTCACTGATCTTCGACCGCTGATGGCGCTCGGTCGTCTCCAGACGTTGCGAGTGGAGGGGGCCGCGGGGCTCCGGGACTACGCCCCGATCGGCACCCTGACGGGCTTGCGAGATCTGCAGGTCGGTGTAGCGACGGACGGCAGGACGAGCGCCGACTCCCTCGAGTTCGTTCGCCACCTGCGTGATCTGCGCTCCTTCGCGTGGGAACCGGGGGTCGTGAGCAACGATTTCACGCCGCTCCTGTCGATGGGCGACGTGGACGAGATCGAACTGCGCGAACACCGCGGGATGTTTCCGTCGATGGCTGACCTCGAAGAATCCCTGCCAGGACTCGCGCGCACGCGCGCCGCGGCCGCAGACGCGTACGACCCTGACCCGTGGCATTTGTCGGACTTCCGGGATTTTGTGTTCGACGAGACTGCGGAGCCCGACGAGTCGCTCCGTGGTCCCATCTCGGGCATGGCGTACCGGACGTTCACTCGCACGGCGCGCACGCGATCAGAGCACTTCTGGATCCGGGTGACCTCGCCCTCCCTCGACACGAAGACGCCACCACAGGTCGAGCGTCTCATCGACCAGTGCGCGTTCGCCGGCGATGCCGCCGGCCCCCTCCTCCTCTGGGACACTCCGATCCCGTGTGCAGCCCGGGACGACATCGACGGATGGTTCGCCGGCAACGCAGACAGGTGGGCGCCGAGAGCCCGTCCGAAGACCCTCGACGTCAGGGATATGGAGCCGCTGCCGGATGAGGAGTTCTGGCCTCGTCTCGAAGTTTTCGACCGGCGCTTCGACGGTGTCACGAAGCATCGCCGTTTCGAACGTGAACTGGCCGCGCGCGGCGAGGACTTCGTCCTGCGTTGGACGCAAACTCTGGGTCTGCTTGCGGCGCGGGCGCTGCCCGCTGCGCGAGCGATCATCGCGTCGGACCGGACACTTCACGGAGAGGAACTCGCCGTCGTGGGGTCCTTGATCGGACGAGGGCGCGACAACTTCGAGACCTGTCTTGCGGACCCGGCGTCGTGGACACGACCGGCCAATCTGGACATGGCCGCCGTCGTCGTCCACCTGGGTCAGGGCATACTCCGGCACAAGAGCGAATCGATCGAGATCATCACGGCGTTCTCTTCCGAGATCCGACGCTCACAGGACGAAGAAGAGATGTCGGAACTCTTCGACGAAAGCGATCGGCGGTACCCCATTCTCACCAGTGCACGCGCCGTGGTGAGAGTCGACGGTGCCGACCGTGAGCGGCTCGTCGCCTTCGACACCGCCGGGATCGAGGAGCACCTCTGGGAGGCCGCGGCCGAGTCGGCGGTTCTGTCCTTCGGTGGGTCGGTGATCGCCGGCCCTGAACTGTCGACGACGTGGATGGACTGGGACACCGGTTTCGGGCGAGCGTTCACGGTCCGACGCCGGTCATCGACCCCCGACGACGACTACATCGCGCGATACGCCGGGATCTGAGGCACGGCCTCGTCCCCGAACCCGGCGTCAGACGTCGAGCAGTCCGTCGCGGACGACGACGACCTTGCCCACGGTGCGGCCCGCCTCGACGTAGGCGAGGGCGGCGCCGGCCTGCGAGAGCGGGAAGGTGCGCTCGAGGTGCGGGGTGAGACGACCGGATGCCGCGAGTTCGACCAGCTGCGCCGTCGTCTCGGTACGGGTGACGGCGGTGATCGGGCGGAACCGCCCGCGGGTGACGGCGGAGCGGAGGATGCGTCCGAAGGGTCCGAAGAAGGGATGCCCGTCGCCGCCGACCAGGGCAGCGGTGCCGCCGGGGGCGAGCAGGTCGCGGAGGACCGTGAGGGGCGGCTCGCCGGCGATGTCGACGACGGCGTCGAACCTGCCGCGGGGCAGGTCGCTGAGTTCGAGCGCGCGGTAGTCGAACGTCCGAGCGGCTCCGAGCCGCTCGAGCACGGGTCGCGCGCGCTCCCCGCACGTCGCCCACACCTCGGCGCCGCGGTCGGCGGCGAGCTGCACGAGGAAGGTGCCGACGCCGCCGCCCGCTCCCGCGATGAGGACGCGCGCGCCGGAGCCGACGCGGCAGGCATCGAGGGTCTGCACGGCGGTGTTGCCGGCGATGGGCAGGGTCGCAGCGATCGCGGGCGCGACCGTTTCGGGCAGGCGGGTGAGTCGCTTCGCGGAGACGACGACGCGGTCGGCGAGGGTCTCGCGCCCCGACCCCACGACGGCGTCGCCGACGACGAACTCGGTGACGCCGTCGCCGACGGCGAGGACGGTGCCGGCGACGTCCATGCCGCGGCCGCGGATGCGCGGTCCGCGGAGGCCGAGCGCGACGCGGACGAGTCCCGGTTCACCGCGCATGAGGTGGATGTCGCCGGAGTTCAGGGCGACGGCATCCGTCTGCAGCAGGACCTCGCCGGCGCGCGGTGCGGGGACCGGGACGGTCTCGGGGCGGACGGCGTCGGCGGAACCGTAGCGGCGCTGGCGCCAGACGGTCATGGTGTCGGTCATGGGTCAGTCCTCCGGGTACTGGAAGGCCGCGTCGAAGGGGACGTCGAGGACGCGGACGATCTGGAAGGCCATCTCGAGCGAGGGCGAGTACTTGCCCTGTTCGATGGCGATGAGGGTCTGGCGGGTCACGCCGACGGCGCCGGCGAGGTCGGCCTGGGTGAGCCCGCGGTCGGTGCGCAGCTCGCGGATGGCGTTCGTGACGCGTGTCGGCTTGACCATCAGACGAGCCCGCGGCGGTAGGCGACGACGCGGGCGATGCCGCCGACGACCGACGAGAGAGCCAAGCCCGCGTAGAGCGTGTTCGCGATCCAGAACGGGGCGGCGTCGATCGCGCAGAGGGCGATGCCGACGACGCCGCCGATGACGAGGAACGCGACACCGACGCGGTCGCCCATCTGCGTGATCGCACGGTCGCGTTCGTCGGCGGCGTTCTCGCCGCGGAGCGACCCGCCCTCGGCGACGACACCCCAGATGATCGTGACGACGATCGAGACGACGATGCCGCCGATGATCGTCCAGAGCATGGGTCCGAGCCAGTCGACCTCCGGGAGGGGGGTGGATGCCGCCCGCCCCGCGACGACCGCGGCGTAGACCGCGATGGCGATGAGCGAGACGACGAGTCCGACCCACGCGGCGCGTTCCTCACGAGCCATGCTGCACCTCCGATGTCAGGAATGTTTGACATCAGGAGGATGACACGACGATCCGCAACGTGTCAAGAATTCTTTACTCGAGGAGCCCCATCGCGTCGAGTGCCTGCTGCAGGGCCGGGGCGATGTGCTCGGCGTAGGCGACGGTGAGGTGAGTCTGGTCGTACTTCGTCGGGATCGTTCCGGCGAAGGGCGGACAGACGTCGTCGGCGCAGGTGAACGGCAGCGACGACAGCGCGTGGTCGCCGGCGGTCGTCGCCAACGACTCCGACGCTTCCTCCATCGCGCGCCAGGCGCCGTCGACGGCGCTGTCGCACGCGCGGGGCGAGGACGTGGGCGTGTAGCACGCGGCGAGGCTCACTCCCCGGTGATGAGGTCGTCGGCGGACAGGTCCTGCCCGGCGACGGTGTGGCCGAGGGTGAAGGCGTTGGACATGACGACGAGGTCGGGCCGGTCGGCCCAACCTGTGAGGTGCACATCTGAGGGGCGTAACGTCCGAAGATGAGCACACACACGCAATCGGGACGCGGCACCGCCGACGTCCTCGGCCTTAGGTCGGTCCTCGTCGGGTCCCTTCCCGCCGGACTGATGACGCCGGCCGCACCCGAGCGGTACACCGTCGAGGCGGTGTTCGACCGCCGCCCCGAGAAGGCCGAACTCGACGAGATCGTGGGCGACGACACCGCGCGGCTGTTGGCGGGCGCCGGTTACGGATCGGTCACGTTGACGGTGGCCGACCGTCGCCTCGAGATCCACGGCACGACGCTCGAACAGCTCCACGACGGCCTCGCGGCCTTCCTCGCCGATCGACTCGCGGACATCAGCACCGATCTGCGCGCGCGACAAGCCGAGGTCGAGACCCAGACGATGGACCTCGCCGCGCGGGAGAATGACCGCGCCGCTGCGGTGGCCACGCTGGCCGCCACGGTCTCGTTCGAACGGTCAGCCCGCCTCGACGACGACCTCGTCGCCGACACGCACGACTCCGCCGCCGTCCGCGGGTAGCAGCAGGACCCCCAGGGTCGCTTCACTCTGGCCGAACTCGGTCGTCAAGATCCGCAGCAGACGGGCATCCCGCCGTCCGTCGTCGGGGTTCGCGGTGATCGCGGCGCACCGTCCGATGGGACGCTGCACATCGAACCGCACCCCGCCGATGCGGACGTGACCGGACCAGTCGAGCTCGGCCCAGGGCGCGATCCCCGAGACGACGATGTTCGAGCGGAAGCGGCGACTGTCGACGGGCGCGGGCGTCGCCGCATCCACGTCTGCGACGGTCTCCGCGCCGTGCAGTGACACGTAGCCGCGAGCGCGATCCTGGAACCGCGCGGTGCGACCGTCTCCCACGAGGTGCAGGGGCAGCACGCCCGGGCGCTGCAGCAGCCGCGCGTCCGCGGACCGTTCGACGAACGCGGTGACGGCCGCCGAGAGTTCGTGCCGTCCCGCCTCATCGAGGCCCGCCTCCGCCAGGACCCGCCCGTCCTCACTCAGTCGCAGCAGACCGGTCTGCGCGTCGAAGACCGCGCGCGCGCGCGATCGAGGGGAAGTCCATGAGCGACAGCCCTTTACTCTTCGGCCACGACTCGAGGCCACCGGCATCCTCGGGCTCGGTCGCATCCGCGAAGCGGAAGGCGAGCACACGGTCACCGGCGATGCGACCGTCGTCCTGCACGCGGAGTTCGGTGCGGGGCTCGGGCGTGAACCCTTTGACGGGATAGCGGTAGAGCTCGGAGACGACGGCCACGCCTCTACCCTGCCCCACCGACGCGGATGCCGCCCGCTCAGGCCTTCTTCTTCGCGGCGCTGCGCCGGATCAATCCGAAGAGGATGGTGCCGACGAAGAGCACGATTCCGATGAGGCCCAACCAGAAGAGGCCCTCGAACACGAATCCGACGATCGACAGCACCACCCAGATGACGAGCAAGATGATGAGTACTGTCCACATGGGCCCCACCGTACGCGCGATGGTGCCCAGAAGATACGGGTCACGTCTGGCGGTAGTGGCGGACCCGCTCGTCGCGTTCGAGGAGGAACTCGTCGTCCTCGGGATAGAAGACGGCGCGTTCGATGTCCTCCCCCGCGAAAGCCGCGATGACGGCGAAGTTCTCCCACCGCGACAGGGTGGTGATCTCGGTCCGGCCGTCGCCCAGGTCCCGGGTCAACAGCCACGCACCGAGGTTCCCGGGTGTCGCGCGATACGCGTCCATGCCGGTCCGTTCGACGTACTGGACGTAACGGCCTTCGTCCTCAGTGCGGACGACGCCCGTCCACATACGGACGACGGGCTGCCCACTGGAATGCGTCACCCGCCCACCCTTGCAGAGGCGGGCGGGTGACGCGAGGGGGTCAGCTGCCGAGCGCGGAGAGTTCCGCGAACTCCTCGTCGGTGAGCTCGATGACGGCACCCTGCAGGTTGTCCTCGAGGTGCGCGACGCTCGACGTGCCCGGGATCGGCAACATGACCGGCGAACGCTTCAGCAGCCAGGCGAGCGCGATCTGCGCCGGCGTCGCGTTCTTGCGCTCGGCGATGTCGGTGAGCGGCGAGTCGGCGCCGGTAAGCCCGCCGGTCGCGAGCGGGAACCACGGGATGAAGCCGATGCCCTGCTCCTCCGACCAGTCGAGGAGCGCCTCGGCGTCGCGGTGCTGCAGGTTGTAGAGGTTCTGGACCGTGACGATCTCGGCGATCTCCTGCGCGGCCTTCACCTCGTCGACGGATACCTCGGAGAGGCCGATGTAGCGGATCTTGCCCTCGTCCTGCAGCGCCTTCAGCTCGCCGACCTGGTCCTCGAGCGGGACCTTCGGGTCGATGCGGTGCAGCTGGAACAGGTCGATGCGCTCGAGGCCGAGGCGGCGCAGGCTCATCTCGGCACCCTGGCGCAGGAACTCGGGGCGCCCGAGCGGCGGCCAGACGTTGGGGCCGGTGCGCGTGAGACCGGACTTGGTCGCGATGACGACGTCGTCGGCGTAGGGGTGCAGCGCCTCCTTGAGGAGCTCCTCGGCGACGTACGGGCCGTAGGACTCGGCGGTGTCGAAGAAGTTGACGCCGAGCTCGACGCTGCGGCGGAGGACGCGGATGGCCTCGTCGTGATCCTTGGGCGGACCCCAGACGCCGGGTCCGGTGAGCTGCATCGTGCCGTACCCGAGGCGGTTCACCTCGAGCTCCCCGCCGATGCGGAACGTGCCGGATGACTGTGCAGGCTTCGTGGTGTTCGTCATGCCGGGTTGCAGCGCATCGGGGCGCCGGAACATTCCCGCGTCAGCTCTTCGCGCCGCTGAACGCGAGCGCGCCGCCGAGGCCGATCATGAGGATGCCGCCGGTGCCCGACAGCGCAGAGAGCCGCCGCGGCGACCGCCCGAACCACGTCCGGGCCGTGCCGGCGGCGAGCGCCCACATGCTGTCGCAGACGATCGCGAGCACCTGGAAGATCAGGCCGAGCATCAGCAGCTGCAGCCAGATCGGCCCGGCGTCGCGCGCGACGAACTGGGGCAGCACGGCGACGAAGAACGCGATGGTCTTCGGGTTCGTCATCCCCACGAAGAAGCCCTGGCGCAGCAGGGTGAGGACGGATGCCGGTGCCCGCCCGCCCTGCTCGATGCGGCCGCGCCGGTGCCGGATGGCCTGAACTCCGAGGTACACGAGGTACACGGCGCCGACGATCTTGATCGCGGTGAAGGCGACGACCGACGAGGCCACGATCGCGCCGACGCCGAAGGCGACGAGGAGGAGGGCGGGGATGTTGCCGAGGGAGTTCCCGAGCACGCTCAGCACCCCGGCGCGGCGCCCGAGGGCGATCGAGCGACCGACGACGAAGAGCACTCCCGGGCCGGGGATGACGATGAGCACGATCGACGCCAGGGTGAAGGCGACGAGGTGCTCGATCGGCATCATGAGCGAACGTTATCGCGGCCGGCATCCGGCTCCGACCCTGCCGTCCAGACGCCGATTGGGCGAAGCCCCTCGGGCGATTCGATGAGCATCTCCAGGTCGCCGAGCGCGGGCCAGCCGCCGAGCGCTCCGAGGTCGCCGCCAGACTCGTACCAGGCGTCGCGTTGCTCGGGCGTCCAGTCGCCGCCTTCATCGACGTAGAGGCTCGCGAGCACACCGTCCGTCACCACGAGCCGCACGTCGAAGGTGACATCGCCCAGGGCGCGGAACCGACCGACGACGGGGAACGTCGCGTCCGCCGGAACCGCCCGCGGCAGGTCGACGTCGACCTGGAGTTGCGCGACCGGCCAGAACCCACCGTCGCTGTCGTCGAAGACCAGACGCTGCGCATGCGCGAGCTGGGCGCGGAGCTCCGGTGCACCGAAGAGATCGGTGGCGGCGAGTAGATGCGCGGCGAGGGCGCGGACGTCCTCCGGCAGGTCGACGGCGGCTTCGTGCACCTCGGGGGTGTCCTCGTCCCCCGGAGCGTCGAGGGTTCGGCTCGCCCACCACGAGCCGAAGGCGAGGACGGTCCCGCCGGCTGCCAGCCAACGGCGCGGATGCCGGGCGCCGGTGCGCGCGATCGCGTCCTGCACGCGGGCGTCCACCGCTTCGCCCGCATCGGCGAAGCCGAGGGCCGCACCGGCGGCGCCCGCGACGAGCGCCGCCCGCCCGACCGGCGGCACGGCGCCGCTCGGATCGCTGCTGCGGAGTCCGACGCCGACGGTCCAGGCGGCGAGCCCCGCGTTCGCCAGCCGGTAGACGAGGCGCTGCCCGACGGTGAGATGGCGGGGGTCGATGAGGGTGAGGACACCGACGACGCACGACGACACGACGCCGTGGGTGATCGAGGTCGAATCGTTCAGGGCACGAAGAGCGGAGCGGATCGGCATGATCCGAGGGTAACGATCGCCGACGCCGCGGCCCGGCATCCGCTCTGATCTGCGAGCATCGAGGTATGCACTCCATCACGACGGCGCAGCTGGCCGAGGCCTCCCCCGCGAACATCATCGACGTCCGCGAACCCGACGAGTTCGCCGCCGGGCACGTGCCCGGCGCACGCAACATCCCGCTCGCGACGGTGCCCGACCACGTCGACGAGCTGCGCGAGCTCGACGACCTGCACCTCATCTGCCAGGCCGGTGGGCGCAGCGCCCGCGCGGCCGCGTTCCTCGAGCACCACGGACTCGAGACGACGAACGTCGAAGGCGGCACGGGCTCGTGGATCGCCGAGGGGCGCCCCGTCGAGAAGTGACCCGGGGATAACACCCCGGTCCGTCCACACCGACCCTCTAGGGTCGGACGCATGGCATCGACGGCGTCCGCATACCTGACCGGCTTCGGCCGGTACCTGCCGGGCGATCCGGTCGACAACGACGGCATCGTCAGCCGCCTCGGTGGAGACGACGCGGTGACCGCCCGCATCCGTCGTCGCGTGCTCGATGCGAACGGCATCCGGCAGCGGTACTACGCGCTCGACGAGCAGGGCGAGCCGACCGAGCTCAACGAGGAGCTCGCCGTCAAGGCGCTGACCGCCGCGCTCGACGACCGCGGCATCGCGGCGGGTGACCTGCGGATGCTCGCGACCGCGACGACGATGGGCGACGTGCTCGTCCCCGGCTTCGCGTCGATGGTGCACGGTCGGCTGGGCGGCGGGCCGATGCAGCTGCTCTCGGCGTCGGGCGTGTGCGCGTCGAGTCTCGCCGCGCTGGATGCCGCGGTGTCGAAGATCAAGCTCGGCGACCACCCGCGCGCCGCGGTCGTGGGGTCGGAGCTGTCGAGCCGTAGCCTGCGGCAGCGCCGGTACGACGGCATCCACGCGGGGATGGACTCGCACTTCCTGCGGTGGATGCTCTCGGACGGCGCGGGTGCGGTCGTCGTCGAGTTCCAGCCGCATCCGACCCGCCTGTCGCTACGGGTCGACTGGGTGCGGCACGTGTCGCTGGCGCACGAGTACGACGTCTGCATGCGCGCGGGCATGGAGGGGCCGGAGCCGGTCGTCGGGTCGACGTGGCAGGACGTGCCGGTCGACGATGCCGCCGCGGCCGGGATGTTCCTGCTGCGGCAGGACGTCAGCATGCTCGACGACCTCGCGGGCGCCGGGCTCGCCCAGTTCGAGGAGCTCGTCGACATCGGCCTGGTCGACATCAGCCACCTCGACCACGTCATCTGCCACTACAGCACCAACGCGTTCCGCGACCTGGCCTTCGACGGCCTGCGCACGCGCGTGGCGACGCTCGACACCGACCGCTGGTTCTCGAACCTCGAGACGTGCGGCAACACGGGAGCTGCCAGCATCTTCATCGCGCTGGAGGAGGCGTTCCGCAGCGGGCGCTTCTCCCCCGGCGAGACGATCCTGCTCGCCGTGCCCGAGTCGGGCCGGTTCTCGTTCGCGTTCGCCCACCTGACCGTCGTCGCCCCACCGCAGCAAGGAGCATCGTCATGACCACCGACACCGCCACCGCCACCGTCGACTCGCTCGCCGACCGCCTCGCCGCGGTGTGGGAGGAGCTCGAGGAGCACCTCTCGCGCGTCCCGATCCTGCAGCGGTTGGATGCCGGAACCGTCACCCTGCGCGACTACGAGCGACTGCTGTTCAACCTGCGGCAGCAGGTGGTGGACGGGTCGCCGTGGATCTCGCGGGCGGCATCCAATTTCGATATCGCGCACTTCGATCTGCGGGCCGCGGCGATAAAGCACGCCGAGGAGGAGCACCGCGACTACCTGATGCTCGAGCGCGATTACGTCGCGATCGGCGGGTCGCTGGCCGAGCTGCGCGCGGGGCGCAAGAACCTCGGGTCCGAGGCGCTGTCGGGGTACATGTTCACGTACGCCGACCGTCCGAACCCGACGGGGCTGCTCGGCGCGATGTTCATCATCGAAGGGCTCGGCGCGCAGCGGGCGGCGGGCTGGGCGGCGCGGTTCCAGGAGGTGCTGGGGCTCGCCGACAACCAGGTGAACTTCATGCATTACCACGAGGTCGCCGACGGCAACCACACGGGCGACCTCGAGGCGATCCTGACGTCGGGGATCATCACCGACGAGGACGCCGACGAGATCGTCCGGTGCGCGCAGGTCGTGGCGCGGCTGTACGCGCTGCAGCTCGAAGAGCTGGATCGCTGACGTGGCGAAGCGGCCGCCGCTGCCGGTCGTGCCGGAGTTCGCGAAGAGCGACCCGAGCATGTGGGAGGCGATCTACGCCGACCCGTCGGTGCCGCTGGACCGCGCCGTCATCCGGCAGATCATCAACGATCAGCGGCGGCTGTCGCGGCGGTGGCTGTACCCGATCGCGCGGGTGTTCTCGCGGGTCGTGGTGGGGGTCGTGTCGGTCGTCAAGCGGGTGCTGCCGTTCCGGTGGATGCCGCTGCGCGTCATGGACGCGCTGTGCGTGTGGTTCCTGCGGCACTTCGTGTCGCCGAGCGCGGTCGACTTGCTGATCCGGCACTTCGTCGTCGAGACGAACCTCGTGAACTTCATCATCCGGAACACGCCGGTCGACATGGCGCCGGTGACGCTGCGGCCGACGGCGCTGTCGGGGCTCGGCGACTCGGCGGTGGTCGAGCACGACGTCAACGTCTACGACGTGCTGATCGCGCTCGACACGGTGCGGGTGACCGAGCGGGCGGAGCTCGACTTCCAGCAGCTCGACATCCCGCGGTTGGATGCCGAACGGCACGTGCGCCGGCTGATCCGTCTCGACATCCAGACGGCGCTCTGCTTCATGAACATCCCGTTCTCGATGGCGCTGACGGTCGAGGAGTACCGCCGGGCGGTGCACTCGATGAAGTTCGACGATTCGTTCCTGGAGATCCTGACGACGATCACGGGCGACGACACGTTCCGGGCGTGGAAGGTCGGCGCGCTGAGCCTGTGGATGGACTCGAACGTCGACGTGCCGCAGATGGTCTACCGGCACGCGCTGGTGTGCGAGTACGCGCACGCGCACCTCGTGAAGCTCGCCGGGGGCGAGTACCCGCGCGACACCCCGGCGACGTTCGACTGAGCCTCAGGCGCCCGGCCAGGGGACGGATGCCGCCGGCCACCGCGACCCGCGCAGTTCGGCGAGCGCGTCGCGCTGACTCTGCACGGCCTGCAGCGAATCGGTGCGGAACGCGGTCGCGATGACGACCTCGCGCCAGTGCTCGCCCGAGTTACATTTTCCTGCGCTGCTACTTTTCCTGCGCTGCGCCCCGGCGTGGAGCCCGAGTTCGCGGCGCTGTCGACGCTGGCATTGTGGGATGCTCTGCAGGTGCAGTGGATGCACGACTCCGACGCGATCGACATCGTCGGGACGCTGCGCCGGCAGCTCGAGCTGCTGACGACGGTCGAGCTCGACGAGGAGGAGACACGATGACACAGCCGCAGGCGAAGCCGAAGAACGGGCTCGCGATCACGACGCTGATCGTCGGCATCTTCGCGTTCCTCACGGGGCTCGTCCCCTGGGTCGGGCTGCTGCTCGGCCTGTCGGCGTTCGCGCTGGGCGTGTTCGCGCTCACACGCGGTCAGTCGAAGCCGCTCGCGCTGACGGGCGGGTCGCTCGGTGCCGTCGCGGCGATCACGGGGCTGATCTCGACGATCGCGCTCATGGCCTGGCTCATCGGCGCGCCCGGCAGCGCTTGACTCTTCACCGCGGGCGCTCGCGGCCACTACGGTGACGACATGAGCGACACGGCAGCAGGGTGGTACGACGACGGTTCGGGCACGATGCGGTGGTGGGACGGCACGGCCTGGACCGAGCAGACCCAGCCCGCCTCTCCCCCGCAGGGTGGTCTCGGCGGCTTCATCGCGCAGGCGCAGGCCGACGCGGTCGCCGGTGCGCAGCCGCGGCAAGCCCCGGCCGGGATGAGCTACGTCGTGCTGCAGGTCGTGCTGAAGGAGAAGATGTGGGGCGCCGGGTCGAACAACCTCGTCGAGCTCGAGGCGGCGATCAACCGGCAGGCGGCCCTCGGGTATCGCCTGCACACGATCACGACGGCGTCGTCGGGCAGCACGGGCTTCGGCGGCGGTGACCGCATCCAGGCGACGATGGTGTTCGAGAAGCTGGTCTGAGCGGTCGGCTACCGGCCCAGCCGCCGCAACCGCAGGCGCGCCATGTCCTGCGCGCGGGGTCCCGACCCGAGCGCGCGCTCTGTCACGCGCAGGACGACCCGGGTCGCGGTCTTCACCGGGAGCCAGGAGCGGCGGAGGCCCAGCATCCGCCGGATGCGCGGCGGGAAGGTCGCGACCGCTGCGGCGAAGAGCACGCGGTAGGCGACGCCCATCATCCCGGTGAACGGCGGCTTCTTGAGGAAGCGGACGACGTCGTCGACGCGCTCGTCGCGGCGGAGTTCGCCGCGGTCGAGGTAGCCGTCGATCTCGGCGCGGAGGGCGGCGTCGGTGAGAGGCGGGTCGGTGACGCGCATGAGGCGTCCGGCGGTGGCCCAGTCGGCGACGTAGGCGTCGGGGCCGCCGGGGATGAGGCCGCCGTAGGCCTGATGGCTGCGCAGGAACGCGTCGGTGAAGGCGAGGTGCACCCAGCGCACGAGGTCGGTCTGCTCGGCGGTGTAGGTGCGGGCGGAGCCGTCGCCGGCGACGTACTCGCCCTGCACGCGGCGGTGGAAGCGGCCGACGCGGGCCGTCTCGGCATCCGCTTGTTCGGTCGAGCCGTAGGTGAGGGTGATGACCCAGCGGACGGTGCCGGTGAGACGGCCGATCGGGTCGTCGCGGTAGCGGGACCAGTCGTGGACACCGGCGAGGGCGCCCGGGTGGAGGGCCTGGAGGAGCAGGGCGCGGATGCCGGCGACGAGGGTTCCCATGCCGGCGTGGACCGTCCAGGCGGGGCCGTTCTCGGCGAAGTGTCCGGCGTCGTCGCCCTCCGCCAGGGCGCGGACGTACGGCGCCATCCCGGTCGGGTCGCCGGCGAGGGCGGTGAGCACGCGTCCGCGGATGCGGGTCAGGTAGGGCGGTGCGGACGTCACCCTTCCAGCGTGCCATCGCCGGACGGCGCCAGGGCCGTGTGGGTCTGCGAGCATCGAAGGACGGACGAGAGAGGACGACACATGACTGACGGAGTGACTCTGGATCTGAGCAGCAAGACCGCGGTGGTGACCGGCTCGACGCAGGGCATCGGGCTCGCCATCGCGCGGCGGCTCGCCGAGGCGGGCGCGGACGTCGTTATCAACGGGCGCAACGAGGAGCGCGTGGCGCAGGCGGTCGCGGCGCTGGGCGGGATTGCGGTCCGGGGCGTCGCCGGGCTGCCCTGATCAGAACGGCGCGGGTTCGTGGCTATGCGGAGGTCGCACGGCAGGGGTGAACGCGACGGCCGGGGTGGGTGCGTCTTCGCGATAGATCCTGCCGAGGGGTGAGGTCCATTCGAGGACGCCACCCCCGAGTTGTCGGACTCTCCAGGCGGTGAATTGCTTCATTGAATGGTGCCGTTGACACAGGTGGGCGAGGTTCGCCCGTTCGGTGCGGCCGCCTAGGGCGTGGTCGTGCGTGTGGTCGATCTCGGAGCGGATGGCGGGGACGCGGCATCCGGGGAATCGGCAGTGTTGGTCGCGGGCGCGCAGGTGGCGGCGCAGCGGATGCGGCACCCGGTAGGTGTCGACGGCGAGCACGGTGTGAGTGACCGGGTCGGTGACGAGGCGTTCCCACGAGGGAGTGTCGCCGGCGAGGCGCCGGGCGGTGGCCGCGTCGATGGGGGTGCGTCCGACGAGGTCGCACGGCACCTCGGTGCCGGACAGCGCGAGTGCGGGGATGACGACCTGAACGTGGGCGCGGATGGCTCCGAGCGGGCCGGCGGTCGTGTCGCGTGTGTCGTCGAGGGCCGGGGTGCCGGCGAGGAGGAGGTCGGCGAAAACGTCGGCTCGAACCTGGTCGATGGTTCGGCCATCGGTGTCGACGACGTCGCTGGAGCGTTCGGTACGTGTGTCGATGATCGCGCGGGCCTGGCGGGTGACCCGGTCGTGGATGCCTTCGGCGATCACGGTCGGCACCGTGGCGACGACGTCGCTCATGCCGTTGCGGCCGGGGACGAGGCGCACGGCGCGGCGGGCAGCGGCATCCTGGTGTCGCTCGGTGAAGGTGCGCGGGTGCATCTGCAGGGCGAGCATCTCGATCTCGGCACGTACCCGGTTGGGGGTGTCGCGCCGGCAGCGCTGGATCGCGACCGCTTCGAACGGCAGACGGATGTCGGCGGGAAGTTCGGCGCCGGCGTCGACGATGATGTCGACGTGCGCGCGGGTGATGGAGCCTGCGCGCCACGCCGCGAGCGAGGCGGCGTAGTCCTCGACGATCGTGCGGGCGCGGGTGATGCGGCGCTGCACGGCGCGGTCGGTGAGGTGCATGAGCCCACCGAGCTCGGCGGCGATCGCCCGCAGCGCCATGTCGTGCGCCTGCACGCGGGCGGGCGAATCGGCGGCTTGCTGCTCGGCGAGCTGACCCGCCCGGGCGAGCACCTGCAGCTGGACGATCTGCGCCCGGGTGAGCAGCTTCTCGGCCATGACCGCCTCGTGCGCGATGTCGGCGAGGGGCGCGAGGCGTTCCCGCGTGCCGATCGTGCCGTGCCAGGTGGTCATACCCCCATTGTGGTGAGGGCCTCCGACATCGGTTTCGGATGCCGGGGCGACAGCGACGGAGCGAGATCCGGCCCCGCCGCGCGTCACTCCGCGAACGCCTCCGCGAACGGCCGCGGCGCGCACCCCTTCGGCTGGGTCGGGCGCTCCCCCGGGTCCGGCAGCGGCGGTGTCGGCATCGTCACGTCCACGCGGGACGTCAGTTCCACCGGCTCGCCGAAGTGCCGGATCGTCAGCGGCGCGCCGGCACTGACGCGGTAGGTCGTGGCATCCGGCGCGATCTCCAAATGCAGGGTGCGGCCCTGCCAGCGGATGCCGAACGCGAGACCCGTCAGCTGTTCCGGCAGCCGAGGGGCGAACCGCAGCCCGTCGGCCGTGTCGCGCATGCCGCCGAAGCCGGCGACGAGCGCCGTCCAGATGCCGCCGAGCGACGCGATGTGCAGGCCGTCCTCGGCGTTGCCGTGCAAGTCGTCGAGGTCGATCGTCGCGGCTTCGGCGAGGTAGTCGGCCGCGAGCCCGAGGTGCCCGACCTCGGCGGCGACGACCGCCTGGATCGCCGCCGACAGCGAGGAGTCGCGCACGGTCAGCGCCTCGTAGTAGCGGAACGCCCGCGCCTTCTCGTCCGCCGTGAACGCGTCGGTGCAGAAGAACAGTGCGAGCACGAGGTCAGCCTGCTTCAGCACCTGCTTGCGGTAGAGCTGCACGTACGGGTAGCGCTCCTGCAGCAGCTCGTCGCCGGGGGTGTCGGTCTCGAAGTCCCACCGCTCCAGCTCGGTGAACCGCGCCGCCTGCGGGTGCACGCCGCGTTCCTCGTCGTACGGCACGTGCATCGCGCCCGCGGTGCGCACCCACTCGCCGATCTCGCCGTCGTCGACCCCGAAGGTGCGGGCGAGATCCGGATGCCGACGCGCGGCATCCGCGGCGGCTTTGAGGTTCGCCCGGGCCATGAGGTTGGTGAAGACGTTGTCGTCGTAGAGGGCGGTGTACTCGTCGGGGCCGGTGACGCCGTCGATGTGGAAGCGACCGTCGGCGTCGGTGCGGCCGAGGGACTGCCAGAGGCGGGCGGTCTCGATCAGGATCTCGAGCCCGGCGTCGCGTTCGAAGTCGACGTCGCCGGTCGCGCGGACGTAGTGGACGACGGCGGCGGCGATGTCGGCGTTGATGTGGAACGCTGCGGTGCTGGCGGGCCAGTATCCCGACGACTCGCGTCCGTCGATGGTGCGCCACGCGAACGCCGCGCCGCGCAGGTGCAGCTGGCGCGCGCGGTCGCGGGCGTGGTCGAGGGTGGCGTGGCGCCAGCGGAGCGCTTCCCTCGCGGCATCCGGTGCGGTCGCCGTGAGGACGGGCAGGACGTAGGCCTCGACGTCCCAGAACGTGTGGCCCGCGTAGCCTGCGCCGGTCAGCCCCTTGCCGGGGACGGAGCGCTGCTCGGCACGCGCGGCCGCCTGGAACACCGAGAACAGCGCGAACCGCACCGCCTGCTGCAGGCGGGGCTGGCCGTCGACGCGGACGTCGGCGCAGGTCCAGAAATCGTCGAGGCGTTCGCGCTGCGCGGTGGCGAGGCCGCTCCAGCCGTCGCGCATCGCGTCGGCGACGGCGGCTTCGGCCCGGTCGCGCAGTGCGGGCGCCGACAGTCCGGTAGCCCATGCGTGCCCGACGATCTTGACGACCTCGAGCCGTTCGCCGGGCGCGAGGCGGGCGCGGATGGTGGTGCGCGCGAGGTCGTCGGATGCCGCGGTGCGCACCTCGGCGGTCGCGCCCGACACGAGGTGGTCCATGCTGACGGCAACGCCGATCCCACTGTTGCGGGTCTCGTGGACGAGGGTCGCGGCGCTGCCGAAGACGAAGCTGCCCGCGCTGCGCAGCGGAGTCTCGAGGATGTCCTGCACGCGCGGATCGGGGTGCGGCTCGGGCAGCGGTTCATTCGCGACCAGCTCGGACTGGATGGCGATCGCGACCGGGCCGTCGACGGCTTCGACCTCGTAGCGGACCGCGGCGACGGAGCGGTGAGCGAGCGACACGAGGCGCGTCGAGCGGATATGGACGGTGCTGCCGGCGGGCGAGGTCCAAGTGAGCGTGCGTTCCAGGGTGCCGGCTCGGAAATCGAGGTGCTGCTCGTGGTCGTGGAGGGTGCCTTCGCGAATGTCGAGGGGTTCGTCATCGACGGTGAGGCGGATGACCTGGCCGTTGGGCACGTTGATGACGCTCTGCCCGGACTCGGGGTAGCCGTAGCCGTCCTCGGCGTAGGGCATCGGATGCTCCTCGAACACGCCGTTGAGGTAGCTGCCCGGAACGCCGTGGGGCTCCCCCTCGTCGAGCAGCCCTCGCCAGCCGATGTGCCCGTTCGAGAGGGCGAAGACGGACTCGCGGTGCGGCAGGCGGTCGACGTCGACGCCAATGAGGCCGATGCTCCACGGCGCGACGTCGAAGGGCAGGGGGCGGGTCATGGTGTCACGGTAGGGCACGGCATCCGATCGACTGAAAGGCTTGCGGCGGACGTCCCTCGCCGTCGACCGTTCGCCGCCTCGCCCGCGCACGTCACTCAAACACCCGCCGCAGCACCACCCGCTGCCCCAGCGTCCACGTCACCGTCGTCAGCAGGTACACCCCCGCCGCGACCGGCACGAACACGGCGACGACCGCCGTCGCGAACTGCAGCGCTCCCAGCACACCCACCGGCATCCCCTCCACCGGTTCGAGCCGGAACGCCCGGCGCGTGATCTCCCCCACCGCTGCGATCGCGAGCACCAGGCATCCGATCACCAGCCAGGTCACCACGTCCGCCGTCCCTGTCGACACGGCGTGGAGCAGGCTCGTGCCGAGCGGAACGCCGAGCAGCGTCTGCGACAGCAGCTCGTTGGCGTGCCCGGCGATGCTCGCGTGGATGAACACGGAGTACAGCAGCCCGACGATCGGCGCCTGGATGAGGATCGGCAGGCAGCTCGCGAACGGCGACACGTTCTCGGAGCGGTAGAGCTGCATCGTCTCGCGTTGCAGGCGTTCCCGGTCGCCGCGATACCGGGCCTGGATCTCGCGCAGCCGCGGCGCGACCCGCATCCGTGCCTGGTCGGCTTTGGCTTGCGCGATGCCGGCGGGGATCAGCGCTGCCCGCACCACAAGGGTGACGAGCACGATGGCGAGCGCGCCGGCGAACGCTCCCGTCCAGGGGGTGAGCAGCGAGGTCAGGGCGAGCAGGCCGCGCGAGGTGAGGTCGAGCAGGGTGGAGATGACAGGCAGGGTGGTGATGTCCACGAGGGTTCCGTTCGTCGGAGCGATCAGGGTCGGCTGATCGGCCGCGAACGGATGCCGGGGCACGAGGTGCCCGGGCGGTTCGACGCTACGCGGCCGCAGTCACCTGACCGGGCCCGCGACGGCGGACGTGTCCGGCCGCGTCGGGATCGCTCTGCGCGAGCGGTGCCGTGAGTTCGATGCGACGGGTGGGATGCGGCGCCGCTCCGCGCGTGCCCGCGTGCACGGCGGTCGCGAGGAGCGCGAGCGTGAGGACGGCGAGCGCGAGCAGCGCGACGGTGAGCGCGGATCCGCTCAGCGACGGATCGACGGCGACGAGGAACCCGAAGACCTCGAGGACGACGCGCAAGAGATCGTGGATCATGCTCGCCTCCCGTCGCGTCGTGTGGACCTCAGGCTAACGGCCTCACCCGAGCTGCACCATCTCGGCGCTGCGCTCCCACAGTTCCTGCGCGAGGCGCGGGTCGGTCGCGAGTCGGTGGGTCTTCGTGACGCGGTCGTTCTCGTAGTAGGCGCCGGGCAGCCAGTCCTCGCGCGGGATGCCATCGGCGAGGAACACGAGGCGCTTGCCGCCCTCGTCGGTCGTCGTCAGCACGCGGCGCGCGAGGGGGCTGTGGTACATCCACCGCAGCGCGCCGCCCGTGTTGCCCGCGAAGTTCGTCGCGACGACGCCGGGGTGGAACGCGACCGCCGAGACGCCGTCGCTCCCCCACCGCCGCTGCAGCTCGCGGGTGAACAGGATGTTCGCGAGCTTCGCGTTGCCGTACGCCCGCCACCCCGAGTACCGGCGCGCAGCGTTCAGGTCGGTGACGTCGAAGCGCGAGAACAGTCGCGCCGCCGCGCTCGCGGTCTGGATGACGGATGCCTCGCTCTCGACCAACCGCTCGCGCAGCAGGTTCGTGAGCAGGAACGGCCCGAGGTGATTCACCTGGAACGTCTGCTCGAACCCGTCGCCGGTCAGCTGTCGCTTGCCGAAGACCCCGCCCGCGTTGTTCGCGAGCACATCGATGCGCGAGTACGCCTCGAGCAGCTCCCCCGCCAGCCGGCGCACCTGCGCCAGGTCGGAGAAGTCGGCGAGGTGGTACGGCGTGCCGAGCTCAGCCGCGACGGCCCGCGTCTTCTTCGGCGAACGGCCGACGAGGACGACACGGTGACCACGGGCGACGAGCTGACGGGATGCCGCGGCCCCGATCCCGTCGCTGGCCCCGGTGATGACGATGGTGCGCATCAGGCGAGTGTCACACTCGCGGCGGATGTCGGCGAAGCCATTGACGGATGAGCATAGGCGGTGGACACCAGCTTGAGCGCGTTGTCGGTCGTCATCCGGACATCAAGTGGCTTTAGTCGGTGCGGACTCCGTGATGAATGGCTGCAGCAAGGAGCGTGTGACGCAGGCGGTCGAGTCGTTGCGCGGGCTTGCGGTGCGGGGCGTCGCCGCGGATCTGACGACCGCCGAGGGTGCGCAGGCGCTGGTGGATGCCGCGGGTGCCGTCGACGTGCTCGTCAACAACCTCGGTGCCTTCGGTTCGACGCCGGCGCTCGAGATCGCCGACGACGAGTGGCGGCGGTTCTTCGAGGTGAACGTGCTGAGCGCGGCGCGACTGACGCGGCTGGTGCTGCCCGGGATGACGGATCGCGGCTGGGGTCGCGTGCTAAATATCGCGAGCGACTCGGCGGTCGTGATCCCCGAGGAGATGATCCACTACGGCGCGTCGAAGAGCGCGCTGCTCGCGGTGTCTCGCGGGTTCGCGAAGGCGGCGGCGGGGACGGGCGTGACGGTGAACTCCGTGATCGCCGGCCCGACGCACACCGAGGGCGTCGAGGACTTCGTGTACGAGATGGTCGACCGGTCGCCCGACTGGAAGGCCGCGCAGCGCGAGTTCATGCGCACCGCGCGTCCGCAGTCGCTGATCGGCCGACTGATCGAGCCCGAGGAGATCGCGAACATGATCGCGTACCTCGCGTCGCCGCTGGCGTCGGCGACGACCGGTGGGGCGCTGCGGCTCGATGGGGGTATGTGGACAGCATCTTGCCGTGACCACGGTGAGGATGCCCGGCTTCGTCAGCGGTTTCCTCGCCGCGATTCACCGCGAACATTTTTCAGCTCGTGCGATCCGACCACCAAGATAGTGCCTGGCAGTGTGCTCTGTGCGGATCCTGAAACGAGCATTGCTCGGAAGCGGGACCGCTGCGTGCGGCGCGGTGTGCGAATGCGATCGACTCGCCGGTGTCGTCCGCTCGTCGTGCGTCGGCGACGGTCGGTAGCCTTCAGAGGTGAGAACCACCGACTTGGGGACAGTGCGGGCCACACTCTGGGCCGCTGCCGACGAATTGCGTGCGAACTCGAAGCTGACGCCGGTGCAGTATCGCGACCCGGTACTGGGGTTGGTGTTCCTCGCGTACGCCGAGAACCGCTTCGAGGAGGTGCGCGGCGAGGTCGAGGCGAATCGGAGCGCGCGCAACCCCGCCCAACCCGCCGACTACAAAGCGAAGTCGGTGCTCTACGTTCCAGACCGGTCGCGGCTATCGCACATCGTCAACCTGCCCGAAGGCGATGACATCGGTAAGGCGGTCGATGAGGCGATCAAGGCGATCGAGGCGGCGAATCCCGAGCTGAAAGACATCCTTCCGCGGGGCTACCAAAAGCTCGAGCGTGCGACCCTCATCGAGCTGCTGCGCCTGTTCGCACCGCTGCCGTCCCAGCTGTCGGGTGACGCGTTCGGTTTCATCTACGAGGACTTCCTGTCGAACTTCGCGGCACAGGAGGGCAAGGGCGGCGGCGAGTATTTCACTCCGTACTCGATCGTCCGGCTCATCGTCGAGATCCTCGAGCCGTTCCAGGGCCGGGTGTTCGACCCGGCGTGCGGGTCGGGCGGCATGTTCGTGCAGTGCGCGAAGTTCGTCGAGCGCCACCACGAGTCCGCCACCCGCAAGCTGTCGATCTACGGCGCGGAGAAGACGGATGACACCGTGCCGCTGGCGAAGATGAACCTCGCCCTGCATGGCCTGTCCGGTGAGATCCGTCAGGCCAACAGCTATTACGAAGACCCGCATAAGGCGGTGGGCGCGTTCGACTACGTGATGGCCAACCCGCCGTTTAACGTCGACAAGGTCAAGAAGAACCAGCTCGCCGGCGACAAGCGGTTCCCGTTCGGCATGCCGAAGGCCGACAACGCGAACTACCTGTGGATCCAGCAGTTTTATGCCGCCCTCACGAACACGGGCCGGGCCGGGTTTGTCATGGCCAACTCTGCGGGGGATGCTGGGCACTCCGAGAAGGAAATTCGGAAGCAGCTCGTCGAGAGCGGCGCCGTCGACGTCATGGTCGCGATTAGCTCGAACTTCTTCTACACCGTCACGCTGCCGGTCACGCTCTGGTTCCTCGACAAGGCCAAGTCGGCCACGCCCCGCGAGGACACGGTGCTGTTCATCGACGCCCGACACATGTTCCGCCAGATCGACCGCGCCCACCGAGACTTCCTGCCCGAGCAGATCGAGTTCATCGCCAACGTCGTGCGCCTCTACCGCGGTGAGGACGTGGAGACTGAGGCAGGTAGCAGTGCGCTGCTTGCCGAGAACTTCCCCGATGGGCAGTACGTGGATGTCGCAGGCCTGTGCAAGGTCGTGACGCGCGCCGACATCGCGGCGCAGGGCTGGAGCCTGAACCCCGGTCGCTACACCGGCACTGCCGCCACGGGCGACGAGGAGGACGACTTCACGATCAAGCTGGAGGAACTCTTCGAAGAGTTCACGCGCCTGAGCGATGAGGCTGTCGGTCTGCGGGCCAAGGTGGATGTCGCAGTTCAGGGGATTCTCGGCGCATGAGCGGGTGGCCGACGACGACTTTGGGCGAGTTGATCCACGTGAAGCATGGGTTTGCGTTCAAGGGTGAGTACTTCGCGGACACCGGGGACAAGCTTGTGCTGAAGCCCGGCAACTTCCCCGTTGGCGGCGGTATCAAGCTTCGCCCCGGCAAGGACGGTTACTACATAGGCCCGTATCCTCCGGAGTTCGAGCTGGCGCCTGGGGACATGCTCGTAGTGATGACAGATCTCACGCAGGCTGCCCCGATCCTGGGGTCGCCCGCCATTGTTCCGGGGGCGCCGATCATGCTCCATAATCAGCGACTCGGTCTCGTCCAAATCAAGCCCGACGCGAACATTGACGAACGCTTCCTTTACTACTCGATGCTGTCCGAGTCGGCACGAAGTCAGATTCGAGCAACAGCGACTGGTGCAACCGTTCGCCACACTGCGCCGGAGCGCATCTACCGCGTGAGGATCGGGTTCCCGGACTTCCCCGTGCAACAAGTCGTGGGAGAGATTCTTGGCGCGATCGACGAACTGATCGACAACAACCGGCGGCGGGTGCAGGTGCTGGAGGAGATGGCGCGGGCAATCTACCGAGAGTGGTTCGTGAGATTCCGTTATCCCGGCCACGATGCCGTCCCCGTCGTCGATTCCGCTCTTGGACCCATCCCCGAGGGATGGTCAGTGGGCACCCTCGACGACATAGTCAGCGTCAGCAAAGCGAGCGTCGATCCTGCCAGGCTCGACCCCGACACACCGGCGGTCGGCCTGGAACATATCCCGCGGCAGCAGTTGACGCTGGACGATTGGGGCACGGCCGGAACCCAGGGCAGTCGCAAGGCTGTGTTCGAGCGCGGCGATGTGCTCTTTGGCAAGATCAGACCGTACTTCCACAAGGTGAGCGTCGCGCCGGTCGACGGCATCTGCTCGACCGACGCCATCGTGATCCGCCCCAATGCCGCGCACTGGGGACAAGCGGTGTTCACCGCATCGAGCGTCGAGTTCGTGGCTCACGCAACACAGACATCGAATGGCACCAAGATGCCGCGGGCCGATTGGAAAGTACTCGGCAAGTGGCCGATCCCCGTTCCGCCTGCCCATATCTCTGAATCGTTCAACGATGTCGCTCGCTACCACCTCAGCCTTTCGGAGACGCTCATGTTCGAGAACCGCCGGCTCACGGCGTTGCGCGACCTACTGCTGCCGAAGTTGGTGACAGGTCAGATTGACGTGTCGGCGCTGGACCTCAATGAAGTGCGCGAAAAGTCGGTGGCGTGATGGTTCCCGTGGGAGGGGAGTATTTGTACGTCGAGAAGCCGAGCCTGGAGTTGCTCGGACAGCTCGGCTGGATTGCGGTTGATGCGTTCCAAGAGACGCTCGGCCCGAGCGGCACGCTCGGCCGTGACTCGCAGCACGACGTCATCCTCACCCATCGTCTCTACGCTGCCGTCCGCCGCCTGAACCCTGCAGATGTACCGGACATGGCGGTGGCAGAGGCGGTCGCGGCGGTCACAAAGGATCGGTCGGTGATGGATCGGGTGCGGGCGAACCGTGAGGTGTACGACCTGCTTCGCGACGGGTACCGGGCTGAATGGGTCGATGAGAACGGGGACAAGCGCATCGACCTGCTGCGCTACCTCGACGTGGTGAACCCAACGGCGAATGACTTGCTGGCAGTGCAGCAGATGTGGGTAAAGGGGACTATGCACAGCCGACGCCTGGACGTCGCGCTGTTCGTTAACGGTGTCCCGCTGGTACTGATGGAGTTCAAGGAGCCGAACGAGGACGTCAAGAAGGGCTTCGACGACAACATCACCGACTATCGCGACACGATTCCGCAGTTGTTCGTGCCGAACCTTTTCGTGTTGGTCTCCAATGGCAGCCAAGCGAAGGTCGGGTCGACGTACTCGCCGTGGGAGTTCTTCGGTGACTGGATGGTCATCGACGCAATGGGCACGCGTGGGCTAATTGCGCTTGAGACCGCGCTGCGGGGCACATGCGACCCGGGCATCCTGCTGGACCTGTTCGAGAATTTTGTCGCCTACCTGGAGCGTCCGGGCGGTCTGATCAAGGTGACGGCGCGCTCGCACCAGTACTTCGGGGTGAACGCGGCGATTGAGAACCTGAACCGGGCGCGATCGGCGCAGGACAGACGACTCGGGGTGTTCTGGCACACGCAAGGATCGGGCAAGAGCCTGTCGATGCTGTGGTTCACGCAAAAGGTGCTGCGGCAGGTGCCGGGCAAGTGGACGTTCGTGATGGTCACTGACCGGAAGGAACTCGACACCCAGTTGCACGGCGAGTTCGCCGACGCCGGGGCTATCCCCGCCGGGGCGCAGGTGCACGCCGAGTCGATCGTTGGCCTGCGCGCGCTGCTCGCTGCCGATCACCGTTACGTGTTCACCCTGATCCAGAAGTTCCAGCCCGCGAAGGGCGAGCGGGAGATGCCGGTGCTGTCGACCCGGTCGGACATCATCGTCATCACTGACGAGGCCCACCGTTCCCAGTACGACACCCTCGCGTTGAACATGCGACGGGCGTTGCCCGCAGCATCCATGATGGGGTTCACCGGCACTCCATTGATCGCGGGTGAGGAGCAGGCGACCCGTGAGCAATTTGGCGCCTACGTGTCGATCTACAACTTCCGCGATGCGATCAAAGACGGCGCGACCGTGCCGCTCTACTATGAGAACCGCATCCCCGAGCTCCAGCTCATCAACCCGGACTTCTCCGACGAGCTCGAGCAGATCCTCGACGATGCCGAGATCGACGACGAAGCCGAGGGTGCCCTCGTACGGGCACTGGGCAATCAGTACACGCTGCTAACCCGGCCCGAGCGACTCAAAACCATTGCAAGCGACCTCGTGCGTCACTTCGTCGGACGCGGCTTCACTGGCAAGGCGATGTACGTCGGCATAGACAAGGCCGCCGCGGTCCGCATGTACGGCCTCGTGCAGGATGCGTGGGCCGCCCACCTGGACGCACTGAGGGCCGAGCACGACGCGTTGCCCGAACTCGAGCGGCCCTGGCTCGCCTCCCGGATCGCACTGATGGAGTCGACCGATATGGCGGTTGTCGTCTCGCAGAGTCAGAACGAGTTGAAGATGCTCGACGACCAGGGGCTCGACATCCGCCCCCACCGAAAGCGGATGAACGACGAAGACCTTGCCGAGAAGTTCAAGGACTCCAAGGATCCGCTGCGGATCGTGTTCGTGTGCGCGATGTGGATGACCGGATTCGACGCCCCGAGCGTCTCCACCGTGTACCTTGACCGGCCGATGCGCAACCACACCCTCATGCAGACCATAGCCCGCGCCAACCGGGTGTTCCCCGATAAGGACAACGGCCTCATCGTCGACTATGTCGGCGTGTTCCGGAACCTCGAGAATGCCCTCGCGATCTATGGGGCAGCCTCCGAGGGCCAGACGCCTATCGAGATCATCGACGCCCTAGCCGGTGAACTCGACACCGCCGTCGCCGCACTGATCGCGTTCTGCACCGGCGCCGGCGTCGACCTCATCGCCATGCGCGACGCCTCCGGCTTCGATCACATCGCCATGCGCGACGCGGCCGTCGAGGCGCTGCTCTCAGACGAGGAGACGTGGAACGACTTCCTCGTGCGGGCGCGACTCATTCGGCGGATCTTCAAAGCGCTGCTCCCGAACCCGAAGGCTACGGCTCAACAGCGCACCGTCGCCGCGATCCGGGTGCTCGCGGAGCGCATCACTGATGTCACCAAGCCTCCGCAGCCCGACATCAGCGGCGTGACCGACGCCGTGGACGCTCTCTTGGACCGCTCGGTCGGGGCGGAAGAATACGTCATCCGGGCCGCCGCCGAAGGGATCACCCCAGACCCGTTACTCGATCTATCTCAGATCGACTTCGAAGGGCTTGCCCGCAAACTCGCGGGACGCAAGCGTGCCGAGACCGACCGACTCGCTCAGCTCCTTCTCTCGCGCGCTGTCAGCGCAGCGATACGCAACCCGACTCGCTACGAGCTTGTCGAGCGGATCGAGCAGCTCATCGCCGACTACAACGCTGGCAGCGTCAACATCGACGAATACCTCAAACGGCTCATCGAGATGACCCACACACTCACCGACGAGGAAGAGCGCGCCGTCCGAGAGGGTATGACCGAGGAGGAACTGGCGATCTTCGACCTGCTGACCCAGCCCGACCCGGTCCTCACCCAGGAGGAACAGCAGCGGGTCAAGGCCAGCGCGAAGTCGCTGCTGGAGCACCTTCACGACAAGCTCGTCCAGGACTGGCGGCTCAAGGTCGACGTCATGAGCGACGTCGACAGCACGATCCGATCCGTGCTCGACGCGAGCCTCCCTGACCCGTACACCGTTGAAATCTTCAAGACTAAGGTGCAGCTCGTCTACGACCACGTACTCTCGGCCTACGGCGACAACGGCGAGAGCGCGTACGCAACGAAGGTCGACATAATCGGCCCAAGCGACATGGCAGTCGAATACAACGGCGTCATCGATGTCCACCAGATCGCGGAAGACGTTGTGCGGCGCATCCTGGCCGATTCGACCTTCGCCGCGAAGGTGGCCCAACAACTGCAGCCCGCCACGGGACTCGCATCTGAGGCGCGACCACCTGGTCGTTGACGCAAGATGAATCGCCGGGAGCGATCTCGTCGAAGTTATGAGCCGGATTCCCATACAGCGGTGAGCGTTGGACGAGAGCGTCGTGCGGTCTGGACGCTGCGGAGCCAAACGCTTCGTTGGTCAAGCTTGGTCAGATGGTGAGCCGCTCCGCCTAAATGCACTCGTGAAGTGTCGGATTGGCCTGCTCCGCTGGTGTGAACTCGAGGAAGCACGTCGTGCAGACCGGGCTGGCCTTACGCTCGCATGCACACCGCGCGCACTCAGGGCACTTCGGTGCTCCGCACGCCGAACAGATCGTGACAGTCTGATCGACCGCGAACACCGCCCCGCATGCCTCGTTGGCACACTCGACCTCGTCGACGCGACCCCAGACCGGCTTCCGACCGAACCGCTGAGCGGGCCGGACCACCGCAAAGGCGTACGCCCACGAGTCGTCGAGGGCAACCTCAACCTCCAGTTCCTGTTGCGCCCACCCGGACGCCGCTACGAGGCCACCGTCCAGCATCCCATTGACGGATCCCCCGTGCTCGAGCGCGGTTTCGATCATCTTCGCGATGCCCGGCTGAACCCGGCCACGCGCCGGTGCAAAGACCTCGTCTCCCGAGGCTCGCGCGAAGGTCACCATGCCGCGGTAGTCCGCGACGACGGCGGTCGCCTGCTCGCCTTCCGGGGAGATCTCGATCGCGCGCATAGCGACGGCCGCTCGCGACGCGCGGACCTTCGCGTAAACCTCGGCCAACGTCCTGGCCGACAGCCAGGTGCTGTCCGACGAGACCGTGCTCGCCGGGATGAGAACCTCGGCGGCGAACGCGTCCGCGACACGCTCCTCAAGTCGCGCCCCGACCTCGGTCGGAAGCGAATACCTGACGTTGGCCCAGGCGCGGTGCTGCCGCTGCACGTGGTGGCCGAGTTCGTGCAGGATCGTGAACCGGTCACGTTCGCTCGTGAGTGACGGGTGTACCAGAATCATCGACTGACCGGCCGCGACGTGTCGGTAGTACCCGAAGACGGAGCAGCCATCGCGAGGGCTCATGTCGTACTCGACGGCTATCTCGTCGTTGCCCGAGAGCGCGCTCTCCGGGTCGTCCCGCAGCGCGTCGATGTCGAAAACGCCGCGCCCGGCCTCGAGGGCGATTAGGGCGTGTCTGATAATTGCTGGACCCATGCGATGACGGAGTTCAGGACGACGGCGGCGCGGTAGGTGACGGCGTGTTTGTCGTATCGAGTGGC